>JAACQG010000005.1:68803-230359 GCA_009995045.1 Alphaproteobacteria bacterium
GCGTTTATCAATTCGGGTGTAACGCGCAGTGGATCGGCGATTGGGATGCGCGTGTGTAAGCGGATGACCTGTACGTGTTTAATGTCGTTTAGCGCGTTCATGATATGTGACAATTGGCGTGGTGACAAAATGAGGGGGTCGCCGCCTGTTAAGATGACTTCCCAGATGTTTTCATTGTTACGGATATAGTCGAGGGCGGCTGTACGTTCTTTATCGGTCAGGATTTCACTGCCTGGCCCTACTTTCTCACGGCGAAAGCAATAGCGGCAATAGACGGCGCAGATATTGGCGGGTTTGAATAGGACACGATCGGGGTAGCGGTGGACGATCCCTTTAATGGGGGAATGTGCTTCGTCACCGATTGGGTCGGGGTTTTCTTGCGGTGTTTGTATAAGCTCCGCAGGGGTTGGGATATATTGTCGTGCGATCGGGTCATCATCGGGCGTGCCTGTTATTAAGCACTCAACCGTCTTTGTGGTTCGAAACGCATAGCGTTCCGAGACGGCTTTGAGTGATTTACGCAAGCGGTCGGACATTTTAGCCTTCTGTGATCAACTGCGTTAAGAGGCGTACGCCAAAGCCGGTGCCGTATTTGGGGGCTGTTGGTTGGTCGGATTTTCGCCATGCGGTGCCAGCGATGTCCATATGCGCCCATGGTGTGTCGTTTTCAATGAAATGTTCGAGGAAGCCTGCGGCGGTACAAGCGCCGGCTAAACGCCCAGATTTGGCGAGGTTCTGGAGGTCTGCGACGTTGCTGACCATATCGTTTTTGAACACTTTATCGAGAGGCATGCGCCATAATTTTTCGCCCGTGTGGTCGCTGGCTTTGTCCATGTCTTTCCAGAGTTTGCTGTCATTGACGAAGGTGCCGCAATATTCGTGCCCTAGTGCAACCATCATTGCACCGGTTAAAGTGGCGAGGTCGATGATGTATTTGGGTTTGAATTTTTGTTGAATATGGGTGAGGCAGTCGGCGAGGACGAGGCGTCCTTCGGCATCTGTGTTTAGAACTTCGATGGTTTTGCCTGATAGGGAGCCGATGATGTCACCAGGTCTGTACGCGTTGTGGGAAGGCATGTTTTCGGCGAGGCCGACAATGGCGACAACGTCTTTTTCAACTTTGCCCAAAGCAAGTGCCTTCATCGTGCCGATCACCGCAGCAGAGCCGCCCATGTCCATTTTCATTTCATCCATGCCTGCGCCCGGTTTAAGTGATATGCCGCCAGTGTCGAATGTGACGCCTTTGCCGACGAGCGCGATTGGGGCTTCGCTTGATTTTCCTGATGATGTTTTTGCGCCGTTCCATTTCATGACGACCATGCGTGGTTGGCGTTCTGAGCCTTTGCCCACTGCGAGGATGGCTTCCATCCCTAATTTGGCCATCTTTTTCTCATCAATGATTTCGACGGATACTCCAAGGGGTTTAAGTTCGTTTTGGATGAATTTAGCGTAGCTTTCGGGGTAAAGATCATTTGGCGGCGCGTTGACGAGATCACGGGCGGTAAAGACGCCTTCAGCGATGCTTTCGAGTGCGCTGTACGTCTTTTTTGTGGTTGTGGATTGTGCGCTTATGATGCTGAAAGATTTAAATTCAGGGGCTGGTTTTTTAGGTTTTGCTTTGTATTTAAGATAGGTATAGCTGCGTAATTTCAAGCCATAGGCGATATTGGCGGCGAGGTCGGTTGTGCTGAGGTCTTTTACTTTTGCGTCTTCTTCAATTAAAAGACCTGCGGCGGTGGTGCCTAATGATTTTAGCGCTACGAATAATTTTCCGCCCGCTTCTTGTGCTTTGATGGCGTTGAGTTTTTTGGGGTCATCAAGGCCGAGCAGGATAATGTGATCGAAATCGTTTTTCTCGCCCATCGTGATTACCAATGTTTGCCCTAATTTCCCTTTGAAATTTGGGTGGTTTTCTATGGTGTGGGTGATAAGCGTTTTATGTGATTTTGCCGATTCGCTTAATTTCCCTTCTTTATAGACAGGGATAATGGCCGTTTTAAGGGTGGCGGCGGGAGATTTTGCGAAGGTTATTTTAAGCATGCTTGTCTTTATCGTTGTTGTTTGGATGATTGATCTTTAAAAGAGTATATGAATTTCGTCCCTTAAGGCTAGATCAAAAGTCATGTTATCCGTTTTTGACAAATATATGATAAAGAATATCGCGATTGCGACGCTGTTTGTGGCGTTGACATTGTCGGCTATCATCTTTTTGACACAGTCGCTTCGGTTTTTGGAGCTTGTGATTGAGGCGGGAGCGTCAAGCGGGGCGTTTTGGCAGCTTACGTTTTTGGCATTACCACGGTTTTTTGAGGTGATTTTGCCGCTTGCGCTTATGGTTGGTGTGGTTTTTGTATATGCGCGGATGGTGTCGGATTCAGAGATTGTTGTTTTGCGGGCATCGGGGCTATCGGCTTTTAAATTGTCGCGTCCGGCGATTATATTTGCGGTGTTTGTTACATTGACGTTGATGTGTATCACGATGTTGGTGGGTCCCAAATCTTTGTCTAAGATGCAAGAGATGCGTCAGGTGATCAAATCACAATTTTCTGCGTTGTTTTTAAAAGAAGGCGTTTTTAATCAGATTGGCAGCGGCCTTACGGTTTATATTCGTGATAAGGATATAAATGGTGATTTGCGGGGGATTTTGATCCAAGACACGCGCGATAAAAATGAATATCCATCTACTGTTATTGCGAAGCGCGGTGTTTTGGTGAGCACGGATCGCGGGTTTGAGGTGCTTGTTCATGATGGATCGCGGCAGGAATTTAACAAGAAGAAACAGATTTTAAACCGTCTTAATTTTGATCGTTATATTATTGATCTTCCCAATTCAAACGAGGTTAACACACGCTGGGCGGAGCCAGATGAGAGAACTATTTTCGAGCTTATTAAGCCAGATTTGAGTGATGCGAGCGATGTTAAAAATTTACGTGAATTTCGGTTGGAAATTCATAAGCGGTTTGTCAGTCCTATATTGGCGTTGTCATTTGCCTTGATTGGCTGTGTTTGTTTGCTGGTTGGGCCGTATAATCGTCGTGGGCAGGTGCGGCGCATTATGGTGGCGGTGTTGAGCGTTGCCGTACTTCAGGGCGCGTATTTGACGTTTTTTAATGTGGCTAAGCACAATGATTTAGGGCTTTGGATGATGTATGCGATTGCATTTGGGCCGATTGCTTTTTGCTTGTTTATGTTGAGCAAATATAGTGAAAAATTCCGTAGACGTGTTTTATATGGAAGGACGTCTTCATGAAGATGAGCGCTACATTTAGTCGATATATTTCACTGAAATATCTTCGTAACACCTTCTTTTTATTGCTTGCGTTGATGGGGATTATTTATCTGTTTGATACAGTGGAGTTAATTCGTCGTGCCAGTAAGGTTGATGATGTACCGCTTAGTCTTGTTATGAAGATGGGGTTGTTTAAGCTTCCTGAAGTTGTACAGATTTTATTCCCGTTCGCCATTTTATTTGGCGCAATGTTTACTTTTTGGCAATTGAATAGGCGTCAAGAGCTTGTGATTTTGCGCTCTGCTGGTTTTTCTGTTTGGCAGTTTTTGGCGCCCGTTATTTGTGTTGCGATGCTTATTGGGTTTTTACAGATCGGGGTTTTTAATCCTGTCGGGGCTTTGCTGGTTGGTAAGTATGAGCGTTTGGAAAAAACGTTTTTAAAGCAAGAGGATAGCCAGGTTGCGGTGTTTAAAGAAGGGCTATGGTTGCGTCAAAGTGTTGATTTGGGCAAGGGATATTCGGGCAAAGGATATGTTATTTTGAATGCTAGTCGCATTGAGCGGAAAGATTGGCGTTTGAATGATGTGAAGGCTTTGTTTTTTGACCAAGATGATAATTTTGTGAGCCGTCTTGACGGGGCTTCTGCGATTTTGCGCAATGGATATTGGGTTTTTGTTGATCCGCTTATTCATCAAGCTAATGGGGAAATCATAAGAGTTCCAGAATATCGAATGCCAACATACCTAACCATCGCGGATGTTGAGGGGACGTTTGCGTCGACGACGACGTTATCATTTTGGCGTTTGCGAGGACATATTCAAACATTGGAAGCAACCGGATTTGATGCGAGCGCGCTTCGTGTGCATTATCATAATTTATTGTCGCAACCTTTGTTTTACGTGGGTATGGTTTTGCTGGCGGCCATTGTTTCTATGCGCCCACCACGTCAGCGCCAAGGCTTGATTTTGTTTTCAAGCGGCGTATTTATTGGGTTCGTCGTGTTTTTCATGACTAGTTTTTTACAGGCTTTAGGCGCGTCACAACAAATACCTGTTATCTTAGCGGCGTGGTCGCCAGCGCTGATATGTTTTCTGCTTGGGATTAGTGCTATAATAAATTTAGAGGATGGTTAACCTTTTCATGTTAAACATAAAGTGTTGACTTTAAATCGTTTTTGGACCAGATATAAACTGGATTATAATGAGATTTTGGAACTATATTATTATGAATAACAGCATTTTGAAATTTGGGAAATTAAGCACCCTTAC
Organism: Alphaproteobacteria bacterium; assembly: GCA_009995045.1. Lineage (GTDB taxonomy): Bacteria > Pseudomonadota > Alphaproteobacteria > Micavibrionales > Micavibrionaceae > TMED27. The sequence goes on from JAACQG010000005.1 coordinate 73,301, forward strand.
TGTTGCTACGCTTAGTGTGTTGGCTTTAAACGCGTGTGCTACTCAAAACCAATCCGTTATGGATGATGGTGTTGTTATTTCGGATCCTTTGGAAGACACAAACCGTGCGGTTTTTAAATTTAACGAAGTCGTTGACGATAATATTATCCATCCTGCAATTAAGGGATATCGCTTTGTTGTTCCAAAAGAAGTTCGTAACAGTCTTGGTAATTTTTTACGCAACTTGCGCAGCCCTGTTATTTTTGCCAATCAAGTTTTACAAGGCGATATAGAGGGTGCGGGCAATGTTCTTTTGCGTACAGCTATTAACACATTTACCGGTTTTGGTGGTTTGTTCGATTTTGCTGCTAAAGAAGGTATGCCACATGAATCTGAAGATTTTGGTCAGACATTGGCCACATGGGGTCTAGATAATGGCCCGTACCTCGTTGTTCCACTTTTGGGGCCGAGCACTGCTCGTGATTCTGTAGGCTATATCGTTGATGCTTATGCTGATCCATTGCGCTGGTATCTTTTCGATAGCGGACAAGAGCATCTTTCTTATCAAAGAACTGGTCTGAACTATCTAAACGTTCGTGATAATCTAATGGATGTTTTAGAAGATTTGAGACGTAGTTCGATTGATTATTATGCATCAACACGTAGTATTTATTACCAGCGCCGTGATGCGCTTATAAGAGATGAAAATCCGGATGATGCTGTTGCAGTATCGATTCCTGATTACGACGAATAATATTTTAAATTAAGGATTTATCTTATGCGTATACCCTATCAATTGCTTTTGACAGGAAGTGCACTTTTGGCTATCGGCAGTGCTCCGGCTTTTTCCTTTTCTAATCATCATAATGATGTATTACGCGAACCTTCATACATCCGTGTGAGTGATGCTCGTGATGAGGATGCAGAAAAATTTGTTGATATGATGGCGAGTGATGCAATTACTTTTCTTGGTAATGCTGATTTATCGGATACAGATAAAGAGAAGCATTTTTCAGAGTTGTTGAACAGAAGTTTTGATATGGCAACCATTGGTCGATTTGCTCTTGGTAAATATTGGCGCCTCGCATCTCCAGAACAACGCGATGAATACCAAAAACTTTTTCGTGAAATGATTGTAGAAGTTTATTCGCGTCGTTTTGGTGAATATGATGGGCAAAACTTGGACATACGTGGTAGCCGAGCCGGTCAAAAAGATGATGTTACCGTTAATTCTGTGATTGTCCCACAAGGCAGTGGGCAAGATGTTAAAGTTGATTGGCGTTTGCGTAAGAAAAACGGTCAGTACAAAGTTATCGATGTCGTTGTTGAGGGTGTTAGCATGGCACTTACTCAGCGCTCTGATTTTTCATCTGTGATACAGCGCGGCGGCGGAGAAGTTTCGGTCTTAATTGAGCATTTGCGCGAGATTAAATAAGCTTAATTTTTTTAAACCATTATCCGACCATGGCCGCCAAGTTTCCTTGTGTGCCGCCTTCGATTTGATTTGTTACCAATACGCTTCCGCGATAGATGTTATTTGTAAGCTGGCCAGCTGGGTCACCTGCATTTTCTTGGAATGTTGCAGCATTTGATCCCATCCAACGTAAGATGTTGTTTGGTATAAGATCTACAAGTTTAAAGCATGATACCCCGACAAGATAACAAATAACGGCATACATCGCGGTGAAGAAAAATTCATCAATGGCGCCACGATAGAAACTGATTTGTGTGGGAAGAGATGTCACCTCACCTTCAACACCAAAGCCACCGACATTGGCAACCATAAGGTCGAATATACTGTTTAAGACGATGACCAGTGCGGAGAAAATGCTTATGCTGGCAATGAGGCCAAATAAAATGAGTATTGGTCTTAGGAATATTTCGAGTAGTAAGAAATATCCGTTAGAAGCGTCTTGGCCAGGGATGCCCTCGCCGTCAATGCGAATATGCGCAAGCGCCCATAGAGGCATTGCGACAACAGCTTCAAAAATACTTTTTATCCAGCCGCTCACGGCGAAAAGGAAATATATAAACGGCAGGAACGGTAAAACATAAAACAAAATTACTCCGATCCCAATCGATGCGCTGATAACGGAAAACATGAATGAACTTGAGATTTTTGATAGGTTTGCCGGAATATCCCCTATGATTGATGATAATCCGCCTCCTAAAGTTCCTGCACCTGCTATAGCAGCATTTCTTATGGTTGCATCCATAATTCCTTTGCCGATCGCTGTTAGCTGCGCTAGGGGGTTAATATCTAAGTTTTTTCGCATATCAAAAATGCCGCTTGTTCCTAAAATCAGGTTAATAGTATCAATTGCAACATTGCCCGTTTTTAAGGTCTCTGGATTATCTGCAGCGTTTGTTTCTTGCCAGAAGGTGTATGCATAATAAATTGCGCCATAGGAAGCTTCGCGTCCATTGGGTAACCTTACTGGAACGCCCTCAGCCAAAAACGGGTTGTACATATTTGTCCCTGAGGCATTTTTATTTTGTCGTAATCTTTCTTGCCGTACTAATTCCATGACCATTGGATATTTGCTGGCTATAGGTACATTGAGGGCGGCATCGATAACGGCGCCGTTCATTTCTGCGATGCGGTTAAACCATATTGCAGCTCCTGCCCATCCTTTTTCTATGATTTCAGGGGGGACAAGAAAGTTGCCGCTAGCTTTTTGTTGTGCAATGCCGTTATCAATTGAGGCTTGTGCAAAATCATCAAAATATTTTTTAACTTCCTGAACATATTCTCTGTCTGGTGTGTAGGTAACGTCAGAGCATTCTGGGTCTGTGTCGTATCCTGAAATTCTGCTTCTGGCAATGCATTGGGCGACTTCATTTACGATGGTGTCTGTCCATAATCTTTCAATAAGTTTATAATATTCTTCGGCGATATAAAGTGATCCTGGTTCAAAGTAATCTGTCGTTATGACGTTAATGTCGCCGCAATAGGGGAATACCTGACCTGCATATTCCTGATTTTCATTGCCGGTTCCGACTTCGCCAAAGCGAATGGTTATGTTTCCTTTTAGGGAGAAATCGAGAGCGGTGGCGTATGGGGTTCCGATATAGTTTTCTGCGTTTGGATTAACAGAGCCAGTTGGTGGTGACACGACGTAATCAGGCGGGTCAGAGCGTACAATGTAAGGCTGAATATCAGTGCCGTACATTTTTTTCTCTACCATTGAGCAGACTTTAGCCGTTAAAATAAATTGATTTATGGCACCCATCTCCGGCCTGTTTGGTGTTGCTATAATATTGGCATTTGGACCGAGGAATGTTCCGCTTGAGAGCTCATTGTTAAAATAAGCCCAGCCGTTTGTTGCAAAATTTGACCCATGTTTAGCGACCCAAAATGTTAATATTTGTGCACCATTGAGTCCTTCATTTTGCTGGCCAAGATTGAGGGGGATTATCATTGCAAAAAACAAGACGAATCGCACGGGTGCCCACGCTCTGTTAAATCTCTGACCGAAAGGGGTTCCAGATGCAGCGGTTTCGGCGACCACAGTAATTGTGAAATATACAAAAACGAGGGCAGCGATAGCCATGATGCCAAGAGAATAAAATCTTAACATACCGTGGAGGGCTTCATGGAATGGATAAGGATAAGCGGCGATTGTTTCAACCGAAGGGACGCCAGCATTGCTTTCACATGCTACCCCTGTTGATATGCAGGATTCGTAAATCCCTTCTAGCCCAAAAACACGGTCTAATATTATAAAGGCTAAATCCTGTTCAGGACCAGCTGAGCCCGTTGTTGTGTTGGGGTTTGTGAATAAATCTGTGACTGGAAAGCCGAGAGCAAAGGCTGATTGTGACGCAAATAATGCTAAGGCGAGTAATACGAATTGAACGACGATTATCAACAGGCCTGCTAAAATTGTGAAAAAGATAATGATTTGATCAATATTTTTCCATTTAAAGACAAGGTTGTTAGCCGCAGCGGAAATAACGTGTCTGACGCCATATTTTCCAATATTTTGTCTTTGCAGGTATAAGTGGTCATCTGGTAATAATTTGACCATGTTGTATACGGACGCAATGTAGAATGCGAGCGTTGAAAACCCTGATGTTGCAAGTGCCAATATACGCGGGATGAAGCCCGGCAATAATGCGTATTTTAGCGTATTTTTTGCTTTGTTTTTCATTGGTTTTAAATTGCCGCTTCTCTTTAATTACTGCACGAGTTTTTGTAAGCCGCTTCCTAAAGCTCCTGACGTTTGTTGTGAACCAACGGTTGCTTTTCCTACTAGGCCTTGTGCTGCGTCTTCGCGTTGGTCATTGAATGTTGCTGTGCTCTGTCCCATCCAGCGAAGAATGTTATTGGGTATGAGATCGATGAGCTTGAATGATGACATTCCCATGAGATAAATGATGATTGTGTATATAATTGTGAAGAAAAACTCGTCTATTGCAGAGCGTGCATAGCCGAGCGTTGATGTTACGGTTTCTGCCCCCCTTGGTGTTTCAACGCTTCCTACTGTTTCTGCACGGTAGTCAAAGCCACCAACATTTGTTGTTACCAGATCGAAAACTTGATTGAGAACGCTTACGAGGGCGGAGAAAATAGAAATACTTGCGAGCATCCCAAACAGCATTAAAATTGGGCGTAAAAAGATTTCGAATATCAAGAAATATCCAGCGACACCTGCTTGGCCGGGGAGGCCATTTTGGTCGATCCTTATATGTGCCAATGCCCATAATGGTGCGCCGACCATTGCTTCGAAAATTCCTTTTATCCAGCCACCGACAGCGAAGAAAAAGTAAATAAAGGGGAGGAACGGTACAACATAGAAAAGAATGAATCCTGCGGTCAGGCTCACCATAGTGACGGTAATCAAGAAGGCGCTGAACACTTTGATGAGGCCCGTATCGACCCCAACGAGTGTGCCCAATAAATTTCCGCTAACGCCCGCTACTACTGAAATGGTTAGGTTTCTGATAGCTGCTTCAACGAGTGAGCGGCCAATGCCGACTATCTGCGCGAGCGGATGTGTATCAGGGTTACGACGAATATTATATAAACCTTCAGTTCCAAATAATGCGTTGATGGAGTCAATCATCGCATTGCCTGTTGGTGCTACATGCGGTGAGGAGCCACCGTCGCCTGTTTGCAAGTATTTATATGCCTCCCATAATATATTAGCCTTTTCATAGTCGTCTTCTGTGTCAAGTTGTAGCGGTTCACCATTCAGCACTTGGGGGTGGAAACGTGTTTCCATTACCACATTGTTGTTACGTTTCTTTTTCTCGGCCAGCACTTGTTCCATCACATCAGGATATGCAGATGGAAATGGTACATTTAGAACGGCGCTTGTCACGGCGCCGTTCATTTCCGCGATACGATTATACCAAATGGCTGCGCCTGCCCAGCCTTTTTCAGTCACCAGATTGTTGACGTTATAGCGATCTGAGTCTTGTAGGGTGGGAATAGCGCCTTCTGTTATCCCTAAGACGGCACAGCTCGCGGTTGCGCAACTCACCATGGCGCTTTCAAGATCTTTCCTGTAATAGTCAATTACTCTTGATCTGAACGCAGCATCCGGCAGCAGTGCGTTGCGGTCTACATTCCACGGGCTGTCATGTTTTACCAAGTTTTCGGGATAGTTATTACCGCCGCCTAGTAAGCCGACAGTATATGTATTATGCCAGAGTTCCCTTAGGACATAGAGATAATATTGCTGCATGATTGCAGTGCCTAGTTCCGGCTTATCAGTATTTTCAGCTGCATTTGGGCTTCTCGCATCCGTTAATTTCATCGTCACAGCGCCGCAGGAGGGGTATATATTTCCTTCAAATCGTCCGAAATCAATATCATCCTCAATACCAAAAACAAATTTTATGGAGGTGCTATTATCAGTGAAATCTAATATGTCCTGATATACAGTCGCATTGTCAGTACCAAGATCTTGGATTTCCAGTCTTTTTGTTCCGCTGCCGCTATCTGTCCCCCTGACGGCGTACATTTTTATTTCTTTTGTATTGCTTGATGAAAATTTCTCAAGATAGGCGCAGGTTCTTGCCACGTAGAAAAATTGAAGTAGTGCCTGCATTTCAGGGACGTTGGGCGTGGATACCAAATCTTTCATGTCGCCGAAATATCCATTAGTGATGGTCGCATTAAAATAATTCCAGCTATTTGTTGCAAAACCGGATCCAAATTTTGCGGCGTATAAAACCGCATATTGTGATCCGTTAAAGCCAAGACCAACAGGCACAAGCATGCCAATTGCAAAAACAATACGAATAGGAGCCCATACTTTATTAAAGCGTTTGCCAAATGGCGTTCCTGTTTGCGCCGTTTCTACGACAATTGTAACCATGAAATATGATGCAATTATAACGGCAACGACTAAAAGGCCAGTATTATAGAGTTGGAACATTTGATGCATTGCCGTGTGAATAGGAAATGGAAAGCCGAGTGGTTGGTAAATTGAATTGCCGGAGGAATCTACCATTACGTCGCGTGTTGCTGGGCTTGGCGGGCCGTAGCCGGTATCGGCTAGTGTTTCAGTACAGGTGATACCCTGAGCTACACAAGAATTGAACATGTGATTGCTGCCATCACTTACGCCAAAAACAAGATCCATCATGATGTGGGCAATATCAGTTGATTCTGTTGCTGTAGGTGTGAGGAAAAAGCCTGCGAAGTTTGTTGGCATGCTTGCGAAAACCGGTTGCATAAACATTGCCGCGCCCAAAACACAGATTTGCATGAAAATAAGAATTAACCCGATTAACAGGGCGATGAATAATATGATTTGATCGGCGTTTTCTTTTTTCAAGACAAGGTTATTTGCGGCTTCTGCTATGACATGTCTGATTCCGAATTTGCCGATATTATCTGCGCGGGTGTATGGGTGTTGTGCTGGAAGAAGGTTAACTGCGCTGTAGACGAGTGCCATAAAGTAAGCGATGTATTGAAAGCCGCCGGTAAATATTTCTTCTAGGCGTACCTTGAACTGAGGTAGGCCCATATATGATGCGATTTGTTTTCCCGTGAAAATTCCTATCATTTACTTAGCCCCCGTCAAAAGTGCACCTAAACTGCCAGCTTGTTGGGCTGTGCCTTGCACCCCTTTATGTAAGCCTTGAGCGAGGCGTTGGCCTGATGTTGCGCCACCAAGTGCTGCGGTGCGTGTAAGGCCGTCAACAGAATCTTGGTTAATGTCACTAAAGGATGAAACTTGATTACCCATCCACCGGAGCAAGTTGTCTGGAATTTTGTCAATTAATTTAAAGGCAGCAACAGCCATCATGTATACGATGATGGCATATATGATGTTGAAGAAAAATTGGTCAACTATGCTTCGTTTAAATGCTAAGCGCCCATTGGCACCAGTGAGTGAAATAGTTGCATCATTATCGAACCCGCTTAAGTTTTGTGTGACTAAATCCCAGAGGAAGTGCAGAACGCGCACTTGCGCCGTAAAGATAAGCGTCGCCGCGACCAAACCAAATATTGTTAATATTGGCCTTAAGAAAATTTCAAAGATAAGGAAATAGCCATTTAATGCGGAAGTTCCGGGCAATCCATCTCCATCAATGCGCAGATGCGCAAGCGCCCACAAGGGTACGCCGACCATTGCTTCAAATATCGATTTTACCCATGAGGCAACGGCGAAAAAGAAATAGATAAACGGTAAAAATGGCACGATGTAATACAGAACCAGTCCCGCGGTAAGGCCGACGAATGCTGTTGAAAGGATAAACTCGGAAACTGGCGCCTCAAAGCCCGGTATTGCCTTATCAAGTATTGCAGCAACACCGCCTATCGCTGATCCTGCTGATGCGGTTGCAACGTTGCGAATGGATGCATCAACGAGACCTTTTCCGAGCATGGCAAGCTGCGTGAGCGGATGTGTTGATACGTTTTCACCGTTCATAGCTGATAGGGGCTGTGTTCCGAAAATAAGGTTCATTGTGTCTTCGAACGGGCTACCGCTAATTCTTACTTCTTCACTGAACATACTTTTGCTATCATCATTCCAATATTTGAATACTTCCGACAGAACAGCTGCAACCTTTGCATCATCTGATGTTATGCCTTCGCGTTTTATTGGGTCGAAGCGATCGTTTCGCGTTACCTTTACGTCAGCTTTTTGCGATGCGGATTCAACTTTTTGCATAACCGTTGGCAATGCTGTCATAGCGGGCATGTTGCGGATGGCTGATAAATAATTTCCGTTCGTGCGAGATATTGTGTTGTACCAAATACCAGCCCCAGCCCAGCCGCGGCTAAGAATTTCGCTATTCATTTCATATAAATGCGTTGCATTTGCATAATCTAACCATATCGTGTCTAGCTCGGTTTTTACGTTTGCTAAAAGAGTTGCTACACCTGCTTCTTGCCACTCTTTTGTTGGTTTATCTGCGCATTCAGTCGCCGAACCGGCTAAAATACCAGTGCCGCTGACATTGGGTGCGGGGGGGCCTGCAGGCGCATTACAAGCGTGTGTGTGACCAGAGTCAATAATATTGCCAAATTTTAAGGATGCGTAGCGGAAAGCGTATGCGTTTAGTTCATAAGTATCTGCTCCCCACCACATATCCCTTATAAGCTCGTAATACATTTTCTGTACGGCTTCAGGGCCAACCAAGGGTGTATTACCAGTTACAGTTTCAATGGTAATTTTAATTTCGCCGCATTTAGGCTTTTCTTCTTCGTCACCCTCTATTTTGTTATTGCTATCATCATCGCCATTTTCACCAAAGCGAATTGTGATATCACCATTGTTATAAAACTGTAGTGCCTGTTCATATGTTGTGCCAGATGCAACTGGTAGCACATTATCTGTATCTGGCATCCAATCAGGCGCATCTTTATATAAATATGGCTTTACTCCGTCATAAACAGGTACATAAGGCTTTGTCCCGTTTGTATTGTCCATGTACCAATAGCTGCTGGCGCAGGCGTGGACAAGCGAGAGAGCTTCTAGGATTGGTGATATATCCGGCGCTTCTGGTTTACCAATGAGGCTTTCGCGCTCGCCGGTTGGGTTTGCGCCTGCACCGCCAGGGAAAGGTGCTCCAAGGCGTATTTGATTGTTGTATGTGACCCATGCATTTGTAGCAAAGCCAGACCCCATTTTGGCGGCAAAGAGGGTGATGTATTGGCCGCTATTCATGCCATAATTTAAAGGAATGAGTAGGCCGATTGCGACAACAAGGCGGATAGGGACCCACACATTTTGGAAGCGCTGGCCAAAGGGGGTTCCTGTTACGGCGGTCTCGCCGATCACAATAAGTATGAAATATAGGAAGATTAAAGCGCCGACGAGAAGGATGCCTGTATTATAAAAACGAAACAACTCGTGTAATGCATCGTGAAAGGGCCATGGAAAAGTGGCAATCGCTGCTGGTGCTACGCTTGCTGTTGCTGTTTTACATGAGATGCCTTGTTCGATACATGAGCCAAACATGGCTGGAATTCCAAATACTTGGTCGAGGAGCATGAAGGCAATATCAAATGTTGGGTCGACTGTGAAAAAGATTGATTTTCCAACCACCGTTCCGACGGGATGCGCAGCGGTTGGGTACGATGCAAGCGCCGGTTCGAAGATTAGCATAAATATGATTGTTGCGATTTGTACAACGATCAAAATTAAACCGATCAAAGTGATAGAGAAAATGACCATTTGGTCGATGTTTTCTTTTTTAATCACCAAGTGATTAGCGGCTTGGGCGATGACTTGGCGTATGCCGAATTTGCCGATATTTTGGGGGTTAAGATATGAGTGGTTGGGCGGTAATATGCGCACCATTGCGTATATTTGTGCAATAAGGAAAGCGATATAGCCAAAACCAGACGTGAAGAGGTCGCCGATTCTCGGCATAATGCCGGGCATCACCACATATCCTGCTACTTGTTTTGCTTGTCTACCGTTCACTATAAAAAACTCACACTTGTAATATTTTAGTGTAACGCGAAAATAGTTAAAATTTTAGTTAATTTTTACGATTTCTGCCTTATTTTTACCATTATTTTGGTTGTTTGTTGCTTAAATGATACGCGATAGACGTTAAAAAACCCTGAATACACCTTATGTTTCGGGGGATTCAGGGTTTTTAAAATAGAAGTTTGATACTTAGCCAGCTTTGCGCAAAGGTTTGTATTTAATGCGTGTTGGGGATTCTCCATCGGCTAATCCCATGCGGCGGCGGTAATCTTCTTCGTAATCTTGGTAGTTTCCTTCAAACCATGTGACTTGAGAATTTCCTTCGAAAGCAAGAATATGGGTGCAAAGGCGGTCAAGGAACCAGCGATCATGAGAGATGATAACGGCGCAGCCGGGGAATTTCTCGATTGCTTCTTCGAGGGCGGCGAGTGTTTCGGTGTCCAAATCGTTTGTAGGTTCATCGAGCAGGATAACATTTGCTTCTTTTTTCAACATCTTAGCGAGGTGTACGCGGTTTCTTTGTCCGCCGGATAGATCCTTAACAAGTTTTTGTTGATCTCCTTTTCTGAAGTTAAATGCGGACACGTACGCGCGTGATTGCATTTCAACCTTGCCCAGTTTGATGATATCGGTTCCGCCGGAAATTTCTTCCCAGACATTGTTATCACCCGATAGGGTATCGCGAGATTGATCAACATAGCCGAGTTGAACAGTATCGCCGACTTTGAAATCGCCTTCATCTGGTGTTTCGTCGCCTGTGATCATTTTGAAGAGGGTTGATTTACCTGCACCGTTAGCGCCGATCACGCCGACGATACCGCCAGGTGGGAGGCGGAAGGACAGGTCTTCGATGAGGAGTTTATCGCCGAAGCCTTTTTTGATGTTAATGGCTTCAATGACCAAATCACCTAGGCGCGGCGGCGCAGGAATAACGATTTGTGTTGCGCGGGAATCAACCCCTTGTGATTCTTCGAGCAGGTCATTATAGGCGCTGATACGGGCTTTGGATTTTGCACGGCGTGCGGATGGGGATTTGCCCATCCATTCTTGCTCACGCTTAAGTGCTTTTTGACGGGCGTCTTCTTCGCGGCCTTCTTGTGTCATGCGTTTTTGTTTTGCGTCAAGATAGGCGGTGTAATTGCCCTGATAGGGGATGCCCATGCCGCGGTCGATTTCAAGAATCCAGCCCGTGACATTATCAAGGAAGTATCTATCATGCGTGATCATAACGACTGTCCCTGAATATTCGGCAAGGAAGCGTTGTAGCCATGCTACGCTCTCTGCGTCCAAATGGTTTGTCGGTTCATCAAGCAGGAGAAGGTCTGGTTTTTCCAAGAGGAGACGGCAAAGTGCAACGCGGCGTTTTTCACCGCCAGATAGGTTTTCTACGGATGAATCGCCTGGTGCGCAGCGAAGGGCGTCCATTGCAATTTGGGCGGTGCGTTCAACTTCCCAGCCTTCGTTGTTATCAAGCCATTCTTGAAGTTCGCCCATTTCATCGGTGAGTGCTTCGAAATCAGCATCAGGGTCGGCCATTTCGGCGGCGACAGCATTGTATCGGTTGAGTTTTTCAAGCGCCTCGCCAAGACCTTCCATGACGTTTTCAAGGACGGTTTTACTGTTGTCGAGCTGTGGCTCTTGTTCAAGATAGCCGATGCGAGTGCCTTTTGCGGCCCATGCTTCGCCGCTATATTCTTTATCAATGCCGCCCATAATTTTGAGCAAGGTTGATTTACCCGCCCCGTTTGGACCCAAAACACCGATTTTTGCACCTGGCATGAAGCTTAATGTAATGTTTTCGAGGATTTTGTTGTTGTCATAGGCTTTCGATAAGCCATTCATTACATATATATAGCTGCCTTCTTTTGACATTTTGTCCTCTTAATCTTTGTTTGTATTTGTATGAGATGCCTTGATAGCAAGGTTTTGCGCGTTCGGGAAGCCCCTTGTTTTTCATTTTTTTAGCGCGATATTTTTTAATGTATATATCATGACACAATTACGATGAAAGGCAGGTGTCTTATGGGCATTAAAATTCATGAGCGTGAGTTGCGCGGGCATACAAATATGGGGTGGCTTGATAGCCGCCATACATTTTCATTCGGGCATTTTATGGATCCATCGCGCATGGGGTTTCGGTCTTTGCGGGTGATTAATGATGATCGTGTGATTGGTGGCGCGGGATTTGGTGAGCACGGTCATGACAATATGGAGATTATTTCGATTGTTTTGGATGGTGCGCTTGAGCATAAAGATTCGATGGGAACTGGTTCTATTATTCGTCCGGGTGAAATTCAGAAAATGAGCGCGGGTAGCGGCGTGACGCATTCGGAATATAATGCATCGCAGGACGAAAACGCGCATTTCTTACAAATATGGATACATCCGAGTGAGCGCAACATTGAGCCGTCTTATGAACAGGTGCCTATTGACCTTGATGCGGCGAAAGGCAAGTTTGTCCTTATTGGCGGTGGCGTGCCTTCGGATAAGGTTGTGAGTATTCATCAAGATGCGCAGCTATACTGGGCGTCTTTGGCGGATGGGGATAATGTGGATTATTCTTTTGAAGACGGTCGCTTTGGGTTTGTGCATGTGGCGCGTGGGAGCGTTGAATTTGAAGGCGTTACTTTAAAAGAGGGTGACGCATTGGAGATTGCTGATTGTGATATCGTTAAGCTTAGCGCCAATGCGGATAGTGATGTGTTGCTTTTTGATCTTGGATGAAATGCAGGTTTTATAACTGGAGGGTTGTCGTGTGAAACAATCATTGATTTTGGGCGCGGATGGAAAGCAGCGTTGTTATTGGTGCGGGGATGATCCACTTTATATGGATTATCATGACCAAGAATGGGGTAAGCCCGTTACCGATGATATTCGTCTTTTTGAAAAGATATGCCTAGAGGGGTTTCAGGCGGGTTTAAGTTGGATCACGATTTTACGCAAACGTGAGAATTTTCGCGCGGCGTTTGATGGGTTTGATTTTAATCGTGTTCAACATTATGGCGAGAAAGATGTTGAGAGATGTTTAGCGGATGCAGGTATTATTCGTCATCGCGGGAAAATTGAGGCGACGATTAATAATGCTGCGCGGGCGATTGAAATGTTGGAGGAGTTTGGAACGTTATCGGATTATTTTTGGCGATTTAAACCTGATCATCATCCGCAGGTGAAAAGTGTTGATGACGTTCAGGCGATGAGTGATGAGTCGAAAGCATTATCAAAGGATTTAAAAGCGCGCGGTTGGAAATTTGTTGGTCCGACAACGTGCTATGCGTTTATGCAGGCGATGGGGATGGTTAATGATCACATTGATGGGTGTTGGCAGACATAAAAAGCCGCATTATTGGGTGCGGCTTTTAGACTGTATCATAATTTTTAATTAGGCTGCCGCGGCAGATTCGGTTTGATCGTCGATTTCTGCGATTGGTGCATTTGTTTGGACGGATTCAATCCCATTTTCGGCGGACGCCTTTGCGGTATAGCCTTGTGATTGGAATATGATCTCTCCGTTTTTGGCTGTGAGGTTGAAATAGAATTTTCCGTCATTGCCTTCTTTAATGTTGAATTTTGGATTTGTTGCTCCGTCAATTTCGGCGATGGGTGCGTTTGTTTGAACCGATTCAATGCTGTTTTTTGCGGAGGCTTTTGCGGTATACATCTCGGATTTGCCGATTGTCTCGCCGTTTGCGGCGGTTAGGCTGAAATATGTTTGCCCGTCTTTGGCTGTTTTTAGAATAAACGCTGGATGTGCCATGTCTTTAATCTCCATTCTTTCTGATTTGAATACCTTATTGAAGCAAGGCTGAGGAGGGTGAGTCAAGGATGCTCTATTGTTTTGCATTCTTTTGCGATGGTGATATTGTTAACTTTATGAAGAAGAAAACAGACGAAAAAATTTCAAATCCTTCCAATAATTCCATGGTGGCGGCGACCAAAAGTCGGGCTAATTTTTCTGGCCATGGTGGTGCTTTGGGGGCTTCCGGATATCGTGTTGCGGCGAATAACCCTGATAATTGTGAATTTTTGAATCAGCCCGGACAGAGTATTTCAATTACGCCGAGTAAAGGTAGTATTTCTGACGCTTTTAATTTCCAGGATTTTCTCATCGGCGTTGAGTGGGATAATGTTGTTGTTGAGGAAGCTGGTTTTTTTGGAAAGATTTTTAAGAAAGTAAAAAAGCAAGGGGTCGATCTTGATATTGGTTGTTTGTATGAGATGAAAGATGGCACTCGCGGTGCTATTCAAGCTTTTGGTGATAAATTCGGCGATTTTGATAATGCGCCATATATCTTTTTATCTGGTGATGAGCGTACAGGTGATTCAGATGGTCATGATGAGTTTTTACTCGTTAACGGTAAGCATTGGGATAAGATTAAACGCCTTTTGATTTATATTTATATATATGAGGGCGCGGCGACTTGGAGTAAGATTAATCCGCAAATTATTCTTGATGTGCCGGGGGAGGATGACCTTGTTGTAACGCTTGGTGCGCACAACGATCATCTATGTTTATGTGCGGTTGGTGGATTGGAAAATATTCGCGGTGGCATTAAGTTAACCAATTATACGGAGTATTTTCCGGGGCATGCAGAGATGGATCGTGCGTTTGGTTTTGGGCTTGATTGGGCTGATGGAAAGAAGGGCTAATGTCTTCCAAGCTGCTTTCGCTCTTTTGTTTATGCGGGATAAACGCTACTATGATTTGTTTTTAACGTTTTCTTCGCCTTAATTTAGGTTTTCCATGGATTTATCAATTTTTTCTAGCCTTATGATACCGCTTGCAATGATGGTGGTCGGGATTGCCATGCTTGTGAAGGGGGGTAATTGGACTGTTGACGGGGCAGTTTATGTTGCGCAAAAATTTGGGATTTCACCGCTTGTCGTTGGCTTTACAATCATCGCATTCGGGACGTCTTTGCCGGAACTTATTATCTCTGTATTTGCGAATTTGCGCGGTTCTGGCGGGATTGCGATTGGTAATGTTTTGGGCTCGAACATTGCGAATATCCTTTTGGTTATTGGGGTGAGCGCGATTATGGTGCCTTTGGTTGGCAAGTCTCAGGCGGTTTTGCGCGATTTATTGATGATGATTTTGGTCACGGGGTTGCTCGCGTTTTTGATGCAATATGGCGCTATAGGTAGGCTCGCTGGTTTTGGTATGATTGGTCTTTTGTTTGGTTATGTTTACTTTCAATATAAAATGGCAAAAGCGGGCGCTGATGTTGCCATGGACGTTGAAGATGCACCTGAATATGCGAAACCGATTTACGCATATGTGTTTTTGTTTTTAGGGTTAGCGGTCATTGCGGGAGGGGCAGAATTTTTAGTGCGCGGCGCAAGTGCGAGCGCGGCCATAATGCATGTACCAGAGGCGGTCATAGCGCTTAGTATAATTGCGCTTGGTACGTCTTTGCCTGAGCTTTCCACCTGTATTATTGCAGTTCGTAAAGGGCATAGTGATATTGTTTTGGGTAATATTATTGGGTCGAATGTGTTTAATATTCTTATGATTTTGGGTTTTACTGCATTGGTAAAGCCGATTGCTGCAGGATCATTTTCACCTCAACTCGTTAATTTTGATGTTTGGGTGACTGTTCTGGTGAGTGTTGTTTTTGCCTTAATGCTTGTTTTATTTGGTAAAATTGGTCGTATAGCAGGGGTTGTTTTCTGCGGCGCTTATATCGTTTATAATGTTTATATCTTTGCGATTAATGTCGCCTAATAGGTTTGTTTTTTAAAAAGGAATTTTACGTGGTTGATATTTTTGATACTCGATTTGAAGATAAGAGCGTTGAGGTTGATAATTTTGTCTCTCTCGGTGATGAGGTTAATATCAACCAAAAGGACGCGACGCTTAAGCGAATTATGATTGGCGCGGGCTGGGATGCGAACGCGTTTAATGCTGATGTTGTTGATTTGGACATTAGTATTTTTATGCTAAATAAGGATGGTCTTACGCGCGTTGATGAGGATTTTGTATTTTATAATCAACGTGAAGCTCAAAATGGCGGTGTCCGTCACCATGGCGATAGCCGCACTGGCGCAGGAGATGGTGATGATGAGACGGTTAGTGTATTTTTAGAATCTATCCCATTTGATGTCATGCATTTGATGATTGTTCTTTCAGTATATCGTGGATATGAAAAAGAGCAAAATGTGAGTATGGTTCGTAACGTTTACATTCGTGTGGCTAATGAAGAAAATGGATATGAAATTGTTCGTTATAAAATGGATGTTGATTTAAAAGACCGGACAGAAACAGGTGTGGTTGCGGCGGCCCTTAATCGTGAAGGGCCGAAATGGCATTTCAAACCTCTTGCGGAGTTCTATCCCAATGGCTTGCCGGAAATCGCTAAGAAATATGGCATTATTGTTAAAGAACAACAATAAGCGTTTTATTCTCTATTTTTTCATGCCTAGTAATTGTCCGGGCTTAATGTTTGGTGACTTTCTGCCGATTCGGCCTCGGCGACCACCGCCATAGAGGCTATCTTCCTGCATGTTTTCATCGATGAGATTGTCAAAATCAGGGATCTCGCCCATTTGAAGGGATTCGATTGTGGCGCGGAACAGGTCGCATCCTTTTCCTTCCCAATCATGGAATTCATTGACATAACTTTTGTCGTTTATGCGCAATAGTTTTGGCCCCCACTGACTTTGAACGGCGGCATCAGCGCGCATCCAAAGAACTTGTTTTCGACCACCGGGGGCTACGATATTGGCGCCTTCGCTTTTTATTTCGTTGGGGTCGGGTATTTCCATACTGCCGACACCGCCACCTTTTTCCCCTTCTTCATCGTCTTCTGAGTCTTCGTCACGTAAAAGTTGAATTTCTGCTTCAACGTCTTCACTGGTTGGACCCATACGGACTTCGGCGCTGCATGTTATGCCTTTTGCCTCATCATAATGAACCCAAGGCATGGTTTCGTATGGCGATAAAACATAGTTTACGCCAAGTTTTTGTAATAATTCTTCAAGCGTTACGCGCATGAAAGACGGTTTTCCTTATCCTTTTTTGTAGGCGACAATACTCAATTGTAACAGTTTTGTCAGGCAAAAGTAGTGAATTGATAGAAAAAGCCAATGTTTTCATACTTATTAAGCAATAAAATGTTAATATATTCTATGTTATGTTTTTAGCTCTGCGTATCTATCAACCCATTGGATTACACTAGAATATGAATAGTCGGCTTTTATTACGAGTTGCTTTTTTGCTTTTTGCAATCGCTATGTTTCCGTTTCCGTTTGCGGTGCAGGCGCAGGATAATAATGGCGGCAAGCCAAAAGTTTTCGATACGAAAGTGCGTGTGATTGATTCTGCCAGTATGTTTGCGGGTAAAGCTGAAGTTAAGATATGGGGTATTCATCACCTTGATAATTTGCCGATATTGCTTGCTGAAAAAGGGCGTGTTGCTCTTGATAATGCTATTGGCAATAAGGCAGTGCAATGTGAGTTAAAAAAGCGATTTGATGATTATCTTCTGGCGCAATGTGTGAATTCAGTGGATCAGGATCTTGGGCTTTTAATGCTACAGGCTGGTTATGTCAGTGTTGATCGCTCTGATGTATATGACAGTGTTTTTGAGGAGCCTTATCTTCAGGCAGAAAAGGATGCTCAGGCAAGGGGAATAGGTATATGGGCCTCTGAAGCGGGTGGGAAAAGCAACGATACAATCGGTACGCGGTTTTTTGTTTTAGCGATTATATTATCTATCGTGATATTGGCCGCTTTTGGCGCTTTGAGCATTATTATCATGCGCGGTTTTGAAAAAGTGATTGATGCGCAGAATCTTAATATAGATTTGGTCGGGCGTGAGCGCATATTGAAAAATAAAGAGCGTACAGTTGTGGCAAGTATGTTGGATTCTGAAATTAAGGCTAATAAATCGAAGATTGAAGCATATTTGGTTGTTTATGAAGAAATGCTTGCGGATATTAAAAATCCGCAGCGCCAGCCGAAATATAAGAAGGCAGGAGATATTTTGCAGAGCCAGCCAGCGTTGGATCGCTCTGTCTTTGATCGCAATACAGATAAGCTTGATATATTAGGGGATCAATTATCCAGCCAAGTTATTCACTTTTATGCGCGGATTAAAACCAAGCCTGATTATATCAATCTTGAGCCAGATATGCCGATAGATGAAGCAATGTCTTTGGTCGAGCGGGGCATTAATAATGCAAAAAGAATGAACAAGGTTGCGGATGGTTTGATTGATCTGTTTGACGATAGTGGTTTGTCATCCGGATATGTTGATAAGTGAGTGATTAAAATAAACTAGTTTGCGCTTTGTCGTCTTTTTGGCTTGGCTTTTTCTTTTTGGGCGTGGGTGTTTGTGGTGCGGCGGTATTGCCTGTTTGCACGGATATGATTTCATTATTTTGAAACTCAATATTTAGCGCGGCGTGATTTTTTGCATCGCTTGCGGTGATGATTGGTTTGCCCTCAGTTGAGCGAATGACGGCGTAGCCACGCTCCAAGGTTTTTTTGAAGCTGTACGCGTCTAGCATTTTGCCTAAATGATCAAGGTTTTGTGAGCGCTTTTGGGTGATGGTTGGAGCGGCTGATTTTAACTGCTCGCTCCATCTTTCAAGGCGGGTATGAGCATTTTTAATGGCGTCTTTAGGGTCGCGCAGTCGTGATGCGCGTGAGATTAATTGTTCGCGTTTAGTGGACAGGAAGCTACCAAAGCTGAGTCCGAGTTTGTCTGAGGCATGGTCGAGGCTTTGTGCCTTCATTGTTAGTAGTTTTTCTGGATCGCCTAGGCCGCGAGATTGAGCGTCGAGCTTGTTGAGGCTATCGCTTAGTATACGGCTGGTGGCGTTGATGAGGCGTTTTTCATTGTCGAGTATTTGCGCAAGTAAATTTGCACGTACAGGCACAGCCATTTCAGCTGCGCCGGTAGGTGTGGGGGCGCGCAGATCTGCGGCGTAGTCGATCAAAGTTGTGTCGGTCTCATGCCCGACCGCGGAGATGATTGGGATTTTACTCTCAGCTGCGGCGCGTACGACGTTTTCTTCGTTAAAAGCCATGAGGTCTTCAAGTGATCCTCCGCCGCGTGCAACGATCAGGATATCTGGGCGGGGAAGAGATGATCCATCAATGGCATTAAAACCATTGATCGCGTTGGTGATTTGATTGGCGGCGCCGTCGCCTTGCACGATCACTGGCCAGACAAGGACGTGGCTAGGCATACGATCGGCGAGGCGGTGAAGGATGTCGCGGATGACCGCACCCGTCGGTGATGTTACCACGCCGATTGTTTTTGGTAGGAACGGTAGTGGTTTTTTGCGTTCTTGTGAGAATAGGCCTTCGCCCTCAAGTCTTTTGCGGCGATCTTCGAGCATTTTAAGCAGCGCGCCTTCGCCTGCTAATTCCATGGATTCGATGATGAGTTGATATTTGGAACTTTTGGGGTAACTTGATATCTTACCAATGCAGATTACTTCTAACCCCTCTTCGGGGCGCAGGGATAATTTGTTGAGGTTTCCTTTCCAGCAGACGGCGTCGATGACGGCGTTGTCATCTTTGAGGGAGGAATACATATGACCAGAGCCGGCGATTGATATGCGTGACAATTCTCCGCGCACGCGTACACGGCCAAAGTTGTCTTCTAATGTTTTTTTAAGGGAAAAAGCCAGTTCTCCGACAGAAAACTCTGGAACGTTTGACTTAGGTGGTGCGTTGGTGTCGATATCATGCATGACATGATGATAAGATTTCTTTTAATAAACACAACAGCAAAGATATTATGACCCGTACAAAACTCTCCGAATACCTCCACGCCCATGAAGATAAAGCCGTTGCATTATCGTTAGAAACATTGCCGTGGGATCAAAAGCGATCAGAAAGTATTGAAGAAAAAGCGAGCGCCATGGTTAAAGCCCTTCGTAAGAAGGGGCCGCCAATGGGGCAGCTTGAAGCGTTTATGAAAGATTATTCGCTGGAGACGGAAGAGGGATTGGCGTTGATGTGTCTTGCCGAGGCATTGTTGCGTGTGCCGGATAAAAAAACAGCGAATGCCCTTATTCGTGACAAGGTCGAGGCGGCCAATTGGTTGGATGCGGCCGGTGGTTCGAAAGACTGGATCGTTAAAGCGGCAGGCGTTGGCTTGTTTGTATCTTCTAAGACGCTGGATGGTGTTTTATCACGCTTGGGTGAGCCATTTATTCGTGAAGCCATGATCCAGGCGATGCAAGTTTTGGGTAAGCAGTTTGTATTGGGTACTGATATTGAAAATGCGGTTCAAAATGCCAATAAGTTTCGTAAAAAAGGATATCGTATGTCATATGATGTTCTTGGCGAGGCGGCACGTACGGCAGCGGATGCGCAGCGTTACTTCGATGCTTATCTTCACGCTATTAATTATATTGGTGAGCGCGGATCAAAGGACGAGCAGCGCCGCCCAGGTATTTCGGTTAAATTATCTGCGTTTCATCCGCGATATGAATACGCGCAAAAAGAGCGCTGCGTTCCAGAAATTCGTGAGAAGTTGAAGCAATTGGCGCTGGCGGCGCAGCAGCATAATATTGCTTTTACCATTGATGCGGAAGAGGCGGATCGTCTTGAGTTATCGCTTGATATTATTGAGGGCTTGTTGCCCGATCTTGATCCCTCATGGGAGGGATTTGGTGTTGTTGTGCAGGCTTATCAAAAGCGTGCCTTGCCCTTGATTGATCATCTTGCTGCATTGTCACAAAAACATCATCGCCGCATGCAGGTGCGCCTTGTTAAGGGGGCATACTGGGATAGTGAGATTAAACAGGCGCATGAGGAGGGTTTAGAAGCATTTCCAGTCTTTACGCGTAAAACCAATACGGATGTTTCTTATCTTGCCTGCGCGCACAAATTGTTAAGTTATGATCGGGAATTTTACCCGATGTTCGCCACGCATAATGCCCATTCTCTTGCAGCTGTTATCGAGATGGCGGAGGGGCGTGAATTTGAATGCCAGCGTTTGTTTGGGATGGGCTCAGGTCTTTTTGATAATGTGATGAAAGAATATGATATTCCTGCGAGTATCTATGCGCCTGTTGGGCCACATCAGGAATTATTGCCTTATCTTGTTCGTCGTTTGTTGGAAAACGGTGCAAATTCGTCATTCGTGAACCGCCTCTTGGATCCTGATGCGCCTGTGGAAGGATTGGTGGCTGATCCTGTGGAAAAGATTCGCGGACGTACGACACATATGCATCCTAAAATATGCCTGCCCAAGGAAATTTATGAAAATGAAGATGCGGCGCCTCGTGTCAACTCGATGGGCATGGATCTTTCTGACCCCGTTACGGTGAAAGCGCTTTATGACGGTATGAGTGAGTTTTCTGATAATCAATATGAGGCTGCGCCTATCATTAATGGTAAGCCGCAAAAAGATGGTATTTCGAAAGAGGTACTTAACCCTGCGGATCATAGTGATGTTGTTGGTACGGTCTGGTCAGCAAGATCTGATGTGCCAGAAGCGGCGATTGATAGCGCCAAAGAGGCGTTTGTGGAATGGTCGGGAACGGATGCGGATATCCGCGCGCAGATTTTGGAGCGGATTGCCGATCTTTATGAGGAAAATCAGTATGAATTGATGTCCCTCGCGATCCGTGAGGCGGGTAAAACCATTCCCGATGCTATTGCAGAAATTCGTGAAGCGATTGATTTTTGTCGGTATTACGCGAACCGTGGGCGTCGTGATTTCCAAACTGGCGGTTTTGAAATGCCAGGTGTGACGGGGGAAAGCAATCGTTATTCTTTGCATGGACGTGGTGTGTTTATCTGTATTTCACCATGGAATTTCCCAATGGCGATTTATACGGGGCAAGTTGTTGCCGCGCTGGTGTCGGGCAATTGCGTTGTTTGTAAGCCTGCGGAGCAGACGCCATTAATTGCGGCGAAATGCGCGTCATTGATGTATGAGGCGGGAATTCCGCAAAATGTGCTGCATATTGTTACCGGTGAGGGTGATGTTGGCGCGGCTTTGGTTGCACATAAAGATGTGCGCGGTGTTTGCTTTACTGGGTCAACGGAAGTTGCGCGTGAGATTAACCGTACCTTGGCGGCAAAAGACGGGCCGATTGTACCGCTTATTGCGGAGACAGGTGGTCAGAATGCGATGATTGTTGATTCATCGGCACTGCCGGAGCAGGTTATTGATGACGTTGTCTCTAGTGCGTTTGGATCGGCGGGGCAAAGATGTTCTGCGATGCGCATTGTTTGTATCCAAGAAGATGTAGCGGATAAAATGATCCGTATGCTGAAAGGTGCGATGGCGGAGCTTGTTGTCGGAATGCCGGAGGAATTATCCACGGATGTTGGTCCCGTCATTGATGAGGATGCGCGTGGTATTTTGGTGTCTCACCGCGAGGCATTAAAAGGCTTTGGCAAGTTTATATATGAAGCGAAGCTTGATCCGAATTTGCGTGAGAAAGGGTCTTATTTTGCACCATGTGCGTATGAAATTGACACGATTGATGCGCTTAAGAATGAGGTCTTTGGACCGATTTTGCATGTGGTTCGCTTTGAAAAAAATAAGCTCGGTGATTTGTTGGAAGATATTGATGAATCGGGTTATGCGCTTACCTTTGGTGTGCATAGCCGTATTGATGAATTCCAAGACTATGTGGTGAGCCGTGTGCGTGCGGGTAATGCCTATGTGAACCGTTCAATGACTGGCGCGATTGTTGGGTCGCAACCCTTTGGCGGGCATGGCTTGTCGGGTACGGGGCCGAAAGCTGGCGGGCCATATTACCTTCATCGCTTTGCGACAGAGCGCGTGGTTAGCACCGATACGACGGCTACGGGTGGTAACGCGTCTCTTGTGTCTTTGGAAGAATAGCGCCATATTGTTTTTTTAAAACAAAGGGAATTTAGGTTTATGAAGGTTTTGTTGATTGGTTCAGGTGGTCGTGAGCATGCATTGGCGTGGGCGATAGCGCAGTCAGAAAATTGTGATCAGCTATATTGTGCCCCTGGTAATGCGGGCATTGAATCCTGCGCTGATTGCGTTGATATTGCGGCGGATGATGTTGAGGCATTGGTTGCATTTGCGAGAGATAATGCGATTGACCTTGTTGTTGTCGGGCCGGAACAGCCATTGGTGCTTGGGGTGGTTGATCGTTTGAAAGAGATTGGTATCCCTGCATTTGGTCCGAATAAAGCCGCGGCGCAGATTGAGGGCTCGAAAGGGTTTATGAAAGATCTTTGCGCGAAATATGATATTCCCACTGCTGCTTATGCGCGATTTAGTGACGTTGATGGAGCGAAGGCGTTTATAGATGCGCAAGGCGTGCCGATTGTGATTAAGGCGGATGGCTTAGCGGCGGGTAAGGGCGTAATAATTGCGGAAACCTTGGCGCAGGCGTATGAGACAGTAGAGGATATGCTTTCCGGTAATGCCTTTGGCGAAGCGGGGCATGAGATTGTAGTGGAGCAGTTTTTGGATGGTGAGGAGCTTAGCTATTTTGCCTTGGCGGATGGCGAGAGCATTTTGCCTCTCACGAGTGCGCAGGATCACAAGCGTGTCCATGATGGCGATCAAGGGCCAAATACTGGGGGTATGGGCGCATATAGCCCGGCGCATCTTATGAATGATGCGTTAGAAGAGAAAATCTTGACGCGTATTATTGAGCCGACCATTGCGGGCATGGTGAAAGACGGTCATCCGTTTACGGGTGTTTTATTTGCGGGCATTATGGTTGTTGATGATGAGCCGTTCTTGATTGAGCATAATGCACGCTTTGGTGACCCTGAGTGTCAGACCTTGATGTTACGTATGCAGGGCGATGTTCTTGCCGTTTTGGATGCGGCAGCCAAGGGTCAGTTAGATGCAGTTAAGGATCAGGTGAGTTGGAGCAGTGATAGTGCGCTTTGTGTTGTTATGGCGGCCAATGGTTATCCTGGCGCTTATCAGAAAAATACAGTGATCAATAATCTTGATGATACGGCAGAGATTAAGAATGTGACCGTTTTTCATGCGGGAACGGCGAAAAATGATGCTGGTGAGATTGTTAATATTGGTGGCCGTGTTCTTGGCGTTACCGCGACGGGCAAAGATGTTCAAGAAGCACAGCGCCGCGCCTATATGGGCGTTAACAAAATTGACTGGCCTGATGGTTTTAGCCGCACTGATATTGGATGGCGTGCGGTTTAATCATATAGGCGTCACGGCTTTTTTCGTTTTGATTTAAAGAAATCGCGTAAGATTTGGCCGCACTCATCGGCGAGCAAGCCGTGTGCGATTTCGGGGCGCCAATGGCATGTTGGCTGCTCATAGAATTTTGCGCCGTGTATAATGCCGCCTCCCTTTGGGTCATCTGCGCCAATTATGACCCGTTCAATGCGTGCGAAGCTAATCGCGGCGGCGCACATCGTGCAAGGTTCTAGTGATACGTAGAGTGTCGTATTTGGAATTCTTTGTGCGCCTTGTATTTCGCAGGCTTTGCGGATGGCTATGATCTCTGCGTGGGCGGAGGGATCGTTTAGTTCTCGGGTTTGATTTCCAGCGGATGCAATGATCTTGTTGGTCTTATTTTGCACCAAAACTGCTCCGATTGGCACTTCGTCGCGCATCTGTGCTTGCTTTGCCTCTTCCAATGCGGCGCGCATGAAGCTATGGTCTTGTTCAGAAAATTGATCAGCAAATTGAAAGTTATCAGACATGAGCGAAGAAAAGCATAAAGGTGAGCGGATTGCAAAGCGAATTGCGCGTGCGGGTCTGTGTTCGCGTAGGGATGCGGAACGATGGATCGCGGATGGTCGTGTTGTGGTTAATGGCGATGTCTTGGATACCCCTGCATTTTTAGTGGATGAAAGTGATAAGATTGTTGTCGATGGGCAGTCATTGCAGGGCGCATCGGATACGCGTTTATGGCTTTATCATAAGCCAGCAGGGCTTGTGACAACGCATAAAGATGATCGCGGGCGCGCTACTGTTTTTGATAAATTGCCAGAGGGATTGCCGCGCGTGGTTAGTGTTGGCCGCTTGGATTTGAATACTGAGGGGCTTTTGCTTTTGACCAATGACGGTGCGTTGTCACGGCATCTTGAGTTGCCATCAACGGGATGGGGGCGCAAATATCGTGTGCGGGTCATTGGACGTGTGAATCCTAAACGCCTCGAAGCGCTAGAGAAGGGTATTACTGTTGATGGTATTCGCTATGGGTCAATTAAGGCGCAGATGGATCAGGCTAAAGAGGGGGCGAATAGCTGGCTGACTATTGTTTTAAAGGAAGGTAAGAACCGTGAGATTAGACGCGTTATGGAGGCGCTAGATTTGAAGGTGAACCGCCTTATCCGTATTTCTTATGGGCCATTTGATTTGGGTAAGATTGAGCGTGGTGAGGTTATTGAAGTTAAGGATCATGTTTTAAAAGCGCAACTTGAAAAATTCTTTAAGGAACAAGGGTAATGCGCGTTGTTTCAGGGGTGCATGGTGGGCGTAAATTAAATGTGCCTAAGGGGCGAGATATTCGTCCGACTTCCGATAAGGTGCGCGGCGCGATTTTTAACACGCTTTCGGGGTATTGTGATTTTCATGAGGCGTTTGTTTTGGATGCGTTTTGTGGCACAGGGGCGCTTGGTATAGAGGCGTTGTCACGTGGCGCATCTCATTGCGTTTTTGTAGATAAGGCACGTGCGTCATTGGATTTGGCGCGTCAAAATGTTGGTATGCTTGGTTTGGAGGGCGAATCTGTATTCAAGTTGGCTGATGCGCAAAAGGTTCATTTCGGTGCTCGTGACCCGTTTGACCTTGTGTTTTTAGATCCGCCTTATCGGCAAGGGCTAGCGATTGCATGCCTTGATCATTTGGGGCGCAGCGATATTTTGCGTGAGGGGGCGGTGTGCGTTTTGGAAACCGAGAGGGGCGCGGACGTGTCTGCACCTGCCCAGTTTGAGATGCTTAAGGACAAGCTATATGGGGATACTCTTGTCACGTATCTGCGTTATAGCCAATCGGTTGCGTAGATTACTGCTAATAGGGCGATGCCGAGAATTATGCGATAGATCGCAAAAGGTGTGAAGCTTGCTCTGGAAAGCCATTTCATCATCAAAACGATAGCGATATAGCCGGAGATAAAGGATAGAATGGCCGCAATGAGCACATCATAGGAGAGTGATGCGTTTGGGTTGTTGAGTAATTCTAATCCGCCTAACGCGCCTGCGCCGCTGATTGCGATGATGCCGAGCAGCAAGGAGTAATGCGCGCATTCACTACGGTTGTAGCCTAAAAACCGTGCGGCGGTCATGGTAATGCCAGAGCGACTTGTCCCGGGGATGAGAGCGAGGCATTGCGCGAGGCCGATAATGAGTGCGTGTTTGTAGCCGAGTTCATCTAATGTTTTCTCGTTTGGAGCCATGCGATCAGCAATCCATAAGACGATCCCGAAAATCAGCGTAGTCCATGCCACGATTTCAACGGCTAATAGCCATGATGGATTCATTGCATTGAGCCAAAAGCCAATGATGATGACGGGGATTGATCCGATGATGATTTTTAGCGTGAGTTGGTTTCCTGTATGATCCCATTTTCCGGTGAGCAGGGATAATATTCCCGATACCATGAGGATCACGTCTTTGCGGAAATACAAAAGGACAGAAAATAAAGTGCCGACATGGACGGCGACGTCCATTAGGATATGCTTATCCCATTCTTGGGCTGCGTTACCGTCGAGCGCGGCATGGGCGAGGACAAGATGGCCGCTTGAGCTAATAGGGAGGAATTCGGTGATCCCCTGTATGAGGGCAAGAATAATGATGTGAAGTAAAGGCATATCGGATAGTGATCCTTGCTTTTTAATTGGTGATCGTAGATCATCTTCTATATGGTTTATTTGGTTGGTACAATCGGATTTTTTTCAGGTTTCGTTCTCGGTATATTTATTTTAAACGCGCTGTTATCGGATCGCAGCCGGCGAGAGTTGTTGGAGGATCGTGGCCTTAAATGGACATATGGTCTTTTTGCGTGGATCATTGCAGGTATTACTTCATATGCTGCGGTTCAGAGTTATTACATTTATTTTTAAAACAAGAGCGGTGCGCGCACCGGATCATAAAGGGGCATAATATGTCAGGAAAAGTAGAACGTTATAATACAGTCTCGCGTGGGTTTCATTGGGCCGTTGCGGTGCTTATTTTAGGACTTTTGATCGTTGGATTTTTTATGGATACGATTGAGCCGTCTCCGTTTAAATATCAGGTTTACGGATGGCATAAAGCGACCGGAATTGCCGTTTTGTTTTTGGGCGTGTGCCGTATTATTTGGAAACATATTACACAAACGCCAGAATCGCTAAGTGCCTATAAGCAATGGGAAAAAATACTATCTAAAACGATACATATAGTTTTGTATGTGGCAATTATCGCCATGCCATTATCTGGTTGGATCATGTCGTCGGCTGGTGGGTATCCGATTTCATTTTTTGGCCTTTTCGAGGTTCCGGGTATCGTTTCTAAGGGCTCGGAATTGGGCAAGCTTGCGAAAGAGGCTCATGAGATCTGGGCTTGGATCATTATTGGTTGTGTCGTGCTGCATATTGCTGGTGCGCTTAAGCATCATATTTTAGATAAAGATACGACGCTGAACCGCATGGGCGGCAACCTTATCTTTGCAGTTTTCGGGCTTCTTGCTTTGGCCATTGCTTTATCATTTCCTGCGCGTGAATTTATAGGTGAATTATTCAGCAAGGGTGCAGTTCAAGAGGTTCCTCTTCAGGATTCTTCTGATACGTCAGAATGATTACGAAAAGACGCTTTTTACTCTAGGATTTTGGATCGGTTCACGATAAGCTCTTTTTTATGAGAAAGCTTTATCATCTATGGCTGCATCCTTATTCGCGGAAAGTCCGCATTGTTTTGGCTGAGAAGAATTTGGATTTTGATCTTCAGGTTGAAAAAATCTGGGAACGACGGACTGATTTTTTGGCGATGAACCCTGCGGGTGATGTTCCTGTTCTTGTTGAACAAGACGGCACGACCTTGGCCAATTCCCAGGTGATTTGCGAATATCTCGAGGAAGTTTATCCCGAGGTTAATACGCTTGGGCATGACCCGGTTCAGCGTGCGGAGACTCGCCGTTTGGTGAGCTGGTTTGATGTTAAGTTTAATCGTGAGGTCACCGAAAACCTTGTCAGTGAAAAATTGATGAAGCGTTATCTGAAATTGGGTGAGCCAAATGGGCCGTCTATTCGTGCGGGTCATGCGAATATACATTACCATTTGGATTATATTGGATTTTTAACTGAAAAACGCAGATGGCTTGCGGGGGATCAGTTTTCTTTGGCAGATATAGCGGCAGCGGCGCATTTATCGGCGGTAGATTACATTGGTGATGTGCCGTGGGAAGAGCATCATGCGGCGCGCAAATGGTATGATAAGATACGTGAACGCAAGAGTTTTCAGCCATTATTGGCGGACCGTGTGCCGGGTTATGATCCAGTACCGCAGTATGAAAATATTTCTGCTTAAATAAATATAAAAAAATAAACAGGTTGGAAAATTTATGACTCAGCACAATAAGCTGTTTTGCTTCGGATATGGATATAGTTGCGATTACCTTGGTCATGAATTGCATGCACAAGGGTGGGATATTGCGGGTACGACACGCAATGTTGAAAAGCGTGAGACATTAAAGACGCGCGGTGTTGAAACACATTTATTTGATTATGAGTGTCCGCTCCCTGATCCGTTATATACTTTGAAAGACACAACGCATTTGGTGATTTCTACACCGCCTGGTGATGATGGGGATCCTACGTTTTTGATGCATGCGCAGGATATTTTGAAGTTAGAAAACCTTCAATGGGTTGGGTATTTATCGACCACAGGTGTTTATGGCGATCGTGATGGTGGCTGGGTTGATGAAACATCCGAGATTCGTCCTAATAGCAAACGTGGCTCTCGCCGTGCTTTAGCAGAGGAGCAATGGCTTTCTTTGGTGAAGTCGCATCATTTGCCAGTACATATTTTTCGTCTTGCGGGCATTTATGGCCCTGGTCGTTGCGCGCTTGATTCTATTCGCGCGGGGGTGGCGCGACGGATTGACAAACCAGGTCATGCGTTTAGCCGAATTCATGTTGAAGATATCGTTCAAATTTTATTGGCATCTATGAAACACCCTAATCCAGGCGCGGCGTATAATGTGTGTGATGACTTTGCCGCACCTAGTCATGAGGTCATTGCGCATGCATGTGACTTGCTGGCGCGCCCCATTCCGCCCATCATTCCGTTCGAAGAGGCTGATTTATCGCCGATGGCGCGGAGTTTCTATGCGGATCATAAGCGGGTCAATAATAAGCGCATTAAAGAAGAGCTTGGTGTAGATTTAAAATATAAGAATTATATTGACGGTCTTCAGGCCTGTATGGATGCGGAAGATTATGCGCTTTCCTTATTTAAGGGCATTGGGCAAAAATCTTAGGTGTGATTTTCTGTGTCTTGAATGGGTTGTTGGTAAGGCAGGCCGATTGTTACTGTTGTTCCGACTTCTATTGTTGATTCAATTTTTAATGTTCCTTGGTGCAATTCAATAAGCTCTTTTGTGATTGCCAGACCTAGTCCTGATCCCTCGTGATCGCGAGCATAGGAGGAGGAGACTTGTTCGAACGGATTTGTAATTGTTGCGAGTTTGTTGGCGGGGATGCCAATGCCGTTATCTGATATTTTTAAAATGATACCGTTTTCATGTGCATTGCATTGGACATCAATTTGTCCATTGTCATTGGAAAATTTGACTGCGTTTGAGAGTATGTTGAGCAGGATTTGTAAAATACCGCGACGGTCAGCGACGATTTTTAATTCTTCATCGGCGTTTAAGTTGTTTTTGATTTTTATCCCCGATTCTAGGGCGCGTCCTTCCATCATATGGAGAGCGACATGGATCACTTTGCTGATGTTCAGCTCTTCTAGCATGAGGTCGTATTTTCCGGCTTCGATTTTTGACATGTCGAGGATGTCGCTGATGAGATCAAGTAGATGTTCGCCGCTTTCGCGGATGCCGCCGATGTAATCGACATATTTTTCATTGCCCAATGGGCCGAGGAGTTGACGTTCCATCATTTCGGAAAATCCAATGATTGCGTTTAGCGGTGTGCGCAGTTCATGTGACATATTGGCGAGGAATTGGGTTTTGGCGGAATAGGCACGCTCGGCTGCGTCTTTTGCGGTTTTTAATTCGCGCTCATAGAGCATGCGCTCCGTCATATCTTGCATGATTCCAAAAAGCGCGATGACTTCGCCTTCATCATCTCTTGAGCATCGTCCTTCGCTACGTATAACGCGTTCTTCGCCGTCGGGGCGTAGAATGGAAAATTCAACGTCATAGTCATTTTCTTCAATGACGGCGCGATGAAGGGCTTGGTTTAGACGATCAATGTCGTCGCTGTGAACCATTTGGTTCATGTTATCGAGGGTCGCGTCGAAGTTTTCTGGGTCTACGCCGAAGATGCGGTAAATTTCATCTGACCATTCAATCGAATCTTCGCCGAGCACCCAGCGCCAGTGCCCCATGCGGCCAAGGCTTTCGGCTTGAAGGAGTTGTTTTTCGCGATGTTGTAATGCTTTTTGTTGTGTCTTTATGGCGGTCACGTCGCGCCCTGCAAAATAGGTGAGGCCGCTGAGGTGTTGTTGACGCCATTCAACCCATATGCTGGCTTTTTGCTTTGTGATGATGCGTGCCTCAATGTCGAAGCGTTTGGCTTCGGGGCTTTGGGGGCGTGTGTCACCTTGGTGTGCGCTTTGTATCGCGTTTTGAACGTGGGGTTTGTCTTCTTCATCGAATAAATTGATGAAGGCGATATCGTCTAATTCTTGTGCGGAATAGCCGATTGTATTGCCGAAGCGTGCATTGGCGCGTAGGATTTTTCCGTTTTCATCTATGACTACCATCATCTCCCGCGAGAGGTTTAGGAAAACATCAATATCGTCATGCGTGCTATGTGCGTTTTGTGGGAGTGGGGATTCCATCTCTATGTTATCGTTGTGATTCAGATTGTATGAGGCCACTAAAAAACGACGTGAATCCGGCATATTGATCCAGTCGAAGTGAAATTCCTGCGCGGTTTGATCGCCATAAAGGAAGACGTTATGTGCCCCCGGTTCAATGTCATTGGGGGATTGAGCCTCATTTTGGAATTTTAAAATCGTGCTGAAATTATGTTCTGAGATGGTGTCGCGTGTGAGTTGCGCCATTTTCATGAAGGCAGCACTTGCGAAGACGATTGTTCCCTCGTTGTCCACAACAATGCGTGCATCGTCATTCTCTACTGATTGAGAGAATGGGAATCCTTGAATTTCGTCTTTTTTACGGCGTAATGAGAACATGGAATATCGCATCAATGATGAGGGTGGTATTTTAAGGACGGGGTGTTTTGAAACACTCTTATATATACCATAAGTCAAAAGGCATTTTGTTTACAAGAGGTTTAGCATAAAAAACGCCCCTTATCTGAAGATAAAGGGCGTTATAAGGGGGAATATTCGGATTAGTAAGCGTATTTCACGGAACAGCCATATGGTTGTGTTTGTGATGTGGTTACATCTTTGCCTTCAATAAGCTCATCAACGGCGGCGGTTACATAGTTTTCCGCGCCTTCGATTGTGGCTGGGTTTGGGCTTGGGTTGTTATCTATCGCGCCGGCGTAGGCGAGTGTGCCATCGGTATTGATCACGAACATGTGTGGTGTTGTTTTAGCGTCATACATTTTGCCAATTTCGCCAGATGCATCGAGGATTTTTACGCTTGGATGTGCGCCTTGCTCTTCAATGATTTTAGCGGCTTCTTCGGCGGTTGTGTTGCCTTGGCGGCCATCAGCGGAGGAGACGATTGTGACCCATTCAACGCCTTTTTCAGTGGTTTCTTTTTGCACTTTTTGCATGTTGCCGCTGCCGTAATGCTTTACGACGAATGGACATTCATGGTTGCTCCACTCAAGGACGACGATTTTGCCTTTGTGATCACTAAGTTTAAAAGTATCACCGTTGATATCAGTCGCGGTGAAATCAGGCGCGGCCTTGCCGATTTCCGGCGCGGCGGCTTTTGACGCGGTCGATAGAGACACGATTGCTGTTATCGCGATTGCGAATACGGCCAGTGATGTGAGTAAAAATTGACGCATTGGTTTGTTCTCCTTTTTAATTGAACAGATTGGTAATCGTTTTTGGGGTTAGGATTTGTGGCAGTATCTGTGCCTCAGGTCTTTGTCCCGTTTCAGTATTTTTTTGTCCATAATAGACGTAGATCGGAACACCGTTTCGTCCATAGTTATTGAGGTATTTCGTGATGTCGGGATCTTCGCTTGTCCAGTCACCGATTAAGTATCTTACGTTGTTTTCTTGGAAAACCTTCTTTGTGCTGTCGATATTGATTGCGATTTTGTGGTTTACCTTACATGTGATGCACCATTGGGCAGTCATTTCAACGAACACTGGCTCGTCTTCTTCATCTAAAATCTGTGATAATTTTTCGGGTGTGAAAACTTCGCCGAAGCTTTGCGTATCCAAGGTATTGTTTTCGGATGCTGTGATTTGTTTTTGTTGTGTCACGAGCATAAAGGTAGCAATTGCAAAGGTGAGGATTGCGATGATTTTGAGGATTGTGTTTCCAATTGAGCGCCCTGCTGATTTTTTCCACAGCCAGATGCCGAATGTGATCGCGCTCATGCCGATGAGGATTTGAAGGACGCCCGCCGATCCGGACAATATTGCAATGACGGATAGGAGCCAGATAGCAAAGATGAAAATCGGGAATGATAGCAATTCTTTGAATGTGTTCATCCACGCGCCGGGTTTGGGCATAATCCGTTGAAATGCGGGAATGAATGACAGCAGCAGATATGGCGCGGCGAGGCCGAAGCCGAGAGCGGCGAATACGCTAAGATTAATCAATGCGGGTTGTGTGAGTGCGAATCCTATTGCGGCGGCCATGAAAGGTGCAACGCAGGGTGTGGCGACCAAGGTCGCGAGGATGCCAGTGAAAAATGAGCTGTTTAAGCTTTCGCCCTGGGTCAGCTTGTTCCCGACATTGCCGAGGCGGTTGTTAAATTCAAAGAAGCCCATGAGGTTGAGGCCGATGATGAATAACAGGTAAGCGAGCGCGCCGACGACTATTGGGTTTTGAAGCTGGAATCCCCAGCCGATTTGTGCGCCTGCAGATTTTAAGATGAGCAAGATAGCGGCGATGGCAATGAAGCTTAATACGACGCCAGCAGTGTAGGCGATGCCATGCATGCGCGCAATTGAGCGGCTTTTATCGGCAATTTTGACAAGGCTTAAGGCTTTTATGGATAAAACCGGAAATACACATGGCATGAGGTTTAGGATGATGCCGCCTAAAAATGCGTAGAGTAGCGCCGTTGCGATTGTGATGTTGCTGTTATCGGATGTTGTGAGGGGTAGAGGTGTTGCAACGTTTTCTTGAATCATTGCGATTGGTTTTGGGGTTGCGTTAATTTTGTAGCTGTTTGGGCGACCTTGTTTGTTGGTGTATGTGACTAAGAATTCAGCGTTTTTGAGGTCTGTGGCATCACGTTCGCCTATTTTTTGAGAGAAAGTGAGTTGCGTTTCATTTAAAAGTGCTGATTGCATGGCGGCGTTTTCGATGAGACCCCATTCATGCGGATAAAAGACGAGTGTCTCTGGTTTGATGTCACTTGCGATGGTTTCGGGCAATGTTACGCCGAGTTTGAAATGTGTGTTGGTTTGTTCGAAGGTACTTGGCCAGCTTACTGTTACGGGTAGTTTTGCAATTGCGGCTTCGAAATAGGCGGAATTGTCTTCTGTTTCGCTTTGTGTGCCATTGAGTGTGAGGGTGTACGTGCCATATTCGGGGATGCATTCTTCTTTGCAGACGAGGAGCTCAATATCAGCGGTTAACGTTAAGGCTCCTTCGGGAAGGGTTTTGGGTAATTTTAAGCGTTGGAGGAGGAAGACGTTGTTTTCGTATCCGTAATTCATCAATGGGCCATAGGGAAGTTTTTTTGGGGTTGGCCAGTGGATATCGCTTACGGTCGCACCCTCAGGGAGTTTCCAATTTGCTTTGGTGATTGTGCCGGAATCGCCGGGGTTTTTCCAATAGGTGTGCCAATGCGGCGCGATGGATTTTTCAATGCCGATCCAGATTTCATCGCCGCCGCTTACGTCGGTACGTTCGGCAAGGAGGCGGATTTTTACAAGATTATCGTCAATTGTGGGGTCTTGTTCGGGACTTTGGGCTGATGTTGTCATTGATGCGGTGAATATGAATATTGCCGCGAGGAATGGCATTAAAAGCTTGCGCATTTTTTGTCCTTTTTTCATTCTTGTATTTTCGGTTTTTGTTATCCCTGATAGGATAGTATTCGCAAAGCATAACACAAAGGTTACAGCATATGAATCATGATAAAAGCGCGCCATTATGGACCCCGTCTCCTCAACAGGTTGAGGCGTCGCAGTTGCATGGGTTTATGCGAGATGTTGAGACACGTACAGATCTAGAATTTGAGGGATATCAATCGTTTTGGCAGTGGTCTGTTGATCATAGTGATAAATTTTGGAGCGTGCTTTGGGATGAAATGGGCGTTGTTGGAGATAAAGGTGCGCGCGCTTTGGTTGATGGTGAAGATATGCTGTCTGCACGATTTTTCCCTGATGCGCGGGTGAACTATGCAGAAAACATGCTGCGTAAACATGATGATGATCTTGCGATGGTGTTTCGTGCGGAACAAGGCGAGGATGTAAAGATCACTTATGCGGAGTTGCATGCGCGTGTGAGCGTTTGGCAGCAGGCGTTAAAAGATGTCGGTGTGGGGCAGGGGGATCGTGTTGCGGGATATATGCCGAACATGCCCGAGACGATTATTGCGATGCTTGCGACGGCTTCGCTTGGTGCGATTTGGGCATCGGCCTCGCCAGATTTTGGTCAGCAAGGTGTTATTGACCGTTTTGGGCAGATTGAGCCAACGGTTTTGGTGTGTGTTGACGGGTATTATTACAACGGTAAAGAGATTGATTGTCTTGAGAAGGTTAAGGCAATACAGCCTGCGCTTAACGGATTAAAGGCAACAGTTGTTGTGCCTTTTTTAACTGATGCGCCGGATTTAAGCGGGTTGGCCAATGCGGTTACGCAAGATGGTTTTTGTGATGCGTACACTCCCAAGAAGGTTGAGTTTGAGCGTGTCGGGTTTAATCATCCGTTGTTTATTATGTTTTCGAGTGGCACGACTGGCGCGCCGAAATGCATTGTACATGGGCATGGTGGTGTGTTGCTTCAGCATTTAAAAGAGCATCAATTGCAAAGTGATATCCGCAGCGGTGATCGGGTCTTTTACTTTACTACATGTGGATGGATGATGTGGAATTGGTTGGCGAGTGGGCTTGGCAGTGGGGCGACGCTTATGCTGTATGATGGATCACCGTTTTATCCGAACGGGAATGTGTTGTGGGATTATGCGGTTGATTATAAGTGTACGTTTTTCGGGACATCTGCAAAATATATTGATGCCCTTAAACAGGGTGGATTCGTGCCATGCCAGAGTCATGATTTGAGCGCGTTGCGCACGATTGCCTCGACGGGGTCACCCCTCGTGCATGAGAGTTTTGATTACGTTTATGCGGATATTAAAAAAGACGTACATCTTGCGTCGATATCGGGTGGGACGGATATTGTGTCTTGTTTCATGCTTGGTAATCCAATATCACCCGTTTACCGCGGTGAGCTTCAATGTGCAGGGCTTGGCATGGATGTTGCGGTTTTTGATGGTGATGAAAAACCTGTTATTGGTGCGGCGGGAGAGTTGGTTTGTTTGCGGCCTTTTCCGTGTATGCCTGTCAAGTTTTGGAATGATGAGGGTGGCGCGCGATATCGCGGCGCTTATTTTGAAATGTTTGATAATATTTGGGCGCATGGTGATTGGGTTGAGCAGACAGAGCATCATGGCTTTATCATTCATGGACGCAGTGATGCGACGCTTAATCCGGGTGGTGTACGTATCGGCACTGCAGAGATATATCGCCAAGTTGAGCAGGTTGAGGGCGTGTTCGAATCGATTGCCGTTGGTCAGGATTTTGAGGGAGATGTGCGTGTTATTCTTTTTGTTATTTTGCAAAACGGGTGGGAGCTCGATGATAATTTGGTTAAGGACATTAAGACGGCTATTCGTAATGGAGCTTCGCCGCGTCATGTTCCCGCTAAGGTTATTGCGGTTGATGATATTCCGCGAACAAAAAGCGGTAAAATTACCGAACTCGCTGTGCGTGATGTCATTATGGGGCGTCCGATTAAGAATATTGAAGCGCTAGCGAATCCTGAGGCTTTGAAGCTGTATGAGGGGCTTGAAGCACTTAAGTCGTAAAAAAAGCTTGCGCGAATGAAAAAATAGTGGTTTTTTAGATCTATGAATATGGACACCCGCACAGCATTTATTACATTTGCAGCAGCGGCCGCGGCAAACGCGGCGGCTTAGTCCGCACTATATTCCAGTTATAGTACGAAAGCGTACGCCCGATTTTCCCACAAAGTTTACAAAACAAACGGCATTTTGAATGCCGCTCAATTATATTGAGATGAAAAAAGAGATATTAAAATTATGAATTCTATTAGACCTGAAGATCAAGACGTCCATGAGGGCGGATCAACAATGAAATTCCGTCCCGTATTGCATGCACTTACGGCTAACCCTGGTGTTGAGATGATGAGTTATGCCGCGGGTAAGCGCGATATGATTACGATGGGCCAAGGGGAAGGCGATGTGCCGACACCTGATTTTATTGTTGATGCGACATATAAAGCGATGAAAGAGGGCAAGATGTATTATGGCCCGACATTAGGGCAAGAGCTGCTTCGCAAAAGTTTGTCGGATTATTATAAGCGTATATACCATCTTGATATTCCTTCTGATCGTGTTTTTGTCACCGCATCGGGGTCGACAGCGATGAATTTATGCCTCGCGGCTTTGCTTGATAAGGGCGATAATGTTGTTGCGATTACACCGATTTGGAAGAATTTGCTTGGGGCGGTTGAGCTCACGCAGGCTTCTACGACGCAGGTTCCATTGGATTACATTGATGATAAATGGTCGCTTGACCTGAATAAATTGTTTGATGCGGTTACGCCTTATACGAAGGTGATGTTGGTTGTAACGCCATCGAATCCAACAGGGTGGACCGCAACGAAGGACGAAATGCGTAAGATTTTAGACTTCGCGCGTGAGCGTGGCATTTGGGTTTTGGCAGATGAAGTTTATGCGCGTCTTGTCTATGATTCACCGCACACGCCGGCACGTTCGGATAGTTTTTTGGATGTTGCGACGGAAGATGATTTATTGTTGGTCGTTAATAGCTTTTCCAAAAGCTGGGCGATGACGGGATGGCGCATGGGTTGGATCGTCGGCCCGAAAATTGCGGAATCCAAGATTAAGGATGTCGCGCTATATAACAATTTATGTCCGCCAACAGCGACGCAATATGGCGCGATTGCAGCGCTTGAACAGGGCGAAGATTTCCTTGCGAGCCAAGTGGCGATGTATCAATCAAACCGTGATTTGATGATGCAGCGATTGGGTGCGATGGGTGGTGGACGCGTACATCTTGCGAAGCCGGAAGCAACCTTCTATGGGTTTTTCAAAGTTGATGGTGAGCCCGATTGTATTGCGCTTACTAAGCGATTTATTGATGAGGCGCAGTTGTTGCTGTCACCTGGTTGTGCGTTTGGTACGACGTGCCGCGGGTATATCCGTATGTGTTTTGCGGTGTCCGAAGGGCGTTTGAACGAGGCATTTGACAGAATGGAAAAAGTTCTATAATTGTTTATAATATGACAAATATTTCTTCTTATATAATGCGGTTCGCAGGTATTAGTGCTAATGCCGTCGCTACTCCACACCCAGAAATTTCCGATTGGAAGTTTCTGGGGTATCCAAATAATAGCAATGCCGTTTTTCAAATAGACAAGGATCAGGAAGCCTTTATATCTAAAGCTGAGCTTATGCGTGTTAGTGATTTGGCACGAAAATCAATCATGGATTATGAAGACGGAGATGATACGGTATTCTTAACATATAGCGTTCGAACCAATGGTAGTAGTGATTATGATAGAAAGGTTACCTTATGTTCGGCTCTTTCTATTATGACTTTGTTGAATGGTTTAAATGGCCTAAATGTGCCTCAATATAAAGATGGACCAGGTATCTGGTAAGAGGTTATTATGCGTGGATATTTTGGTATTGGGGTTGAGGGGATTTCTAAAGAGCAGAATATTGGCACTATTGCGCGCTCTGCGCATTCTTTTGGTGCCAGTTTCTTTTTTACGATTGCTCCTGCGGTGGATGTTCCGGCGTTTCGTGCGTCGGATACGTCCGATGCGTTTGATCATGTGCCGTATCATCAATATGCATCCGTGGATGCGTTAGAGCTTCCTCATAAATGTTCATTGGTTGCGGTGGAGTTGGTTGAAAATTCGATTGAGCTTCCAAGCTTTCGCCACCCCACCCGCGCGGCTTATGTGCTTGGCCCAGAGATGGGTAGCGTTTCACCGGAATTGATGGAAAAATGTGATCATGTCATAAAGATCCCCATGAAATTTTGTGTGAATGTTGGCGTTGCAGGCGCGCTTGTGATGTATGATCGTCTGTTGAGTATGGGTAAATTTGCGCCGCGTCCTGTGCGGGCGGGTGGCCCGACCGAAGCGTTGCCGCCAAAGCAGACATCTTTGCGCCGTAAGGTTCGTAATCCTGAAAAATATGCTTAAGTTTTTCTTTGTTCATTGCCCTTTATAAAGGGCTTTTTATGGGACTTGCATATTGGCTTTCATTCCTTTAAAAACGCTTTATTCAATTAAGTATGAAGGAATTCATTATGAGCAAATGCATGCGTTATTTCGGAATGGTCTTATTGTTGGGAATGGTTGTTGTTGGCGGACAATCTTTTGCACAAAACGGTGAGCCGCGTTTGCTCTCGAAATATGGTGACTGGTCTGCTTATATGTTCATCGAAAATGGTAGTAAAGTTTGTTATATGATTAGCGAGCCGAAAACAGCGCAGGGCGATTATACGCAGCGCGGTAAAATTTACGCATTGATTACACATCGCCCAGCGGAGGGCTCACGCGACGTTTTCAGTTACATTACCGGATATGGTTATAAGTCTGGCAGTGATGCGACATTGGATGTTGATAACACAACATATACTTTGTTCACTCAAGACGAGACAGCGTGGGCACCGGATGCGGAGAGCGATCGCGCAATTTCAAGCGCTATTCGTGATGGCGCACGCATGGTTGTTAAGGGGGTTTCTTCTCGCGGGACAGAGACGACTGATACCTTTAGCCTTAATGGATCGAGCAAAGCTTATCAACGCATGAGCGATGAGTGTTAATGGTCGGTTGATTTTATCCAGAATTTATATATACCAGAGTAAGGGTCAGTATTGGTTTTAGACGATTTGAGTGTTAGCTTTATTTTGTCGTTTCGCAATATCAGAAAATTTAAATGAATCATTATTATAAATCTCCAAATTCTAATGCTTTGCGTAGCTTTTTCGGGCTGCGTAAGCGTTATTTATTCACGCGTAGTAACCGTCTGCGCCTTAGATATTCTGCGAGCGCTCTTTCCTGCGCGCTTGTTGCATGTGTTGCCATTGGCATGAGTGCACATAATTCAACCGTGTCTTATTCGCCTGTTTCTGATGACGCGGATTTGCTTGCGGCGATTAGCCCTGCGTCTGGTGATGCGGTGGATCACAATGCGGGCGATGAAAACCTTCAGGCATTTTTATCTGATAGTTTGAAGGCGCGTATTTCTGATTCTATGCGCGCGGCTCCTGATATTATCAAAAAAGCCGAACCACAGAAATTGCACCATAAAGTTTCTGTGGGCAGTGGCCAGACGATTGCGGGTGTATTACAAGAAGCGGGTGTTGGCGGTAAAGACACGTATCGCGCGGTTAAAGCGCTTGGGAAGCATTTTGACCCACGCCGCGTGCGTTCGGGGCAAAAGCTTGATGTGAATTTTAAAGAGCTTGCCGATGGCAGTCTTGATTTTGATACGCTGTCGATGAAGATTTCTCCGGTTAAGGAAATTGTTGTCGCGAAAAACGCGGATGATGATTTCTCTGCTGATATCAAAGAACAAGAATTAGAGCGTAAGGTTTATGGTCGTGTGGCGCAGATCGAGACATCGCTCTATGGCTCAGCGGCGCGGGCGGATATTCCATCTGCGATTATTGCGGAAATGATTCGTATTTATTCTTGGAATGTTGATTTTCAACGTGATATTCGCCGCGGTGATAAGGTCGAGGTTATGTATGAAGCCTTTGAAACCGAAGATGGTGATCTTGCTAAATACGGTAATATTATTTATGCGAGTTTGAATACTGGCGGGCGTGAGAAGCCGATTTATCGTTATAAGATGGATGATGGCCGTGTTGATTATTTTGAGCCGGATGGGACAAGCATTCGCAAGACTTTGATGAAGACTCCGGTTGATGGTGCGCGTATTTCATCTGGTTTTGGTTATCGTCGCCATCCTGTGCTTGGTTATAATAAACTTCATAAGGGTATGGATTTCGCAGCGCCGACAGGTACGCCGATTTATGCGGCGGGTGATGGTGTTCTTGAATATGCCGCGCGTAATGGGTCATTTGGTAATTATGCGCGCATTCGTCATAATTCAAAGTTAAAGACGGCGTATGCCCATATGAGCAAGTTCAAAAAAGGCATGCATAAAGGCAAAACCGTTAAACAGGGTGAAGTGATTGGTTATATCGGCACCACAGGACGTTCTACCGGACCGCATTTGCATTATGAAGTCCTTGTGAATGGTGTTCAGGTTAATCCGCGCAGTGTAAAATTGCCGACTGGCGAAACACTTACGGGCGAGCAATTGAAGCGCTTTAAGTCGCTTATTCAAGGGATTAATCAGGAATATGCTTCATTGACCAAAGGTTTGAAATTCGCGTTTCGCTTTGGGTCGGATGATCAGAGCTAGGCGCTCTTTTTTATAAATCTTAGCAGATAAATAATGATTAAGGTTGCGGCGAGGGCAAACCAGAAGAACGCGTATTGTGCATGGTCGTTTTTGGGATGCCAGCGCTCATTATTTGGTAAGTTTTCTCCTAAATCTATTGATGATTTATCGGCGTATAAGATGAATGGGATGGGTTCTTTCAGGTCTTTTGCCGCAGCGATTTGATTGATGTCGTATTTATACCATGTGTCATTTTCTGGATCATTATCAGGTGTGAATCTGTTCCAGCTAGGGCTGCGGGCGAGGCCGGACAGTGTTATTGTCTGTGCGTTATGGGCATTAAGCGCGTGTGTTTTTATGGGCATTGTGTTGGGATTAAAGCCCAGATTAACGAGGAGTGTTCCCTGATCTGTTTGGAGGGGGGTTACGAGGCTGTAACCTGCGCCTCTGTCTTTATCGACGCGGTAGCCGAGGGCGATTGATTTGTCGAATAGGAATTTCCCCGTGATCTTTCCGTAAGCAAAATCATTTTCTTTCATTGTATTGAAGGATAAAGCGTTGCCGCTGGAGGCGTACGCAGTATGTAGTTTTTGAACAATGTCGTTTTTCCAAGCGAGGCGTTTTACTTGCCATGTGCCGAGTGCACATAAAATTATGACGCCAATTAGTGTGAGAAAGGTTGCCCAAAAGGGGAGTTTACGCCGCATCATTATATTCCGATCAAGGTT
Source organism: Alphaproteobacteria bacterium (assembly GCA_009995045.1). Taxonomy (GTDB): domain Bacteria; phylum Pseudomonadota; class Alphaproteobacteria; order Micavibrionales; family Micavibrionaceae; genus TMED27. Next base: position 114,828 of record JAACQG010000005.1, read on the forward strand.
GGTGATGATATTGTCTTAGCTGTATTTATCGACCGCTCGGCCTATAATTCACCTTTACCAGTTACTCTTCCCAGTCTCTGGGACGATGTTTGTATTGAAGAGCGATAACGCAACCTTTGATAGGGCGTAAACTAGCAACAATGAGGATGAGCGTTAGAACGCCCCAAACAAGCCCATGCAGCCATAACGGCCATGTAAGAAGATGGTCAGCGAGTAATGCGATAGGTACAATTAAGAAACCGAGAACGAAAATGAGGAAGACGGCTGGCCCGTCTGCGCTGTCATTTTTAGTAAAATCCAAGCCGCAATGTGCGCATTCGTCTTTGAGGGTTAAATCAAAGCGTGATTTATAGAGATCCCCTATGTGGCATTTCGGGCATTTGCATTCCCATCCTGCTTTAAGCATAGAAGAATCCATTTTTACTCCGCCAAGACGGCGCGTGGTGCGCCAGTTAAAGCATCAAGTCCAGAGTGGTCTACACCGATGGAACCCCACCAGTAAACAGTCACAAAGAGGAATAGCCATACCACATCAACGAAGTGCCAGTACCAGGCAGCAGCTTCGAAGCCGAAGTGATGCTCGGCGGTGAAATGCCCTTTGACCATGCGCCACCAGCATACGCCGAGGAAGACAGTCCCGACGAAAACGTGGAAACCATGGAAGCCAGTAGCCATGAAGAATGTTGATGGGAAGATCCCTTCGGTAAAGCCGAAATGCGCGTGCACATATTCATAAATTTGAAAGCCTAGGAAAAGCGTGCCAAGACCAACGGAAATGGCGAGGGCTTTTGCGGCGTCTTTTGTTGAGCCGTGCAGGATTTCGTGGTGTGCCCATGTCACTGTACATCCCGATAGTAACAAGATGAGTGTCATCATGAATGGGAGATCAAAGGCAGGAATAGTATGAATGTTTTCAGGTGGCCAGATGAATCCAATCGCTTCTTTAGGAAAAAGGGAGGCATCAAAGAAAGCCCAGAAAAACGCAACGAAGAACATGACTTCTGAGGCGATGAATAATGTCATGCCATAGCGGAAGCCGATTTCAGCGATGGGTGTATGTGCTTTTTCGACTACGGATTCGTAAATGACGTCTTTCCACCAGAAAAACATGCATATTATAATTGAGATCACACCGAAAGTAGGGCCCCATGGGAATGCAAATGCAGCGGGTTCGCCACTGATTTTTGCGGCGTTTAAGGCTTCGCGGTGACCGGGGAAATATAGCACCATCATGAGGGCAAAAAAACCAGCGGCAAATGAGCTGGCGAGGGGCCAAATGTTAGGTCTCACGATATGGTATGGGTGAGGTTTTCCGGTTGTTGTATATTCGATATTCGCGCCCATAATTTCGTCGTTCCCATTTATCCTCTGACGGCGTTGTTTTAATTTTTAAGCTCGGTTTTTACCAAGTATCATCATATTGCTTTGTCAGAGAATAAAGCGAAATGACGACGTTATTAATTCTAGCACATGTTTTAGTTTGTTTTGCTGTTCAAATCAACAGTTTCATCATTGTAAAAGGCTTCCATCGCGCTATCAAGTTCTTTGGAGGTCGCTGTAAAAAAAGTGTAGGAGAGGGTGATCGTGTCCACATCTTCCATCAAGGGATCGTCGTCCATTGCGGGGTCGACATAGAACATAACGGGCATATCGACGTATTCTTGTGGTTTCAGGAATTGTTCGTCAAAGCAAAAGCATTGAATTTTGTGAAAATATTGGCCAGCTTTTAATGGGGTGACATTATAGATTGCTGTGCCGCCAGTGACTTTGTTTGATTTATTATGTGCGCTGAAGGCGGTCAATCCTCTTTGTCCAAGTTTAACCGTGATCTCGCGTTGTTCTGGTTTGAAATCCCAGGGGAGGTTTTTGTTGGTTTCGGCGTTGAATTTTATTGTGACTTGTCGGTCTAATATGGTGTCGGGCAGGCTTTCTGAGACTTGCGTGGTTCCCGCAAAACCTGTTACGCGGCAAAACATGTTGTAGAGCGGTACAAAAGCAAAAGAAAGGGCGACCATGCCAATGACAACGGCCAAGATAGAGAGCCCGATACGGGCATTTTTGCGGGATTGTTCTGCGTGAATATCTTCATTGTCCATGTGCGTAATATAGCGCGTAATGGAGGGGAATCAATTGTAATTACCTGGCGACTACGTCGTTTTCGTGTGTGCGTTCATTGTTTAAATCTGCAAGGTCTTTTTTATATTTATTATACGCTTCGATCGCTGGGGCGGCATATTCCTCGCGGCGATCGTCAATTTTTTGACGAAATTCAATGCGCTGTTTGCGGTATTCAAATTGGCGGTCATACATGTTGTTACAATATTTAACAGGGGCGCCCATTCGATCCATGTCGATGACTTGTCCGCATGCGTTTTGGGCATATGCTTGTGTGGACGCGATAGGAGCGAGGATTGCGGCTGCGATGAAGAGTGTAAGACGTGACATTATGATACCCCATGGGTGAATACTATATATTTAGTATATCGTAAAAAATGCCCGCGTTAAAGGTTTTAAGATGCGCCGGCGATGCGGATCATTGTTACCGCCCAAATGATCGCGATGAACGCGCCAATCATTGCAAGGACGGCCAGATTTTTCTTACGCTTTTCTTTGTGTAGATCGGAATGAGGCATTTTATATCCTTTGTTAAATGAGCATGATGGCGAGAAAGAGCGCGAAGAGATAGAATACGGAATATCCGAACATTATTTTTGCTTCGCGGAAATCTGTTTCTTCATCGTTTGATTTATAAACACGGATGGCGGAGATCAGGAACAGGCCGCTTAAAATGCATGCGACGATGCCATAAAGAGTGTTTTCAAAACCAAGCGCCCATGGTGCCAATGTGATTGGTAATAAAATAAGCGTATAGGCAATCATTTGAATTTTTGTTTTATGTGCGCCTGCGGTGACGGTCATCATGGGTATTTTGGCGCGCTTATAATCTTCGTTGGCGAAGAGTGAGAGTGCCCAAAAATGCGGGGGTGTCCACATGAAGATGATGGCAAACATGATAAGTGGGTATAGCGTGATATCACCAGTGATGGCGGCCCAGCCGATCATTGGTGGAAACGCACCAGCCGCACCGCCGATAACGATGTTTTGCGGTGTGGAGCGCTTTAGCCACATGGTATAAACAAGTACGTAAAAGAGGTTGGCGAATGCGAGAATACCAGCGGCAACCCAATTCATGGCAACGCCCATAAGCATCACGGAAAAGATTGATAACACGATGCCGAAGGTCAGCGCTTCATCGGGATTAATTTTGCCCATTGGAATGGGGCGTGATTTTGTGCGGTTCATGATTGCGTCGATATCACGGTCAAACCACATATTAATTGCGCCCGCTGCGCCTGCACCGATTGCGAGTGATAGCATGGCAACAGCCGCGAGGAGCGGATGCGTTTGATCAAAGCCGGGGGCGACCCACATCCCTGCAAATCCGGTGAAGATAACAAGGCTCATGACTTTTGGTTTGAGCAGAGCGTAGTAATCCGAAACTGTGCTTTCCGGAATGTCTAGGTCAGATGTTTGAGAGAGTGTTGATGTCATGGGTTTTATATAAGCCCATAGAGCCGCAACGGCAAGAGATTTTGGTTATCGCATCATATACATTGGTGATGGAGCAGGGGCAGGCGGTGGCGGGATCTTGTATCTTGGCTGTGCAATCACTGCTGATCCAGCAACCTCTGGCATGCTGTGATTTAAATTGAGATCACAGGATAGGGTTTGGAGGAGCTCGCCAACGTCTCTGGCGAGGTCTGGAAATCCGCGCTCTAGGAATTCTTCATGGAATTGCGCGAGCTTTTTCATGGTGTATTCCGGCGAGCGACCATCGAGATTTTTCATGAGGATATGATATGCTTCACCTTCGAGGCCTTGTTCAAGCTTGTTGATGACTTTTTGTTCCCATGAACTTGTTTCGTTAGGGACGAGGAGATTGAAATGATCTGTTTCTTCATCGCTTGCGTGTGTAGATGTGCCGATGGCTGCGTTTGTGTTGGCGGCGATGATTGGGGCGGATGTTTTGAAGGCAGCTGCGCCGAATTTTCCGCTGATATGGGCGGATTGTATGCCGAGGTGATCATCGGGCATATATTGGCTAGCAGCGCTAATTGTACTCATAACACTTTCGTAGCAGTTTCATCTGGTAAATGCAAATTTTGCATACTGGTATTGCGGGTTTTCTTGAGTCATTAAAAAACCCCGCTGGTGTGCGGGGTTTTGATATTTGGATTTGAAATTGCCTATTTTACTTTTGGCTGGATTTCGAATTGGTGGAATGGTGGTGGGGAAGAGACTGTCCACTCCAATGTCATGGATTGCGGTTGTGCATTCCAGTAATTATCACCAACTTTTTTACCTTTAAGCAAAGTGTAGAACACGACAAAGATGAAGAATATCGTTGCGATCCCAGTTAAGTAAGCGCCATAGGATGATACTTGGTTCCAGCCAGCAAATGCATCGGGGTAGTCGATGTAGCGGCGTGGCATACCTTGAAGGCCTAGGAAATGCTGAGGGAAGAAGATTGCGTTTACGCCGATGAAGGTCATCCAGAAATGGACGCAGCCCATCCACTCAGGGTACTGACGACCGGACATTTTGCCGATCCAGTAGTAGAACCCAGCAAACAGAGCGAAGACTGCGCCGAGTGAAAGAACGTAATGGAAGTGAGCAACAACGTAATATGTGTCGTGAAGAGCAACGTCCATCCCTGCGTTTGCAAGAACAACACCTGTTACACCGCCGATGGTGAAGAGGAAGATGAAGCCAATCGCCCAAAGCATAGGTGTTTTGAATTCAATTGATCCGCCCCACATGGTTGCGATCCAAGAGAAGATTTTAACGCCTGTTGGAACCGCGATGATGAGTGTGGCCGCGGTAAAGTATGCGCGTGTGTTTACATCAAGGCCGACCGTATACATATGGTGAGCCCAAACAACGAAGCCAACGAAACCGATTGAAACCATCGCATATGCCATCCCAAGATAGCCGAAAATTGGCTTTTTGGAGAATGTGCTGACGATGTGAGAGATGATGCCGAAAGCTGGCAAGATCATGATGTAAACTTCAGGGTGACCGAAGAACCAGAACAAATGTTGGTAAAGGACTGGGTCGCCGCCAAGTTCAGGGTTGAAGAAGGCTGTTCCGAAGTTACGGTCGGTTAGAAGCATCGTAATCGCGCCGCCGAGAACGGGGACAGCAAGGACTAGCAAGAATGCAGTCACCAACATACCCCAGACGAAAAGGGGCATTTTGTGGAGTGTCATGCCAGGTGCGCGCATGTTGAAGATCGTTGTGATGAAGTTCGCCGCACCGAGGATTGAGCTAGCGCCCGCAAGGTGGAGTGCAAAGATTGCCATGTCAACTGATACGCCGGTATGGGTAATTTTTGAATCAGAAAGAGGAGGGTAAACTGTCCAGCCTGTTCCTGCGCCGACGCCGAAGAAGTCTTTAATGAGGAAGCCTTGCCCGTCTGCGGCCCTTGCTTGAAGGGTGTCAGTCCAGAAGCTGATATCAAATATTTCTGCGCCGATGAGTGCGGATAGAAGAAGAAGGAGGAAAGCAGGAACTAAAAGCCAGAACGAGATGTTGTTCAGGCGTGGGAATGCCATATCAGGGGCGCCGATCATTAGGGGAACAAACCAGTTCCCAAATCCGCCGATTAATCCGGGCATAACCACAAAGAAAACCATAATCAGACCATGTGCGGTGATGAATACGTTCCATAGCTGTCCATTGGGGCCGCCTGCGCCATCTGTAATGAACTGAACGCCGGGCTCTTGTAATTCCATTCTCATCAGCATCGAGAACAAGCCGCCGACCAAACCAGCGAAGATTGAAAAGATGATATAGAGCGTTCCAATGTCCTTATGGTTTGTGGACATGAACCAACGTGCGAAAAATCCGGGTTTGTGATCAGCCATTTTAGTAGGTCTTCCTTAGTTTTTAATCTTACAATGTTGTTTGTGTTTGCTCGGTTTGCTCTGTAGGTACTGATTCTGCGTCAGTGCCTTGCGTTTCAGCTTCCTGAGCAGGTGTTTCCTCGGCAGGGGCTTCTACAGCCTCAGCAGATGCTTCTTCTTGAGGAGCTTCAAGAGCTGGCTTTTCGAAGTTTTCTTGTGTCGCCCCATTGGCGAGAGCCCATGTCTTATAGTCTTCTTTTGATACAGCTTTGATTTCGATCGGCATATATGCGTGATCTTTACCGCAAAGCTCTGAACATTGGCCGTAATAGACGCCAGGTTCATTGATGCGCACCCATGCTTCGTTCCAACGACCAGGGATTGCGTCCATTTTTACGCCAAATGCCGGTACTGTCCATGAGTGAAGCACATCGGCAGCGGAGATAAGCAATTGAATGTCTGTATCAACGGGTAGGACAACTTGTGCATCTGTTGAGAGGAGGCGCGTTTGGCCTTCTGTGATGTCTTTTTCTGCGATCATGTACGAATCGAATGTGATGTCACCATGGTCAGGATATTTATATTGCCAATACCATTGATAACCAACGATTTTAAGTGTCATCTCAGGGGTTTCAGTGCGATCATTATAGTAGAGTAACTGGAATGAAGGGATTGCGATGAAGATCAAAATGACGATTGGTGCCAATGTCCAAATAACTTCGATGAGGACATTATGTGTGAATTGTCTTGGCTCTGGGTTGGCTTTGTGGTTGTAGCGGATGATAACCCAAATGAGCAAAACCAGTACGAAGAGAGCGATGGAGATGATAATCCAAAGCATCATATCGTGGAAATTGTGGATGCGTTCAGCGAGCGGGGATGCTGCTTTTTGGAAGTTAATGCCCCATGGCTCAGGCTTATCAGCGAAGGCCGGAAGCGCGTAAGTGGAGAAGAGTGTAACCAAAAAAAGTGATATTGCTTTGAATTTCATAATCTTAACATATGTTAGGTGGATTTATTTTCAAGACATACTATGCCTGAAAATCTCAATCCGATACACATAAAAATATATAACGATAAAAGCAAGGGCTGGTTTTCATATTGAGTGATTATTTTTGATTGAGGAAGGCGGCATGGGTTAAGCAAACAATGCTTGCGGTTTCTGCGCGGTAAATACGATCACCAAGTGAGATTGGTTTTATGTTTGATTTTTGATGGAGTGCTTGGATTTCTTGATCTGTGAAGCCTCCTTCCGGGCCGACAAGGAAGGATAGATCCTTGTCTTTAATCTCGGCGATAAAGGGCGATTCTTCGCGTGAGTCATCGCGTTCTATGCAGGCGTGAATGACGATATCTTTGGGGAGTGCGTTGATCGCGATTGTATTGTGTAGGGTTGGAATGTCCAATCGCTCGCATTGCTCGGCGGCTTCGAGAATTTGTGATTCGATGCGTTCGCTTTTGAATTTACGGTTTTCTGTGCGAGCGGTCAGAGTTGGTATGAGGTCGGTTACGCCAAGTTCAACTGCTTTTTCAATAAGGAGATCCATGCGTGATTTTTTGATCGGGGCGAAGTATAGCGCGGTTTTTGTCGGAGTTTCTGGTTGCGGGCGTGACTGCGATCGTAGTGCCGCATTGCCGGATTTCTTGGTTAAGCCTTCAAGGGTTGCAATCCATTCTCCGTCTGTGCCGTTAAAGAGGCGAATAAAATTGCCGTCTTGCCGCCGCAGCACGTTTTTGAAATAATGGGCATGCGCGGGGGTGAGATTTATGGTGGTCTCTTCTTTTAATGGCTGATCCACATAGATACGTGGGTATGTCCAGATTTTGTCTTTTTCTTCGGCATGCATGTCGTTGTTCCATTTTTAAAACGTAAGCTTATAAGGATATCCATTGAAACCGTACAAGAGTGATACTAGCAAGAGTGATATTCGTGATAACAGCGTAATTATGCGTATGATTCCAGCGCGTTTCAAGGCATATGCGCTTTTGGCGCGGGCGGATCGACCCATAGGGGTGTGGTTATTGGCGTTGCCGGGGCTGTGGGCTATTTGGTTATCTGCGGATGGTTTTAGCGTTAAGGCGCTTTGGCTCAGTGTTTTGTTCTTGGTCGGCGCGGTTGTTATGCGATCGGCGGGGTGTGTGATTAATGATATTTGGGATCGAGATTTGGATCGTAAAGTTGAACGAACCCAAGGGCGACCACTGGCGGCGAAAGATTTATCCGTGCGCCAAGCAGCTGGATTTTTGGCGATTTTGCTAAGTATTGGGTTGTTGATATTGGCGCAAATGAACCATGTTACGGTTGTGCTCGGGTTTTTGAGTTTACCGCTGATTATTGCGTATCCCTTGATGAAGCGCGTGACATTTTGGCCGCAGGCGTTTTTAGGGCTGACGTTTAATTTTGGTGTATTGATGGGGTGGGCGGCGATGACCGAGACATTGGAGGCTTCAACATTTTTGCTCTATCTTGGCGGGATTTGTTGGACGCTTGCCTATGATACAATATATGCGCATCAGGATATTGAAGATGATATGATGGCAGGGGTTAAATCAACGGCGTTGAAATTTGGTGATTCGAGTAAAAAATGGGTGTCCGGCTTCTATGTGGCTGCGTTTGTTTTTATCTTGCTGGCGTTTGCGATGCAGAGCGTTTGGGCCGTTATTGCTCTCCTGCCCGTGGCGTGGCACATGACGCATCAGATTTTGCATTGGAATCCTGATGATGCGTATAGCGCGCTCATGACCTTTAAATCTAATCGTAATTGCGGGTATTTGATTTTGGCCGCGGCGATTGTCGCGACCTTTACTTAAATTATAAAACGGCTCATTGCTTTTGGCGTGTACGTCTATGCTCCAGCGAGGCTGCGGAGGCGTTGTTCAGCAATGATCAGCATCGGTAGATCAATTGTTCCTGCGCGACGCAATTCACCAAAGAGCTTTTCAAGCCTTGAGATTTGATCTGTGTGATTTTTCATCCATGTTTGCGCGGCGCTTTGTCCTTTAACATGATCGTCACCGACATCTTTTAGGATGCGTACAGTTAAGAATGCCTGACATCCATAGAGTTGATCAACAAGGCCAGCGGTTGCTTCGGCTTGCCAGTGATCGTCGGATGGAAGGTAGCGCGCCTGTTGACGTAGCCAGTTCATGTGGAATTCATCACCCACTTCGAAATAGGCGCGTGCGGTTACGAGTAAGTCTGACTTTTGCTCCATCGAGATACGAATAATGTCGCATGCGGAGGACAAGACAGGCATGAGTGCGATTTGATTTGCTAGTTCAGTTGGCAGACCATCGCGTTCTCCCGCTTCTTGGCGTTGTTTTACCATTTCCGTCAGCGCGGGCGTCATGACCTTTTCAAAGTTATTGCGTAATTCTTTGACGCCCTCACCAAAGCTTTTTATGTCCTTGCCGATATTGAGGTCGCGACCAAGGCGAGTGAGGAACCAGCTGATGGTGTGTTCGGACAATTCCGCAATTTCTTTCATTGCTTTTAGCTGAACTTGGGCGGGGACTTTGTTGTCTAATGCTTCGATTGCATCCCAGCTATCGCGCAGGTCATATGCATCACGTACGATGATGTACGCTTTTGCGACTTCCGCAGGGCTTGCGCCTGTTTTGTTCATCTTACGTTTGAGGAATGTTGGGCCCATACGGTTTACAAGTGAGTTTGCCATTGTTGTGGCGATGATCTCACGTGCGAGTTTATGGCGCTTGATTTCTTTTTTGAATTTGTCTTGCAACGCATCGGGGAAATAATCGAACAGCCAGTTTTGCATGTCCTTGTTGTCGGGGATATCGGTTGCGAGCAGGTCTTGTGTGAAGTTGATTTTCGCATAGGAGATCAAAATCGCAAGTTCAGGGCGGGTTAGGCCCTTGCCTGTACGCATACGAAGTTCAATGGTTTCTTCATCTGGAAGGCCTTCGATGGAGCGTTTTAACCCTTTTTCGCGTTCAAGGTCCTTGATGAAATCTTCTTGGAGCTGAAGGTTCTCGCGTGCCTGAAGCTCAGCGAGTGAGAGCGCTTGTGCTTGTTGGTAGTTGTTGCGAAGCACATGTTCAGCAATTTCATTGGTCATCGTTTCCAGCAATTTATTGCGGGATTTGAGATTCATTTTGCTAGAGGCTTGGCTCATCACATCGGTGAGGAGGATTTTGATGTTGACCTCATGGTCAGAAGAATCCACGCCGCCAGAGTTATCAACGAAGTCGGTGTTGATTTTTCCGCCTTTTTCGTCAAATTCAATGCGACCCAATTGCGTGACGCCAAGGTTTGCGCCTTCGCCAATTACTTTTGCGCGTACTTCGGTTGCGTCTACGCGAAGGGCATCTGTGGATTTGTCACCTGCATCTGCGTGTGATTGTTTCGACGACTTTATATATGTGCCGATACCGCCAAACCAGAGGAGGTCTGTACGTGCCTTTAAAATGGCGCGGATGAGTTCGTTAGGGGTGACTTTGTCTTTGTCGATATCCAGACGTTTCTTGATCTCTGGTGTGAGTTCGAGGATTTTTTCATCGCGTTCAAAGATGCGTCCACCTTCTGATAGGAGTTTGGTGTTGTAATCGCCCCAGCCTTTTACTTCATCAAAGAGGCGTTTGCGCTCTTTGAATGTTTTTTCGGCATCCGGATTTGGATCGACGAAGATGTGGAGGTGGTTGAACGCGGCAATCAAGTTGATTTTTTCGGATAGTAACATGCCGTTTCCGAAGACGTCGCCGCTCATGTCACCACAACCTGTCACGTCGAAGGGCTGTGTTTGGGTGTTGTGATTGAGTTGACGGAAGTGAAGTTTGACCGATTCCCATGCGCCGCGCGCGGTGATGCCCATGACTTTATGGTCATAGCCAGCCGAGCCGCCGGATGCGAAGGCATCGTCTAGCCAGAAGCCATATTCTTGAGAGATGCCATTGGCGATATCAGAGAATGTTGCTGTTCCCTTATCGGCGGCGACCACGAGATAGGGGTCATCACCATCACGGCGCACCACGTTTTCTGGTGGGATTACGGTTTCGCCTTTAAGGTTATCGGTGATGTCTAGCATGCCGCGGATGAAGGTTTTGTAACATTTAATGCCTTCTTCGCGGAATTCTTCACGGGTTTTTGTTGGCGTTTTGACCACAAAACCGCCTTTTGAGCCCATTGGAATGATGACGGAGTTTTTCACCATTTGAGCCTTCATAAGGCCGAGGACTTCGGTGCGGAAATCTTCGTGACGGTCGGACCAGCGCAGACCGCCGCGGGCAATTTTATCGCCGCGCAGGTGAATGGCTTCGACCTGAGGTGAGTAGACAAAAATTTCGCGATAAGGTTTGGGTTCTGGGAGTTCAGGTACTTTCTTACTATCGAGTTTGATAGATAGATATGGTTTTGCGCTGCCGTCTTCTTGACGCTGATAGTAGTTTGTGCGGAGCGTTGCCTCGACCATTGCGGTGATGATTCGAAGAATACGGTCTTCGTCGAGGGATTCAACGGATTCCAATTCGTAATCAATGCCAACGGCGCAACCTGCTGCCTTACTCTCGCCGTCATCACCGTTTTTAGGATCGTGGAAGCTTTTGAATAGATCCACAATCAGGCGGCTGATTTTCGGGTTGTTGTTGATGGCTTTAATGATGTAAGCGCGGCTGAAGGGGTAGCCGATTTGTTTGAGATAGCGAACATAAGTGCGCAAAATGGTGATCTCATGCCAGTTCATATTGGCGGAGAGGACAAGCTTGTTCAGCCCGTCATTTTCCATTTCTTTGTCCCAGATTTTGGCGAAGGCTTTTTCGAAGTTTTCTTTTCCTTTTGGAATATCGACGAAGTCTTCAATTCCTGGTGTTTCGAGAAGGAAGTCGTGAATCCATACGCTTTGTTCGGATTTTTCTGGTGTGATTTCAAATGGAAGTTCGGCGATTGCGCGCAATCCTAGATTTTCCAAGATCGGCATAATATCGGAGAGTGTTACGGGTTTGCCGGGATTATATAGTTTAAGGCGCAGGCGCTTAAGCTCGATATCTTCGGGGCGATATAAATTGAGTTGCAAGCATTCACAAGATAGCGCGGTTTCAATTTTCTCGATGTCAAAGACAGCCTGTTTTGCGCGATATTTAGAACGATAACCAATCGGAAATGCTTCGCCGTATTTAATGGTGAATTTGGTGACCGAGCTATCGTCTTTGAGTGTTTCTACCAATGCAGATGAGAGAAGTTCGGGCCAAGTTTGGCTTGCTTCTTGGAGCTTTTGCTCGATTTTAGATGCGCTGTATGTTGGTTTTTCTTTATGCGCAGTCTTGATGGTGAACATGATGCGCGCGAAAACAGAATCATCCATTGATGTGAAAAATGTCTGACATGTGCCGTTTAGTTCTTCTTCAAGGATGCTGCATATTTTTTTGCGTAATGCTGTTCCAAATCTGTCGCGCGGGATGTAGACGAGGCAAGAGATGTAACGGCCAAACGGGTCGTGGCGCATAAAGAGTGCAACACGCTGGCGTTCTTGAAGATTCAAGATGTTGGTTGATGTTTTATACAGCTCTTTTGGTGATATTTGAAACAGTTCGTCGCGTGGATATTTTTCCAAAATATGGCGTAAGGCTTTTCTGTCGTGGGAGCCAGTCTTTAGGTTGCTGATCTCCATGACTTCTTCGACTTTTTCACGAAGATAGGGAACATCGCTTACGCTGCGCGAGTAGGTTACGGATGTGAATAGGCCGAGGAAAAGCTTTTCACCCACGACTTTGCCGTCTTTGTCATAGATTTTGATGGCAATTGCATCCATCGGCACGCGGCGGTGGACAGTCGACAGGCGGTTTGTTTTTGAAATGGACAAAGGCGGAAGGTTGCGGCGCATTTCTTGAAGATTGCGCGGCAGGCTTTCGTCGGTGTTACTGATATAAGCGGGGCGAACATCATCGTGAAGCAGGCCTAGGCTTGCGCCCTTAACGGTTTTGCTTTTTATTTCGCCGTTGCTTTCGATGAATTTGTATTCACGGTAGCCGAGAAGGGTGAAGTTGTTGTCATAGAGATAATCAAGGAACGCGCAATATTGGCGTATCTCTGTTAATGGGCGGTTTGTGTGGGCGGATTCTAAATCGCGGCGCGCTTCTTTGAGCTTTCCTAACATTAAGCGCCAATCGGTGTTGCAAGTGTGAACATCCTTGAGGGCTTCTTGAAGGCCTGTTTGTAATTCTGCGATATCGTCTTCGGATAGCGCGTCTTTGATGTGGATATGGATGTGAGATTGGCTCACGCATGTGCCATCTTTGCTCTCTCCAACGCTTTGAAGGTTTCCTTTTTCATCGTAGCAGGCGCGTAAAACGGGATGCACAAGCAGTTCGATGAGATAGTGACGACGGTTGATTTCGGCGACTACGGAATCGACCAAAAATGCCATGTCATCGCTGACGATGTCGACAATGGTTTTCATGGGGCCGAGTGTGTCGGTTTTAGGGGTGTAAATTTTGATGTTGCCTTCACCGCTCATGCGCTTTGTTGCGAGCTCAAGATGGGATGCGGACATTTCAACGATGAGGCTGTCGTCAAATTGTTTCCAATCATCGCCATTGATGTGAGCAGCGAGCTCTTCTAAAAGCGCTCTTTGATCTTTGCTTGCGTTTTTGGGGAGGGCGGCGATTGCCTTTTTTGTTTGTGCGGTCGTCATAAATGTTTCTTGTTTTTTATTTGTGTGACATGCGTATAAAATGATTTGTGATTGAAATCAATATTCCAAGGATACTAACTGTAATTATGTGCGGACGCTATGCTTTTTATCTTCCACCTGCCAAATTAAAGTCGTTTTTCGGCTTGGAGAATTTGATCAATTGTCCTGCGCGATATAATTGTGCACCGTGCCAAGAATTGCCGATTGTTGTCAAGAACCGTGTTGGATTTGGGCGCTGGGGATTTCGTCCTGATTGGTCGCGTGAGGATGATCCGGCGATGGCATCGAAGATGATCAATGCGCGCAGTGAGACGATCGCGCAAAAGTCAGCGTTTCGGGATGCTTGGGCGCTTGCGCGGCGCTGTATTGTTCCAGCGAATGGGTTTTATGAATGGCATAAAGATGCAGCGAGCGGGATAAAGCAGCCTTATTATATTACGCACAAGGTTGATGAGGTTTTGTGCATGGCGGGGCTGTGGTCGAAAGTTGACGGGCAGGTGAGCTTTACGGTTTTAACCAAGCCTGCCGACGGTGATATTTCTAATTATCATCACCGTATGCCTGTTATGATTGAGCGTGATCAGGTTGGTCATTGGTTTGAGGCTGATTTGGGCAATGCTACTGAGATGATTGGTGCGGCGAGCGGGGAGCAATGTAGTGCGCACAAAGTGAGGAGTGATGTGGGTAAGGTTGCGAATGATTATGCTGCGTTGATAGAATCGTATAATGGCGACCAAGGTGAAGGCCATATGTATCAATCAAGCATGCTTTAGCTTTAGTTATTTTAGCGCATCAATGGATGATTGCAGGTCGTCTATTTCCCAGTTAGCACCGATTAATTTTTTTCGTAAGTTTTGATTGCGGTCGATGATTAGGGTTTCGGGCAGTTTGAATGTGCCGAATTTTCCTGCGGTGACGGCTTGGTCTTGGTCATGGGCGATGAAGATGTTTTTGGCGTTGAAATTCAGATTTTCAAACCCTGTGGTGCCTTTCATTTTTGTGATGAACTTATCAATTGCACCTTCGTCGAGATCTGATGACAGCGCGATCAGGACAATATCATCAGGGTTATTGGCGGCGGTGTATAAAAGATCGGGGAATTCTTTAATGCATGGTGCGCACCATGATGCCCAGAAATTTAAGATGATAATTTTTCCTTCAAAATCACCAATCGTTTTTGTGTTTCCGTGGATATCGGTAAAGTCAAAACTTGGGATTTTTTGTGTATTTGTGATGGTTTCTTCTGTGCTGTTTTTATCGGGCACATTTGTGATGTTGGGTTTTATATTATTGTCGCTGAGATAGAGGGTGAGGGCGTAAGTCAGTATTCCGACGATGAGGAGAACGGCGATATTGATTTTCATGATGTGCGCCCTTGTTGTTTTTGTTTGATTCGGATGATGATCCATAATGCGGTGATGATGATGGTTTCGGCGATACAAAATATTGCGAGCCCGGCGGCGATACCGCTGGTGAAGCCATAGGAATGCAGACCGACGCCAAGGAGGTTTACACCAAACCATGCGAGGGCGACGACAATGTTAAGCGCGGCCATGCCAGCGACATATCCGAGTGGGCGGATGTTGCCAGATAAGCGCCCGTGTTGAATCCAAATGAGCCATAAGACGATGAGCAATGCGCCGTTTTCTTTCGGGTCCCAGCCCCAAAAACGGCCCCATGATTGATCCGCCCAGATGCCGCCGAGTACAGTGCCAACCGCGGTGAATAACAGAGCGACAAGGCCGATTTTATGGATGGATTGGAATGCGCCATCAAGAAGCGGGTGTACGGGGTCTTTAATCCTTAGCAGCATATAGCCATGCGCCAGGCACGCGCCGATGATGCATATGCCGTAACCCGCCGTGATGCATATGACATGCGTGCCGAGCCAGAAATTGGTGTTTAAAACCGCCACGAGAAGTTCGAGTGAGTCGTTGTTTTGAAGCATGGTCGGTGCGATTGAGAGCAAGCCAAGGGCGGCGATTTGCGATGTGAGAGCTAGGATGGGTTTGCGTGATTTGGCGTATGTGATGAGGCCGATCACTGCGCATATCAAACTCACGAATAAAACAGATTCATAGAGTGTGCCGACGGGTGGTCGGTCGAGGATATAGATGCGCGCCGCTATGCCAGATACGTGGAAAAGACATGCCGTGAATAAGGATACTAGCGTTCCGTACGTAATGAATATTGATGGTCTGGATAGGGTTATGATGAGCAGTATGATGCCAAGGGCGTACAGGCTCATCGCAACGTGGTAAGGTTTTATATTAAGGTATAAAAGTTCGACGTTTAATCGCGTTTTGGATATTTCATTGGACGTGTTTTGAAGTGTGTTTTCGAGCAGCGTATGTGTTGCGGCTGTCCAGTTTTGCGCGTCATTTTTTCTGTGCGCATTTGCGACATCTTCCCATTGTGATAAAAGCGTATTTGCCTGTGGGGAGCCTAAGCCGTCATTGATGGTTTGCCATGGTGATGCCCATGATAGCTTTTCATCAAGGTTGACCGGTATTGCTTTGAAATCATCGTTGCCGATGCCGCCTGTGCGAATTTGTTGCAATTGGAACCCCATTATAGCGGTTTCTTGCTCGGCGGGTGTGTATGTTGTGACGTCTTGGCCTTTTTGGGCGATGATGGTTTTTAAATCGCTGGTGATGCGTTGTTCTTTGGGAAGGAGATTGATGAATGTTTCTCCGTCTTTTAACGGAAGGATCAATGAGAAACTGCGGAGTAATTCATTGTAGGAAATGACATCTTCGTGGATTTTAAGGAGTGTTTGTTGCTGCGGGGTTAAGTTGGTTTCGGTTTCTTTTAAAAGAACGATGATGTCGCTTTGTGTCTTTTTTAGTCCTGGTTGAAGGTCTTCAATGCTGAAGTGATCTTTTGATGGATCAAGGGCTAGTCTTGATTTTAGATCATCGTCTTTAATTGTGAAGACCTCTGCGTGGATGGCTTCGCTTGGGTTGAAAAGTGTTTGGGCGAGCCATTGTGTTGCTTTGTAATCTTTGCCGTAAAAATCTTTCAGGCGGGCTTTGGCGAATGCGCCGATGGGTTTGACGCGGCCATTGTCGAGGACAGGTATTTTTTCAAATGCGCTGTAGTCGAATTGCTCTGGTGCTTGGTTTTGTGCGTATGCGTGTGTAAATACGCAGCAGCATATTATCGCCATTAATAAGAGGATACGGATCATTGTGTACGTCTCCTGCTGAATGTGATGATGATATGTAGGATAAGGCCTAGAGCTAGAACGATTGTGCCGATATACGGGAAGAGCCATCCTTGGTTTTTGACAACGGAAAAGATGCTGACTTCGCCTGCTTCGGATTGATCGAATGAAGATTGGAAGAATGTATGGCCTTTATAGCGCAGGGGCTTGTTCATTTCGATGCGCGTTTCCCAGTGTGTATCGCCATCCATAATCACAACATCAGAATGATATCCGCGCGCCATGGCTGTGCCCTGATAGTTGTCTTTTACAAAGTCTTTCAGTTTGATTGAAAAAGGCAATGTGGATTGGTCTTTACCGAAAATGAATGTGTATGTTTTACCCAGTGATTTGATTTCAATTGGTTTTGGCATGCCGTCGAAAGCGAGGTGTTCACCATCGCCCTCATCCGCGCCGAATATTGTAAACTCAAATCCGGTGAGGTTGGCTTCGGGTTCTTTTTCCAATGGTTTGTTTTCAAGCGCCATGAATTGCGCCATGCCCGCATATGTTTTGTTTTCGTCGTAATCGCTTGATTCTTCACGTTTTATGATGTTGCAATTGTCGCATGAGAATTTGAGGTTAAATTGAAATGGCAGGCTATCGGTATTCCAATTGTCGATATTCGAATAGGGTAGGCGCATTATTTCTGTTGGTTGGGAGTCGTCTTCTCCGTTTGATTGAAACACCATCAAGTTGCGTTTTGTGTAGTGGTAGATGAATGGGCTTTGTGCGCCTTCGGGCAAGACCATGTAGCGTTCTTCTGCCATGATAGAGGTCACAAGGCCGCCGATGAGAAGAATGAGCGCACCTAAATGGGCGAGGATGATGCCGCTTTTTTTGGCGCTCCATTCACTTTTGAATAGGAATTTTGCCGTTAGGTTGAGCGTAAGAAGGCCAAGGATTGTGTATCCGCCTGGCAATGGAATTGGCCCTAACCAGATAATGAAGCTAGAGAAATATGTGTGGTGCGCGGCGTAGAGGCCGATCCATCTTTGTGTGACGGTTCCGACAATGAGCAGGACAATCAATAGCGGCATAAGCCAAAAGACCATATCGGCTTCGGCTAGGCGCGTGCTTATGCTTTTGATGCGTTTCATCATGGGAATGATTTATCCCATGAGGGGCTTGGTTTCAATGACTAACGGCGTGCGCCGAATACTTTTTGTAGGATTTCGGTTGTGCGCTTGGCGGGGTTGGTGCGTATTGCGGCTTCTTCGCGTGCGACGTAGTAGAATATTCCGTCCATCGCTTTTGTTGTAACGTAATCATTGAGCTGCGTTTTTGTGTTGCCAGCTAGCGTTGAGACAAAGGGTATTTGTTCGTATCGGCTTATCACGTTATCGTAGGCGCGGATGGCGCCAGCTTCCGACAGGGCGGATTGTATGAGGGGCTGCATGTCTTGGGCGAGCTGTGGCCCCATTGCCTTGCGAAGATATTGCGTGGCGGCGTCTTGTGGTCCGTTTAGAATTTCGCGTGCATCGTTGATTGTCATGTTTTGGATTGCGGATAAAAAGAGAGCTTTTGCCTTTGGTGTTGCGGCCTCTGCGGCGCGGTTGAGTCGCGTTTCAAGATCGCTGGTGAGGCTGTTCATACCAATGGTCGATAGGGCGCTGTCTACTTTTGCAAGTGTGTCTGGTAATGGAATTTTGATGTTTGGGTCGGCGTTGAAGCCGTTGAATGTGCCGAGCTGGCTTACAACATGCGTTGATCCGATGTTAAGCGCTTCTTTTAGGCCTTGGATGATATCGGTGTTGCTGAGGGTGGCGAGAGATGTTTGGCCGCCAAGAATTGTATTTAATGTGTCAGCGTTTAAAATTGTTCCGACATTGACGCCCCATCCGTTGTTGGAAGCATTCGCGCCGCATTGTGTGACACAGGAGGTGAGAGCGATGCAGGGCAGGATGAGAAGGGCTGTTTTTAAATGTTTCATATCTCTTCTTAACAGGGTTTGCCTTTATGGCCAATGCGCTTATCTGTGAATAATTATGCGTTTTATGCATGTTTTTTGTTGTAGCGCGTTATTTCTTGTGATTATTATTTTCAATAATTTATGGCGCAGGGATATTTATGGGGTTTTACTCAGGTTTATTCAATACTGGCATTAGTAACGTAGGGCTACACAGCCCTGACCTTCCGAATATCCTGATTTTATCGACCATTGATGTTAATAGAGGCGATATGCGATTGAATAATCGCTGGATTGAGGCGCTTAACGTACATGGCGCAAATTGTATTGTTGTTGATCCTGCAACCATTACAACGGCGCGCATGGATGAGGCTCTAAAGATTGCGGATGGGATTATGCTCACTGGTGGGGATATGAATGTGCATCCTTCGCGTTACGGGCAAGAGCCGATTAGTCAGCGCGCTTATGCTGGTGACGGCGTTATACCAAAATTCTGTCATGATGATCGCCGTTTTGAAGCGTCTAAGCGGATGATTGAATATGCGAAAGATCATAAGGTTCCAATCTTAGGCGTTTGCCTTGGATTGCAGGAAATGAATGTCGTGCTTGGCGGATCTTTGCGACAAAAGCTAGAGGGGCATATGACCCCGCATGCTGATACAGATCATTTTTGGGATTTTCCGTTGCATAATATTTATATGAATCGCGCTGGAAGCCTTGCGCGTATATTCGGGCACAACGTCATGGCGCAAAACTCTATTCATAATGTGGGTGTTGAAATTGAAGACTTGGCGCCGGGGTTACGCATTGAGGCATTGGATGGTGCTTGGAATGTGGTTGAGGCATTCTCAATGCCGGGGCATCCGTTTTTTATGGGTATACAGTTTCATGCAGAATCTTCGCGTCATATACCTGAGAATGCTCTTGTTATAAAAGAATTTGTAGAAAAGTCATCTGACCATGCATATGAAAGGCCATGTGCACAGCTTGGCTCGCATTTAGGGCAGCGTCTTATTCTGCCGCATTTAAACCCTCAAACAGGCGTGTTGGAGCTAAGTGCTTAAAGGCTTGCAAAAGATGGTTGGGTTTACTATATCTACTCTCGGAAGGTCGGCGGGCGAATATTTTGCCAACCCGGTCAGGGGCGAAAGCCAGCAGCCGTAACAGAATTCTTCGGGTCGTCCGGCCTTCTACTTCCATCTTTTCATCGTATCGGCGTAAATTTTCACCTCGCGTATAGAAATACGCGTTTATATAAATCTGTTTGTATGATTGGGTTGAACCTTGTTCCCTTGACGGAATCATTCTACATATAAGATATGTCTGAAAAAAAATCTCATGATGAACCATATCGCGTTCTGGCGCGGAAATATCGCCCGAAAAATTTTGATGAATTGATTGGTCAAGAGGCGCTTGTGCGTACGCTGACCAATGCGATTGAATCTGGGCGTATTGCGCATGCGTTCATGATGACGGGTGTGCGTGGTGTCGGTAAAACGACTACTGCGCGGATTATCGCCAAGGCGCTTAATTATGCCGGGCCGGATGGTAAAGCAGGGCCGACAACGGGGGATACTGATGATTGCCCAATATGTCAGGCGATCACGGAAGATCGTCACCCTGATGTGATTGAGATGGATGCGGCGTCACGTACGGGTGTTGATGATATTCGTGAGATTTTGGATGGTGTGCGATACGCCCCGACAGAGGCACGTTATAAGGTGTATGTCATTGATGAGGTGCATATGCTGTCCAAGAATGCGTTTAACGCGCTCCTTAAGACATTAGAAGAGCCGCCGGAACATGTGAAATTTATTTTCGCGACCACTGAAATTCGAAAAGTGCCGATTACCGTGTTGTCACGGTGTCAGCGTTTTGATTTACGCCGTGTTGATGTGCCAACTTTGTCTCAGCATTTTGAAAATATCTGTGAAAAAGAGGGCGTACAGGCCGATGAGGCGGCGATATCAATGATCGCGCGCGCCGCAGATGGTTCGGTGCGTGATGGTTTGAGCTTATTGGATCAAGCTTTTGCGACGGGCGGTAAAGAGGTTAGCGCTGAACAAGTGCAGGCTATGCTTGGTCTTGGTGATAAGGCGCAAAATTTGGATATGTTGGAGCATGCGCTTACGGGCAATATGCCAGAGGCGCTTGAGATTATGGATGGGCTGTATGCGGGCGGGCTTGATCCGGTTGTGCTTATTCAGGATTTGTTGGAATTATCGCATGTGCTGACGAAGTTGCGTGCGGTTCCTGCGACCAGATCGATGAAACATGCCATGGCGCCCGATGAAGTGGCGCGTGCGTCCGAATTATCGGCGAAATTGTCCATGCCGACATTGGCGAAGACGTGGCAGATTTTGTTAAAAGGGCTTGCAGAAGTACAGGCCGCACCAAATGCGCAAAGCGCGGCGGAGATGGTGATTATTCGTCTGTCTTATGCGGCCGATCTTCCTGATCCTGCGCAATTGTTAAAAACATTAAAGGATATGCCTGGCGATATTACTGCTGGTGGCTCTCAAGCGTCTTCTGGTGCATCTAATGGCGGGGCTTCCGCTTCGGCTGCGGCATCGGGTGGGGGCGTTTATGAGGGTGTTTCTGCGCCGATTGAAGCGCCGCGCTCGCCGCGTGGGGATGGGCCGCGCGCCGCATTGGCAGTGGTGCCAGAGCCGGATTATAAGCCGATTATAGCCATAAAAACCCTTGAGGATGTGGTGCTTATCTTGGAGCAGCATGACGAGATGTTGCTTGCATCGAATGTGTATCAATATGCGCATTTGGTGAAATTGGATGAGGGTTTGATTGAGCTTCGTACTCAAGAACATGCGCCGCCGAAATTAGCACCTGATTTGGGATCGGCGCTTAAGCGTATTACGGGCAATCGATGGATGGTGAGTGTTTCATCTGCCCCGGGATTACCCACTTTGGCGGAAAAAAAGATTGCTGCGATCGCAGCGGAGCGCGAAGAAATTTTGAATATGCCGGTTATTCGCGATATTATGGCCGCGTTTCCAGACGCAGAGATACAATCAATAAATTCAATAGAAAGTAATGAGGAATAAAGATGATTAATTTTAAAGACATGATGGCGCAAGCACAGCAAATGCAATTTAAAATGCAGGAGATGCAGGCGAAGTTTGAAGATATCGAAGTGAGCGGAGAATCTGGCGGTGGAATGGTGAAGGTTGTTATGACCTGTACCGGTGTTGTTAAAAGCGTTGATATTGATCCATCCGTGATGAGCGAAAAAGATGTGTTAGAAGATTTGGTCGTTGCCGCTGTCAATAATGCGGGTGATGCAAAAGAAAGTCGGGTTAAAGAAGAAACCGATGCGATGGTAAAAGCATTAGGGCTTCCCGCCGACGCAAAGCTTCCATTTTAAGCCGTTTCATATTCCATCCTAGCGTTGTTTTAAATTTCTACGCGTATGACATGCGTACGCGTCCTATAATTTTTCTTAAGAGGTGTCTATGCAGAAAACAGTTCTAATTACTGGCGCTACTGGAGGCTTTGGTGAAGCTTTTGCCAAGAAGTTTTCGGATGAAGGATATGTGTTGATCCTCCATGGGCGTAACTCCGATAAGCTTGCCACGCTAAAGGAGCAGTTTCCCACGTGTCAGACACTCTGTTTTGATATTACTGATATGGATGCAATTACGTCCGCTTTGATGGATTTGTCTGCGGTTGACGTGTTGATCAATAATGCGGGCGGTGCGATAGGCTTGGAGCCAGCTTATGAAACTGAGCTGGCTGATTGGTTGATGATGATTAATAGCAATGTTAGCGGCCTTGTTGCTGTGACACATGCGATCTTGCCGAAAATGGTCGCAGCGGGACATGGCCATATTATTAATATCGGATCAACGGCGGGTAATTACGTGTATCCGGGCGGGCATGTATATAATGCGTGTAAGGCGTTTGTGAAATTCTTTTCCGGGGCGCTGCGTGCGGATTTGATTGATAAGAATGTACGTGTCACTAATATCGAGCCAGCCAATGTTGAGACGGAATTTTCGTTAAAGCGATTCAAGGGTGATGAAAAACGTGCGGCCAGTGTCTATGCGGATACCGAAGTGCTGCAGGCAGAGGATATCGCAGAAAGCGTTTATTGGGCCGCAAGTCAGCCAGCCCATGTTAATATATCTCGCATGGAAATTATGAGCACAACTCAGGCGAATGGCCCTATGGCTGTTCACCGTAAGGGAGAATAAATGATAAAATTGATTAGTTGGAATATTAATTCTGTACGTTTGCGCGCGCCGCTGGTTTTAAAGGTGATAGAGGCGCATGATCCTGATGTGATTTGTTTGCAGGAGACCAAGACGCCGGATGAGCATTTCCCATTTGATGTATTTCGAGAGGCGGGATACGAGCATATCCATATTCAGGGCATGAAGGGATATAACGGGCAGGCAATCATTTCTAAATTGCCTTTTGACGAGACATTTATTCACCATCGCGTTGGGCGGGAAGATTGCCGTCATATTGGTGTGCGTATTGGCGATATTGATCTGCACAATTTATATATACCGGCGGGTGGCGATGAGCCAGATGTTGAGGTGAATGATAAATTTGCGCATAAGCTCGATTTCGTAGACGAGATGGCGCGCTGGTTTGCGGATCAGTATACATCGGATCAAAAGGTCATTGCGGTTGGTGATTTTAATATTGCCCCATATGAGCATGATGTTTGGTCGCATAAGCAATTGTTGAAAGTTGTATCGCATACGCCGCCGGAGACTGAACGGCTTGCAAAGATGCTAGCTTCGCTTGATTGGTGTGATGTGGCCCGGGAATTCGTGCCGATGGATGAAAAGCTTTATACGTGGTGGTCGTATCGCAATCGTGATTGGAAGAAGTCAAATCGTGGTCGTCGTTTGGATCATGTATGGGTAACGCCGCCATTGAAAAAGAGCCTCAATGGCTATGAAGTGATGCTTGAGGCACGCGATTGGGAGAAGCCCTCGGATCATGTTCCTGTTATTGTGACGTTGAAATAATATTCAATTTCAATTTATTAGCCGATAATAGCCGATTTTTATATGCTCGCTTAAAAGTCGGAGCAACGGCCATCGACTTCCCAATCATTGTATCGCGTAGGTTCGGGTTTGCCGTTTCCTTTTTCACCAAAGCCGCCTCTCTCCTCTTTGGTTTCCTCAAGGTTTTTTTTCGCGCTTTCGTCTTTGGGCGTGTCGGAGTTTTGCTGTGTTGGTTTTTCATTTGTCATGGTTAAAGATATAGGGCAGTTTATGAGAATTGAAAAGGTTTGAACTCATAAGGTTTTTAAATGAATAATCAGCTTGAAGAATATCGCAAAGAAATTGATGCGCTTGATATCGAATTGATCGATGTTTTGGCGCGCCGCATTGACGTGGTGCGCAAAGTCGGCGTTTTGAAGGCGCAGAGTAATATTTCCGTGGTTCAGCAAGAGCGAGCGGAAGCGGTGAAAAATCGCGCGGCAGAGATGGGCGCGGCAAAGGGGTTAGACGAATCTTTTATTCGTAAAGTTTACGATATGATGATTGATCATGCGCATGATTTGGAGCACGACATCATGGATGCGAAATCATAATGAGCGCAGACAATTCAAATCAGGACAATGACCATAGCGATGATGAAACAGATGGTCTTGCGTCGCGGGATGTTGCGATCGGGCTTTTATCGTTTGTATTGGATAAGCAACAGGCATTGGATCATGTTCTCGAGGCACATGAGGGTTTTCATGCATTGGATACGAAAAACAAAGCATTTGTACGTATGATGGTGTCGACCATTTTACGCAGGCTTGGGCAGATTGATGATTTGATCGCGCAGGTTGAAGACCGTCAAACGACGAAGACTCCGTTTTTGCAAAATATACTCCGTTTGGGTGTGGTGCAGATTATGTTTATGGCTGTTGCCGATCATGCGGCGGTTGATACGGCTGTACGTTTGTGTGAGGTGCATGGGCATACGCGACAAAAAGGCTTCGTGAATGCAGTATTACGTAATATTACGCGTAGCGGCCCTGCGTTACTTGCGAAGCAAGATGAAGTGCGTTTGAACACACCGGAATGGTTGTTAAAGACATGGATCGATGATTACGGATTTGGCGTGGCGGCAGAGATTGCGCGTGCGAATTTGAACCCTGCGCCGCTGGATATTACGATTAAAAATGAAAAAGATCGCAATCATTATGCATCATTGTTTAAAGCAACCGAGCTTTTGACGGGGACATTGCGTAAAAGCACAGGTGGGCGCGTACAGGAATTTGAGGGATTTGATGAGGGTGCGTGGTGGGTGCAGGACGCATCTGCGGCGATACCGGCGCAATTATTTGGTGATATTAACGGACAGGTTGTTGTGGATTTATGCGCGGCTCCAGGCGGCAAAAGCGTACAGCTTGCGTCGCGTGGGGCTGATGTTGTGGCGCTTGATCGTTCAGCTAAGCGTTTAAAGCGGGTTGAAGAAAACGCGGCGCGTTTGGGGTTTTCAGAGAAAATTGAGATTCATGTGGCGGACGCGTCGGCGTGGAAGCCACCCGGGAAGCTTCAGTATATATTGCTTGATGCGCCTTGTAGCGCAACGGGTACGGTTCGGCGTCATCCTGATGTTATGCATCTTAAGCGTGAGCAAGATGTGATGCGGCTGGCGGATACACAGGCGAGGATCCTCGCCAATGCGTTCGAAATATTGGCTGTCGGTGGTGTCTTGGTTTTCTGTACGTGTTCTTTGCAAAAAGATGAGGGTGAGAGACGTATTGAGGCGTTTTTAAGCGCAGAGCCGAATGCGCAGCGCTTGCCGATTACGCGCGAAGATTTGAACGGCTATGATGAGAGTATTAATGACGATGGTGATATAAGGATATTGCCGCATCATCAATCCGCGATTGGGGGGATGGATGGGTTTTTCATCTCACGCCTGACGAAAGTTGCTTGATGCATTTTAAAAACGCGTTGTTAAAAAGTTTCGCTCATCCTTAGAGAAATATGTGTTCTGTAAGATTATTGCGTTTATTGTATCGCAAAGACTTTCTCGGTTTTATGGTATTTTGTGGATAGATTTATATTAGCGTTTTTGATACCATCGTATTGTTAACAACACTTTTGAGCCGCTTTACATTATGTCACAACAATCTACGCGCATTTCGCCTTCTATTTTATCAGCTGATTTCTCTACACTTGGTGAGGAAGTTAAGGCTATTGATGCGGCGGGCGCAGATTATATCCATATTGATGTGATGGACGGGCATTTCGTTCCGAATTTGACGTTTGGTGCGCCTGTTGTTAAGCATTTGCGCCGTTGGACAGATAAACCATTTGATGTGCATTTGATGATTGCTCCGGTTGATCCTTTGATTGATGATTTTGTTGCTGCGGGCGCGGATATTATTACCGCTCATGTCGAAGCCGGGCCACATTTACATCGTACGCTTCAGGCGATTAAAGCGCATGGCGTTAAAGCAGGGGTGTCGCTCAATCCGCATACTCCTATTGAGAGCATTCAGCATGTCATGGATATGGTTGATTTGATTTTAATCATGACGGTTAATCCGGGGTTTGGCGGACAAAGCTTTATTCCCGTTCTTGATAAGATTGAAGCCGCGCGCAAATTGATTGATCAGACAGGACGTGTGATTGATTTGGAGATTGATGGCGGCGTTAATCCCGAAACAGCCAAGCAATGTATTGCAGCGGGCGCGGATGTTTTGGTGGCGGGGACTGCTGTTTTTAAAGATGGTCCGTCGGGATATGCGTCTAATATTGCGGCTTTGAGGTCTTAAAGCGGTTCTTTTTGAGGGGTGTGCACGATTTCACAGTGTGCATGATTATTTTTTAAGTTGGGGTTTTTGAAAACGTGGTTTCCATGGGTTTAAACACTATTGTCGATAAATTATCTGCGATCTTGCCGATCTTTGGTGAGCGTATTGAGGTGCCTGATCGTTTGGCGGTGCGTCCGGTTGATGCTTGGTCTGGTGATGCACGTGTTGGCGCGCTCTTGTTTGATGGTGTCTTCACAAAGGCGGGTGAGCATCTTGCGCTTGAGGGTATGGGATGGGAGCCGCATGGCGTTGATGAGAGTTGGGTCGGGCATATTCATGGATTTAGCTGGCTTCGTGATTTGCGCGCATTCGCGAATGAGGGCGGATTGGCACGCGGTCAATCATCGGCGATCGCATGGATGATGATTATGGCGTGGATTGAACGTTATGATGATGTCCGTGCCACGCGTAGTTTATTTTATCGCGCGGATATTGCGGGTGAGCGTTTATCGATGTGGGTATCGATGTTTGAATTTTTCTCGCCAGAGCGTTTTGAAGCGGCGGGAGATGATGAATTTCATGACGCATTTTTTGAAAGCGTTATTCGCCACGGGCAACATCTTGCGCGGGCTGTCCCTGCGCGTTTGAGCACGCAATTATATGGGCTGGAGGCTCTGAAGGCGGCTAAAGGTTTGCTTTATGCCGGTTTGGCGATTGAAGGCTGTGAGGATTGGCGAGATCAGGCTTTGTCACGCTTACAATTAGAGATCAATGCCCAGATTTTAAGCGACGGGGCGCATGTTTCGCGCAACCCTGAACGTTTGTTGTTGTCGCTTCAGATATTGCTTGATGTGCGCGGCGCGCTTGCTAGCGCGGGCAAGCGTTTACCGGAATTTATTCAACACGCGATTGATCGTATTGGGCCGGCTGTTCGGTTTTATCGGTATAATGATCGTGGGTTTGGTTTGTTTCATGGCGGGCAAAGATGCGCGACGGCCTTTATTGACAGTATTTTGGCGCAAACCGGTGTGCGCGGGAAGGCATTAGAAAGCCTTCCATGTGCTGGGTTCGAGCGGGTTGCGCTGGGGCGGGCATTGTTTGTATTTGATTGTGGGAAAGTGCCCAATGCGCCTTATCATGATTGCGTGAATGCGTCCCCCTTAGCGTTTGAGATGAATTATGCGAAGCATCGCATTTTTGTGAATTGCGGGTCGCATCCCAATGATGCCGATTGGCGCAGCGCATTAAGCGGTATTGCGGCGCATAATTGTTTGTCTTTGGATGGGCAAGAGCCGAGTGGTTCTTATGCTGTACGTTCTTCACGTGAAGATAATAAACAGGCTTGTTTATTGGAGGCTGTGCATGATGGATATATGGCTTCGCATGGTGTCATGCATTCGCGGCGTGTTTATATATGCAATGACGGGAATGATATCCGCGGCGAGGATGTGTTGGAATCACACGCATCCATGCGCAATGATATCGATGTTTCTATTCGTTTCCATCTTCACCCTGCTGTGACTGTTTCATTGATTAATAATGGGCAGGAGGCATTGATACGTTTACCTGGTGGTGTTGGGTGGCGATTTAAATTTCATGGTGGTATTCTGTCACTAGAAGATAGCGTTTACATGGGCGAGGGTGCACAAGCGAGAAAGTCAAAACAATTGGTTATAATTGGACAAGTCTCTGATATTTATAATCAATTCAAGTGGTGTATGCGTAAGGAAGGGTAGCCGAAAGTTAGGCGAAGGATATGGCCGAGAAACATGACAAAGAATTGTTATCGCGCATTGAAAGCCTGTTGACGGTCTATCGACGGTTCGTAGAAGATGGTGAAGGTACACCACAGGAAGAGAGCCTTGTTTATGGTCTTCGTGGTCTTGTGAATGTTGCCAACATGATCTTGCGCAATAAGATTATGTTCACCATGGAGCCATGGCATGCCATCGGTCCGAAGCCATCATTAAGCCGCGCGGGCGAGATGTTGTTGCGGTTAAAAGACTATCAAAACGAACCGATGCCGCCCTATCCTTTTATCATGGCATTTTATAGCAATGGCTTTGTGCCTCAATTGGACACTATTTTGGTGCTTGCCGCGCTTCGGCGTGTGGAAATGGATGATCGGTTCCGTCAGGTTTCCATTAATATTTCGGCAAAATCGTTGCGTGATGCTGATTTTGTAAAAGTTGTACTAGGACGGCTTGAGGAGATGGAGCTTTTATACCATCCAGAGCATAAGATTATTTTCGAAATTCATGAAAGCAGTGTCGAGTTAGCGATGAGCCGAAAGGTGCTGGAATTGTTTCGCTCCGTTGGTGTGGGGTTTGCGATTGATGATGTTGGGATGTCCATGGATGATGTTATGCGCTTATCAGAGTTTGAGGGTATAGCGGATTATATCAAAATTGATCGCCATTGTGTGTTGGGCATGCCAGAAGATCCGAATAACCTTGTTAATGTGATGTCGTTTATACGTACCATGCTGCCTGAAACGGTGGTGATTGCGGAGGGGGTCCAATCGGCGGAGCATGCGCAAACGATTATGCGCGACCACCCTGATATTGATTACGTGCAGGGCTTATATCTGCCGACGAGTCGCCGGAGTTTCCAGACTGACTTTTATAATGCAGGACTGGGGTATAAGCAAGGTATCGCTTAATTTGTTCTTTATTTGTTCTTATTGATCTGCCATAGTGATTCTTGAAATTAAGAGGTTGGTTCAAGGGGCTGTTATGGCGAAAGCAAAAAAATCATATCATTGTAATGCATGCGGCGCAGTCAGCCCCCGATGGTCTGGGCAATGCGATTCTTGCCATGAGTGGAATTGTATCACTGAAGAGGTTATTGAGGCGGCAGTTCCTAAAGGGATGAATGGCACGAAGAAGGGGCGTAAATTAAGTTTTGCGGCCTTGGGTGATAAGAGCCAGACGGAATATAAGCGATATAAAAGTGGGATTGAGGAATTTGATCGTGTTTTGGGTGGTGGCTTGGTGCCGGGGTCGGCGACATTGATTGGCGGTGACCCGGGGATTGGTAAATCAACAATATTATTGCAGAGTGTATGTGCGTTGGCGCAGTCAGGGGTGCGATGTTTGTACGTGTCTGGTGAGGAGGCGGTTGATCAGGTGCGCATGCGTGCGCGGAGATTGGAATTGTTGGATGCGCCGCTTGAACTTGTTAGTGCGACGAATGTACGTGATATATTATCCAGTGTCGAGGGAGGCGGAGAGAAGCCTGTTGAGGTTATGGTTATCGATTCGATACAGACGATGTTCATCGATAATATTGATTCTGCACCTGGAACAGTGACACAGGTGCGTACATGTGCGCAGGAGATTACGCGCCATGCGAAGGCACGCAATATGGCTGTTATCTTTGTGGGACATGTGACCAAAGATGGCCAAATCGCAGGGCCGCGTGTCTTGGAGCATTTGGTTGATAGTGTTCTGCATTTTGAAGGTGACCGCAGTCATCATTTTCGTATCTTGCGCGGCGTTAAGAACAGATTTGGCCCGACAGATGAGATTGGTGTGTTTGAAATGGCGGGGCATGGCCTTGTTCAGGTAGAGAATCCATCAGCATTATTTTTATCACAGCGTGCGGAAAACGTTGCGGGAAGCGCAGTTTTAGCAGCGCTGGAGGGGACGCGTCCAATGTTGGTCGAGGTTCAGGCTTTGGTTGCGCCGAGTGCGATGGCAAGTCCGCGCCGCTCCGTTATTGGATGGGATCCCAACCGATTGGCGATGATTGTGGCCGTGTTGGAAACGCGATGCGGGGTGCAATTGTCGGGCTGTGATATATTTTTGAACATAGCGGGCGGGATCAAGATTAATGAACCTGCGGCGGATTTGGCCGTTGCGGCGGCCTTGATGAGCGCGTTATCGGGGACTCCTCTCCCTATGGAGAGTATTTTCTTTGGTGAAATTGGGTTGTCGGGAGAGATTAGACAAGTTGCGCAGGCAGATTTGCGTATCAAAGAAGCGAGCAAGCTTGGTTTTAAAGAAGCGGTGATCCCCAAGGCGAAAAAGCCGATTGGACGGGCGGCAGAAAAGTCGGTTGCGAAAGGGTTTGTTTTGCATCCGCTTGAGCATGTGCAAAATCTTAGTGATCTTTATATGACCAAGCAGGTGAACAGCAGTTATCACGATGCAGGACAAGTGCGCGCGGTTTAGCGGTTTTGGCTTGCTTTTTCAGGTGGTTTTCACATATAAAACTCTATGATTATTGATATCCTTGTTCTCATCATTCTTTTGATTTCTGCGGGAATTGCGTTTATGCGTGGTTTCATTCGTGAGGTTCTTACCATTACCGGCGTTGTCGGCGGTATGGCGGCAGCGTATTTTTGGGCGCCGATGCTTAAACCACATATGCGCGGATGGTTTGGTGTGGAAGAGGGCGTGGAGCCGGAGCATTTATTCGGCGTTGTGCCCTATGACACTTTGGCGGATGTTTTATCCTATGGCTTGATCTTTATCATCGTGGTTGCGATTTTGTCCTTCGTTAGCCATTCTTTGGCTGAATTTGCCCGCCGTATCGGCCTTGGCGCGGTTGATCGCAGCCTTGGGTTTTTGTTTGGTTTGGTGCGCGGCATTGTCTTGTTGGGTTTGATATATCTTCTTCCTTACACCTTTTTTGATAAAGAAAAGCGTGATGAGTTTATGGTTGATAGCAAATCGCAGGTTTATCTTGAAAAGGTATCTGCGGCTATGGCTTCCTATCTCCCCGAAGGTGTTGAAGAAAAAGCAGAAGAGGCCATGAAGCAGGGCGAGAGCGCCATGGACACGCGTAAAAAGTTACAGGACATTAAGCTTTTGAAACGTGATGATGCGCCAGCGGATTCTCAAGAGGATTTGACAAATCAAAATGATAACCCAAATGGGTATAGTGATGAATTTCGTGATGAAATGGATGAGCTTATCAATAAGAAATCAGGCATTGAAAACGAATAACTGTTTAGCGACTGAAAGCGAATAAAAATTATGTGCGGTATTGTTGGAATTTTTGGAACATCCCCGGTTAATCAAGCGCTGTATGATGCGTTGATCGTTTTACAGCATCGCGGACAGGATGCCGCGGGTATTGTAACGGAGCAGGATGGTAAATTTTTTTTGCGTAAATCCAATGGCTTGGTCAGTGATGTTTTTAACACGCACCACATGATGAATTTGCCGGGTAACGTTGGTATCGGTCATGTTCGCTATCCAACAGCAGGCTCATCTAGTAGCGCCGAAGCGCAGCCGATGTATGTGAATTCTCCATATGGGATTGTCCTTGGGCATAATGGTAATTTGACCAATCAAGAAGAATTGACGCGCCAATTGTTTGAAGCGGATCATCGCCACTTGAATACATCGTCTGATTCTGAAGTTCTTTTGAATATTTTGGCGCATGAGCTGCAATCGAAAGACAAATTAAAGATTAACCAAGATGACATTTTCCTTGCCGTTGAAAATTTGCATAAACGTTGTCGCGGTGCTTACGCTGTGCTTGCGTTGATTTCCGGTTTTGGGATGGTCGCATTTCGCGACCCCAACGGAATTCGCCCGCTTGTTTACGGACAGCGTAAAGTTGGTGACGCGATTGAATATATGGTGGCATCGGAAAGTGTTGCGCTTGATGCGCTTGGCTTTGACTTTATTCGTGACCTTGAGCCGGGTGAGGTTTTGTATGTTGATGCGAAGGGGCAATTGCATACGCATGTTCCCGCGGTCACACAAGATCATACGCCGTGTATTTTCGAATATGTGTATTTCGCACGTCCTGATTCAATGATTGAAGGCAGTTCGGTGTACCGCTCGCGTGTACGTATGGGTGAGTATTTGGCGGATAAAATTAAACGTGAGCGTCCAGATCACGATATCGACGTGGTTATTCCTATTCCCGAGAGCAGCCGCACAAGCGCGATGGAATTGGCGCAGCATTTGGGTGTGAAGTTCCGTGAAGGGTTTGTAAAGAACCGTTATATCGGGCGTACGTTTATCATGCCGGGGCAAGATCAGCGTAAGAAATCAGTGCGTCAAAAGCTAAACCCGATTGGATTAGAGTTTCAGGGCAAGAATGTTTTGTTGGTGGATGATTCAATCGTCCGCGGTACGACATCAAAACAAATTATTGATATGGCACGCGAAGCAGGCGCGAAGAAGGTGTATTTTGCATCTGCATCACCGGCTATACGTTATCCGAATGTCTATGGCATTGATATGCCCGTGAAATCGGAATTGGCGGCGCATGGTCGCACCGATGATGAAGTTTGCGCCGATATTGGCGCGGATTGGCTTGTCTATCAGGATCTTGAGGCGCTTATTCAGGCGGTTATTCCAACGGATCGTCCCAATGCGGGACGTCGATTTGATTGCTCTGTATTTGACGGGAAATATATCACGGATGATGTCGATGATGCTTATTTCGAGCAACTTCAGCAGGCGCGCAGTGATAATGCCAAGAAACGGGTTTCTGAATCATCGGAGCTGGTTGATGTTGGCGGGTTTTAACGTTTCTCAAATTTGAAATATTCTTTAAAAACAGTCATACTTATATATTCGATATATTTGTTTGAGGGGTTTTTATGCTTAATAAACAGGACTTAAAGCAGCATTTTCTTGGTATTTTTGAGATCGCTATTTTTATGCGGGCGGGCGTGAAACGTTTCGATCCTGATTTTAATATGATGTTGAAATCATTTTTATGGCCATTGGTTTTTCTACCATTTGCTGTGGCCACGTCATCTTTGGTTGCGGCGGATCAACAGTTTATGTTTTTATTGCTGTTCAATTTTGCAAGAATAGCTGTAACATTTTCAATTTCGTTAGCTTTGGTTTTCTTGGTCGCGCAAAAAATTGATCGCAAGCAGTATATTTATCATTACATAACGACCAGTAACTGGTTTGAGATCGCCATGTTTATTTTAATGCTGCCGATTTTAGGTGTCTTAAGCTTTGGAGGTGCGCTTGAAAGCATGCAAAGCTATATCATCTTCATTACCTGTCTGGGGATTGTTTATAGCGGGTTTATATTGACGCATGCGCTACGAATTCCTTGGGAATTGGCGGCATTAATTGCGATATCTATGCTGTTTATTCAAGAGACAGGTTTTGATGTTTTGGAGTTTTTTAAAGATGGAATCCATTCCATTTAGTCTTAGTCCATAAATGGATTTTTTGATTTTCTGACCAATAGGCGGATCGGTACGCCGGGGAGTTTGTAGTCGCGGCGTAAGCCGTTGATGATGAAGCGTCTGTACGCGTCGGGGAGCTTTTCTGGGCGTGATGTCCAGAGAGCGAATGTGGGCGGGCGTGTTTTGATTTGTGTAATATATTTCAAACGGTTAGAGCGTCCAGAGATAAGCGGGGCGGGGTTGCGGCTTTCCATCATCGCGAGCCATTTATTAAGCCCAGCAGTTGGGATGCGTTTGTTCCAGTATTCGTACGTTTCTAATGCGCGATCGAGAAGCTTGTTGATGTTCTTGCCGTTTTTGGCGGAGATTGTTTGGTATGGCAAATCTTTGATCTGGGCGAGTGAGTTTTCCATCAACCATTTGATGTCTTCAAGTTTATCTTCGCGGTCTTTGATAACATCCCATTTATTGACGGCGATCACGATGGCGCGGCCTTCGTCTATAATGTGTTCGGCGATTTGGAGGTCTTGTTTTTCGAGCGGGTTATTGGCGTCGATAACCATGATTACCACTTGGGCGAGGCGAATAGCGCGCATTGAATCTTCTACGCTCATGCGCTCGATTTTGTCTTGTACGCGTGATGTGCGGCGCATTCCGGCGGTATCGACAAGTTTGAATTTGCGTTTGCCGTAAGTTTTGCTGTCATATTCCCAATCAACGGCAATGGCGTCGCGTGTTATGCCTGCTTCCGGGCCTGTCATAACGCGGGCCTCGTCGACAACGGAATTGAGTAGGGTGGATTTACCAACATTGGGGCGACCAACGATTGCGATTTTGAGTGGTTTTTCGGGATCAATAACTTCTTCTTTGATTTCAAACTCGATATTGCCTTCGAGTTCGTCGAGCGTTTCTTCGTCGATGAAGTCTTCGTCTTCATCTTCGTCATAATCATCTCTAAATTCTTTGGGGATATGCGGCATAAGCGCGTTATAGATTTCGTCCATACCGATATTGTGTTCAGATGAAATTGCGTATGGCTCGCCTAAGCCTAGGCCGTATGCTTCGGCAATGCCTGCATCTGCGGCGCGGCTGTTTTCACATTTATTGACAACCAAAATGACGGGTTTGTTTTGTTTGCGTAGGAAAGCTGCGAAATGTTCATCTAGTGGAGTAATGCCTGCGCGCCCGTCGACCATGAAGAGGATTGCATCGGCTTGTTCTAATGCGGCTTCGGTTTGTTTGCGCATGCGTCCTTCGATGGAATCGTCAAAGTTTTCCTCAAGGCCCGCAGTGTCGATGATGCGCAGTTGTTGATCAAAGAGCCAGCCTTCTGTCTCTCTCCAGTCGCGGGTTACACCCGGTGTGTCATCAACGATGGCGAGCTTCTTGCCCGCTATACGGTTAAAGAGTGTTGATTTACCGACATTTGGACGGCCTACGAGGGCTAGACTAAACATTGCGTCATTTCCTTTTGCCTTATTGATATGCTTGCGCATCGTTTAAGGCGATTAAATACCTGTTGTTACCTGCTCTTTATTCGCGAGGATTATAAGCAAGCCACTTCGCGCGGGTATATCACTGAAATGATTGATTTGTCTAGTCTTAAACAATTAGCGATACGCGGCGAGCGTTCCGTTTTCGCCTAAGATATACAATGTTCCGCCCGCGATGATTGGTGCGATTGTGGTTTTAAGGCCGCTATCCCATTCACGAATGATTTTTCCATCTTCGGGTGATGCCTCGACAACGCGGCCATCATTGCCTGTCATGATCAGGCGTCCCCCTGCGAGGATTGGACCATTGAATGTGAGGAGTTCATCGCCATCTTTTTCAGGCAGGGATGTGACCCAGCGAATGGTTCCTGTCTCACGACCGAGGGCTATTAGCTTGTTATCAGTTGACAGCACGAAGAGGTGGTTTCCGGCCATCCATGGTGTTTGTGCGCCGCTTATTTCGCGTTGCCAGATGCGTGTGCCTGTGCGCTCGTCAATGGCGACGAGGCGTCCAGCAAAGCTAATTGCAACGACAAGGCCTTTATCGATCACGGGAAGGGCTTTGATATCGGAAATTGTACCAAGGCCGCCTAAGCTGCGGAGGTTGGAGAGGTTGTCAGACCAAGCAACTGAACCGTTTGCTGCGCGTATGGCGATGATTTCCCCTGACGAGAATACGGGTGTTACGATGTCACGATTGGCAGCGGGAGAGGCTGCGCCTACAAGGCCAGCGGTTTCGGCGATGCCCACATATTCCCATAGATTTGCTCCGTCGGTTGTTGATAGCGCAAGGAGGCGGTTATCCAATGTTGTTACAAAAACGCGATCATCAACGATTGTGGGGGCCGCGCGTGCGGGGGCGGCCAAGGCTTTGCGCCAGAGGATTTCCCCTGTTTTTGGTGAGAGCGCGAGGAGTTCATTAAATCCGTTTGTTGCGAAGAGACGGCCGCCAGAATATGCAATGCCGCCGCCGATGACGAGGTCGTCCTCATCAGGGTTCGCAATGTCATTCTCCCAGAGGCGCTTGCCCGTTTCTGTGGAAAATGCGGAGAGTTCCGCGTCTGTGTTGAGGGTGAAGATGACGCCGTCAACAACGATGGGAGATGCGATCAATGGGATTTCTTTTGTTGAGCCGCGCCCGATATTGGCTTTCCATGCACGTTGTAGCTGACCGCCGCTTAATGCAAGATTTTGCATGGAATGGTTGGGGTAGCCACCGCGTTGCGGCCAAAATTCGTTACGCCATTCAGCAGGGGTCATTAGCCCTTGTGATTCGAGGAGGGCGTCATCGGGTTCCAGATTCTTTTGAAGCTCTAATACTGAAATACGCTCGCCTTCTAAGGGGGGCTTATCCTCTGTATTGAACATGTCGGTGATGCCCGAACAGGATGTGAGCAGTATAGATGCAAGAAGGATCGGGAATATGCGCATAATTTAATTTGTTTCTACGTTGTCTGTCTCTTTTGTGGGCTGGCTTTGTGGTATTTGACCAGAGATAACATGATGCAGCTTTTGTGCACGTTCGTAAAGGCTTGCCGGTAATTCTGGCGTGTCTGCAACACTATTGAGCAGTTCCAAGGATTTTTGCGGGTTTGTGTTGGCTTGGAGGAGGGCCGCGTCGATTTGCGCGTGCGGCTTCCATGCGCTTTTGCTGTTAAGGATGGGGGCAAGGGCAGATAGAAGCTCTTCTTTATTCGCGCCTTCTTTTTCCATTTTTAGGCGTACATCCATGATAATCCCGAGATAGCGAAATTTTTCAGGGATTTTTGTATCGGCGACGATGCGCGCATACAACTTTGCCGCATCCTCTTGGTTGTTACGTTGCATAGCTGTTCCGGCGGCTGATAAGAGCGCGATGCCGCGAATGGATGGGCGGAAATCAAGGTCATCTTCAATGATATTTGCAGGATAATTGGTTGCTTCCTGTAGCGTGATGAGCTGCGCGGTTTGTTCGGTTTTTGTTTTCATGTCCCATGAGCGATAGGCGGACATCGCCCCTGTTGCGACAATGGTTAAAACAACGAAAGCGACAATGAAGAATTTATTTTCGTGCCAGAATTTTGCAAGGCGCTCTTGGCGCATGGCATCGTCAACTTCAGCTAATAAATCTGACATATCTTAATATCCCTTTGTTTGTACTGATGGCGATAGTAACGGTTTTTGCGCGAGTTTCCAGTGTTATTTGCCTGTATTTCGCTTAAAAAAAGGGCGTGAAAATATCACGCCCTTAGGTCAAATATGCGATAGTGGGGACTTAGCGCATATCAATCTTTGTTGTTGCTGTGGCTTGTGTGCCTTGTTCAGTTTCAGTATCGAGCGTTTGGATGCGTGTTCCTGCTTCGCCGCGCGCCTGCTCAGCTTCGCGATCTAGAATTTCACGCTTTTCTTGCACTCTGTCTTGTGTATCTTCTGTGAGATCTTGCTCTGTAAGCTCTTGTGTGTTTGCATCTGTTTGTGTCTCGGCGCTCGTTTCCACGGTGATTTTTGTTTCTGCGTTTGCGCTGTAAAATGGTGAAGCGGCAAATAATGCAGTTGCACCGAGTAACATGAATTTTTTCATTTTTGATTATCTCCAATTATTGTTCATCCATTCCAATGATTGATATGCGGATTGGTTCCGAATTATTTCTTAAATTATTTCCATTTTATTGAACAGCCCATGGATGAGAATTGCTCCGCGCTTGATTTCCCTGTCTTTGCAATGTCTAGCATGGCGTTGACGAGTTCTTTATCCGTTGTTTCATCGGCTGGGTTTGCCCCCGCGGAATCTAGGCGTCCGCGATATTGAAGTTTGTCATCGGCGTTAAAGCCGAAAATATCGGGGGTGCATATGGCGTCGTATGCTTTTGCTATTTCTTGCGTTTCGTCGATGAGATAGGGGAAGGAAAAATCATGTTCCTTGGCAAAGGCCTGCATGTTTTCAAAGTTATCTTCGGGATAATTTTCCGCATCATTGGACATGATGCACGCAAAGCCTATGCCATGTTTTTGCAATTTTTTAGCATCTTCGACGAGGCGGTCTATAATGGCATGGACGTAGGGGCAGTGGTTGCAGATAAATGCGATGACTGTTCCTTTTTCGCCTTTGATATCCTCATATGAGTGCATCGCGCCGTCGATATTTTTTAATTTGAAGTCGGGTGCGGTGAGGGTTTCGTCTTTTTTGGGGGTATGCAAGAGCGCCATGGTTTTGTCCTTTGCTTGTCCTTTTTTGGTAAAATGCTATAATAATCATATGTCCGAGATTATCCCTTTTTCAACCCAAAGCCATGCATCCGGGTTTAGCAATGCGCAATTTAAGAAGCTGGACGGGCTGTATTTGCAGGCGTGTTCGCGCAAAACATTGACGTATCGCACGGTTGATTGTGATTTTGATGAGGGGGTTGCGACCTATACCTATTATAAATCGCCACAATTTGCGCCTTATCTTTCCTTTGTGATTCGTCGTATCGGCCCGCGTAGCACGATGTTTGAGGTTTATTTGCAAGATAAGGGGCGTATTGCCAAAAGCGGTGTTTTTGATAAGGCGTTTGAGCGACTTCAGGCAGAGATTGAAAATCTTCTATCTTAGGCTCTTGGTTTGAGTCATATTCTCTTTATATTGGTAGCAGCTAAAACAAACAAAGAGAGTATCCATGTCCAAGATTAAAGTAAAAAATCCTATTGTTGAAATTGACGGTGATGAGATGACGCGCATTATATGGGCGTTTATCAAAGAGCGTTTGATTTTGCCGTATTTGGATGTGGACTTGAAATATTATGATCTTTCTATTCAAAAACGTGATGAAACCGATGATCAGATCACGATCGATGCGGCCAATGCCATTAAGGAGCATGGCGTTGGCGTGAAATGCGCAACGATTACACCCGATGAAGCGCGGGTTGAAGAGTTTGGATTGAAGAAAATGTGGCGCAGCCCGAACGGGACAATCCGAAATATTTTGAACGGAACAGTCTTTCGCGAGCCGATTACAACAAGCAACGTGCCTAAATATGTTCCCGGCTGGAAAGAGCCGATTGTGGTTGGTCGTCATGCTTATGGCGATCAATATAAAGCAACCGATATCAAGGTTGATCGTCCCGGTAAATTGACGTTGACCTTTGAACCGTCCGACGGATCAGCATCAGAAACGCATGAAGTGTTTGATTTCCCATCTGCGGGGGTTGGTATGGCGATGTATAACCTAGATGAGAGTATCGAGGGCTTTGCGCGTTCATCATTTAATTATGCGTTGGCGCGTAAATATCCGCTTTATATGTCGACCAAGAATACGATTCTTAAACAATATGACGGTCGATTTATCGAAATCTTTCAGCGCATTTTCGACGCAGAATTTAAAGAGCAATTTGAGGCGCTTGATCTATGGTATGAGCATCGCTTGATTGACGACATGGTTGCGCAGGCGATTAAGTCGAAGGGTGGATTTGTTTGGGCATGTAAGAATTATGACGGTGATGTGCAATCCGATATCGTGGCGCAAGGATTTGGTTCGCTTGGTCTGATG
The DNA here is from genome assembly GCA_009995045.1 of Alphaproteobacteria bacterium. Taxonomy (GTDB): domain Bacteria; phylum Pseudomonadota; class Alphaproteobacteria; order Micavibrionales; family Micavibrionaceae; genus TMED27. The sequence continues at coordinate 154,350 of JAACQG010000005.1, forward strand.
ACGTCTGTTTTGCTTACGCCTGATGGAAAAACAGTCGAGGCAGAGGCGGCGCATGGCACGGTCACGCGTCATTATCGTGAGCATCAAAAAGGCAATCCGACATCAACCAATCCAATCGCGTCTATCTTTGCGTGGACACGTGGTTTGAAATATCGCGGTGAATTTGATGGTACGCCCGAGGTCGTTGAATTTGCAGATACGTTAGAGCGTTGCTGCGTAGAGGCGGTTGAAGATGGTTATATGACGAAAGATCTTGCGCTTTTGGTTGGTAAGGATCAAAAGTGGCTGACAACGAATGAATATATGGATAATGTTGTATCCAGATTAGAAAAGGCTATGGCGTAATTATGTCACGATTGGTTTTATTATTTGCGGTTTTAATAGGTGTTTTTGCATCAAGCGGGCACGCGTTTGCTGCTTATGATAAGCCATATATTGGTGACATGATTGAGTATACATCTACTCATGAAGATACATTTGTGCATTTGGCGCGTGATTATAATCTTGGGTTTACCGAGATGCGCGCGGCAAATCCTTATGTTGATCCATGGCTGCCGGGCAAAGGAACGACACTTATTCTGCCGACCCGTCATTTGCTGCCCGAGGTTGATCGCGAGGGGATTGTGATTAACCTTCCTGAGATGCGTTTATACGCGTTTATCAATGGTGATGACGCGCCGACAACATTTCCGATTGGCGTTGGCCGTGAGGGGTTGAATACCCCTGTTGGGAAGACGAGCGTTGTCCGTAAAAAAGATGGGCCGACATGGACGCCTACGCCACGTATGCGCCGTGAAGATCCTGAGCTTAAGCCATATTATCCGCCTGGTCCTGATAACCCGCTTGGAACACATGCGCTGTATTTGGGATGGCCGACCTATGCAATTCACGGAACTAACAAACCATTTGGGATTGGGCGTCGGATTAGTTCTGGCTGCATTCGCATGTATCCTGAGAATATTGTGAAACTGTTTGACGTGATTCCTGTTGGCACGCCTGTTCAGGTTGTTAATCAGCCGATCAAGCTCGCGTGGATTGATAATCGTCTTTATTTAGAGGCACATCCGGATATGGAGCAGGCAATTCAGATGGAAGAATATGGTGTTGTTAGCTCGCCTAAGCTTTCTGAAGAAGATTTGAAACGCATTATAAAGGTTGCTGGCGCGTATGAAGACAAACTTCGCTGGCCTGCTATTCGTATGGCGATCAAAGAGCGTAAGGGATATCCGATTGAAATTGCACGACGCTCCGATAGTGACGCGTTAGAAAACGCGGCGCAAGACAAGGGTGATGTTACTGCGAAGATTGAGGCCATGGATCCTGAGGTTCAAGAGATTATCAATGAAATGACTGATCTTGATAAGGATGTTGAGAAACAGGCTGAAACAGATAAGGCGATTAAGCAAGTTGCACAAGACAACCTTGATCGTGATTACGCCGAGCAGAAAAGTGTGCATGTGGATGATGTGGTTTCAGGAACGCCTCAAGGGCTAAGAAATACAAATTTCAATCCATAGATTATCACGGCCAGTATCGGCGAGAATAAGCATATATATTTGAGCGGGTTGCTGATTAGAAGGTAACCTATGCTCAATATAACCCCTGCGAGCCACGCAAATATAGCGTTTTGAAAGAATGCATTGATGTATGCCTGATCTGCTGCCTGATTAAAGGCTCCTAGAAGCTGCGCACCATGGAATGTCAGTGAAGTGCTTGCAAACCCGATGGCGATGCTTGTGAGCAGGATAATGATTTTTAAGATTATTCTCATCGTTAATCTTTAGCAAATTTTTAGCTGTAAAAAAAGTGTCAAAAAAAGGCGCCATAAGGCACCTTTTTCGAATTCTTATATGCGGATCTAATTACTTAGATTGCATTTTGTGGAATACACGCTCTGCACGAACTGGTGTAGGTGCTGGTGACTGTGAAGTGCCGTTTGAGTGTGTTGCTGTGCGTTCGTCAGCATATGGTGGAGCTGTGTCAACGTCACCCATTCCTGATGTTTCACAAGCAGAAAGTGTTGCTGCTGAACCTACGATAGCGATAGTAGCGATAAGCTTTTTCATGTTTTTAAATCCTTGATTTTTGTTAGTTAAAATTAAGACAACCTCTCAATTTATTGTCCCTTTATACACAAAGAGAAATCCTTTGCACATCATTTTTCTTAAATTTTGTTTAAGAAATCAAATCATTATCAATATGTGTGATATTTTTGACACATATTGTGGTTAGTGATTTCGATGTTTAGCTGCGCTCGTTTTCTTTGACTGTTTTAAAATAGGCATCGATTCCCTTCTTCAAAGACCCCGCTATGCGCTGTCTATGGGCGGGGCTGTTGAGTTTTGTGGCTTCTTCCACGTTTGACATGAAGCCGGTTTCAACCAAAACAGATGGAATGTCTGGTGCTTTTAATACGGCGAAATTTGCGTGGCGGTTTGCGCTGCGTAACAGTTTAAGTTTGTTACCTTTGAATTTTCCAATGAGGATATTGGCAAAGTATTTGGATTGATTTTGTGTGTTACGGCGGGCGAGATCGATCAAGATATCCATGACAGCCTCGTCTTCTACTTCTAATTCTATGCCTGCGATGAGGTCTGCTTTGTTTTCGCGGGCGGCCAGTTTGGCGGCTTGTGCGTCTGATGCTTTTTCGGACAGGGTGTAAAAGGATGCACCGCTGACTTTATTGTCACGCAGCGAATCGGCGTGGATTGAAACAAATAAATCACCATTATGTTTACGTGCGTATTTTACGCGATTGGATAATTGAATGAATGTATCGTCGTATCGGGTCATCTTGACGCGGTATTGGCCGGATTCTTCTAATTGTTTTTTTAGCTCAAGGCCGAGTGCGAGGACGACGTTTTTTTCATGAATGCCATTGGGGCCGATTGCGCCGGGGTCAACGCCGCCATGACCGGGGTCAATGATGACGAGTGGTTTTTTATCGGTTAATTGCGGTTTTGTTGATGGTGTTCTGGGCGGCGGGGCGGCTGAAAGCTCTGTACCTTTGTTTATATCAAGTGTGCCGCGGATGTCATTTTGCGCCATTGCAAACCCAGCGGTGTTTGTGTTGGCAAAATCGATCACAAGGCGGGGTGGTTTCCCTTGGCTCGCGGGAAGGGTGAAGGCGCTGTGGATGCTGATCGGGCGGTTGAGGTCGAATACAATGCGCGATATGCCTGGTTTTAGATTTCCGTGGCGAACGGCTGTTATCCCTGATGCTTGTTGGTCTTTAACGGTGGCGGTTTTCCATGCGAATGATGGCAGGTCAATGACCATGCGGTATGGGTCGCCGATGACGAAGGTACGAAATTTAGCGTCCTCATCAAGATCGATTACCAAACGGGTTTTATCGGGGTAGTGTCCGAAGCGAACATCTTTAATGGTCAATGCATGTGTTTTTGTAGGGATTAAAAACACAGTGCAGAGGATCAGGGCTGCGATCAATTTCAGTAAAGAGGGGCTTTTCATTAAGGATGGCTATTTTTTGAGAGGTTTAATCACGTTAATATAGCATAGAAGATCCCCATGACAGAAGTATATGAGCGTAAAATAATATTTTGTAAGAAAAATGCGATTTTGTGGGAGTGTGAAGGGTGACCGATGCTTGCACTCATTTAGCCATTTTTTCGATCAATTTTGGGATGGTGCGGATAAAGCACAGCTGCGAATATTTATCATTTGTGATGTCACTTTATGATTGAGCATTTTGTATCTTATGTGTAAGGTGCTAATAGGTATTTGTCTATTACGGCGTCGCGCTTTATATTTAAGACCAAGTTTCGCAAACTGTAATAGCAAAATTTTGAAACAGAATACGCGCATTGACGCGCCCCTTTCGTATGCTTTGTATATGCGTGGAAGGCAGGCAGCCATGCGCACACGGAGAATTACATGACTAAAAGAATGCTTATCGATGGAACCCATCCAGAAGAAACACGGGTTGCAGTTGTTGAGGGTGAGCGCCTCGAAGAATTTGAATATGAAAGTGCGTTTCGTCGTCCATTAAAGGGAAGTATATTTCTCGCCAAGGTGACCCGCGTTGAGCCAAGCTTACAGGCCGCTTTCGTTAATTTTGGTGGCAATCGCCACGGTTTCCTTCCTTTTTCTGAAATCCATCCTGATTATTTCCGCATTCCGATCTCTGATCGTGAAGCGTTAATGGCTGAGCATGAAGAAGAAATTCAGGCCATGGAAGAGGCCGAGGATGCAGATGACAATGATGATGATTCTAACGATGATGTTGAATTGTCGGATGATGATGACGCGGTTGAAGAATTGGGCGGCGAAGATGCTGTTGATGATATCGATGATGAAATCATTGAAGAAGACGGCGATGATGTTGGTAATAAAAAACCAGATGAGCCAAGCGAAGATGATGACCTAAACGGCAATGTCGAAGGCGCAGCAGGCGAAGACGATGATTCCAAGGGCAATCAAAATCAACGCGGTGGTCGTGGACGTGGGCGCAACAATAATCAGCGCGGTGGCCGTAACAATAACCAACGCGGTGGTCGTGGTCGCCGCAATGTGGCGAGCAGTAACCCGAAAGTTGAAAGCTTTGGCGGGGATGAGATGGATGACGAGCAGCGCTTCCGTTTCAAAATGCGTCGCAAATATAAAATTCAAGAAGTGATCAAGCGTGGTCAAATCATGCTTATTCAGGTGTCCAAAGAAGAGCGCGGCAATAAAGGGGCGGCTGTTGGCTCGTATCTTTCATTGCCTGGTCGTTATTGTGTTTTGATGCCAAATAGCCCGCGTGCGGGCGGTATTAGCCGCAAGATATCTAATTACAAAGATCGTGCGAAAATGCGTGAATTGTTGAAAGATCTTGAAGTGCCGAAAGGCATGTCCGTTATTTTGCGCACGGCTGGTGTGACACGGACAAAGGCAGAGATTAAACGTGATTTGGAATATCTTACACGTCTTTGGAATAATATTCGTGAGAAGACGCTTGAAAGCTCCGCACCATCATTGGTGTATGAGGAAGCGGATCTTGTGAAACGCGCCGTGCGTGATCTCTACACACGCGATGTGGAAGAGATTGTGATCGCGGGTGATGAGGCTTATAAAACGGCCAAAGATTTCATGAAGATGATGATTCCGTCGCATGTGAAAAAGGTGAAGGAATTTACCGAAGGCGCAGCGTCGCTTTATAAAAAATTCGGTATCGAGAGACAAATCTCTGAAATCGGTGAAACAACGGTCACGTTGAAATCAGGCGGCTATCTCGTGATTAATCCTACGGAAGCGCTTGTTTCTGTCGATGTTAACTCTGGTAAGGCAACGAAAGAGCGTAATATCGAAGATACAGCGCTTAAGACCAACCTAGAGGCAGCGGAAGAAGTGGCGCGCCAATTGCGTCTTCGTGATTTGGGTGGTTTGGTTGTGATTGACTTCATCGATATGGAAGATCGTCGTAACAATGCGAAGGTTGAACGCCGTATGCGGGATTCTCTCTCTGGCGATCGTGCGCGCATTCAAATGGGCCGTATCTCGAATTTCGGTTTGATGGAAATGTCACGCCAGCGTATGAACCCGTCATTGGGCGAGAGCCAGTTTGAAATGTGTCCGCATTGTGAGGGCACCGGCCGTACGCGTACTGCGGATGCCGCATCCATTATGTTGTTGCGCGCGATTGAAGAAGAGGCCGTCCGTGGACGCGCAGCGCAGGTCATTGTGCATGTGTCCAATGATGTTGCGCTTTATCTTTTGAACCAAAAGCGTCAACATTTGACAGATATTGAATCGCGTTATGACCTTAGTGTTTTGATCCGTGTCGATATTGATATGGGTGCGATGGGTTATCGTATCGAAGTATCAAAACCAGCGGAGAAAACAGCGCAAGATGACGCACAAGACAATAACAAGTCGAATGCGAACTCAAATTCTAATTCTAACTCTAATAACACTTCAAACAACAGCGCGCGTAATAATAACCAAAGCGATGATGATGACGGCCAAGGTGGTCGTCGCCGTGGTCGCCGTGGTGGTCGCCGCCGTGGTGGACGTGATCGTAATAACTCTGATGAGAATCAAGATCAGAATGAGTCAAACAACCAACAGGACGATAAGCAGAAAGACTCTAATCCTAAGGCGGATGACAAAGGCGATGCGGCAGAAAAGCCTAAACGCTCTCGTGCTAAGAAAAGTGATGATGCTAAGGACGCTTCTGCGCCTAAGGATGATTCTAAGTCATCTGATGAAGCGGTGGTAGCGCCCGGCGATGATAAGCCAGAGGTTAAGAAAAAACCTGCTTCTCGTGCGAAGAAAACCGATGATGTTGTTAAAAAGGACGACGTCAAAAAAGATGTGGCAAAAAAGGATGAGGATGCAAAGGCAAAAGATGAAAAGCCGAAAGCATCAAAATCTAAAAAGCCTGAGGCGTCAAATGATGATGCATCTGCGGCTCAACAGCCTGCTGATGATAAGCCTATCACCAAGCCAAAGCCTAAGGCCGCTCCGAAGAAAAAAGAAGAGCCGGATGCAGCGAAAGAATATGAAACAGTGAATGCCGCCCCAAAGAAGAAGAAAAAGGGATGGTGGTCTAAATAGCTTTGCTGTTTAGCTTCATTAGAACATTTTGAAAAGGGCGCTTTATGAGCGCTCTTTTTTATTGCGGTGGTTTGTGGGGCTTATGATTAGCGTGCTAAGAGCACTTGGTAGAAATATGTGACCGCTGGACTGGCATTTTCATCCGTGAAGCATCCCGCGGCTTGGCCGTCTAATTCAAACGGTGTTGGGTCGCCGTCTAGTACTATTAGGCTTGCGCTGGGGTAGGATCCTGTAAACTCGGTGGTGTCGATGCCTGTGGTTTCTGCGGGGATTGTTCCCGTCGTTCCTACGCCTAAATCACGGTTGATTTGTGTGCAGAGTGCAGCGTCGATGTTTGGCAATAACATGATAAGGTCGTTTCCGCTTCCGGCGGTGGTTGTGCCGATCGGGCGGGCGGTTGTGCCGACATTATTTGCGCTTGTGAAGATCCAATCGCTGCCGTCATTCGCGCCGGAGAAATTGCGATAGCTTAACCCTGAACCGCCAACATCGAAGATCATGCAGCGGGGGAAGTTGCGGTCGCTCGCGTCATCGCAATTGGGGTTTGTGTAGTCGATTGATGTGATTGAATTTTCAAAACTTATTTCGTTTTCAGAGATGTCACGCAATCGCATCTCCTGAACTGCGTTCTCAACAGATTTGGCGTATCGCATAACTTGCCCTAGCATGATGCTATTACGCTCAAAATCACCAGTTTGTTCGGTATTTGATCCGCCGCGGCTTAAAATCATCGTCAATAAGCCAAGCATGACGACTGCGATAAGGATGAAAAAGAGGGCGTTACCATTTTGTGTGTTTTGCTTCATATCTAAAATTTAAACACAAAATTTTCCTAATAAACACAGGTTTTTCAGGGGCTTGAATTTAGGTGCAATTTAGATAAAATTTTATGTATATTTTATGGTTCTAATATAAATACTAAGTTATTCATATTATTGATTAAATTTTATATATATTTGCAAGAAAATCGTTGTATATTGTCATAATAATTGTTACTATAAAGTATAAGGATGAAGCTTATGACAACAGTATTAACAGCAATATTATGCGGGGTTCTGGCTCTCGCATTCGGCGCCTTGTACATTTTTGTACCGCGCGCTTTAGACAAAGACCAGTGATTTGATTTTGGGACATTTTTAAAAAAAGAATCAGGATGAGGCTTTTACTGAAATTTATCGATTGGGCAGGATGCCCATAGGTTTATTTTATAATCTCTTTTGCCACGCTTGCTCATTTCGATGAGTGCTCACTGGCCTGTATGATGTTTTGAAGATGCGATAGGCGCATTATTCTCATTGCCCCGTGAGAAGTTTCGAAATCATCATACAGGCTTTTTTTTTGTGCGTTTTAGGGCTATGGTCGTATTGTAACTATCATTATATAAGGTTTGATTATGGCTTTCCCAATTTGTTCGCGACTTGTTTTAATAGTGCTCGGTGTTTTTGTTATGTTCGGCGCGGCACCGCAAGTCTTTGCGGATGAAGGCGTTGATGACATTGACGAAACATCGCTTACAGTTCAGGAGCGGGTTAAAGAATTTAGCAAGGATTTTGATAAGGCCTCGGAACAGCATTTTTTCACGCTTTATAGCAGCTATAATCTGATCCAAGTGGTGGAGGAAGTGCGTACGCAGGTTTCCGGCGCTATTGAAAAATGTGGTGTTGCTAACCCTGATATGAAAGATGCGTTGCAAAGCCGTTACGACGAATGGGATGGGGCGCTGACACCAATTATCGAAGATGCCAATGCCAATGTCGATAACATGATCATTGCGCAAGAGTATGCAAAGCCGCGTGACATTAAAAAATTGCTTAAATTTATTGATAAAAAACGTGTCAGTCGTGCTGATGATGTCAAAAAATTCCCTGTCACCAGCCCTGAGGCGTGTGAATATTTGCGTAATAAAATGGACGATACGCAAGAAAACTTAACAACATTGCTTAAATCAACATTGGTGTCATTGCCGAACGCGATGATCCATTCTGGTAATGTTGATGATTCGGATGATGCAAATGTTTCAGACGACTCTGTTGATGTTGATAATGGGGATGAGGGCGAATAGTTTTACGCCTTTTAAACGCATGAAAATCTTACAAGTTATGGCTGGTGGAGAGTTTGGCGGCGCTGAGACGGCGTTCGTTGATATCTGCATCGCGTTGCATGAGGCGGGTGAGGATGTTGTTGTGGCCACACGCGCCAATGATTTGCGTGTACCGAAATTAGAGGCAGCGGGCATTGTCGTTTATATTTTACCATTTGGTGGTCGGGTGGATGTTTTTTCGCGGTGGAAGATGGCCAAAATCATTAAAGCATTTGAGCCGGATATCGTTCAATGCTGGATGTCGCGTGCGGCGAATAAGGTACCGCGTTGGCGCGCCTCTATGGGCATAAAACCTTATGCGGTTGTGGCGCGTATGGGCGGTTATTATAAATTGAAATATTACAAATCGGCTGATTTTTTCGTCGGGAATACCCCGGATATTGCGCAGTATATTCGCAATAAAGGCGTTGGTGATGACCGTGTGCGGTATATTGCCAATTACACTGATATTGAAAATGTTGAGCATAGTGTGTCACGGGCGGATCTGAATACACCCGATGATGCGACCGTGTTGGTGGCGCTTGGGCGGCTGCATAAGGTTAAGGCGTTTGATATTTTGATCGCGGCAATGGCACCGCTTGCAAACGTTCACTTATGGATTGCGGGTGAGGGCGAGGAGCGTGAAGCGCTTGAGGGGCTTTCGCGTGAACTGGGGTGTGAAGAGCGTGTTCATTTGCTTGGCTGGCGCGATGATCGTGCGGCCTTGTTTGAGGCTGCGGATATATGTGTCATGCCGTCGCGCTTTGAACCATTTGGCAATGTCTTCATTCAGGCGTGGGCGCAGCGTATTGCGCTTGTGATTACGAAATCCGAAGGGCCACAACAATTTGTTCGTGATGGCGTTGATGCGTTGATGGTGGATGTGGATGATGTTGATGCGATGCGCAACGCGATTGAGCGCGTGATGGGTGATGATGTGTTGGCGCAATCGCTTGTCGAAAATGGATTTTCTCATTACGAGAGCGAATTTACCAAAGAGCAATGCGTTGCGGGCTATCTGGAATTTTATCATGACATCATCCAAAGCGTTGATGCATAGGCATTACGCGCTGCGAAATTTGTATATTATAGAAAAAAATGCGATAATAGGGGCAACTTCGCAAATAAAGCTGTTTTATAAGCATTAAAAACAAACAAAAACAGTGCGTTAGTTATGGTTTTAGAGATAAGAGCCTTCGTTAAAAGAGGGCCTGAACGTAACAATAGAGTGTGAACATTGGCTGATTTATCAGAAATTCCCGAAAATGATATCCGATCGCTGGAGAGGGCGATGCGGGTTTTTGGTGACAGCGATATTACGCTTGATGGTAATCCTGCAGATATTACACCTGCGCGCCTTGTTCCGTTTCTGGATAAGATTAGCCGTGCTTTCGGACATACAGGTACAGATTTTGCGCAAGGGGACAGGTTTGACGCAGCGCAATTTGTGAATCCTGAAAGTTTTGAGCAGAGTTTTAAAGATATATCAGAAACGATTAAGGGCTTTCGAGATTCGCCGCATTTAGGGTTAATACGTGAAATTCGTTCAGATAGTCCTGATTACGGGGCTATAGAGGAGCACCTCACGGCTATCGGTATTCCTAATCCAAGCGACGTAACGGAGAGCATTAAAGGTGGTTTGCAACGTTTTGATGCGGATACCGTGATTCATAATAGATATTTTGGTGTTCTTTCGACTGCGGCATCCAGTGACCCAAATTTTGCGAAATTAAGAGAGATTCTCGGCGATCAAGCGATTGATAATATTGAGCAAACCATTGCTGTTATGGATCAATCTGATACATGGATGGGCGTGATAAATGCTTATAGGCCAGAGGTTCCTGCGGGTCCAAATGATACGGCAGAATTGGATGCCTCAGCGGCGGCCATCGCGGCTGAAATTGATGTTAATCAAGCGGCTTCCAGTGATGCAAAAACAGATCGTATTAAAGCTGTAGAAACGCTTTTAGGTGTCGAGGCCGATGGTGTTTGGGGCGCCGAGGAACAAAACGCACTTAAAACCCGAATTGCCGAGATGCAAAATAATGATCCGACATGGGTAGGGCGTAAAGACGGTGTTATGACTGCCAAGTTTGCTGAGTATGTTTTGGGCGATGTTCCCGGATATGATAATTTTAATGACGCGGACAAAGCTTTTATCCAACAAATCAATGGCTTAAAATTGGATAATGTACCGCTATCCGCTGATGTTCAGGATCCAGTTACCTCTAATGATGTAACTGCGGCCATTAAAGTTGTTCAAGAAGGGCTTGGTCGATTGGTTCCTATTGTTCAAGGGGAATTGGATCAAAAGCGCGCACAGGCAGAGGGTTTAATTGATAGTATTAACGGAACGCGTGCATCACAAATGCAGCGTGATGCGGCAGAAGAGCAATTGGCACGACTTTCGAATAAAAGCGAAGGTGAGCTGACGGATGAAGATCGACAAGTGATTGAAGAGGCGCAAGGCGTGCTCGATCAATCCAGTACGGCTGACAATATCGGTAATTTTATTGATGGGTTTTTGGGTCTAGGTTACACGAGCCTTGGTCATCGTCTGGTGCAGACGGGTAAGGAATGGTCAACCAATATGATCCGTGGTCAATTGGCGGGTATTGATGATCTTCCTGCTGTTGACAGTCTTAACCTCACCGATGATAGGCTTGATATAAACGAGCAACGCGCTTTGCAGGGCGTGACATATTTGCTTGCGAGGAAATTTGGTGTGCCGGGTAATGACCATTGGCATTATACTCCAGAGCTTGGCGCACAGTTGCTCGCGAAATTTGAAAATCTTGATGATGATGAAAAGCTTTTATTGCTCGATGATGAAAAGCGCGCCGCATATAATGCGAAGGGCGATGACGCTAGCCGTAAGAGCTTTTTGGATGCGCAATTTGAGGAAGAAAAGAATAATACAATTGCGCTTATGGCCGCTATGGATACGCTTTATGAGGCCGGTGTTTTGGTTCCTCAGCGTTTGTATCATGCGGAAGAGATTATCATTGCGCCGTTTACGCGCACGATTTTCGATGAATATATGCATGGCGCGGATAAGCCGTTTGCCGGTGAGCCACGCCTTCCTGCTTCGACCCAAGATCTTAATATGTTGAATGAGATGGTCTATGAGTTTACGCAAGGCCTTGATTTGGCAGCAGTTATGGATGAGGGATATGTTTTCCCCGTTGGTATTGATGCCATTGATCCGACTCAAACAATCGCGGAGAGATTTAAGGCACGTTACCAAGAGGGTATCGACAGCGATGCGATGCTTGGGTTGCTTGACACGCTTCCATTTGGAACGCAGGCGCGCCGTGACCAGATGAAAGCGGTTTCGCAATCGTCGCTTGACGCGGTGAAAGCTAAAAAAGAAGAAGACCCAGATGTTTCTGCGGATGTGCTTGCTGCGATCTATGGTAATGCCATGGAGGCAGGGATCAACGCAATGAATGACAATCCGGACATGGCATCGGATTATTTGTTTGTTGGGCAACGCCCCTTAATGGTCGATCCGCGTTTAGGTGATACGATCAGTCCGGACTCCAATATAAGCGTTGCGGATGTTATTGATTTGCATGAAAAACAAGATCAGTTTTTTGGTGATGATCCATTCATGTATAATTATGAGCCAGTCTTTTTCAAAGGTGAAGACGGCAAAACATATGTTGCTGCACAAGATTACTTATCAAATGTATTGACCGTTCAGGAAGTTGATCTTGAGCATTGGGATCAGGTTCTACGCGACACCCCAAAATTACCAGGTGAAAATCAGCATGCATTTGATGTTCGTCTTGATGAAGCGCTTAGTCAGGTGAAAGGCCATGATTTGATCTTTCAAAATAACTTTGAGGAGAATCAGGCGACACTGGTAAATGGTACTAGCGCGACAAGATTTCCGGATCTTTTACGTGCCAGAAATGTTCAGAGCTTTGATGTCGTTAAGGCGGAGATAACAGGAGAGTATGACGCAAATGTAGCGGCTGCTGCTGCTGCAGATAGGGCGGCTCTTATTAAGGCGGCTACACCTGTTGGACAGGGTGCAACGGAGGCGTTTCAGCGTGCGACGGAGGGCGTTAGCCCTTCCGCTATACGTACACCCGGTGCAGAATTTAGACAAACAGGGCAAGAGCTAACCACGCCAGTTGTGCCGACGAGTGATGGTACGATTCCCGCGCCTGCGCCGCGCACTCAACAATTGGGTGTTAGTGGTTCCCCATAGGCCGTCATCGCATTTCATGCGTGCATCATTTTTAGCGCTTGCGGCAAATCCACTATTACCGTTATCATTAATGTTATGAATGATATGTCTTCGAGTAAATATAATGCCCAAAATGTTGATGATAATCGTCTTTTATCGGAGCATTATGAAGGGTTTTTAGATGCGCTTGATTTGCTTTATATCAAATCAAATTTAAGTGGACGTTTAAAGTTCTATGAGAGCTGGCCTTTTGTTGCGCGTTATCTTTTTGGTGATGAACTGATTGGTTTTGACCACGATGGGACAATAGATATCGAGCGTCGCCGTGTTTTAGAGGAAGAAGCGGAAGTTAAGCGCTTGGCACTCTTGGAGCTTGTGCAAACGGTAGAAGCCAAAAGCGTTGAGAAAAGCGTTTTACAGATCGAATATGTTGAGGCATTGGTTAAAAAATTGGGACGTGAGATGGCGCTATTGATTTATGCGCCTAAAATTGTGGATCGCTATCTTCCTGCTTCGACGGAGCAAGATGAGACAGTTGACGACAATCCTGATGATTTTGCCGTACCAAAGCCTAGGCCGAGTGATATTCCTGATGAATTTGCCTCTGCGCCCCCATTAAAGCCTATTGTCCCAGATATTGATGATGATATGGATGCCGTTCAACCGATCTCAGTTGATCAGCCACAGCCAGAGGAGCCAGCCTCACCGCCGCCGCCTCCTTCGCAGCCATTATCAGAGCCTGAACCTTATCCTGACACTCCTCCTGCGCGCGGTGAGCACAGTGTTTCCTCAGATTTAAGCGAGCCTACACCATTATCTTCGTCTGAGATTAATGGGGAGATACCTGCGAAACCTTTGAAAACCGAGCCTGAGATACCTGCTGAGCAAAGTGCAAGTGCGGAGGCTCAATCTATGCCTCCCGCGCATGAGCCGCCTCAAGATGATATAGCGCCAGATGCGCTATCGCCTGCTGATCATACCATGGCAAAGGCGTCTGCGCCGATAGAAGCATCCGCAGTCGAAAAATTACCGCCCGCGCCGTCTGATCCAACTGTGCAAGATGTTTCCCAGCAGGCAAAGCATAAAGCGCTGGGTGATGGGGGGCCTATTGCCTCTCAAAAAATGACGTTTATTCCTTCTCGTCCTGATGAGCCTTCGAAATCGCCGCCAAAATTTGCGGGTGTTCCCGTGGTTGGTGAAAAGAAAAACGATCCGACAGAGTAATCGGCTGAACCTTAGCTCGGTTTATAAATACGCAAATTAACCATCATTAGGCCGAGCAGAATTAGCGCTCCTGTTTGGTGCAGCACCGCGATTGGAATATAGACATGTGACATGAGCGTCGTTAGTCCAAGCGCGAATTGTACCAAGACCATCGCGCCAAGTGCGTAATTGCTCCAATGGCGAATCCCTGATTTATAGGCGTGAATAACGAGGCTTATGGTCGCCGTGGCTGTTAACATGGCAAGCCAGCGGTGAATAAACTGTACGCCCGATGGTGTTTCAAAAAAATTAATCCAAAGCGGGCTGTATTGATTGATATCGGGAGGCACCCATTGTCCGCCCATTTTAGGGAATGAATCGTTATAAATTAATCCCGCATCAAGCCCCGCAACATACGCGCCCCAGAATATGGTGACGATCAGACATCCGAGCACGGCCCAAGTATGGGTATATAGTTTTGCGATGCCTTTGCCATATGTTGCGCGGATTGACAATGCACACCAGAGCAACAGTGAAAAGACGAGGAAAGCGAGCGATAAATGCGCGGCAAGGCGATAGTGGCTAACATAGGGTTCATCAACGAGACCGCTTTTGACCATGTACCATCCCATTAATCCCTGACATCCGCCGAGCAATAGCAGGCCGAAAAATTTGAGGCCGTATCCGCTTGGTATTTTCTTTGTAATGGCGAACCACAAGAGAGGTAAAGCAAAGACAAGGCCGATGCAGCGCCCTAAAAAGCGGTGGAACCATTCCCAGAAGAAGATTTGTTTGAAATCATGCAAATCCATCCAGAAATGTTTCTTTTGAAATTCCGGTGATGCTTTGTAGAGTTCATATACGCGATCCCATTCGTCATGGTGCATTGGCGGGAGGAAGCCGAGAAGGGGGCGCCATTCGACCATCGATAATCCAGAGTCAGTGAGGCGTGTTATCGCGCCGACAATGACCATTGTAAATACAAGCGCACAACATGCGTATAGCCAGCCAACAACGGCGTTATGATGATTATTTTTGGTTATTGTGATGGTCATATCGCTCTTCTTGACGTATTGTCTGAATTCGTTATTTTCTATTATATAGTTGATTTTATCTGGAGAGCCAATGGGCCTGAAACCAAAAAGCGCCAATTTTGATTTTTTGTCCGCGGCGCATACTGGTTATCGCACGGCTTGGGATAATCATGCATCCCTATTGCGGCTTGCTGCGCTGCCGATTTTGATCAAAATCGGGTGTATTGCGGCGATTGTATTCTTGGGGTTTAACAATCAAATTCTTCGCCATGGGCTCATGATGATTCCGTCCTATTTCGCGGAAGGGTTTTTGATTGCTTATATCATCCGTACGCTTCATGCGGGCGATGATTTGGCTGCGGATGTTAAGCAGGCGCGGCGTCATTTTGATGATGTGCTTGCGGGAATGATTGCCTTTGTCTTGATACAATTGGTTCTTGCGTTTGTGATTGGTTACACGTTGAGCGCAATGCCAGACATGCCGACAGATGTAGCGGCGGCCGATATCACAGCGGATCAGCAATCTAACGCAATGCAGGGCTTTTTCATGGCGCTTAGCGTTCTTGCGTTTATGCTTTGGGCGTTTCGCTTTGCGTGGTTGCATGTGCCGATTGCGATGGGCATTCCGCTGTCTAAATTTTTGGTGCGGATACAATCATTTTCTGCTTCTTTTCCAATGCTAGGATGCTGGCTTGCGGTGTTTATGCCACTTGCGTTTGCGATGGTTATGATATCGCAGGGGATATCAATGGTTTTGCCAGAAACTGCAGGTGCGGAGAGCCAACTGGCGGTGCTTGTTATTGGATCATTTCAGGGCTTTTGCGAGATTGTGATTAATGTTGTGAGTGCGATTGCAATGTCGTATGGATTTAAATCCTTGATGGACGCCAAATAAAGAGGTAAATAACGACCCATGAAAATATTTGTTACAGACCAAGATGGTAAAGAACATGAATTAGACGCGATCGAAGGATGGCGTGTGATGGAAATTATCCGCGACCACGGATTGCCGATTAAGGCAGAATGCGGCGGCGCGTGTGCATGCGCGACATGCCACGTCTATGTGGATGAAGACTGGCAAGACAAGCTTGTCGAGATGACAGATGAAGAAGAAGAGATGCTTGATGAGGCATTTGAAGTGGAAGACAATTCCCGCCTTAGCTGTCAGCTTATCATGAGTGAAGAGCTTAATGGCCTGAAGGTCAAGCTTGCCGTATACCCGCAATAAGCTCTCTGGTTCAGCTTCAGCTCCCTAACGGGCATTCCATATGAATGCCCGTTATCTTGTTTTTAAATTTCTATAGATTTTGCTTTAGATTGGCTGCGCGCCACTTCTTTTTGCACGATGATTTTATGGACAGAGCCAAAGCCGTTGAAATCTGTACGTGATACTTCGCCGTATGCACCAAGCTGATCAAGCATGATCCAGTCGCCGACTTGTACGTTTTCCGGCAACATAAATGGGCCATGCATCATATCAACTGAATCGCAAGTTGGTCCCGCAAAGCGGAATGCTTTCAGCGTTGCGCTTTCGTCTGTTTGTTCGCGTGTGATCAATTTGGCGGGGTAGGGCAGGCCGATCGAGCCGCCGGCTTCAAAGAGGCCGCCATATGTTCCGTCATTTAAATACAGAAGATCATCTTTGCGTCCTTCGACGCGGACAATCAATGATCCCGCACATGCAACAAGGCCGCGGCCAACTTCGCATAAAAGTTGAAGGTGGCCGAGGTTATGGGCTGTGATTGCAGCTGCGATGTTTTTGGTGAATGCATCAAGCGGAGGAATGGCTGTTACATCTGTGTTTAATTCAGCCGGGAAGCCTCCACCGATATCGAGCACTTCAATCTCTACGCCGCTCTCGCGGATAACGGTGGCGGCGTGCGCCAAAGCTCTAGAATAGATCTCTGGGTCGCTGCACTGTGTACCAACATGGAAGCTGAGGCCTAGTTTTTTGCAATAGGGACGGCATGCGCGCAATAGCTCAATCGCTTGTGCGGGTTTTGCGCCGAATTTGCTTGAGAAATCGGTGGCGACATCTTTGCCACTGTTGTCTTTTGGAATGGCCATGCGCACGAATAATTCAAGATCCGGCGCCGCGTTTGTTTCTTCAAGGATTTTTTCAAGCTCGCCAGCATAGTCGAGGACGAAGGCACGTACGTTGTGGTTGACGTACGCTTCGCGAATGGCTTCTGGCGCTTTAATCGGGTGCATGAAATAGATTTTTGCATCAGGGAATAGGCCACGAATGAGGCGTACTTCCGCAATTGACGCAGCGTCAAATTTGCGTACGCCGCCCGCATACATGGTTTTTAGTAAAAGCTTATCAGGGTTGCATTTCACCGCATATAAAACCTCGCCAGTGAATGCGGAAATGAATTCACGTGTTTTGTCGAATAGCTTTTCCGGATGCAAGATCGGCACCGGAATGGCTGGGTTTAAAGTGCGTATGAATGCATCATCAATGTCGTGGTCGACACGCAATGTTTCGTGATCAGCAAGCTGATCTTCATGCAAAGTGAATTGTAAAATAGAACGGCTGCGATTTTCGCAGAGGAAATCGTTGGTCATCAACTGTAAACCCTATATTAAAGGACATTGCCCTAGTTAAAACAAGATGTACGTCGTAGCATAACCACCGAAGCGCCATAGACACGTGCGTATATTCTTTATATGAGGAATACGTAATTTTTACAAGAAAAAATTACAGGCAGTTCTATTTTTTCTGCTATCCCTTACATTCTGCGGACTTTATCGATAAAGTTATCGATCTGTGTTTGCACCGTGTTCGATTTTTCATCGACATCTTTTGCGTTTTCTAACACTTCAATTGATGCTTTGCTGGTTTCTTCCGAGGCGAGTCGCACGCCAGAGATGTTTTCCGCAATTTCTCGCGTGGCAGATGTTTGTTCAGCCGCGGAAATCATGATAGATTCTGAAATTTCCTGCACCTGATTGATGATGGCCGTGATTTCTTGAACGGATGTCGATGATTCTTGGCAGGCGGCGATAATGTCGCTGACTGTTTTTTCGACTTCTTCCGTTGCTTTTGCTGTATCCGTGGCCAGTGCCTTGACTTCATTGGCAACAACGGCGAAGCCTTTTCCTGCTTCACCTGCTCTTGCGGCTTCAATGGTTGCGTTGAGCGCCAAAAGATTGGTCTGGTCGGCAATTGAATTAATCAGTGCAATCGTCTCTGTGATTTTGTTGGTTGTTTCTAAAAGCAGAACCATTTTCGAAGATGTATCAATCGCTTTTTCAGAGGCGGTTTGTGACACCTTATTGGATTCGGTCATGCGTCTTGCGACTTCTTCGACCGAGGCCAATAGCTCGTCTGTGGCGGAGGCAACGGATGAGGATTGATGTGACGTTTCTTCGGATGCAGAGGATAGTGTTTGCGAGATTGCCTGCATTTGTGTTGCGGAGCGTGTTAAATCAACGACGAGCGATTTTACTTCGCTCTCGAATGTGTTTGCGAGTTGTTGATTTTCTTCCTTGCGCTCGGTTAGATCGGTTGCAAATTTGATGACGCGAAATGGGCGACCGCTTGCATCCATGATTGGATTATATGATGCCTCAATCCAGACTTCGCTGCCATCTTTGCGGATGCGTTTAAATTGCTGTGCGACAAACTGGCCTGCTGCGAGCTTTTTCCAAAATTCTTGATATTGCTCCGTGTGTTTTTCATCTTCGGGGACGAAGATGCGGTGATGTTTGCCTTTTATTTCGCTTAGATCATATCCAAGGGTATCTAGGAAGTTTTTGTTCGCATTGATGATTGTGCCGTCAATTTCGAATTCGATCACGGCTTGCGATCTTCCAATGGCTTCGATTTGGCCTTTTCTGTAGGCGTCTTCTAAAACGCGTTTGGTTACGTCTGTTGCGTATTTGATAACACGATAAGGATTGCCTTTTTCATCGAGGATGGCGTTATACGAGGCCTCGATCCAAATTTCATCACCGTTTTTAGTGATGCGCTTATATTGCGCTGTGAATGATTTGCCGTTTTTAAGGTCACGCCAGAAATTTTCGTATTCATCGCTTTGGGTGAATTTATTTTCAACAAACATACTGTGGTGTTTGCCTTTTACCTCTTCTAATGAATATCCGAGTGCGTTTAAGAAGTTTTCATTGGCGCCAATGATGGTTCCATCAAGCTCAAATTCGATCACTGCGTATGATTTGTTGAGGGCCTTAAGCGTATCTCTACTGCGGTTTTTCATTAATATAGGTGCATTCCTTGCGTGAGTTAAACTATAGATTGTATTTATTATAATTCGTAATACTTATAGTATAAAGTATATTTATTGAATTATATTTCAATGGCTTGTGCCTGTTTTTTTTAAAGCCAGTTGCGCGCCATATACTTTGGTATATGTCGGATATATACTAAAGTATATGTTTGGCTTACTGGAGTGTCGCTTGCCAATCGGCGTTGCGATAATCGCTGGATGTGATGATTTGTGTTTTCGCGACATAGACGGAGTGGAGTTTTCCATCGATTTTCTTTTCCCAGAAGTCGAGGAATTTTGTAAGTTCGGGAAATTGAGGGGCGAGATCGTATTCTTGCCAGATGAATTCCTGCAAGATTTGTTCGAAATCAGGCATGTGATAATAAATTTGCGCCGTTGTCAGGCGGTAATCTTTAATTTGCTTATCTAAATCAGCCATTTTTTCCTCCTGTACCCGATACTTGGGCATTTTAGGCATTTGCTCATAGTCATAGGCATTCTATCCCATATTCTTATTTTACCTCGAAATGGTTGCGGAAGGGTTAAATACAAAAGTTTAGGGTTTTGGAGGCGGTGGTTGCGCTGCGGGTGTTGAAAGCTTGTCCTGGATGCATTCGTCGATCTCAGCCTTGATATTATTTGCTGTGGTTTCAGTCCATGCGGGTGGCTGTGGTGAAATTGCTTCATCCTCAAAAACAGGCTCATCAGTCCTGCTTAGCGGGGCGCGGTCACCAAGTTTTTGATTGCTGATATAGTCGGAGCCTACTTGATGTCTCTCGCTTCTGGTATTTGTGGGGTCGCCTTGCGCAGATGTACTGACGATAACATCTGTAGATACACTATCGCCTCTCACCGTTACTTCAATTTCGTTTTCACTCACGATTGTTTTATTATCCCCGGCTGGTGTTGTGACGCCCGATTTGCTTACTGAATGGTGTTCTCTTCCAAGAACCGGATCAATTGCACCTCGTGTGAAGGCGTGTCTGTCCCACGTTGATTGCAGGCCTTCTTCGCTCGCTGTTATATCTGGATTAGCGCCGCTTACAACTTCATCTGCGCAGCCTGCAGCGGTTCCAAAGGTATCATTTACAAATTCTCTTCCCATATATGCATTATAAAGCCATTCATTTAATTTTGATTTAACCTAAACATTGCATGTAATTTTCTTAATAAGCCTTGAAAATCCTTACTGCCTATCCTATATCTACAGTGCTTCGTTAAACATGAGTCTCTATAAGGCTTTGCGAGGCGTTGGAGGGGCTTTTAAACTGGCTTCGTTTGAAGTGGTAAGAAAGCCTGCTTGTTAACAACTAAACTAAAGGAGAAAGTCGAAATGG
Source organism: Alphaproteobacteria bacterium (assembly GCA_009995045.1). Lineage (GTDB taxonomy): Bacteria > Pseudomonadota > Alphaproteobacteria > Micavibrionales > Micavibrionaceae > TMED27. Next base: position 174,986 of record JAACQG010000005.1, read on the forward strand.
CAAAATTTCGTCCTCTACATGATCGCGTTCTCGTCCGCCGCATTGAAGCGGATACTAAAACAAAAGGTGGGATCATCATCCCCGACACAGCATCAGAAAAACCCATGGAAGGTCAGGTCGTAGCGGTTGGTTCCGGTCACGTGAACGATAACGGCGACGTACGTCCATTGGATGTTAAAGAAGGTGACAATGTTATCTTCTCTAAATGGGCTGGTACAGAAGTAACCATCGATGGCGAAGAGCTTATGGTTATGAAGGAATCCGACATTATCGGCATAGTGGCCTAGTCTTTTTGTGCGATGGCGTTGTTGAATTGCGGCTCGCGTACTACTCGTACGCTTCGCCTTATTCGCCTAGCCACGAACAAAAATCCGTTGCCACTATTTATAAATTAGAACTTAAAACTTAAATAATCAGGAGATTATCACTATGTCTGCTAAAGATGTAAAATTGGGCGGAGATGCCCGCGAAGATATGCTTGCCGGGATCAACATCCTTGCGAATGCTGTTAAAGTAACATTGGGGCCAAAGGGTCGTAATGTTGTTATTCAAAAAAGCTTTGGCGCACCGCGCACCACAAAAGACGGTGTGACTGTTGCTAAAGAAATCGAACTATCAAATGCACGTCAAAATACTGGTGCTCAGTTGATCAAAGAAGTTGCTTCTAAAGCCAATGATCACGCGGGTGACGGTACGACAACGGCGACAGTGCTTGCGCAATGTATCGCTAATGAAGGCGTTAAGGCTGTTTCTGCGGGACGTAACCCGATGGATCTTAAGCGCGGGATTGATTTGGCTGTGACTGCGGTTGTTGCTGATCTTAAAAAACGTGCGAAGAACGTTAAAGGCAATGAAGAGATCAAACAAGTTGGTACGATCTCTGCTAATGGCGAAGAATCAATCGGCGCACTTTTGGCTGAAGCGATGGATAAAGTCGGTAACGAAGGCGTTATCACTGTTGAAGAAGCAAAATCTTTGGACAACGAGCTTGAAGTTGTTGAAGGCATGCAATTTGACCGTGGTTACCTTTCACCGTACTTCATCACTGATGCGGAAAAGATGCAGGCGAACCTTGAGAACCCATATATCCTTCTTTGCGAAGGTAAGCTTTCTAACCTTCAGGCGCTTGTGCCGATTTTGGAAGCTGTGGTGCAAAGCTCACGTCCGCTTCTTATCATCGCAGAAGATGTTGAAGGCGAAGCGCTTGCTACACTCGTTGTGAACAAGCTTCGTGGCGGTCTTAAGATTGCTGCTGTTAAGGCGCCTGGTTTTGGTGATCGTCGTAAGGCGATGCTTGAAGACATTGCGCTTCTTACGGGCGGTGAAGTGATCTCCGAAGATCTTGGTATTAAGCTTGAGAATGTAACGCTTGATATGCTTGGTACAGCGAAGAAAGTTGGCATCACGAAAGACGATACAACAATCGTTGACGGTGCTGGCGACAAGAAAGACATCGAAGCACGTTGCGCACAAATCAAAGCACAAGTAGAAGCAACAGATTCAGACTACGACAAAGAGAAATTGCAAGAGCGTCTTGCGAAACTCTCTGGTGGTGTTGCTGTTCTTCGCGTTGGTGGTGTTACTGAAGTTGAAGTGAAAGAGCGCAAAGACCGCGTTGATGACGCACTTCATGCAACACGCGCAGCGGTTGAAGAAGGTATTATCGCTGGTGGTGGTACTGCGCTTTTATACGCAACGAAAGCACTTGAAGGCATGGAAGGCGCTAATGATGACCAGACTGTTGGTATCGAAATCATTCGCCGCGCAATCCAAGCACCGATTCGTCAAATTGCATCCAATGCAGGCGATGAAGGCAGTGTGATTGTTGGTAAATTGCTAGAGCAAAAAGATACTGACTATGGTTGGGATGCGCAAAAGAGCGAGTTCTGCAACATGGTTAAAGCCGGTATCATCGACCCAGTGAAGGTTGTTCGTACAGCTCTTCAAGATGCAGCGTCTGTTTGTAGCTTGTTGATCACGACAGAAGCCATCATCACCGACTCACCGCAAGAAGATAAGTCTTCTGGTGGAGACCATATGGGTGGAATGGGCGGTATGGGCGGAATGCCCGGCATGATGTAAGCCGCTTGTAATTTTGCCCGCTGGCGTCGTTAAAGGTGTTTTTTGCGGTTCGCATGTACCAAGCGTACATTTACGATCCTCAAAACATCTTTGCCTAGCCAGACAAGCAAAATTACTGCGCGTTTGTGAAATGCCCATTATAAATTCACAAAAGGCCGTTCGGAGTATTTGATTCCGGCGGCCTTTTTTATGGTGTGGCTATTGCGCTTGCGCGGGTGGGGTGATGGCAACGCGATCCCATGCGATATTGAAGAGAATGCGAAAGCTTTCGGCAAATACGGGTTGGTCAATGATTAGGATTTGGACGTTATCGTTGTCAAAATCGAAAAAGGCAATTTTTGATCCAAAGCTATGCAATGTTTTTTCATTAAACAGATCTTTTGGAAACCATCTATATTCGGCGAATGTATTGCCTATGAAGTCGTAATCTCCGTGCTTGATAATTATTTTATAGTGCATGCGGTGGCTGATTGCTGCCATGCGGGCTTTATGGTTTTCGTACCACTGCGTACCTAGCCATTGAATCAATCGGTCCGGCATTCCGTTAAATAAACAAATTTCATTGCATCCGTTATTTGCGTTTTCGTAAACCATATCAAAAAATGTGCGTATTCCCTCTTGGCCGGATAGTTTTTGAACTGTGTTTTTATTTTCTTGGACGCCGTTATTGCTTAGAAATGTTAATCCATTATTCTCAAAGAACGTTTGGGTTTTTTCTAGAGTTTTTGAACTGCCCGGGGATTGATCGTTTTCGATTCGCATGATGGTTTTGCGGGCGATGCCGAGCTTATCGGCGAGTTCTTTTTGGCTGAGATCGAGTAAAATCCGCGCCATGGCGATTTGTTTTCCTGATATTTTCATGATGCATTTATCCTTATATTACCCGAGATGGGACATTTAAGTTTCTAAATGTGACTTTATAGTATTATTTATGTACCTTCAAGTAACTTATTCTTGACTTGGTTATTTTATATGTCCTATATAGTTACATCAACCATAGGAGGTAAGGATGTTACAGGCACAACAAAACCATCATGATTATGATGACTTCGCGAGGGCTATACAGGATAAGCCTCCTATTCATGATGCGGTTTCCAGTCGTGATTTTGAGGATTTTTTAAGCTCCAAGTATTTTTTACAGGCTGATTTGCAGCAGCGTCAGGAAGACCTAGAAGCGATGCGTGAGGTGACGCTGCGCATTCGCGAGCAGGTGCGTTCTATTATACGCTCGTTGAGGGGGTGGCAAGCTAGCCATACATCTTTTCACAACACGACGCGATTGCGTTATTCCGCGTATGAAGGCGCGCTATGCTATTCTGATCTGCGTCGCCATTGGGCGTATTACCGCCATGCGATGCGTGAGCTTAGTGAGTGGTAAAATGAATTATGCCCAATTTTGTCCTGGGGAAGGTTGATCAGCTGCTGGAGGTTGGACGTTATCATTGCTTGTTCCTTTATGATGAAGGCTATTTCGTGCCACTTTTCTATCAGAATAAGCCTCGTCAATACGTTCTTCTACCCTCGCTGCTAAAGCTGTTCCTGGTATTACAAAGCCCGGGGTTCCTGTTTCTGGATCTCCAAAAATTATCTTATGGAAATGCTTTTTACTTGAAATCTTTCCACCCAACCTTTGAAAGTCATCTAACGCGGGAACATCGTTTTCTAAAATTGCTTTTTTAGCTTCATCTGACATGTATGATGGAGGGCTAGAGTCTGGGCCAGGATAGCTATGATAAGTTGTTTTCTGTAGCTCTTGTTCCTGACCTTTTAGGTTAAGTCCTAGTTTATAAGCCGCTGCTAATGCAAGAGTTGACTTTACAATCATTTCTTCCATTGCAAAATAATTTTCCCACACTGGTTTTCCTAAGTCTATGGGTACTTTATTTTGCGCTATTAAAATTCTATCTCCAGTGTCAAAGCGCGGTTCAATATGGTGGATCATTCCATTGAGATACGGATCAACTCTATCCTCAGCTTCTGGGTTATCTTTAGAGTATTGAACGCAAATATCGGCTATTTCTTGGGCTGTGTGATCTTCATGGTCTATGCCAAGCTTCTCCATTAATTTTAGCATGTGGTATTGTTGCCAAAATGGAGGGATAACACCATGATGTTGTATTGAGGGGTGGATATTTGTTACAAGACCTCTGCGTTGACCGTTATCAATTTTCCCTCCTTGCTTACTGTGTACTTCGTGGAAGTATGGGCTAGTAAAGCATGTGGATTTAACATGGCCCGCACCTTCTCCCCATTGCGTTTTTTTGCCGTCTTGGCTTACTTGGCTGAAATTTTCTATAAAAGGTCGGCCTACGCGATTATAAAGGCGAAACGTGTGTACTATACCAACGCTTTTTTCTGGTGATCCAACATAACTTCTGATTTCTGGATCGTTAACGCTATTGATTCCGCTGAATAATTTGCTGATTTGGGGGGCTTGCGCTAAATGTCCAGGCGTTAAAAACTGTCCCACATTTGATGCGCTGTTACTTAATGTTGGAAGGACAACCTGATTGAATACTTGGTTTTGAAATGTGTATTCTCCAAGTTGTTCATGCTTAGGCTCTGATGTGGGTACTTTGTATTGAGCCACTAGGAAAACTGGATTAAATCCCATTTCTTTTAATGGCTTATAAATTCTATTGGCTACGCGAATTGTTAGTGGGTCTGGGCTAATCATGAAGTCAAAAACAGGTCTTGGTCGTTCGGCCGATGGGGTCGTTTCAACCTCTTCGGATAGCTTTATTAGTGCGTCTGCTGATATGTTGAATGTATTGCCAGCTGCCGCTGAAAATTCTCCGTCAGAGATCAAGGTTTTGAGAGTGGCAACTTCGGCGTGAAGTTGCTGTTCTGCTATTGTTGGAAAATCATCTAACATTGTGAATTACTCTATATACTCGTTTAGTTACTCAATTTTTTTGTTGCGTTCTCCCAGGTGAGATTAAAAAGTGTTTTAAAGCCATCTGTGAAAAATTTATTTTTGAGGATGCGTATTGAAACGCTATTATCTTGGAAGTTTATGAATGCTAAATTCTGATCGTATGCATATATAGATTGGTCATTAAACATTTCGTCTGGGATTAACCTGTATTCTGCAAATTCGCTTGAAATGAGGTTAGTCTCGCTTTCTTTCGTTGTGATACGGAACTCAAAATTATTGGTAATTTCAGACATTAGTTTGTTGCGTTCTTTATATACTTCCTCACCTAGCCATTTTGTCCAGTTGGCGGGTTTAGCGTTATGAAGGCATATTAAGCCGCCAGTCTCGGTCGCTGTGTTATAAATTTCATCCATTAATTGCATAAACCCGGCGCGACCTTCTAGTAGGCGAACTTCATCTGTGCGTTTCTTCACACCTGTGTTATCAATAAACTCAACATCGGCGGCGTCGAAGGCGGCTTCGATTTTGGCTATGGTTTTGCTGTTGGGTTGGTTTGTGCCGTTTTCGATGCGGGCGATCCCTGTTTGTGAGAGGTCGGCTCTTTCGGCGAGGTCATGCTGGCTCCATCCCAATAGGGCACGAGCGGCTCTGATTTGTTCAAGTGTAGGCATATCGACCTTTAATAAGATTGGTTGTTTAAGCGTGACAAATTAATAGTGATTTTTTTATGGCTTGTCCAGTGGTAAATTTATATGTAAACAATTTTTTTATATTTAAGTAACTTTTCTACTTTTTTTATATCTTTTTTATTGACAGCAACCTTCAAATTCACTACTTAATGTATTCAAGGACATAAATTATACATAATAATTCGTGTCTTTAATCCCCACACACGAAACTTACAAGCCGGTATGGAGCAATCCACACCGGCTTTTCTTTTATCTTGTCTGCGCCGTGAGATGCTTTTGATGATAACTCCTATTGTGCTGATAGATTTGTCTTGAAAGCTTTCTGTCTTGGCTTACATTTCAAATATGCCTGAACTTCCGGAAGTAGAAATTGTTAAGCGCGGCCTTGAAGGGGCGCTGCTTGTTGATGGTGTGGGGGCGCGTATTGATACGCTCACTTTTAATCGTCCTAATTTGCGGGTTTTGCTGCCTGTGCATTTGCCAGACGCCCTGAAAGGGCAGCGTTTTTCTTCATTTACCCGTCGTGGAAAATATGTGGTTGCGTTTGTTGAGAGCGGGGCGGGGTTTATTTTGCATTTGGGCATGTCGGGCGTGGTTAAGATTATTCCGAAAGATGAGCGTTATATACCGGCTAAACATGATCATGTTGTGTTTAAAATGGATGATGGTGGCCACGTGGTTTTTAATGATCCTCGACGTTTTGGCTTTTTAAAGGCGACTACGCGTGATGATTGGCAATTTGATGATTCCTTTAGGGGGATGGGGCCTGAGCCGCTTTCTAATGGCTTTAATGGGCCAATTTTGGCCGAAAGATTAAAGGGGCGCAGCGGCCCGATTAAAACGGCGTTGCTCGATCAGAAAATTGTGGCGGGTGTGGGGAATATATATGCGTGTGAGGCGCTTTACATGGCGGGGATATCGCCCAAGCGTTCAGCGGGGAGTGTTCAGGGCAAGCGGGCGGAGCGTTTAGCGGCGGCTATTGTGGATGTGCTTACACGGGCAATAGAATCGGGTGGGAGCAGTCTTAAGGATTATTATCAAGCCGATGGATCCTTGGGATATTTTCAGCATTCTTTTAAGGTGTATGATAGAGAAGGTGATATTGTAGATGGTAAACACCCTGTTGTACGCATTGTGCAGTCGGGGCGATCAACCTTTTATTGCCCCGCGAAACAACGATGAGTGCGTAGAATAAGCACAGGGGATAATAGTCAGGATAAAGCAGGAATATTATGAAACAGGTCTTTATATTTTTATGTGTGATGTTGGTATGTGGTTCTTATATTGCCTCCGCATCGGCGCAGGATTTCTTTAACAGCGTGCCTGATATACCGCTTATGGATGGATTGGTTGAGATTGAAGACCAGGCGCTAAGCTTTGATAAGCCTGAGGGGCGTATTGTTATTGGCGCGGCTTCTATCGGGGCGGATATTGACGATTCGCAGCTTCTATCCTACTATCAGCGGGCGTTACCGCAATTTGGATGGCGCGCCGTTTCAACGTCTTCTTATGTGCGGAATGATGAGACACTCGATATTTCCATCACAGAGCGTGAAGCATCAGCCGGGTCTGATAGAATAATGGAGATTATAATTACGCCATAAAGTATTGAACTATATTGAGAGTTCGAAACGGGGTGGACATTTTAATAAAAACTTTGTGGTAAATTGCTTGACAACGCTGTGGATAAGCGCGTAGAACTGCGCAATCTGATTTTAGAAATTTAAGGAAGTAACTCATGGCTAATCATGCTTCATCAAAGAAAAGAATTCGTAGAAACGATGCACGCGCAGTTGTTAATGGCGCGCGCCGCAGTCGTATCCGTACATTTGTTAAAAAAGTAGAAACTGCTATTGAAGCAGGATCAGCGAAAGATGCACAAAGCGCATTACAAGCTGCTCAACCAGAATTACAACGCGGCGTTGCAAAAGGTATCTATCACAAGAATACTGTTTCCCGTAAAATTTCGCGTCTTTCAGCGCGTATCAAAGCTCTTTAATTAAGCTTTCATAGCGACGCCGTATTATGCGGCGGTCGCTAAAAAAAATACACATTAATGCACTTTTTAGGCTCGTTAAAATCTTAACGGGCCTTAGTCACGTGCGGCTTTTCACGCCGTGAACAATTATTTCTTTTTTGTATTTTCACTGTATGTTCTCATTGCGTTGGGTCGAATAATTGTTGTAGTTTGAATTTATCAGCAGGGCGTTAATAGAAATATTAATAAAAAGATCCGAATGGGTCGTTTGTTGATTACATATGTGTGCAAAAATACCTAGAATTGGTAATTTTGTTGCGTGTGTAAATGTGGGGAAACTGTCTCAAGCCTATGCTCCTAGTAGAGCGCGCTTCAGAATTGTAGCCTGTATAAATATTAAAATCGTTGTTTGAAAAACCTTTGTTGGGGCTTTAATGGCCATTCCGCAAACCCTTTTTCTTTGCCTGCGTTTCGTGTGTTGGCCCCCGGTTTTTATGCGTTTTAAACAACAACACTTTTGAATGAGGAGAAAATGAGTATGTCAGACATCGGAACTAAGACCGTTGCATTGATTAAAGAGAATGCTGAGTATCAGGAAGCGTCTTTAAAGCCATCAAAGGAAATTATGAAGGTTTGGAAGAAAGTGCATTCTGATATGCGCTCTGAGTTCGGTGAGGCAGTGTTTCGTAGCTGGTTGAAGCCTTTATCTCTTCAGGCTTTTTATCACGGTACTATGGAGGTTTCTGTTCCCACTCGCTTTATGCGTGACTGGATTCAAAATCACTATTCTGACCGCATCCTTGCGATGTGTGCAGAGGCTTCTGAAGACATTAAGCGTTTACAGATTGTTGTTGTTCAGGGCGCGATTTTAGATGATATCGAAGAAGCCCCAATGAATTCTGCACCTGCTAAGGCAAACCAGAATGAGCAAAGAGAAATGCTTGCCGAGGTGTCTTCACCGCTTGATGAGCGTTTCAAATTTGAAAATTTCGTTGTTGGTAAGCCTAATGCGCTTGCGCATGCTGCGGCGCGGCGCGTTGTTGAAAGCGATGTTTTGCCATTTAACCCGCTCTTTATCTATGGTGGTGTTGGTCTTGGTAAGACGCATTTGATGCACGCAATTGCGCATGCTCTTCAAGAGCAACAGCCAGAAAAGACAGTGATGTATCTTTCTGCCGAGAAGTTTATGTATCAATTCGTTAAGGCGCTTCGCTCTGATTCTGCGATGAACTTTAAAGAAATGTTCCGCAGCGTTGATGTGTTGATGATTGATGATATTCAATTTATCGCTGGTAAAGAATCGACACAGGAAGAGTTCTTCCACACGTTCAACGCACTTGTTGATCAAAACAAACAGATCATTATCTCCGCTGATAAGGCGCCTGGTGACCTTACCGGCATTGATGAGCGTCTTCGTTCACGTCTTGCATGGGGTTTGGTTGCGGATATTCACCCGACAACGTATGATTTGCGTCTTGGCATTTTGCGCACAAAGCGCGAGCAGCTTGGCGCGGATGTTCCTGATAGTGTGCTTGAGTTTTTGGCGCTTAAGGTGACAAGCAATGTGCGTGAGCTTGAAGGGGCGTTGAACCGAATCGTTGCGCATGCTGATGTTTCAAAGGCTGTGATTACACTCGAAAGCACGCAAGATGTCCTCCAAGACTTGCTCCGTGCGCATGATCGCCGCATCACGATTGATGAAATTCAGCGTAAAGTGGCTGAGCATTACAATCTTCGTCTGACTGATATGCATTCTGCGCGTCGCGCACGCAATGTTGCCCGTCCGCGTCAGGTTGCGATGTATCTTGCCAAGCAATTAACCGCGCGTTCATTGCCGGAAATTGGCCGTAAATTTGGTGGCCGTGACCATACAACTGTTATGCATGCCGTGCGTAAGGTTGAGGAATTGATCGAAGAAGATGCGCAAATCGCACAAGACGTAGATGTCGTGCGCCGCGCTTTGACTGGCTGATAATGCGCCTAGTCAAAGCTGTTAACCCGTCTTTTTGGCAGGTTGTAGTTTGATAGTTTTTAAAAAAGCGAGGTTTAGCCTCGCTTTTTTGTTAATCGTCTAGATCAATGTCATCTTCGTCAGTGAGTGCGCCGGTAGCTGCGCCTACTGCTGCGCCCACTGCTGCTCCTGTTACAACGCTTCCGCCCGTCACAGCGGCGCCTGCTGCGCCAACGCCTGCGCCGATACCGCCGCCGCTCAGGCTGCGATCAGTTTTTGAGCTTCCGCATGCTGCGATTGATAAGCTTGCAAATGATAAAAGTATGATGGTTAAAAATTTCATATGTTACCTTCCTTTCCTCTTTTCAACGAGCGAGGTTTGAAAAAAGTTCATCATAATTGTGAAAAAATTTGGCGTGGTGCTTTGCGTGTGAAGTGAAGGCTAAACCATAAACGCGTTTAAAAGGGCGCTGTAGTCGCGCAAGTGTGGGATTTCGTCTTTGAAAATTAATTATGGGACGAAATTGTGGTTTTTCGCAAAAAAGAAATGTACGGCGAGGATTTGGTGGTTTAAAACTTACGTTATGACACATACAATTGAAGAGGTGCGGGCGCTCTATAAAAAGCCGTTATTGGATTTGATTTATGATGCTGCTACGGCGCATCGGGCGAATCATGATCATCACGAAATGCAAATGTGTACATTGCTGTCGATTAAGACGGGCGGATGCGCGGAGGATTGCAAATATTGTTCTCAGTCGATCTATAATAATACCGATCTTGAAAAAGAGATTTTGATGAAAACCGATGAGGTTTTGGCGCAAGCACGGGCCGCGAAAGAAGCGGGGTCAACCCGATTTTGCATGGGGGCTGCGTGGCCGCGTGTGCTTGATGGGCGTGCATTTGATCGTGTGTGCGACATGGTCAAGGGCGTTTCCGATATGGGGATGGAGGCGTGTTGTACGCTTGGTATGCTCACCGAGGATCAGGCGCATAAGCTTAAAGAGGCGGGATTGACGGCGTATAATCACAATCTTGATACATCCGAAGAATTTTACGACAAAATCATCACAACCCGCTCTTACCAAGAGCGTCTTGATACACTTGCGAATGTCGCAAAAGCGGGCATTAGTGCATGTTGTGGCGGGATTTTGGGGCTCGGTGAGGATGAAGATGATCGTATCTCCTTGCTCCACACACTCAGCAATCTAAACCCGCAGCCAGAGAGCGTGCCGATTAACATGCTTGTACCGGTTGAGGGGACGCCATTGGCGAAAGTTGAGCGATTGGATATTTTTGAATGGATCAGATGTATTGCCGTTGCGCGCATATTGATGCCAAAGGCGATGGTGCGTTTATCCGCAGGTCGCTTGGAGATTTCGAAAGAGGCGCAAGCGATGGCGTTCATGGCGGGTGCGAATGCGATCTTTACGGGTGAAAAATTGCTGACGACGGCAAACCCAGAGGCGGATTTTGATTATACGCTTCTTGGGGAGCTTGGTATGACACCGCGCGTGCCATACAAAGATGGTGTTGCAGTGACAGAGCAGGGCGGCGGATGCGGCAAGCCTGGTGGTTGTGGGTGCGCGTCTCAAGAGGCCGCTTGATAGATTTTCATGACAAGATCGACGCGTTAAAGGCAAAAGGGCGATATCGTAGCCTGACGCTGCCGCGCGGCGTGGATCTGACGTCCAATGATTATTTGGGTTTGGCGGGGCATCCTGTGTTGCGGGAGGCGGCGATCTCTTATTTGCAAAATGGCGGCGATATTGGTGCGGGTGGCTCGCGGTTGTTGCGTGGACATTGCGCCGAACATGCGGCATTAGAAGAGTATGCGGCAATGTTTTTTGCGGCGCCGCGCGCGTTGTATTTGTCTTCGGGTTATCAGGCGAATGTCACATTGTTTCAAACACTTGCGACGCGACATGATGTGATTATCTTTGATGAATATGTGCATGCATCGGCGCGGGAGGGAATTCAAAACTCTCACGCGCAGCATATGCGTGTGCAGCATAATGATGTAAACGCATTTGAAGATGCGTGCAAAAATGCGCAGCAAAAAGTGTCCGCGACGGCGGGCGGTAAAATCTGGATTTCGATTGAATCTGTTTATTCCATGGATGGGGATGTTGCGCCGCTTGATGCGTTATATAAATTGGCGGAGCGATATGATGCGATGCTTGTGATTGATGAGGCGCATGGCACAGGTGTGATGGGCGCAAACGGCAAGGGCGTTTCGGAAGAATTGATAGCGCAGCATGGATATGCGCGGATTGTTACGCTGCACACATGCGGAAAAGCGATGGGTGTTGCGGGCAGTTTGATGTGCGCGTCTGATGGTGTGATTGACATGATGATTAATGCTGCGCGCGGATTTATATACTCCACCGCGCCAATGCCACTGCAGGCATATTTGGTGCAAAAATCACTTGAAATTATTGGGTCGGGTGAGGGTGATGTGCGGCGGGCGCGGCTCGATGGTTTGAATAAAAAGGCGCAGCAAATTTTCGGCGGATCAGGAACATGTATTGTGCCGATTGTTATTGGTGATGATGCACGCGCCGTTGAGATCGCGGATATGCTGCAGCGAAAAGGATGGGATATTCGTGCCATCCGCCCACCAAGCGTCCCCGAAGCAACCGCGCGTTTGCGTTTGTCGTTGAACGCGGATTTGGGCGAGGATGTGTTGGATGCGTTTGCTGCGGATTATGCGGGTATTGTTAACAGCTAAAATTACATGGGGGCTAAGCATGAAGATATTTTCTGGTCTTATTATTGGTGTTTTATTGATCGCGGGCGCAGCCTTTGCGGTGGCGCAGGTTGCGGATAGCGGCGCGAAGTCTTCTTATAACTGGCGCTACAAAATGACCGTGACGGTGGACACACCCGAAGGTGAAGTCTCGGGCAGTGCGGTGCATGAGATTAGAAATTCCCTCTATGGCTCGCCTTTATCGCAAGGCGGCAACCCCGGTAAAATCAGTGGTGAGGCGGTTGTTGTTGATCTGGGGGAGCGTGGAGTTTTATTCGCGCTGATTTCGGATCGATCGGATAACCGTTTTAGCGAAAATTTCCCCGTGCCCGGAAAGGTTGGCGCGATCGGCAGTACAACGCCCGAAGGGATCAAATATCAATCCTCGCTGCCCGTTGGCACAAAAGCGGTTTTAGACCCGCACACCCCGCAAGGCTACCCCAAGCTTGTGACGTTTACCGATATGGATGATCCGAAATCCGTCACTTTGGTGCAGGAATGGGAACGCCGCGGCGAAGCCGGCTATGCGTTTAATGATCAACGTTTGCTCAAAGCCGATCGGTTTGAGGAATTGTTTGGTGAGGGTGTGCGGCTGAAAGAGATTACGATTGAGATTGCCGATGAACCCGTGACGTGGGGCGTGGTTAAAAAATATTTAGGCCAACGTCGAGCAGTTGGCCCTTATGAGTTTATTAAGGGAGAAAAATAATGTCACTTAAACCTGAGCTAATGCACGCAATTCTCTCAATGGACGCATATAATCGCGGGTATGACGCCTCTATTGAATTAAGTAATGGCGGTGTTGGTGATGCCGAAATTGCCAAAACGACATTAGACGGTATTACTGTGAACCTAGATTCTATTATTATTCGTGATCCGGTCACAGGCGAAAGATTAGACGACGATATAGGCTTCTACGCCCTCGCTTACGATTACAACGGCGAAACCATCATTTCCTATCGGGGGACGGATTATCCGGAAGAAGATGGCAAAGTCACAGTCGCGGGCCAGGAAATCTATAAGGATATCTATCACGGTTGGTCATTAGGCGACGGCAATTTGATGAGCGAGCAAGGCCAAATTTTTACCAATAAGTTTTCAAAGTCGTTAATAGCGGAAGCTCCATCGCTTTTTTAAACACGCTTTATGGGTAATGATTTGACTCGCAATCGTGGCTTGGTTTGTTTACAAAAAGAGTTATGGCGAATAAATGCATTATTACGGGGACCGATACGGATATCGGCAAGACGGTTGTGGCGGGCATGCTCTCGCTGGCGCTTGGCGCGTCCTATTGGAAGCCGATACAGGCGGGCGTTGAAGGCGGCGTGGATACCAAAGCCGTACAAAAGATGACGGGGCTACCCGCGGAGCGATTCTTGCCCGAGAGCTATGTCCTGTCCGAGCCATTATCGCCGCATCGTTCGGCGGAATTGGATGATGTGACGATCAAGGTTGATGATCTTACAATCCCTGATACATCCGATCCATTGATTATCGAGGGTGCGGGCGGGTTGATGGTGCCGTTGAGTCGTAAGAATTTGATGATTAATTTGTTCCGCAAATGGAATGAAGACCAGCATGTGCCGGTTATTTTGGTGGCGCGTACGGGGCTGGGTACGATTAATCATACGTTATTGTCGCTGGAGGCTCTGTGGGCGCGTAATATTCCGATCCATGGGATCATTTTTGTGGGCGAGGATAATCCCGATAATATCAATACGATAGCAGAGTTTTCCGATGTAAAAGTGCTCGGTAGACTTCCAATCCTTGACTCTTTGGATTCAAAATCTTTAAGTAAGGCATTCGATGATAATTTTAATCTTGAGGATTTTAGCTAAGTGAGCAATCGCGTTTCACCCGTCTGGCACCCTATGACCCAACATAAAGTGTTTGGGCCTGCGGTTCATATCGAACGGGCGGAAGGGGCGTATTTGTACCAACGCAACGGCAAAAAGATTATCGATGGTATTTCATCATGGTGGGTGAATACCCATGGGCATTGCCACCCGAAAATCGTCGCCGCCGTGCAAGAGCAGGTTGGCAAGTTAGAGCAGGTGATCTTTGCCGGATTTACCCATGAGCCCGCCGAGAAATTAACGCGTAAATTGCTAAGCGCGGTGAAATCGCGTTTTCACCGGATGCAAGGCAAGCGGATTGAATTTGCGTTTTATTCCGATAGCGGCTCTACGGCGATTGAGGTCGCGATGAAGATGGCGGCGGGATATTTCGCGCAAAATGGCGATCCGCGGACGAAAATTTTGGCGCTTGAGGGTGGTTATCACGGCGATACGTTCGGGACGATGTCTGCGGGTGCGCGCGGCGTCTTTAATCAAATGTACGCGCCGTTTTTATTTGATGTGGCGCATCTTCCTTTCCCACATGAAGGCAAGGAAGAGCAGGTTCTGGCCAAGCTTGATGCATGGCTGAAGAAACATGGTGAGGAATGCGCGGCGTTTATCTTTGAGCCGATCGTGCAGGGCGCGGCGGGGATGCAGGTTTATTCGGGCGATGTTTTGTCCAAGATGGCGGCAAAATGCCGTGAATACGGAATATTGCTGATTGCGGATGAGGTTATGACGGGGTTTGGTCGCACGGGGACGATGTTCGCAAGTGAGCAGGCCAATATCATCCCTGACTTTCTTTGTTTGTCGAAAGGGCTTACCGGTGGTTTCTTGCCGATGGGGGCGACTTTGACGCATCGTGATATCTATAAGGCGTTTTATCATGATGAGAAATCGAAACAGTTTTTCCATTCTACATCCTTTACCGCCAATCCTATGGCATGTGCGGCGGCGCTGGCGAGTTTGGAGATTTGGGAAGAGGAAGATGTGCTTGCGGATGTCGCGCGGATTGAGGGCGAGCATCTGAAGGCGGCGGCGTGGTATATGGCGCGTCCTGATGTGCTTGATGTGCGGGTTAAGGGCGGGATTTTCGCCGTGGATGTGCGCGATGATGTGTCCGGGTATTTGTCTTCTATCGCAACGGATATATATGATTTCATGCTTGAGAATGGCGTTCTCTTGCGGCCGATTGGCAATACGGTTTATATATTGCCGCCATACTGCATAAAAAATAAAGATTTGGAGATAATCTATGAAACACTCTGGCGATCCTTGGACAGCCTCCGGAATGAAGGTGTCCAACAAGCAGCATGAAGCGCCTGTTCGTGATTTCCTTGAAGCGATTATAGACCAGCCAAAGGCGCATGCGAAATTCCTCAACATGCTTTCTATGCTTGAGCATATGGGCAGCCGTAAGATTATGGTGAGCCAGATGGATCGCGGGGATGTGCTCTCTCAAGACACGCTTCAGCATCTCGCCGAAGAGGCGCGGCATGCTTATTTCTTTAAACGCCATGCCGAGCGGATTAACGGCGCGCCGATGGATGGATGGCTTGATGCCAACACCATGACCCGTGTGCCTGCGCTGATGTATTTTGGGCGTATGGATGCGGGCATTTCCAAGCGCGTGGGCAATGACGACGCTTATGGTTGGGTGTCGCTGATTATCGAACTTCGTGCATGCTGGCTTTACGGGATTTACAATGACGTTGTTGAGCGCGCAGATTTTCATTTGCCGCTTAAGGGATTGCTCGCGGAAGAAGATCATCATCTCGCGGAAATGTTCGAGATGTGCGGCGAGAATCACGACCTGCTGAAAGAGCTTTCGGCTTATGAGACGTCGCTTTTTGAAAAGCTCTGGAGCGCGTTAGAGGGTGAATTTTCAAGCACGGTGGATAATCGCGAAGCCGCGTAATTCATTCATATAGTTTTGCAAAAGCTGAATTTGAATCTGTCTCTATTGAAACTTCTCTTCGCCAACTGCCTGGTTTGTATGGTGATAAGTAGTTAATTTTTATGGTGAGATCATGTAAAGAAGGATCTATAAATGAGCAGTCTGATTTTGATAAAATTATAACATCATAATTTAACGGTGCTTTATCATTGCTCGCTTTGTTGTTTAAAAACTTTAAAAAATGTTCGTATTTTAATCGTGACATCCACTCGTAGACTAGAAAACCTACATTGCATGCTAAAAACCTTACGCTTTGATTGTTTATTTCGCCCTCCCATGTTTCGTAACATCGTCCATGTTTTTCTGAGCTGGAGCTAAGCTTGTTTATAAAAATTCCACCTTTATCTAATAATTGTTCTCTCACTATATCCCAAACGGCGCTTTTTCCTGCGTTTTCGGGGCTTTGAAGAGAGATTATTATTGGTTTGAGATCAGAGGGGTCCCTATTTGCAATCATGTTGGTAATGATTGCAGCTATATCAATTCCAAGTTTTTCAATGTCGGCACGAGACTCGAAGGCAAATGTTTTACTTAATTTGGACATCTTTCATTCAATAAAGATTTTTTTAATTATGTCAATTTAATATTTTTGATGATACATGCATATCTCAAGTACTATCTAGCTTGCGCGGGTTTGTCAGTGTGCTACTCTCTGATTCTTACAATTTGATATGAAAGAGTATTCCTATGAAGCTTAGCATCGAGCGCGCAGCCCTATTGAGATCATTGAACCACGTACAAAGCGTTGTTGAACGTCGCAATACCATTCCGATCCTTTCAAATGTTTTGCTGAAAGCCGAAGATGGTGCGTTGTCACTTGCGACGACGGATATGGATCTTGAAATCAATGAATCTGTGGCTGCGAATGTAAGCGAAGCGGGCGCAACGACTGCGCCGGCGCATACATTGCATGACATTGTGCGCAAGCTTCCCGATGGCAGTGATGTTGAATTGTCATTGAACGCCGAAGGCACGCAGATGATTGTTAAATCTGGTCGCTCACAATTTAAACTTTCATGTCTTCCAACGACGGATTTCCCTGAAATCGGGACTGGTGATTTGCCAACGTCATTCGCGCTTCCTGCGGCTGATCTTCGTGCGCTCATTGACCGTACGAAATTTGCGATGAGCACGGAAGAGACACGTTATTATTTGAACGGTATTTACCTTCACCAAGCCGAGCAAGGCGGCGTTGCTGTGCTTCGCGCTGTGGCGACTGATGGTCACCGTCTTGCGCGGTTTGAAATGCCTTTGCCAGAAGGTGCGGCAGGTATGCCGGGCATCATTATTCCACGCAAAGCCATTGGCGAGCTTCGTAAGCTTTCCGATGATGCGGCGGATTCGATTGTGATTACATTGTCCGAGAATAAGATCCGCTTTGCGTTTGATCATATTATTCTGACATCCAAGCTTATCGACGGGACATTCCCTGATTATCAACGCGTTATCCCCGAAGGCAATGACAAGATTGTCGAAGTGGATGCGAAGCTTTTGACATCTGCGGTTGACCGTGTATCCACGATTTCTGATGGTAAATCACGCGCGATCAAAATTGCGATGAATGGCAAATTGATGACGATCTCTGCGTCTTCTGCGGAAGCGGGAAGTGCGACGGAAGAAGTCGAAGTCAACGGCGATACAGATATCGAGATTGGCTTTAACGCGAAATATCTTCTTGATATTACATCGCAAATCGAAGGCGAAGGCTGTCGTTTTACTTTGGCTGATCCGGCGAGTCCGACAATCATCCAAGATAATTCGGATACAAGCGCGCTATACGTGTTGATGCCGTTGCGGGTTTAGAGCTATCGGCGTCTTTCTCCGAAGTGTAATGAGGGTGGGGAATGTCAGCGTTTCAAGTAGTTTTGAATAATATTGCTGCGTTGCGCTTAGCAATGTTCTTGCTAACATTTCTTTTTATTCCTGCTTTTGCTTATGGCGTGGCCAGTTTGTGGGCGATTGCGTTTCTTTTTGTGTTTGTGCGTTTGGCGCGTGAGCTCTGCCAAGCGTCTTTGCGTCGTTATGAAAAGCGGCTTAGCTATACTAATGAAGCTCCGAAGATGAAGGGGATTGTGGTTGAGCTTTGTGCTTATTTAAGTCTGCCATTTATCGCGTATATTTTTATTGTTGGTGATATTAATGCGGCGGTTTCGAGCGGGTTGGATCGCGCGGTGGTTTTAAGCTTGCCGCTTGAGGTTATCAAATTACCGATTGATGGCGATCCCAGCGTTTTTCAGATGCTGTTGGTGTTTCAATTGCTGCTATCCATTTTCGGATTGGGTGGCGGGATGCTCTATGCACGTAAAGAGATTGCGGCGATGTCTTTGCCAGGTCTGCCTAAGAATATTCATATAAGCGATAAATCAACCAAAGAAGAGTGGAAGCAGCATAACAAGCTTTGGGGAACATATTATTTTCTTGGTGGCACAGTAGCTATACCAGCGATTTTCAGTTTAGTTTTTGCGATGTCTTTTTTTGGAAGGTTTTGGTCCTATAACGATATCTATGTTTTTGAATATGTGTTCGTGTTGCCATCTGTCATTTTTATGCCATGTGCAATTTTTTCAGTTTTTTTTGCAATCGCATTTCAGGAAATCGCGTGGTCTCGCAATGATTAAACCCTTTTCATAGATAGTAGATAGCAATGTCTGATCAATCTCGTGCGATTAGTTCGGATTTGTTAGATTGATAAAGACAGCCTTTACAAATTAAGAAAATTTTCCTATTATTTTGCTCTGCTTGGGTATGGATTTCCTTCGCGGTGGTGTATATTTTTATTGTGCAAAAAGGAAGTTTGCCCCCCTCCCTCCCTTTTTTGAAAAACGAAAAGAAGGAGGGTAAAAAATATGAATAGGAACAAGATGTTATGAAGGCCGTGTGTTTAGATTTTGGGACGTATTATCCGGAAGGGTTGGATGTTTCTACGCTTAAGGCCTCCGCCCCAGAATTTATTTTTCATGATCATAGCGACCCATCGCAGATTATTGAGCGTCTTAACGGTGCGTCGATAGTGCTGTCCAATAAAGTTGTTATCAGCAAAGAGGTGATTGCGGCTTGTCCTGATCTGACGCTGATTGTGGCGGGTGCGACGGGGTATAATCATATTGATGTCGCGGCGGCGCGGGATGCGGGGATTACGGTATGTAATGTGCGTGGATATTCGACGCCATGTGTGACGCAGCATGTGTTTGCGCTGATCCTTGGCTTGCGTACGCGTGTGATTGATTATCATGAGGATGTGAAAACAGGCAAATGGCAGGAAAGCCGTGATTTTTGTTTTCTTGATTATCCGATCCATGAATTGGCGGGGCAAACGCTGGGTGTTATCGGATATGGCGATTTGGGGCGCAGCGTTGAGGCGGTCGCCAAGGCGTTTGGTATGAATGTTTTAATCGCCGATCATAAGGGGCTTGATGATATTCGTGATGGGCGTACGCGTTTTGAGGATGTGATTGCGCGCAGTGATATTATCACGCTGCATTGTCCGCTCACGGCGGAGACAACAGACCTTATTACGGCCAAAGAACTGGCGGCGATGAAGGAAAGCGCAGAGCTGATTAACACCGCGCGCGGCGGCATTGTGAATGAGGCGGATTTGGCGCAAGCCTTGCGCGACGGCGATATTGCGGGGGCGGGTGTGGATGTGCTTTCGAAAGAACCACCGAGCGATGGTAATCCCTTGCTTGATCCAGCCATCCCCAATCTGATCGTCACACCCCACACCGCATGGGCGTCGCGTGAGGCGTGTCAGCGCTTGTTTGATCAGGTTGCGGATGTGATTAAGGGCTATCGGAATGGTTCGCCGATGAATGTTGTGTCGTAGCGTTCATGTCTCATTTGCGTTCCCTAATTCTGACCAATTTTCGTTGTTATGGCGCGGCGCGGCTGGATGATGTTTCATCGGGGTTGGTTGTTTTGCATGGGGCCAATGGCGCGGGAAAAACCAACGTGTTGGAGGCGGTATCTCTGTTGTCGCCGGGGCGTGGTTTACGCGGCGCGCGGGTGATGGATATTCAATCACAAAATCATGGTGATGCATGGGCGGTTGCGGCGGAGCTTGCGACGGATTACGGGCCGATTAAGCTTGGCACGGGTTTGGATGTGAGCAGTAAAGCGGGCGCGGAAAAGCGTGTTATTCGTGTGAACGGGCAAAATGCGCGTGGGCAAAATGCCTTTGCCGAGCATGTGTCCTGCGTGTGGCTCACACCGCAGATGGATCGTTTATTTCTTGATTCGTCATCACATCGGCGGCGGTTTTTGGATCGCTTGGTGTTTGCATTTGATCCGGGGCATTCGGGGCGTTTGACACGGTATGAGAATGCGATGCGCCAACGCTCGCGCGTGTTATCGGATGGCGGTGATGCGGCGTGGGTTGAGGGGTTGGAATCGCAGATGGCGGAGACTGGCTGCGCGATTGCGGCGGCGCGGCTCGATTTTGTTGAGCGTTTGCAAGCCGCGTGTGAGGCGGTTGATACGCCTGATGTTTCTGGCTATTTTCCGCTGGCGCGATTGCGGGCGAAGGGTGCGGTTGAGGAATTATTGGTTGAGGCCTCCGCGTTAGAGGCGGAAGATATTTTTAAGGTAAATTTGCGGGAATCGCGCGCGCGGGATGCGATAGTAGGCGGCGCAGCGATGGGGCCGCATAAATCGGATTTGGATGTGCGATATGCCGCGAAAAATATGCCTGCGGATCAATGTTCCACGGGTGAGCAGAAAGCGTTGCTCATTGGTATTATTCTGGCGCATGCCGCGCTGATTAAGGCTGAACGCGGGGCTCCGCCGATTTTATTGCTCGATGAGGTCGCGGCGCATTTGGATGAAGCGCGGCGCGGCGCGCTGTATGATTTGCTGGAAGATTTAGGCGCGCAAGTCTGGCTGACGGGGACTGATGAGAATTTGTTTACCGCGATTGAAGGCCGGGCGCAGTTTTTTGAGGTTAGGGATGCGGCTGTTTTTGTGAGTTAGCGGGAATTTGATATTTGATTCAACGCGAAATCAGTCGCTAATTTAAGCATTTTTGGAGATATATATTTGCGATGAACATAATCTATAATTGCCATGTAGAATTTGCCGAAGCTATTCTTGCAATGTACGCGAGTTCCCATGGATATTTCGATTGTTTCTTGGTTTATAATATTAACAGCAATGCATGATCTGAATTTTAGATGTTTGTCATCTGCGCCAAGGATGATCTCAGCGCTTTGATCTTTGATTTTCTGGTCTATTACTGGGTATCGATTGGCAAAAAGATTTTCAACTTTATCTGAAAGCAATGATGATACCGGACATCCCAAAGGCGATGTTCTTAAGCCTAACGGTTTTACGATGATATTTCTAATCATCATCAATCTTGATACATTTTTTGGGGCATTTAATAAGAAGCCTTCTAGAAGTGTTTCTAATATTTCTGGCGCGTTGGTGTTTTTGAAGTTGCCTGAACATTTTATTAGGAATGTATCTTCGTGGTGAATTTCGTAGTCTTGAAGTTGGTCTTTTAACAAGGATGTATGCGGAGATTTTTTTAGTTCTTGAATATCTCTTTTCTCAACTGTTTTTGAAATATAACCATTTGGTTGATTCCATGAGATCAGAAAAGTTCGTAATATGCCCATGCTGCCGCGAAACGTATCGCATACTGCGCGTTGAGCTGTTCCAGCGGCGGCATCTAATGATAAGGTGGTTGTAGGGATTTTGATATGTTGAAATTCTTTGCTATGAATAATTTTTGTGACTTTAGCTGGTAATAATTCTGTCAGGGTTGGAATATCAGCATTATTTGTGATGACTTTTTCTTTAATATCGTTAGGCAAGCTTCCGCCAAGTTCATTGGTATGGCAAGACAGTGCGACGAATACAGGGTGTAAGGTGTT
Source organism: Alphaproteobacteria bacterium (assembly GCA_009995045.1). Lineage (GTDB taxonomy): Bacteria > Pseudomonadota > Alphaproteobacteria > Micavibrionales > Micavibrionaceae > TMED27. The sequence continues at coordinate 196,978 of JAACQG010000005.1, forward strand.
TTTTGATAATGGGTAGAATTGATGCCAGGTTTCACCGCCAAATCGTACGGTAAAGAGGCAATCTGGCGGTATGTTGATGAAGTTTAATTCATCTATAAATTTGTTTGGCTCTTTCTCTATTTCTGCGTGGGTTGCTGTTGAGAAACGGAGCTGGGCTCCTCCGCTTCCGGAAATGGCTGTAAAAACTCTGTGTCCTGCATGGCTGTGGAAAGGGTGTCCTTTTGGCCCAACGGCGAAGGAGTATAATGTTGATGGGTCGTCTAATGGCAAATTGATATCGCCCAGCTTGGCTGAGGGTTCGTCTAGCTCATCGATAAAGTTGGTGTGATGCGACTGTCTGGATGTAATGTTTTTAAAAAGATGGTTGCCTGCCCCATGACCAAGTTGCGCGATTAAAGACACTTCTATGGGCAATCCGTTTTTGTTAGGAATATGAACGTGTGGGAATGTTTTTATGATTTTAGTCTGATGGATCATTGTTTAACTCTCAATGTTTTTATGATTCATAATCAGCGAGCAAATCAAGAAGTAAGTCATTCTCCTGCGGCGTGCCGATAGAGATTCTTAGGCAGTTTTCGGTAAGGGGTTTGGTTGAAAAATCTCTGAGTATGACTTTGCTTTTTGCGCAGTGATTGAGGAATCCTTTTGCGTCGTTCATTTCAACAAGGAAGAAATTGGCGTCGGTTGGGAATACATAAGAGGCTGCGTCGGATGCGTTAAAGGCTTCGATGACGCGATCGCGTTCGTTTAGGAGTTTTTTGATGTTGTCCTTTGCGATTGCCCGTATTTCGGGGGAAAGAACGTGAAATGCGGCTTGGATGCTCATCAGGGGGAGTGGATATGCGTCGAGCGCTTTGGCTTTTACGAGGGAGATAAATTCTTTGTCAGATGAGATAAAACATCCCATGCGCATGCCAGCGAAGCTGTATGATTTTGACAGGGTACGAAGGACAATTATGTTCGGCGCGGAATCGAGGTCTTCACAAATTGAGCCTTGGGCGGAGAATTCGGCGTAGGTTTCGTCGACGATGACGATGGCTTTGCCCTCTAGCGCGGCGGCGATGCCGAGCACATCGATGTGGTCGAAGCTTGTGCCGCTTGGGTTGTTGGGTGTGCAGATATAGACGAGTTTGACTTCGGGTTTGCTTGCGGTTTCGATGATGTTTTGTTGGTCGAGTTTGAATGTGCCGTCTTCTTTGAGAAGTGGAACTTCGAGTACATCTGCGGGGGCTGCGCGCGCGTCAACGCCATACATGCCAAATGTCGGCGGACAAATGAGAACAGCGTCTTTGTGCGGTTCGCAGAAGAGTTTGGTGAGGATGACGAGCGCTTCGTCGGCGCCGCGTGTCATGATGATTTGGTCGTGGTCAACGCCATATGCGTTTGCGAAAGCGAGCGCGAGAGCTTCGGGTTGTGGCTGTGGGTAGCGGTTAAAGCCTTCAAGGCCAGGGAGTTCGAAGGGGTTCTCATTGGCATTGAGAAAGATGGTCGAGTCGTCTTTTGTGACTTCCATTCCCGCCGAAATATAGCCGTCCATGGTGAGGTAGTGCGGGCGAAGCAGGTTTTTAATTTCTGGTTTCATTCATCATTCCTTAAAAGCAAGGCTGTATCATACATATATGGCGATTACAGAGCAATGCAAAGCAGCAATGATTAAGCAAGGTGTTTTGACGGTAGAGTTGGAAGACGGAAGTGTTGTGCCTGCTGGCATGGCGTTGATGAATAAAGATGTTCTTCGCATTGCTCTGGTTGAGGGGGATGGTGAGGGGGCTTATCCTGTCGGATTTTACACTGATGATTTCGGGCGTTTTATAGATGACGATAATGATTATTTTCAATCTCTTGTTTTAGGCAATGGCGGTGAATTCCCGGATGGTATGGAAGATAGCGTTAGACGTGCGATCGTGTTTTGGACTGATAGTGATGTTGAATTTGTGTCCATAGATGATGATCCTGATATTAATGTTTTTGCTTTTGAGACAGATGGAAATTTGCCAGTAATCTCGTTAGGGAGAGCCTCTTTTCCTGATAATAATAGCGATAATGATCGCTATGCGTCTTATGGTGGTGATGTTGCTTATGTGGGTATTAATGTCGGTTTGATTGGTTTGCCTGGTTATTCGGATGTTGTATTAAACGGTGGGTCGTTTAATGACGCGATTGAGGATTTTTTAAAGCATGAATTTGGCCATAATTTTGGTGTTATCCATCCCCGTGATGCAGGTGAGGATTTGAGAGCGAATATGGATGCGGGAAAAGAGGCGAATAAGGATATACAGTCGGTTTGTACTGGCGTTGATATTGATGATTTGCAGGCATATTTTATTAATGCAACCATGTCCGTTGATAGTAGCGCGCCAAACGAAGTTAGGCGTATGAGTGAGTATGATTCTCGTGCGATTGATTATCTCAAAACAGGTGTGCCGCCAAATGCCGTGAAGCCTTAATTGATTATTTAATTTGCCTATATATTTCAATGTCTTATTATTCCTTAAAACGGGGATAAAATCCTTGTTTTTGCTGTCTTTTGTATGCCCTGCGTGCTATAAAAAAATACAGTAAAATTAGGACTTTAAGGAATTTGATAGCAAATGAGTGAAGCAGTGGAAGATTATGATCCTGGCGTGAATAAAACCGGTGGTGATAACGATGATTACGGCGCGGATAGTATTAAGGTTTTACGTGGGCTTGATGCGGTTCGTAAACGTCCGGGAATGTATATTGGTGATACTGATGACGGCACGGGTTTGCATCACATGGTGTATGAGGTCGTTGATAACGCGATCGATGAAAGCCTCGCGGGATATTGTGACCGCATTGATGTGATTTTGAACGCTGATGGCAGCGTGAGCGTGAAGGATAATGGGCGCGGGATTCCGGTTGGTGAGCATACGGAAGAGAAGATGTCCGCTGCGCAGGTGATTATGACCCAGCTTCATGCGGGTGGTAAATTTGATGATAATTCTTACAAGGTATCGGGTGGTTTGCATGGGGTTGGTGTTTCGGTTGTAAACGCTTTGTCCGAGTATCTTGATCTGAATATTAAACGCGATGGCAAAGAGTGGCATATGCGTTTCAAGATGGGGAATGCGGGTGAGGATCTTCAGCCGATTCGTGATCTTGAAGAGGGGGAACGTACGGGCACGCAAGTGACGTTTTTGGCGTCTCCGTCAACGTTCACGATGACCGATTTTGATTTTAAAACGCTTGAGAATCGTTTGCGTGAGCTCGCGTTTTTGAATTCCGGTGTGAATATTTATCTGTCTGATAAACGTAGTGACAACGAAGAAGAGTGGGTTGTTTCACATCTGCATTTTGAAGGTGGTATTGAAAGTTTTGTGAATTATCTGGATCGCACGAAAAAGCCGATGTTGGATAATCCGATTTCTATTTCGATTTACGATGAAGAGGCTGGTGTCACGGTGGAAGCGGCGCTTGAATGGACGGATGCGTATCATGAAACGATGCTGTGTTTTACCAATAATATTCCGCAACGTGATGGCGGTACGCATTTGGCGGGTTTCCGTGGTGGTTTGACGCGGGTTATTCAAAAATATACCGAAGAAAAAGGCCTGCTTAAGAAAGAGAAGTTTAAGTTGACGGGTGAAGACATGCGCGAGGGTTTGACCTGTGTATTGTCCGTGAAGGTTCCTGATCCGAAATTCAGTTCGCAGACCAAAGATAAATTGGTGTCATCAGAAGTTCGACCCGTTGTTGAGGGTGCTATATCCGCGAAACTATCCGAATGGTTGGAGGAGCATCCTGCCGAGGGTAAGGCTATTGTTGCCAAGATTTCCGAAGCGGCGATGGCGCGTGAAGCGGCCAGACGGGCGCGTGATTTAACGCGTCGTAAGGGCGTGATGGATGTTTCCAATTTGCCGGGTAAGCTTGCGGATTGCCAATCGAAGGATCCTGCGGTTTCCGAGATTTTCATTGTTGAGGGAGATTCGGCGGGTGGTTCGGCCAAGCAGGCACGTGATCGTCATAATCAGGCGATTTTGCCGCTCCGTGGTAAGATTTTGAATGTTGAGCGTGCGCGTTTTGACAAAATGCTCAATTCGGAACAGGTTGGAACGTTGATTACCGCGCTTGGTACGTCGATTGGGCCGGATGAATTTAACATTGAAAAAGCGCGTTATCACAAGATTGTCATCATGACGGATGCGGATGTGGATGGATCGCATATCCGTACGCTTTTGCTGACGTTTTTCTTCCGTTATATGCCAGAGGTGATTGAGCGTGGATATTTGTATATCGCGCAACCACCGTTGTTTAAGGTTAAGCGCGGTAATGCGGGCGAGATTTATTTGAAGGATGAGCGGAGCCTTGATGATTATTTGATCAATACGGCGCTGGGTGATCTTGTGATCATTGATGGGTCGGGGCAGACGCGTTCGGGCAATGATGTCGAAGATTTGCTTCAGACGGCGCGTAAATTGCGTAATTCTATCAATGCGTTATCGCAGCGTGCGGGCAATCGCCGCGTCGTTGAACAGGCCGCGATTGCGGGTGCGTTTGATGATAAAGTGCATACTGATGAAGCGGCAGGTAAGGATTATGCGGCGAAATTGGCGTTGCGTTTGAATGAGCGTGCGGCGAAAAATACCGATACTTGGGAAGGGACATACAGTCTTGATAAGGGGTATACGTTATGGCGTACGACCCGCGGCGTGACCGAGCGCGTGAATATTTCACCAAGCCGTGTACGTTCGCCCGATGCCGTACGTCTTAATGGCGCGAAAGAATGGCTGGCTGAAGTGTTTGGCAATCAGGTTGAAATTCACATGGGTGATAAGCTTTTGGCGAAGGTGAATGGCCCCGCCGCGCTATATGATCGTGTGATGGAAGCAGGCCGAAAGGGCATGACGATTTCCCGCTATAAGGGTCTCGGGGAGATGAACCCAGAACAGCTTTGGGAGACAACGCTTGATCCGAATGTACGTACATTGTTGCAGGTCAGAGTGGCGGATGCGGTCAAGGCGGATGAGATATTCTCGACGCTTATGGGTGATGTTGTTGAGCCGAGAAGAGAATTTATTCAAGATAATGCATTGAAGGCTGAAGTGGATGCTTAGGTTTTGGATAATATTATTTATCTTTTTCATGCCTGCATTTGTAAGCCATGCTCAGAATATACGCCTGTCATGTTTAGAGGCAGTTAATTCATCGCAAACCATTAATGCGGAATATTTGTTTAATAGTTCTTTGACTTGTTTAAAAGAAGGCAAAACTTTCGAAGGTACGTATTTGCTCAATTTGGGGCAGATGCGTTCTATGACCGACTTGAGTTTTTTAAAACCTCTGAAGGAAGTGGATCAACAAGCTGCTGCAGATTTATACGCTTTATTGTATTACCGTTTTGGAGGGCCTGGTGATTATGAAGTTTATAGAGATGAAGATTTATATAATTCTTTAGTAGAGAAACTGGAGGCCTGGAACCCTGCATTCGACGCCAAATACAATCCGGGATGGGAATATGAAGCAGATGTAAATGATTACGAAGGTAATCTGAAAAAATTTAAAACAATTCGTTTTAAACAGATGAGAGAGTATCACCTACTGTATAGTAATGAAGAATATTACAAGTTAACGCAAAAGCTTAACGAGATTAGTCGCAAAAATAACAATAAATTTCAAGTAGGTACAAAAGCTTATGAAGCTTATAGTGATCTTAAAACTAGAAAGTCTGAGCTTAGAAAAAAGATATTATCTGGTCTTTAAAGCAATTTAATCAAATACCCAAAATCCCTCTCGCCTCTTTCGCGCTTGCTGGATGACGTCCGTGTTGTTCGCACATGTCGGCGACGCGTTTTACGAGGGCGGCGTTTGAGGGGGCTAGGGTTTTGGCGTCTAGTCTTATGTTGTCTTCTAATCCTGTGCGGCAGTGGCCGCCGAGTTCTAGGCACCATTTATTGACTTCGATTTGGGTTTTGCCGATTCCTGCGGCTGTCCATGTGGCTTGGGGGAGGATTTCTTTTAATTCATCGATGTAAAATTCTAGCAATTTTCGTTTGGCGGGCAGGGCGTTTTTGATGCCGAAGACGAATTGCACATGGGCGTTGGGTTTGACCAATCCCATCTCCACTAATTTTTGCGCGTTATAGAGCATATGAAAGTCGAAGATTTCTATCTCTGGTTTGATGTTATGGGTTTGCATTTCGCGGGCGAGATAATCAATAAGCTCTGGCGGGTTTTGGTAGACGATGGTTGGGAAATTGACCGACCCCGTGGAGAGTGATGCCATTTCCGGTTTATGGTGAAGCATAGAGCCGCGTTCGTTCATCTCACGGCCTCTGCCACCCGTGGAAAATTGGACGATCATGCCGGGGCAATGTTTGTTGAGGCCGTCTTGTACGTCTTTGAAAAATTGCGGGTTGGAGGATGAGCTTTGATCGGGGTTGCGCGCGTGTATGTGGGCTATGGTCGCGCCTGCTTCGAAGGCTTCATGGGCGGATTCGATTTGTTCATCTGCGGTGATTGGCACGGCGGGATTGTGTTCTTTGCGCGGCACGGAGCCGCAGAGGGCAACGGTGATGATACAAGGTTTGGTCATTTATGGCCTTCTTTTTTTGTTGGGATTCCTTTATACAATCCATAAGACATTCATGGAAATAGAGAATTTTAGATATGACATCATTGACGCAAAAATTATCAGTTATCGTTGGCGAGGCTTTTGAGGCGCAAGATTTGCCGCGTGAGCTTGGGGCTGTACGGGTGAGTGATCGCCCGGATTTGTGTCAGTTCCAGTGCAATGGCGCGATGGGCGCGGCCAAGCAAGCGAAGAAAAATCCGCGTGAGGTAGCGCAAGGGATTGTTGATGTGTTGGCGGCGGATGATCGTTTTGGATCCGTTGAGATTGCGGGGCCGGGATTTATCAATCTTAAGGTGAGTGATTCCTACCTTCAGGCGCATTTGAGTGATGTGCAGGATAATATCCGCATGGGTATCGCGATGAGCGGGGGCGGGCAGACTGCTGTGCTTGATTATGGCGGGATGAATGTGGCCAAGGCGATGCATGTCGGGCATTTGCGATCGCTCGCGATTGGGGATTGCTTGAAGCGTATGATGCGTTTTGCGGGATACGAGGCGCTTGGTGATATTCATCTGGGTGATTGGGGATTGCAGATGGGGCAGATCATTAGTGAATTTGCTATTCGTTATCCGCAGTGGCCATATTTTGATGCGAATTTTGAGGGTGAGTATTCTGCTGATGCTCCGTTTGAATATAGCGAGCTTGAAGAGGTTTATCCGCTTGCGTCACAGGCGTGTAAGGATGATGAGGCGCGTTTGGAATTGGCGCGTGTTGCGACCGCAGAGTTACAGAACGGGCGGCGCGGTTATGTCGCGTTATGGCGACATTTCATTGCGCTTTCGATTGCCGATATTCGCCGCAACATTGAGCCGCTTGGCATTGATTTCGAGATTTGGAAGGGGGAGTCGGATGTCAATGATTTGATCCCCGAGATATCGGATGATTTAAAATCAAAGGGTGTGCTGGAAGAAAGTAATGGTGCGCAGGTGATTGCGGTTGAGCGCGAGGGGGATAATAAAGACGTTCCGCCGCTGATGTTCTTTAAATCTAATGGTGCGGCGACATATGGGACGACGGATTTGGCGACGATTTATGATCGTGTGAAAACTTATCCTGCGCTGACGCATTTGGTGTATGAGACGGATATTCGTCAGAATTTGCATTTTGAACAGGTCTTTCGGGCGGCGGAGCGTGCGGGATATGCTGATGATATCACGTTGAAACATATTGGGCATGGGACGATTAACGGCACGGATGGCAAGCCATTTAAGACACGTGAAGGCAAGGCGATGACATTCCGTGATATGGTTGTGGCGTGTCGTGAGAAAGCAGATGCGCGCTTGGCTGAGGCAAATTTAGATGATGATATTGACCAAGACGAGTTGGATGATATCGCGGCGAAGGTAACATGTGCAGCGCTGAAATTTGCGGAGCTTAGCAATCAGGCGCATATGGATTATGTGTTCGATTTGGACCGGATGACATCATTTGAGGGGAAGACGGGGCCGTATGTGTTGTATCAGGCTGTACGTATTCAATCCCTTTTGAAGAAAGCGGGTGTTGATACCGATGGCCGGATTGATTTGAACATTACGGATGCTGATCGCTCTCTTGCGTTGTTATTGACGGAATTGCCGGATCATTTCGATATGGCGCTTAAGCATTATTCGCCTTATGTATTGTGTGATTACGCGTATAAGATTGCGCAGGAATTTAGCTCTTTCTATGGGAATTGTCACATTTTATCGGAAGAGGATGAGGCGATACGTACCAGCCGTTTGGCTTTGTGTGCGTTGACGCATCGACAGCTTGTGCTTGTGCTTGAGCTTTTGGGGATTGAGGTTCCTGCGCGGATGTAATGGTCGCGAGCGTCGCGGTGAAAATGCGGCTTGATTTTTGGCTTAAATTGGCTAAAATGTTCTCATGCTTGGTATAAATGCAATCAAAATTACATCTGAAGTGCTTCGTCAAGTCTCTGCGATTGATGAGTTTAAGGGGCTTTGGACGGGGTTGGATAAGCATACGACGGGACTTCACTTGCTTGGTGATGTTGCGGATTATGGGGCGAAGTTTGAGGCGGTGTTGAAACCGCTTCAGGATAGGCCGATTACGCCGGACATTGTTCGCATCTTGCATGCGTCGCAAATGGGCATGAAGAGCGCGACTGACTATAAAAGCGCCGTGGTTTCCCTTTCTATTCCTAATGATAAAGATGTGATTGGCACGATTCATACTGCGGATGCGCAGGATGTTGAGCCGTTGCTCGCGAAATTATGCGGATGGGTGAATGACTCGCTTGATGGGGAGGCGTTGCATCCGCTTTTGGTGGCTGCGGTGTTTATGTCTGTATTTTTGCAGATAGCGCCGTTTGAAGAGGGGAATTTGCGGGTTGTACGTTTCTTGTTGATTTTGATCTTATTAAAGGCGGGGTATACGTACGCGCCGTATGTATCCTTGACGCCGATCATGGATGAACGTGGTGATGAATTTTATGAGGCGCTGAACGCCAATCAGGATAGCCTTGAGGCGGGAAAGCCGGATTGGTCGGCTTGGCTTGGGTTTTTCCTCGGTGTGCTTGAAGTGCAAAAGGACACGCTCTATGCGCGTTTATACGGTAAAGAGACGGAATTGAATAATTTGCCTGCGCTATCGGCGCGAATTATGGCCTTGTTTAAGGCGCATCAGCGATTGCAGATGAAAGAGATTATCACGCTGACACGCGGGCGTCGGGCGACGATTAAATTGCGCCTGACCGAGCTTTTAGAGGCGGGATATTTGCGCCGTCATGGGCAAGGGCGTGGGACTTGGTATAGTTTGGTTTAGGGTTTTGAGTTAACGTATTATCAATGCGTGATAAAAGAGTTGTAGCCCATTGCTCGGATCGCGATCTTCGTAATTAACGCAGCCAGATGAAGCGCCTTCCAAAACGGTTTCATCATGTTCCCAAGAGTAGTGTGATGGGGATGGATAGCTGAATGAACCTGTGAATACGGGGTGAATATGAGATCCACCTTTTTTGGGTAACTCACCGTCTGGGCGTTTTATTCCTAGTTTATTATTAATAGATTCACAGACTTTTTTATTGATCATGCCTATAATAAGAAATAGCTCAGCGTTTTGAGTTCCAGCATTTCTAGTTTTCCAACTGCCATTTATGCGAAAAGGTCTAAAAGAGGAATAAACTTTTGTTCCGCCCAGCTCATCGCGAACCTTCCATGGCTCCAAGTTTCCTCCGTCGGGAGAAAAAACTTTGCATTTTTCTTGAGTTGCAAATGTGTAGGCGTTAGTACCTTCGTATTCAAAAGAAATATCATTTTCTGAGCATCCCTTGCGGCGTAACTTATCGACGGTGCGTTCCATCCGTTGCGCGTAATCTAAAATTTCCGATGCGGCTAGGTCGGCTTTGCGATCAGACATAGAGGATGTTGTGGTTGAGCGGAAGCCGCGGGCAACGGTTAGTGAAAGCGCGGCGAAGAGAACGACACCAAGCAGGATGAAGACGAAGACGTTTCCTGATTCGCTTTGTTGGTTATTCTGCGGCATCGATGTCCTCATCATCTTTAAATATAGATTTTTTGGCGGTTTTGGATGCGCTAGCGATGATGTCCTCAAGCTCTTGCGGGAGTTTTGTCTTTTGTGATGTCGGTTGCGTTGTTTTCGTGGCCTCTGTTGGGGCGTTTTGTTCTGCCTGCTCTGTGGTGGGTGGAGGCGTTTCCTGAGGTGCGGCTGGTGTTTGGGCGGCTGGACTTTCTTTTGAAATTTCGTCCCAGTTTTGTGGTTGTTGTGATTTGCTGATTGGCGGCGGCGGTGTTGTTTCTCCGTTTTTGTTTGCGCCGAAAAAGCCCATTGGGCTTGCTTTCTTGCTTTCTTCCTGCGATGCGGCTGGGGGAACTGTCGGTGTGGGGGGGGGCTGAGCTGTTTGAACCGGCGGCTGTGTTTGTGAGGCGGGCGGCGTTGTTGGTGCAGCTGCAGGAGGTGTTTGTGGCGCGGCATTTGGTGCTGCGGCTGCTGACGCAGGGGCTGCATCTGTTGTAGGTGCTTCTTGAGCAGGAGGGGCTGCGGGTTCGATTTCATTGTTGATGGCGTGGACTTGGACGATCGCGGCGATTCCTTTGATGATCGGGTCTTCTTCGATTTTTTCGAATTTGCGGAAGCCCTTTGCCATGGCGTCGATTTCTGGGGGCGTTTCGATGGCTACGTCGGCACGTTCGGCGGTCCATGTCTTGTTGACCAGAAGATCGCGCAGTTTTGTGATGGAGTTTGCGTGTTTGAGAAGGGCTTCATCGGTTGGTGGTAAAGCCATGAAGCGCGTGACGCGCATTGCCTTAGCGAAGCCCGGGTTAGAATAGAACATTGAACAATCAACGACCGTGTCGCCAAATGTGATAACGGCTTGTCCCTCAAGGAAGCCACGAAGGTCTTCATATTGGGCGCGTGGGCGGAGTTGAACCCCTGCTTGCTGGGTGTCGAAATACGAGCCGAGTTCCGAGCCGCCAGTCATTTGGAAGCCAGAGACCTCGGTTACCATGGCGGAGCCAACGGTTTTTTCAAAGAATTCTTTGGTTTCAGTGGGGTCTTCGAGTTTGCCGAAAATCTTGATGTTACAGTTGGCGAGGATTGAGTTGGCTTCCTCGCGGACGCGTTTTTTCATCGCGGGGATATCCTGTCCCGAGAAGATCAGGCAGAAACCAAGCGAACGAGCCTGCGCGGCCATAACGGCCATACCGGCGGCGGTATAGTAACCGACCTCGTCGAAAACAGTCATGAATGGGGTTGCCGAATGCGTGGGTTTGTTTTCGATGACGGTTGCGGATGACCCTTCCACCGCGGATCCTAGGGCGGAACCCATCATACCCTTCATGGTGGCGGCAACGATTTTACCGAGGTTTGCGATCTCGTCCCCTGATTTTTCGAGGGCGGGAATGAGCACGATCAGGATTCGACGGTTTAGAACGACATCAACCATGTCCACATCGGCGGCTTGGGTGTCGAAGATGTAGCCGTAATCATCACCGAGTGATTGAAGGGAGCGCGTGAACTGCATGGCAAGGTAGCCGTGCTGTTGGTTTGCGGTGGTTGTGTCGTATTGCGGCGTATCGGGGCCAGGTGGTTTGACGTTGCCTTCATCATCATATGCATCGCCTTGGAAGCCAGGAAGGGTGTCGAGATATCCTTTCATCCCTGCGCGCAAAGTTGTTGGCACCGCGTCGTCACGAGAGAGTTTGATGACGTTATTGAGAGAGAGGTAATCGCGGATTGTGATAACCGACATTTGCATGTCTTGGTTGTCGCGTTTCCATGTTAGAACGGGGAGCATTGCGGAGGCGAGCGAGACCGCACGTTCTTTCCACATCGCGTTGTCGCCTTCCGCTTCGGGCATTAACTGCACGAGCATGTTGGTGAGATAACTAGCTGAGCCTGAAGAGAAGGGGTTCATGGTGTTGGATGGGGCGCGGGCATCCGAGTTACCCGTCATGTAGTTCAGCACGAGAAGGTCATCATCGCGGCCCAATCGGCGTACGAGCGAGGATAGGGAAGACCACAGGTCAGTATCGGCTTTACCATCGACATACACAAAGCCCGATCCCCAACACAGTGCGTTGGACACCATGGATTTTAGTCCCTCGGTTTTACCAGCACCTGTAGTTCCGAGATATAGAACGTGGGTTCTGGCGTCCGAGTTGGTGAACCATGCTTCTTCGTTGGTTTTTTCGACGTTGCCGAGATAGAGGATTCCCTCGGCCTTTCCTGGTTTTCCAGCGCGTCCGTTATGCATGTCAGGGTATTTGGCGCCGAAGGGAAGTTTGAACACGAGCGAGCGGTCGCGGCTTTTTAGCCACCAGAAATAAAGGCCAGCGCCGACCATGACGACATCGCCAAAGGCCAGCGTCCACGGGCTCATCCATAATAATGCGCCGATCATTAAGAAGATAGTGAAGGAATATGTCGGCTTTTGCATGGCATCAGCGAGACGAACGCCAAGCGGGCGCACATCCCGAAGGATGGTCTCATGCTTGTGTTCGTATTTTTTCTGATCTAAAGCCATGCTAAAAGTTTACCGTTTTTCCTTATTACCTTATTGCCCGCTTAAAAAATCATCTGCTGATACGGGGACTCCAGCTGATTGTGCGGCGGATGTCGCTGGTGATTGCGCTGATGTGTTGCTTGCGGCGCTGGTTGTTTGGATGCTCGATGGTGGTGTTGGGATGGTCATGCTCCATATGCCGAAGAGTATGAAGAGCGCGAAGAGGGCTACAATTCCCGTGATCCATTTTCCTTTGCCGGATTTTTGTTTTGGGGCGTTCGTATATGTTATTTTCTGATCTTCATTGGCGGCGGTATAAATGTTTCCGTGTGCGCTTTTTAGGGCGTCGGCGGCGGCCATTAATCCTTCGAGTGCTTCATCGCGAGATTCAAAGGAGGCGATTTTTACTTGTTCGCCCTTTTGTGTTTTTAGGGTGAGGCTGAATTCACTGCCTTTACCGTCTTTTAGGACTTCAAGGGCGGATGATTTGGCCTGTGTTAAGTCCATTTGCCACAAAACCGGTGTTTGTGCTTGTGGGAATGAGAGGATGAGTTTTCCGTCTACTACGCTTGCGCTGGCGCCTGTTTTGTTTGATTTGGATTTAAGTACTGCTAACATTTTTTCTCCTTTGTGCCTTTTGGGGCTGGTTGAATGGCTTGCGCTTTTTATGCGGTTGTTACGGGTTTTACTATACTGCTTTTTTCACACCACGTTTGGTTGATTGGCTGTAATCGAGTTGTGGGATTGGTCTTGCTACGGCGGAGGCCATATATTCGGTGATCATTTGAACTGCGCCTTCAATTTTTGGGGCGGGGATTGGACGGTTTGTCAGCTTTTCTGCCTTGTAATGGGACATCGCGCCGAGGGCTTCCATATGGAAGCTATGGCGCCCAAGGTTGTTCATGGGATACCAGAGCGTGCGGTCATGGGCGCGAAGCCACACAAATTGCGCGGGGGCGAGAACGCCGCCTTCTTCGCGGGCATAAGCGAGGCCGCGTAGCAGGGCGGTTGTGACGAATGCGTGACGATTACAGGCTGCGAGCGTACCCGCAGATAGATCTTTGTTTCTCAGGATTTTGCGTGCTTCGGAGACAAGCGTTCTGTCTTTATTGAGGTTTAATCCGCCTTTCATGCTCCAGCATACGGCAATGCGTGAGAGCATTTCATCCGAGGCGTCGCGTTTGCGGCTTGCTTTAAGGGCGAAGGCGGCAAGAAGAACTTGTTGATATGGTTTTAAGCCTTTAGGCCCTTTCCAGCGTCCGACGAGTTGTTTTTTAAATTCGGCGGCGGCGGCGTCTTCATCGATTTTTCCGTCAGGAATGGGGATTTGTGTGTAGGCTAGCCATTCTTCCGGTCCTAAGGCTTCAGCGAAATCAGGAAGTTCGACGGGCACGGGGGAGCCGGGCGGGCGGGGCGGTTGTGTTGAGGGGTTGAAATTTACGAACGGTGCGATGACCGGGAAATTTTTGGCTTGTCTTGCGATGAGTCCATCAAGGCCGAGGCGTGAGCGATATTGTGTTTGTGGGCCGGAAAAGAGGCACCATAGCGCGGCGAGGGCGGTTAGGATGACGAAAACGATTTTCACGATGCCGACGGTCATTGCGTTGAAGAGGGATAAATGGTCGAATGTCAGGGCATTTTTGTTGTAATTTTTCATGCCGTAAAAGAGGCTGGCATTAGGGTTTCCAGCACGTCCAGTTTCTTGTCGCACCAAATCAGGGTTGCCATTGAATACGTCCCAAAAAGAGACGGACTGACCACGGAATGTAAATGTTCCGTCGCTTATACCGATCATTTCACCGAGCATGATAAACCATTGCAGAACCCATGCCTCGCCGTAGCGGATCCAGCGAATGATATTGCGTACTTCTTCTGCTTTGAAATACCAAAAGATATAGACGATCACGGCTAAAACAGCCATTAGAATAGCCCAGCCAATTGCATTTTCGTGCAGTGTGTTTTCAGCCTGTTGTCCGCCGGCCATTCATTATCCTTTTGAAGTCATTTTGATCGAAATCATGCTCATCTATAAAAATACCAGAAAACGCGCTTTAACACCAATAAAACAGGGATAATTTGTTAAGTTTTGAAGAATGCGTAAAAAAATTGTGATTGGGGCTATTCAAGTGATTTTTTTTTTGTTAAAAGACGCAATCCTTTTTACGATATTTCGTTAAAGGGGGTGGGTTTTCTGTCTTGCCCTTGCGTCTAACAAGGCGTAATAAGATGGAGGAAAATTAATGTGCCCTTATAGCTCAGTTGGTAGAGCAGTTGATTTGTAATCATCAGGTCCGCGGTTCGAGTCCGTGTGAGGGCACCATTTTTCATCCAACCCTGAAATCTATGTGATTGGATTTCGTTATTGTTGGGGTATAGCCAAGCGGTAAGGCAACCGGTTTTGATCCGGTCATCCCTGGTTCGATCCCAGGTACCCCAGCCATTTTTCTTAACTGAATTAAATCAATGAGTTAATGGTTTTGAGGCGTAGAAAACTCTAGGCCAGTCCGAACAAAATAAAACCAAGCTTTCCCAAAATACTGAAATTATACTATAAAATTTTTCTACGAGGCGAACACCTTGTGGAGATAGTAGCGTTTTTCTGTTCATCAGAGATGAATATAAAAGCGCCTAAAAGCCTTGAAAAATAGGCGTTTATGGGGCTTTTGATTAAGTATGCCGCATTTCAAGTTTTTAGCTGCTTACATCGGAGGGCAATTTTACTATGCCCATCCAGAAATCATCCATGGTTCTTGCAACTTCGCTAAATTGTGTAATGTCGACGGGTTTGGCGATGTAGCTGTTGGCGTAGAGCCCATACATATCCTGAATGTCTTTTTCGTCGCTTGAGCTGGATAGGACGATCACGGGGATACGTTTTAAGGCATCGTCGTTTTTAATGGCATCAAGTACATCGCGTCCGTCCATTTTAGGGAGATTGATATCGAGCAGGATGAGGTCTGGGGTTATGTGGTCTTCGAATGGGGCGGCCTTATTTAATATGGCCATGGCTTCTTCACCATCTCTTGCGACATGAATAGTGTTCATAACTTTGGCGTCTTTGAAGGTTTTTTTAGTGAGGAACACGTCGCCTTCGTTGTCTTCAACCAATAGGATTTCAATGGGTTGTGCGCGTTTATAGGTGGGCATTTTGTGTGATACTTTTTGTTTGTTATTTTTTGATTTTTGCGTTTTTGGGCAGTGTAAAGAAAAAGTGGCTGCCTTTTCCTAATTCAGATTCCGCCCATATTTTTCCGTCATATCGTTCAATAATTCTGGCGCATAGGGATAGGCCAATGCCGGTGCCAGCATATTCAGATTTTTGGTGGAGGCGTTGGAAGATGTCGAATACTTTTTCCAGATATTCATTTTTAATGCCTATGCCATTATCGGATACACAAAAGCACCACTCATCCCCGTGATCTTCATGGGTGATTTTAATTACGGGGTTTCTATCTTTTGCATGGTATTTCAGTGCGTTTCCGACAAGGTTTTGAATGATGCAAGAAAAGTGTTCAGGCTTCATGGCGATGTCGGGTATGTTGTCTTGTGAAACAATCTCTGCGTTTTTATGGTCATCACATAGTGTGAATTGCTTCAGTGTGGATTGTAGTTCTTCTTTTGTATTTATGATTTCGGGTTGTAGCTCTTCGTGGCCGAAACGAGAATATTGCAGCAAATCCTGGATCATGATGCGCATACGCTCGGCAGCGTGCAGGGTGAAGTTAATGTATTCCTGCGCGGTTTCATCGAGCTTTTTGTCCTTATATTCGTCATTTAACAACTGTGTGAAGCTGTAAATCATGCGGATAGGTTCCTGGAGGTCGTGGGAGGCAATAAAGGCAACGCGTTCTAATTCTTTATTAGAGCGTCTGATTTCATTTTCGGTGCGGATGCGGTCGGTGATGTCGATGATGATTGCAACAAATGCTTCCCGTCCTTTATACATTTCCAATTGCAGGTGAATTTCTGCGTTATAGGTTGAGCCGTCTTTGCGTTGATGGCGTGTTTCGAAGATAATTTTTTCTTTTGTCTTGTTCTTTAAGGGGGTGACAATGGCGTCGAATTTTTCACGGGTAATATCAGGTTTGATATCAATTGGTGTCATTTGGCTTAATTCACTCATGGAATAGCCCATGTTTTTTCGCGCGCCGCGATTGACCTGAACAAAATTGAGCGTTTGCGCATCAAAAATAAAAATCTCATTTAGGGAGTTTTCGAAGATGTATTGTAGATTGTAATCAGCTTGTTTGATTGAATCTTCGTAATGTTTGTTTGTTAGTATTTTTAGAATTTGGTTTGCTGTTGCTGGGTCTTCGGTGTCCCAGGGCTCGGTAAAGCCGCGCAAATGTTCTTTCCATGTTTTAAACGGCGCGCTTGCGCTCTTGCTAATATTCGTTTGGTTTATACTGTCCTCTTTTTCTGCCTGTTTAGCCCAATGAATTTCTTCGGAATGTTCTTTTCTAAACCAGATAATATAATCATTAATTGCTGCGCTGGTGGGGGTTACGATTACACCGCATATTGATGAGTTTTTTTGTAGTTTTAAGTCAGTGTCAAAATCAATGCAGTTGCTGGTGAAAACATCACCTGAGTGATTGCTTTCAATCCATTTTAATAGGTTTTTTTCAAAACTAGGTGTAGGCGTTAATCCGAATGTGAAATGCTTGTCACCAATATTGATTGCGACGCCATCGGCATTGACAGCTTTTAGGATTAAATCATGCTTATCGTTCAAAAGTTTAGTTAGGTTTTCGATCTTCTTGGCTGCGGTTTTAAGGTTTTGAAGATGGGCTTGCTTTTTTTCTCTATTTGTTTTTGTTTCGATATGCGAAAAATTGGAAAGATAGGCAGAGAAAGTATGTGCCATCAATTCCGCGCTCATGCGGGTGCGATAATCGACATGATGTGGTTGTTTATGGTGGCAAGCGATCAATCCCCATAGCTGTCCGTTTTTTAGAATTGAAATGGACATAGAAGCTTTGATGCCCATGTTTTTTAAATATTCTAAATGCATAGGATGGGCGCAACGAAGGGAGGAAAAGCTGAGATCGATTGGGGTTTCGGTATCGTTTAAGGTGTCAGGCAAAATTTTGGAGGGCTTACCGTCTATATTAGGGACGATGTGTTGGTAGTTTTTTTTCAATAAGGCACGTTTTTGTTCGGGTATTTCTGAAGATGGGAATTGAAGGCCGAGATAAGACGGCATATCGGATGTTTTGCTTTCGGCAATGACCTTGCAGTTCCAGTTGCGATCAAATTGGTAAAGCTTAACGCTGTCAAAGCCAGTAAGGTCGTTGATTTTACGGGTCAGATATTGGTATAGGGATTGTAAATCCTTAGCTTTTTGCAATTCGATTGCAAATTCGATGATGTGATTATCTGAATTTACATTTTTACTTGAAACAGGTGTTGAGGGTGCGGGTTCTAATTCTAAGACTAAATGGTCGTTTGTGTGGTGGAGGCAAGCATGGTATTGGCACGGCTCATCTGTGCCGACGGATAAAGCTATGTAGTTGATTGGGGTGTACGGCTGGCTTTTGGCTAAGGTTTTTAGGTTTTGTATATTGGTTTTGTCGATAAATTTAGAGAGTGGTTTGTCGATGATATTTTTGGTTTGTGTTTTGAATAAAGCGTCGCAATTGTCGCTTATCTTTAGGATCTTAAAATCTTTGCTTAAAATCAGGAGATAGCCGTGGGGTTGGATGGTTGTGAGATTGGGAACCTGCTCCTTTATGTGCGCTTTAGGATCACGTTTTATCGTGCTATTGCTCTGTTTAATGATGTCAATCCTAGGTTGTGTTTCCATCGTTTGCAAATATCCCGTTTGCCGGTTTTATACAATGCTTTATTGCTTGGTGTGCGAAATGTCTCTGTTTTTATATTATAGTAAATATTTAATATTATTAAGTATTTTTGCTTTTGCGGTGGTTTTAGATGCGTAATTTTGACATTATTTTTTTGAATATTATATAAGGCATTGCTTCGTATTGCTTTTTTGAGTGGCTGAAAAAGAAGTATGATGCATTCGACTGTATTGAACCTATGGTTATATTTGTATTTACTGCCTTCAAATTTTTAAACATGCACGCTCGTTCGTTTTGGGTCGGTTCTTAGATTTCTTATAAAAATCATAGATATCGGCTTTTTATCGCGTTATTGTTTGTTATTGATTGAATAACAACATGATGGGAATAGATGATGAAAACACGTGCGGCGGTTGCATATAAGGCTGGTGAGCCTTTGGTTATTGAGACAGTTGACCTTGAGGGCCCTAAGGCTGGTGAGGTTTTGGTTGAGAATATGGCGACGGGCGTGTGTCATACGGATGCGTTTACGTTATCCGGTGATGACCCGGAAGGCGCGTTTCCGGCGATCCTTGGGCATGAAGGCGCGGGGATTGTTCGCGAAATTGGGGCGGGTGTGACGTCTGTTGAGGTTGGGGATCATGTGATCCCGCTTTATACGCCGGAATGCCGTGAATGTGATTTTTGTCTTAATCCAAAGACCAATCTTTGTCAGTCTATTCGTGAGACGCAGGGTAAAGGCTTGATGCCTGATGGCACGTCGCGTTTTTCCATTAATGGTGAGAGCATTTTACATTACATGGGCACGTCGACATTTTCGAATTTCTCCGTGATGCCGGAAATTGCGGTGGCGAAGGTTCGCAAAGATGCACCGTTTGAAAAGATTTGTTATATCGGGTGCGGCGTAACCACAGGGATTGGCGCGGTTGTTTTCGATGCAAAAGTTGAACCGGGCTCCACGGTTGCGGTGTTTGGTCTTGGTGGGATTGGTTTAAATGTGATCCAAGGTGCGCAGATGGTTGGTGCGAGCCGTATTATCGGGATTGATATTAACCCAGGTAAAGTCGAGCTAGCGCGTAAATTCGGGATGACAGATTTTATTAATCCGAAAGAAACGCCTAATGTTGTTGAGGCGATTTGTGACCTTACATCCGGCGGCGTGGATTATTCGTTTGAGTGTATCGGGAATGTTGATGTGATGCGTCAGGCGCTTGAGTGCTGTCATAAGGGATGGGGCGAAAGCGTGATTATCGGCGTTGCGGGTGCGGGAAAAGAGATTTCTACGCGTCCGTTCCAATTGGTGACTGGGCGTGTTTGGCGCGGTTCGGCATTTGGCGGGGCGCGTGGTCGCACGGATGTGCCGAAGATTGTTGATTGGTATATGGATGGCAAGATCAATATTGATGATTTAATCACGCATGTTATGCCGCTTGAAGATATTAATAAGGCATTTGATTTGATGCATTCGGGTGAATCCATCCGTGGTGTGGTGAAATTTTAATCCATGTTACGATGCTTAGGCATGTGATGATCGTGCGTTAAGGAAAAGGTTATTTTTATGAAGCAGATAGAGACGCATCGTTGTTTTGGCGGGGAGCTTAGTGTTTGGGAGCATGAGAGTTCTGCGTTGTCGTGTGCGATGCGGTTTTCCGTTTTCTTGCCCCCTCAGGCTGAAAATGGTGATGTGCCGTTTGTGACATTTTTATCCGGCCTTACGTGTAATCATGAGAATTTCACGACCAAGGGCGGTGCGTATCAATCCGCGGCAGCCGCAGGGTTGGCGATTATTGCGCCCGACACATCACCGCGCGGTGAGGCGGTTGCGAATGATGATGCTTATGATCTGGGGCAGGGCGCGGGGTTTTATATTGATGCGACCAAAGCGCCATGGGCCGAGCATTACCAGATGGAGAGTTATATTGTGCGTGAATTACAGGCTTTGGTCTGTAAGGAATTCCCTCTTAATGCGGAGGCGCAGGGCATTAGCGGGCATTCAATGGGCGGTCATGGCGCGCTGACATTAGGTTTGAAATATCCAGAGATATATAAATCGATTTCTGCGTTTTCGCCGATTGTTGCGCCGAGCCAGGTTCCGTGGGGTGAGAAGGCTTTTAAGGCGTATATTGGCGAGGATCGCGAGGCATGGAAGAAGCATGATGCGAGTGTTTTAATCGCCGCGCAGAGCCGTGGTGGTCAGCCAGAGATTTTGATTGATCAGGGCAAGGGTGATCAATTTTTGGATGAACAATTAAAGCCGCATATCTTTGCCAAGGCTTGTGAGCAGGCGGGGCAGGCGCTTAATATTCGGATGCATGATGGATATGATCATAGCTATTATTTCATTCAGAGCTTTATGCCGTCGCATATTTATCATCACGCACAGATTTTAGATGCACATCAATGAGTGTCGCTGAATCCCGATTTTCCGATCCGCTTGTGACCGCCGATGGTGAGACGCGAGCATGGGTGGATTTGTCGGGGTTGAAAACACTTTGGTTTAATACGGGTACACTTTGTAATTTGGCGTGTGTGAATTGTTACATTGAATCAACGCCGACCAATGATCGGCTTGTCTATCTATCGCGTGATGAGGTTGTGGCGTATCTTGATGAGATTGCTGCGGATGGGTATCCGACCACGGAGATTGGCATTACCGGCGGTGAGCCATTTATGAACCCTGATATTATTGCGATGCTTGAAGAGAGTTTATCGCGGGGATATCGGGTGTTGGTTTTGACCAATGCCATGCGTCCGATGATGAAGTGCAGTGATGAATTGCTGCGCCTTAAGGCGCAATATGGCGGGCAAATGGTGATCCGTGTTTCGGTGGATCATTTTAAGCAGGGTTTGCATGAGGAAGAACGTGGCGCGCATTCTTGGGCGCCGATGATGGCTGGCCTTTATTGGCTATCCGTGCATGGATTTTCTATTGATATTGCGGGCCGCACAAGGTGGGGTGAGAATGCGCAGCAATTGCGCACAGGGTTTGATGCGTTTTTTAAAGAACATGGCATTGATATTGATGCGTTTGATGAAAAGCAATTGATGTTATTTCCCGAGATGGATGAAGATGCGCCAGTGCCGGAGATCACGGATGCGTGTTGGAGCATTTTGGGTGTTAATCCCGATGATATGATGTGCGCGAGCTCGCGGATGGTGGTTAAGCGTAAAGGTGATGCCAAGCCGTCGGTGATGGCGTGTACTTTACTGGCATATGATCAGCAGTTCAATTTGGGCGAGACATTATCTGATGCGTCGCAATCGGTGCGGCTTAATCATCCGCATTGTTCGAAGTTTTGTGTGCTTGGTGGGGGCGCGTGTAGTGCAGGTTAAGAATTGCGTTTTGCTCGGCGCTTGGCGGGGACGGCATTTCCGATGTTAAGGCGATGAGGTCTTCTTGGGTGTCGATATCCGTTAGGTGTTTTAGATAATGCGGATGTTTGCAGATATTGTTTTCTCTTAGGTTTTTTTCTAATTCTTTGCGTGTCGCGCTCGTGCTCCATGGTGTGTTTTGCCATGCGCTTAACGGGGTTGAGGATTTTCCGCTAAAGAGGTAATAGCCGCCATCATTGGCAGGGCCGATGACGATGTCGTGATCTTTCAGGGCATTTACAGCGTCATTGATGATGTCGGGGGTAAGTTGCGGTGTATCTGCGCCGATGAGAATGACTTGGTCGAATGATTTTAAAAGGGTTTCATAGATATGATGTTGGCGTGTGCCGAGGCAACCATCGCCCGTATGCATGGTTGGAAAGGCTTTCCAGATGTCATCGTCAAGCGCCTGGGCTTCTGCGACTGCCCAGTGTGGGATTGTGTTTGTTTGTCTTGCGGTTGCTTCCACGGCTTTGATGGAGAGGGTGAAGAATTCTGTCGCTTTTTCCGCGCCGATTGTTTGTGCGAGGCGCGTTTTGACAGGGGAGCGGTGCGGTGTTTTGACGAATATGGCGAGGGCGGTTTTCATAGAGGTTTCTTTTTCGGCATTATAGTTTCACGCGCATGAGTTTGAAGAGTTGGCATTGGCGGGTGAGGGTTAGCTTTAGCCAGCCGATTTTTTGGTATTGGCGAGGGCTTGTTGTGAGGGGTGCGTGAAGGTGGTTTAGCGGGATGTTTTTGGCTCTTGCTGCGCGGATGAAGAGGAGGTCTTCGCCGTATGGGTGGCTTTCGGGAAAGCCCCCTATTTGGTTGAAGAGGTGTTTTGTGAGGGTGAAGCCCTGGTCGCCGTAGGGTAGGGCGAAGAGGCGAGAGCGCAGATTTGCGCCGATGGCGTTGAGCTGCGTTAGGCCGCGGCCATAAGATAGGCCGAAATAATTGATAGCATTTGGATTGCGGGCATTTTCAAGGGCGTTGATCGCCGCTTTGTTGATGCGGGTGTCGGCGTGGAGGAAGCAGAGGGTTTCGCGAGTGGCTTTGTCTGCGCCTTCGTTTAGGCTTTTTGCGCGAGATGTGGATGATGAGAGTATGATCTCGGCGTTTGTGTGTTTGAGGTCGTTGAGTAATGTTTTATGCGCGTCCTCATCTGGGGCGATGGGGATGATGATGCTGATATCGCTTAAAAGGGCGTTAGGCACGAAGGATATCCATTATTGATTTTTGTGCATCACTCATGGCTTCATCGGGGGTGAGGATAGCCATTTTCAAGCTTTGTCGGATATCATCGGGGGTCTTGGTAAAGGGGGCGTTGAGGAGTTCGGCGAGGATGGCTTTTGCTTTTTCTAAAGCGCCGCCATAAGTTTCGAAGAATTTTTCGACGCTGACATGCATGGCGGGGTCATCCATCCAGCAATCATAATCAGTGACGAGGCATAATGTGCAATAGGCGAGTTGTGCTTCGCGGGCGAGGAAGGCTTCGGGGATGTTGGTCATGCCGACGAGGTCACATTGCGCAGCGTCGCGCAGGAAAAAGCTCTCCGCGCGGGTGCCGAGGCGCGGGCCTTCGACGCAGGCATATGTTTTGTTGTCATGGAGGTTTTGATTGATGCGCTGGGCGGCCGATTTTATATCTTCGGATAATGCGGGGCAGGAGGGGTAGGCGGTGGAGACGTGCCCTGCGATGCCGTTGCCGAAGAATGTGGTTTCGCGTTTGCCGCGGGTGTGGTCGAAATATTGTGCGGCTAGGGCGAGGTCGCCTGGTTTAAGGTCTTTTCGCAAACTCCCAGCGGCGGATATGCCAAAGACGCGGCGTGCGCCAAGGGATTTAAGGGCGAAGATATTGGCGCGGTAATTTACTTCATGCGGCAGGTAGGCATGTCCTTTACCGTGGCGGGCAAGGAATAGGACAGCTTGGCCGTTATAAGCACCCTCAACGATAGGGTCGGATGGTTTGCCGAATGGGGTGTCGATGTCGTGGGTTTTTGTGATTGTGAGATTTTCGAGTTCGTATAACCCTGATCCGCCGATGATTGCGAGCATGGTTTAGGCTCCTGTTTTTATCAATGTGTGGATTGCGATCACGATGATGACCGAGACAATAAGACCGGCCATCATTTGACAAGGGGGTAAACTTTTTTAAATTCATAATCCGCGCGGTAGGTTGTGGCGATGGCCAATTCTCGCCCCGCGAGCAGGCCGACGAAAACCCAAGTGGTGGACATGGGTATATTGTTCATTTCTTTGAACACGATGAGCAGCATGGCGAACGCTAAATCTATGAAGGTTGCGGATCGCATGAAGCGTGCGCCTGATTTTTCCAATACGATGTGATTAATTTTGCCGCCGTGTTGTTTGAAAATTAGGGCAAGGGATGCGCAGAGGATTACAATCACGCCGATTAGCATTCCAAAGGGCATCTCGCGGGGAAGGAAAACGGCGATGTTGGCCATGTCGTGTTGAAGCCATGTGACCCATAAAAAGCCGGTTGAAATCCATTGTAATGTGCGCCACATGGCGCGGTGTTCTTTTTGTACCTTGTCATATTTTTCGTTGATGATGCGGGCGATTATCATCCAGAGGATATATGCGGTGATGGCGGCAACGCCGTATCCCAATGCGCTTTTTAGGAGCATTTTTTCCATGACAAAAGTGGAGGCAAAGACCGATAAAACAAGGAATGTGGTGGAAACGGGGATGCCGATGCGGGTTAATATGACGAGAACCAGCGGCGCGGCGGCGTGATACCATTGTATTTGTTGATATGGGATTTTGTCGAGGCGACCATAGGCGATGTCTCCGTGGACTGACCAGCCGTAGAATAGAGTTACGCAAAGCACGGCGGAGGCGGCTAGCCATAACCAATACCATTTAAAAGCACGCAGATTGGACGCCATGAAGGTTCCAAGGGTTTGAACGGCGTCATTGCCCATGACCGCGTATGAGGCCAGTGTAAAACCGATTATCGCGTATATGACAGAGGGATCTAGCAGCATGCGTTTCCTTGGTTTGTTGGTGTGGATGGCGCGCAGTCGAAAGGGCCGTAATGGGTTGAGAAATCACCGTTGATGCGGAAATGCTTTTTGAAACGTGTTTCTTGGAGCATATTGGCGGTATTGCCGCATACGGGAACTGGCATTCCTGTGTTGAATATGTGGTGATCATCGAGTGTGAAGGCATGTGGGCATTGATCGATTGTGCCTTTGTAATAAGCGACATGGCCGTAATTTTCACAGATATCTTCGAGCGGTACTTTGAAGGCACGGATTGTCATTGAATAGAAATCAATCATGCCGGCCATTTTTTCGATTACGGGGTCGTCTAATGTCATTTTTCGCGATGCGCTGACGCGGTAATCGGGGATGCCGATTGCGCCGAGCATGCGACGGAAATCGTCGATGTAGAGCGCGCCGCCGAGGCATTCACCGAGCATGATTTTATCTTTTTGCAATGGCTCGGGGATGCGCCGTCCGGCGAAGACATCGGAGAAATATAGCTCGCCGCCGGGTTTAAGGACGCGGTAGATTTCGCTGAAGACTTTTTCTTTGTCGGGGGAGAGGTTGATGACGCAGTTGGAGATAACGATGTCGATGCTGTTATCTTTAATATCTGCGGTTTTTAAGTCTTCGATATAGGCTTTTTTGAATTCGACATTGGATTTTTTATAGCCGAATTTATCCATGTGCCAGCCGATATGCTGGCGGGCGACGCTGAGTTGCTCATCGGTCATGTCGACGCCAATGATATGACCGTTTTCGCCGACCATTTGGCTTAGGATATAGGCGTCGCGTCCGCTGCCGCAGCCGAGGTCGAGGATGGTGCAGCCTTCGGCGGCGAGGGGGAGCGGGGAGCCGCAGCCGTAGAATTTTTCTTGCACGGCCTCATGGACATTTTTTATGAGCGGGCGAACATGTTCGGGTGGTGCATCGAGCGGGCAGCAGGCGCTGGTTTTGAGATCTTCATTTGTGGTGAGGACTTTGCCGTAGTAATCTTTTACATCTTCGATGATTTGGTCGGACTTTTGGTCGGACATGGTGATTCCTTTGCTATGGCTCTATGTTTGTTAGCGGCTTTATTGGTTACATAGAAACGCCTTTTGTTCAAGGATGTAACGATTGCCGTGTTTGGGTAGAATTATAATTTAGTGATGTCGTTTCATATTGGCGGCATAACAAAGAGAGTTTGTGCATGAAGGCTGTAATTAGATTTGTTCCGTTGTTGGTTTTGCTTTTTGCTATTGTGGCGGCGTATGCGTTTGATTTGCATCATATCCTTTCGTTGGATGGGGTGCAGGCGCAAAAGGATCAATTTAAAGGTTACATCGATGCGCATCCGTATTTAGCGCCGTTGGTGTTTATGGGGGTTTACGCGGCAAGCGTTGCATTGTCGCTACCGATTGCGACGGTTTTGACATTGCTTGGCGGGTTTTTATTTGGATTGGTGCAGGGTGTTTTGCTTGTTGTGGTGAGTGCGACTTTAGGGGCGAGTATTGTGTTTTTGATTGCTAAAACTTCGCTGGGTATGGCTCTGCGTGATCGTGCGGGAGATTTGTATAAGCGGGTTGAGGAGAATTTGGCGGATAATGCGGTTGGGTATTTGCTGTTTATGCGGCTTGTGCCTTTATTCCCGTTTGTTGCGGTGAATGTTGCGGCGGCGCTTTTTAATGTGCGATTTAGGGTTTTTGTTTTGACGACGTTTTTTGGCATCATGCCAGGCAGCGCGGTTTACGTGTATTTCGGGCAGCAATTGGGCGAGATTGATGCGCTGGGTGATTTGGTGTCGCCGCGCGTGTTATTGGCGTTTGTTTTGTTGGGGATGTTTGCCTTGATCCCTACATTGTATAAGCAGTTTAGGCGCAGAAAGGCATCGGCGGGGGCGCTATGAGCAAAGAGATTTTAACGCCGGATGTTTGTGTTATCGGTGCGGGATCGGGTGGTTTGTCGGTTGCGGCGGGGGCTGCGCAGCTTGGGCTGGATGTGGTTTTGCTTGAGAAGGGTAAAATGGGCGGTGATTGTTTGAACACTGGATGTGTTCCTTCGAAGGCGCTCTTGGCGGCGGGGAAACGCGCGCAAATGCATCGTAAAAATGATATTAAGGGGATAGCTGGGCATGAGCCGGATATAGATTTTTCGGCGGTGAAAGATCACGTTTTTGAGACGATCAATACCATCGCGCCGCATGATTCACCTGAGCGTTTTCAAAGCCTTAGTGTGAATGTGATTTTAGAGGCGGGGGCTTTTGTTGATGAAAAAACGGTGGAGACGGCGCGGCACAGCATTCGTGCGAGACGATTTGTGATTGCGACGGGATCAACGGCGTTTGTGCCGAGCATTGATGGATTGAACCGCGATAAAGTTTATACGAATGAGAGTATTTTTGATGTGCGTGAAAAGCCGCAGCATTTACTAATCCTCGGCGGTGGCCCGATCGGGGTTGAGATGGCGCAGGCGCATCGGCGATTGGGGTGTGCGGTGAGCGTTTTTGATACAGGTGGGATTTTGCCGCGTGATGATCAGGATAATGTTGAAATTGTGCGTGAGGCTCTTTTGTTGGAGGGGGTTGCGCTCTATGAAAATGTTGAAGTTAGCGCGGTTGTGCATGGTGAAGGCAGTGTTTCATTAAAGGTTAAGCGTGATGGCGAGGTTTTTGAGGTCAGTGGGTCGCATTTGTTGGTGGCGGCTGGGCGCGTAGCGAATGTTGAGCATCTTGGGCTGGATAAGGCGGGGGTTGAGGTTGATCATGATGGTGTGATTGTGAATGCGCGGTTGAAGAGTTCTAATCGCAGGGTATCGGCCATTGGTGATGTTGCGTCAGGCGCGCCGCGCTTTACGCATATTGCGGGATATCATGCGGGTGTGATTATACGTCAAATTTGCTTTGGTATGTTTTGGGCGGCGGTGGATTATACCGCGCTAGTTTGGGTGACATATTGTGATCCTGAAATTGCGCAAGTTGGTTTGAGTGAGGATGAGGCACGGGCTGCGCACGGTGATGATGTTAAGGTTGTAACTTGGTCGTTTGATGAGAATGATCGGGCGATAGCGGAGCGCATTACGGCGGGGCAGATCCGCGTTGTGACGAATAAGAAGGGGCGTATCTTGGGGGCGTCTATTGTTGGAGCGCATGCGGGAGAGTTAATTGGTCTGTGGGCGCTGGCGGTGTCATCAAAGATGAAGATTGGCGCGGTGACAGGGATGATTGCTCCCTATCCGACATTGGGCGAGGTTAGTAAACGCGCAGCGGGGGCGTGGTTCACGCCGACATTGTTTAGCGATAAGACACGCCGCATTGTTAGTATTTTGAAGCTTTTCGGATAAGAAAAAAGCCCTTTAAGAAGGGCTTCTGGCTATATTTTCTTGTTGATTACATGTCCATAGAAGGGGTGAAATCAAATGTGTTATCCGCCGTCATTATTGAAGTTGCCGGTTCAACCTGTGCGACAATCTTTGTGCCTTCAATCGCAACGGTTGCAGTATCTGTAGGCATGCCATTGACATGAGAAAGTCCTAAACCGCCCTCTTGTTGAGGTATTTCAGCGAATGCAAAAACTCTTGCCGTGGTGTCTTGCGTGTTATCTGTTAAAGCCATTTTGTGATCCCAAATATTCTTAATTACCCCCTCAGGATACGTAAAAAAAACTAACAATCGGTTAACATATTTACTTTTCGTAAGATAACGTTTTGTTAAATCATTTTCTTTACCATTTTGATGTGGGGCAATTTTAAGGGCGCATTTTCATTAAAAAAAGGCGTCTTTAAACCGCATCATTAGTGGTTATGAATTTATAGAGGGTAAAATAAATGGCAATGGATAAGGATTACGGCAGCACGCAATCGCAGGGAGTGTCATCACATGCATCTTTAAGAAGGGATAATTTATCGGTTTTAGAAAAGTCGATTAATGAACTTGTTGTGCGTATGACTGCCTTGGAAGAGCAATTGGCGTCAGGCGGAGTTAATCCAGCAGATATAGGGTTTCAATTTGAAGCATTGCAGACAGAACTTGCGGAGCAGTTGAATGCTATAGAGCCAAGCTTAGCGCAAGAAGCGGCAGAGATGGCGTCTAATGACGGGGCGCTTGTTACAGAAGATGAGGCCGCAATGCAAGATGATGCGGATGTATCATCTTCTAATGGGACGCTCCGTGGGGGGATTGTTGATGATCTTCTTCTTGATGGTTTGGTGGAAGATGGTGAGGATTCAGATAGCGAAGGTTCCGATGAAGGCGATTTGGCGCAAAATTTAGTCAATAACCTGGCTAATATCGAACCAGCTGCTGGCGATAGCGGTTCTTCGGCCGCCCCATCAGGGGGGAATGGTTATGGGTTTCAAAGCACATTTGCAGCGGGGCCCATTGAAGCGCTCAATGATGTCGGGCCGATTGATCCCACGCAATTAGAGTATGGAATTACCGTTCGTAACGATTTGGTTCGTCCGGAAGAGGAAGAAGATGTTGGCACTGTCTTTGATGATGCGCCTTTAATCCTTCGCCCAGACACGATTGATGTCGATGAGAGTGATCCGACAATGAATCAGAGAGGCTCTTTGGATATAGATTTCGGTGATGATGGTGCCGGAGTTGTTACTGCAAACGGAGTGTATAATGTATCTGGCTCAGTTAAGGGAGGCTTATTACAATCTGGCGGCGTTGAAGTGATTATTGAACGCATGAATGATGGATATCAGGGTAAAGCCGCTGGTGATATTGTCTTTACCTTAAAGATTGATGCAGCTAATGGTGATTTTGAATATAATCAGTTAAAGCCTTTCGATCATCTTGATGATGTTGATCCAAATGATGTGATTACATTGGAATTTGGTGTCCAAGCGACAGATGCGGATGGTGATATTGCGACGCAGACATTAACGATTAATGTTGCTGATGACGGGCCGATTGCATGGAATGATGTCAATCGTTTAGACACTCTGGATGATGTTGCGGTTGGTAATGTTATCACTGGCGAAAATGGCGGCGCCAATGCGGCTGATGATTTGAGCCAAGATACTAGCAATTTAGTTGTTAAAGTCTCGTTTGGTTCGCATTCGGTTGAAGTGCCAAACAGCGGTACGGTGTCCATAGATGGTAAATTCGGGACGCTTGAAATTGCAGCTG
Source organism: Alphaproteobacteria bacterium (assembly GCA_009995045.1). Taxonomy (GTDB): domain Bacteria; phylum Pseudomonadota; class Alphaproteobacteria; order Micavibrionales; family Micavibrionaceae; genus TMED27. The sequence continues at coordinate 226,817 of JAACQG010000005.1, forward strand.
ATGGATCTTATCGATATGAATTATTTGAAGGCTCGTCGTTTAAGCCAAATGTTTCTGATCAGTTTAAATATACGCTTGTTGATGGTGATGGGGATGCGAGTGTAGCAACTCTTAAGCTTGATGGTTTGGAGCCTAAATTGATTGTTGGCGAGAATGTTGACGATGTTAGTGGTTCGGATTTAACGCACCATATTGGCGGCGGTAATGAGTCAATCATTGGTGGCGCCGGGTCGGATATTTTGGTGGGGGATGTTGGTGGTTCGTCGATGGAGCAGCAATCGCAGGATTACAATATTCTGTTTATTATCGATATTAGTGGTTCAATGTCATCTAATAGTGGCCATGGTGCGAAGATTAAATTGCTTCAGGGTGCAATTGATAATCTTATACGTGATTTTGGCGATTATCAAAATGGTGAGGTGCAAGTTCATTTTGCTCCATTTAGCACCACTGCTAGCGCGGGAGCATCATTTAATGTTAGCGATGCGCAAGGGTTAAACAATGCGATTTCTTATTTGAACGCGCTTAAGACGGGCTGGACAACTAATTATGAAGCGGGATTACAAGGCGGGATTGCATTGTTGCAGGGCAGCGAAGCTTTGACCAACGCGCAGACAATTACGTATTTTATTTCAGATGGTGAGCCGAACCGATTTGTGAATGCTAAAGGTGCTGTTCAAAGTGGTAATGCAAACAAGGTGATAGCAGAAATAACAGGTAGTGACGGCAGCAATGAAGTCGAAATTTTACAGCACCTTAGCAATGAAGTCATTGGTGTTGGCATTGATATTGGCGGCAATATTTCACGGATTAATGCGATTGATAGTGATGGAAATTCAATTAATGTCGATGATACGAATGATCTGAAAAGTGCGCTTGCGCAGACCAATCCACTTTTAAAGCTGGCTTCGGTTGGTGATGATGTCATTAAGGGTGGAGACGGTGATGATATTATCTATGGTGATAGTGTGAACACAGATGCCTTGGCTGCCGAGCATGGATTTGATAGCGATAAAGGCTCAAGCTGGGAGGTTTTTGATAGGCTAGAAAACGGTGAGAGCACGCTTCAGGTCGGTTGGGACCGTGCGGACACGCAAGAGTATATCCGTAATCATTCAGACAGTTTAGCAAAAGAGGGTGTCAATAATTCAGACGCTGGACGCGATGGGGGTAATGATACGCTTTATGGTGGTGATGGCGATGATATTATTTATGGTCAAGAGGGCAATGATGTTCTTTATGGCGGTGCGGGTAATGACGTGCTTGTCGGTGGATCGGGTGCGGATAGATTTATGTTGGATGCGATTAATCAGGGTATTGATGTTATCCGTGACTTCGGCGCGGATGAGGGGGACGTGCTTGATTTTTCAACGTTGATCCAAAATTACGATCCGGCGCAACAGGCGATTGATAATTTTGTTTTTGCTCGTGAAGTTGATGGCGGAACTATTCTTTCAATCGACGTCACAGGACATGGTGATATTGGCAATGCAGTTGATTTGGTCGCGCTCGAGGGCTTGCAAGGCATTGACCTTCAGGCTCTCGTTGAGAGCGGTAATATTAACGTGATGTAAAAAAGAGGGTTTTTCGATCCCTCTTTTCCAATGATATTTGAATTATTTATTTCCAACCATTTCGATGGTTCTGGTTGGGAATGGGATGGTGAGGCCGCCTTTATCGAGGGCTTCTTTTACGGATTTCGTGAGACCCCATTTGATGTTCCAATAATCGGAACTTTCAACCCAAAATCTTGCGGTGATGTTAACAGATGAATCGGCCAATGTGCTTACGAAGTAGAGTGGTGTTTTGCCTTCTGTATCGACTAGGCGTTTTTCTTTGGATACTTCTTTTTCGATGACTTTGAGTGCTTTTTCGATGTCGTCGCTATAGCTGATGCCGTTGACGAGGTCGATGCGGCGTTGTCTGTTGCGGGAGAAGTTGAAGATTGCGGTGTTCCATAATTGGTTGTTCGGGGTGAAGATATGGACGTTATCGACGGTTGAAAGCTCGGTTGCGAAAAGGCTGAGGCTTTTTACGGTTCCTTTGATGTTGCCGGTTTCGATATAATCACCGACGTTGAATGGTCTTAAGATCAAGAGCATTACGCCTGCGGCTACGTTTGATAAGGTTCCTTGCAGGGCGAGGCCAATTGCTAAACCTGCCGCGCCTAGCACAGCCAATAAGCTAGCAGTTTGCACGCCGAGTTGCCCTAAAACTGCAACAAATGCGATGGCGAGGATTGCGTATTTCAAAAGTCCGCCGAGGAATGCTTTTAGCGTGGCGTCAAGTTTTTTGACTTTTTTGACGCGATTAGAGAGCCATTTTCCGATGATCCATCCCGCGAGCAAAATTGCGATCGCAGTGAGGAGATTCATGCCCCAAAATGTGATTTGTTGAATGAGTTCTGAGTCTTTTAAAATTTCGGTGCTTGGCAAATCCATGACTGCGTTCCCTTTATCTTACTTTGTATTTATTCGTGTGTTTATCGATCTTGAGATATTTTTTAGAATATCATGATGTTTTTTAACAGTGATTTTTGATTATTTTTTTGACGCTGGTGTTTTTTATGCATGTTCGACCTTATGTTACAGATTAGGTATAGTGATTGCGTGCGTGAATTTGCGCGTTGATTTGAACGAATGGAAATGGGCTGTTTATGAATTTAATTATTGCTTACGCTGTGACGACGATTAGCTTTTTGGCAATTGATGCCGTGTGGCTGGGTGTTGTCGCCAAGAAGTTTTATAGCGATCAAATGGGTGATTTGATGCTTGATAACATCAATTTCGCGGTCGCGGCGGTTTTTTATCTGTTTTACACGGTGGGAATTGTTGTTTTCGCGATTAAGCCAGCTATAGCTGCTGATAATATCCTCTTGGCGCTTGGTTATGGCGCTTTGTTTGGGTTTTTGGCTTATGGGACATATGATTTTACCAATATGGCGACGGTGAAAGATTGGCCATTTTTGATGAGCTTTGTTGATATTGCTTGGGGTACGGTTTTAACAGCTTCAGCGGCCGGAATTGGTTTTTTCCTCACCACGCAGATTGTTGAAAAATTATAGTGTCTGATTTTCTGGATGTGGGAACTATCGCTAAAGCGATGACGTTGGATGGGTATGACAGATAATAAACATCATTCTTATCACATTTTAATCAATAAATATTCTGGCGGTTTTGAACCTTTGGGCGAGGATTTTTTCGTTGAGGTGTTTGACGAGTCGAATATTGACGTAGCGTCGTTGGAGTTTTTAGAGCCAGATGCCTTATTAGAGCGGCTTGATGCGATTAAGGATGGTGAGCACCCGATCTTGATTGGTGGCGGTGACGGCACGATCAGGGGATGCGCGGAGATTATGATGAATGCCAAGCAATCTTTTGGTGTTTTGCCATTGGGCACGATGAATTTGATGGCGCGTGATTTGAACATTCCATTGGATATTAAGGATGCGGTTGCGGCTTATGCGCATGACATGGATATATTGGATATTGATGTCGGCATGGTGAATGGTGAGACTTTCCTTTGCTGTGTTGGCATTGGTAC
>JAACQG010000005.1:230401-250543 GCA_009995045.1 Alphaproteobacteria bacterium
AAATGCGGCGCTATTGATGCCGCGATTGACCGTTTTTGTTTTGGATCAGATGGATCAAGTGAAACACCGTTATTTGCGCCTGACGATGGATGGGGTGCAAAAGAGCCTTAAGACTGCGGCGTTGGTGATTTCAAACAATCATTATCAACCGCAAGAACAGTGGAGTGATAATAATTTTATGCGAGAATCTTTGTCGCATGGGCAGCTTGGGGTTTATTCGGCAGCGCCTAAAACAATATGGGATCGCATCCGTATTATTACGCGGCTTGGTTTTGGTGATTGGCGCAAAGATCCGTTCGTTGCGGAGTGGAAGGCGGAAACGGTTACGGTCAGGACAAAGCGAGCGGAGGAATTGGTGTCTCTCGATGGTGAGACAATGACGCTTGAGACGCCGCTTAATTTTTGGATCAATCGCCGGGCGCTTAATGTCTTGGTGCCTGCGGTGGCTGAGGGAGAGGGAGAACCAAGCGCTCAGGAGGTTGCGGCATGAAAATAATGCATCTATCGGATTTGCATTTTGGCACAGAGAGTGACGGAATTGTTGATTTGCTGAAAGTGTCTATTGAAGATATTAAGCCAGAGCTTGTCGTCGTCAGCGGAGATTTTACACAGATAGCCAATAACCGAGAGTTTAAAACGGCGCAGACATTTATGAGCGCGCTTAGCATGCCTGTGTTTTGTGTGCCGGGTAATCATGATATTCCGCGCTTTGATTTGTGGGAGCGGTTTTTTGACCCTTATCGCAAATATAAGAAATATATTGATGAGAATTTATGCCCTGTCTTTGAAAATGATGAAGTGATTGTGGCGGGTATCAATTCGGCGCGGCGGGTTTTGCCGCATTGGAATTGGGCGAATGGCGCGATTTCAGGGGCGCAGCTTGATCATCTTGAGCGTGTTTACGGAGATAGCAAAAAGCGCCGTATTTGTGTGTTTCACCATCCTATCCATCAGGCGATGAATGCGCCGCTTGATACGGTTGTTTATGGTGCGAAGCAGGCTATGGCGCGATTGAATGAGATGGAGGTCGATCTGGTTTTAACGGGGCATGTGCATCATGCTTCGGTTACGACGATTGGTGATGTAGATCACAGGACGCTGTATTTGAGCGCGTCGACTGCATTGTCTTCACGGCTTCGTTCACAGCAAAACGGATTTAATGTGATTGAAGTCGATAGCGAACGGATGGATATTGCCCTTTATGCGCATGACGGTGAAGGTTTTAAAGAGATTGAGAATTACAGCTCTGCGCGTATTTAACGTTTAAGAAGAATGCAGCATCGTATAGATGAGCGGGATCCAGATGAAGGATGTTGTAATTGTGCCCTTCACGCATTGATAGCCTATCCAATACCAGAATAATTGTTTTTTATGTGCTTTTAGGTAAGTGATGGCGTTTTTAAAACGGGTGAACGCAGCGCTGATTGGGTTTGTGCTTTTCTTTTTTGATTGCGTATCGATCATTTTTGTATCCGCAGTCTCATCAGGTTTTATATCTTGGTTGGTTTTAGTCATAGCGAAGCTCCTGTGCTTTGCCGCGGAAAATGTAATATGCGAGTAATGTGTAGCCGATCAGTATTGGAAGTACAATAAGCGTTCCTATCAGAATGATCATGAGTGATTCTGGTGCGCTTGCTGCGTCTACGATTGTGAGGGCGTTTGGCACGATATAGGGATAGAAGCTATAAGCGAGGCCGCAAAAGCAGAGGACATAGACGGCGATTGTCATGGCGAAAGGTGCCCATGCCAGACGATCCTTGTTTAATGGCATTTTTCTGAGCATCAGATATAGCCCTATGATCAATGCGCCTGTTAATGCGGGGATTGGGGCGAGCATGAGGAATGCAGGGAATTCAAACCATTTTTCGAAGATGCGTGCGCTTACGAAGGGCGTTGATGCGGAAACGAGTGCGATACCGACGCATGTGAATGCTAAATTCTGTTTCATCCATCTTACGGCTTTTATCTGGAGATCGTGTTCGCATCTCCAGATGAGCCAAGCTGCGCCGATGAGGCAGTATCCAGAGGCAACAGCAATGGCGATAAGGCATGAGAACAGCACAACAGCCCATCCATCAGCAAAGCCGGTGATGTATGCGCCGAGCATATAGCCTTGTGCGAGGGCGGTGATGAGTGATCCCGCGAAGAAGGATTTATCCCAACGGTGTTTTTTATGCTTTGCGACTTTAGCGCGGAAGTCAAAAGAGACACCGCGGAAGATAAGGCCAAAGAGCATGAGCGCGACGGGCAAGTATAGCTCGCTTAATATGACTCCGTGGGCGAGTGGGAATGCGACCAGTAGAAGGCCGACACCCAGCACAAGCCAGGTTTCATTGGCATCCCAAAATGGACCGATAGATGCGATCATGCTGTCTTTTTCATCGTCGCTTGCAAAGGCCGTTAGCATTCCTACGCCTAAATCATAGCCGTCTAATACGGCGTAGATGAGCATGGATAGTCCCATGAGGAAGGCAAAGGTGACGGGTAGCCAATCGCCGCTGGAGATTAAGTCATGTATCATATTATTCTGCTCCTACGATGCCTGCGCGGCGCTCGATGCCTTGGGTTTTTGTGTTTTCGGGGTCTCGATTTCCGCCGTCACCTGCGCGTTTTGCCATGTAGACTATTGTGCTGATATAGGCGATGAGCAGGAGGGCATATACACCGAGATAAGCCATTAGTGTTGTGAAGACTGCGCCGCCTTTAACCGGGCCAAGGGCTTGTTCGGTGGTGAGTATGCCGTAGACGAGGTAGGGTTGTCGGCCGATTTCGGTGACATACCATCCCGCGATTGTTGCAAGCCATCCGGAAAAGGCCATGGGTATCAGGACGTAGGCAAGCGGTTTGATCCAGTCTTTTTTCTTTGTGACGATGATTACACCAGCCCATGAGACGAGCAGCATAAGGATGCCTGTGCCGACCATGATGCGAAAGCCCCAGAAGACTTTTCCGACGGGGGGGTGTTTGCCTTCGAATTCGTTGAGGCCTTTTAGCTCCCCATCCCATTCATGAGTGAGGATGAGGCTCGCGAGTTTTGGGATTTCGATGGCGTAATCATTTTGTTTTGTTTCAGAATTGGGGATGCCAAAGAGAACGAGAGGTGCGCCTTTTTCCGTTTCCCACAGCCCTTCCATCGCCGCGACTTTTGCGGGTTGGTGTTCTTTTGTGTTGAGGCCGTGAAGATCACCGACGAATATTTGAACGGGAATCAGGAAGGCGGCAATGAAGATGCCTGTTCTCATTGTTTTCATGACAACGGGGCCACGGTCATTCATAACATAACGCAGTGCGGATATACCTGCCACAAGGAAGGATGCGGTTAATCCAGATGCGATGAGCATATGGGTGAGGCGGTACGGCATGGATGGGTTGAAAACGATTTCCATCCAGTTTGTTGCATGGGCAACGCCGTCGATCATCTCAAAACCTTGGGGTGTTTGCATCCAACTGTTAAGGACCAATATCCAAAATGCGGACATGGTGGTGCCGAATGCGACCAAGAAGGTTGCGAGTGTATGCAGCCATCCCGGGACGCGTCGATAGCCAAAGAGCATGATGCCGAGGAAGGTCGCTTCGAGGAAGAATGCGGTCAGGACTTCATAGGCAAGCAGCGGACCAGCAATATTACCAACCGTTTCCATGTATCCAGGCCAGTTTGTGCCGAATTGGAATGACATGGTAATGCCAGTGACAACGCCGATGGCAAAGCTTAATGCGAAGATTTTGGTGAAGAAGAAATAGGCATGCATCCATGTTTCGTCTTTGGTTGCTGTGAAGCGGAGTTTGAAAAACAGCAATATCCATCCCAATGCGATGGTGATGGTCGGGAACATAATGTGGAATGTTATGTTCGCCGCGAATTGAATGCGTGATAATACGAAGGGGTCGAAATCCATAATTTAACTCTTTTTCTATTCTTACTTTTTGCTTTTACCGCCGGGGATGACTTTCAATTTATCTTTCATTTGATACAGGCTGTATACTTTTGCGCCCATCTTCAAAAGGTTGACGAGCCGATCAGTCTCTAAAGCCTGCATGTCTTTATACCAATCCGTTAGCATCTCGATCAAGTCGTGCATTTCGTTCATTTTGTCTTGTGCGAATTTTTCCTGATCGGATGTTGGTGTTTCCATGATGATGGAGCGCAACATAGTGAGGGTTGGCTCAATCTCTCTCTTTCGGCGCTCTTCGACCAAATTGCGGACGATGTCCCAAATCTCTTCGTGTGTGGCGTAATAATCTTTGCGGTCACCGGGGATGTGCCTGAGCATGACCAAATTCATTGCGTCTAATTCTTTTATACCCATAGCAACGTTTGATCGTGAGAAGCCGAGTTGATCGACGATTTGATCGGCGTTAAGTGGCTCAGGGGAGAGGTATAGCAGCGCATAGATTTGCCCCACTGTGCGGTTAATGCCCCAGCGTGACCCCATTTCACCAAAATGCAGTACAAATGTTTGTATGATTGGCGGCAAGTTCATAGTGCTTTATCTTCTCATGTTTTCTGAATTTTCAGTATATACTGAAAATTCAGAAAATGAAAGAGGGGGAGGTGAATTATTTAAACATAATATTGTTTGATCTATTCTTGAGTATATAATTTTGTGGAGGAGAATAGCTTTTTTCTGTGCAATTAGAATCCTTTAACTTTACTTTTTAAGCTAAGTGTAATATTTTTTTAAGTAATATAGTTTAGATTAATTACAGAACGTAAATTTCAATCATTACATAAAGGATATAGAAAATGGTTAGAACGAGTAGACTATTACTGAGTGCTGCAGTATGCGGAATTATCGGATTTGGTGCAATTCAAGCGCAAGCTGAAGATGTTGACATTGAGGCAACATTGAGTGCATCCCCCGCACTAACCATTGGTACGGTAACAGATATGGATTTTGCCAGCCTTGATTTCGCGGCAACACATAGTGGAACAATTACTTATGGTCCAGATGGTGTGGCTGCGCTTACAGCTACTGGTTTGACATCTTCCGGTTCTCCTGTTGCAGGTGAGATTCCAATTACAGAGAGCCTTGCGACTTTGGACATTACATGTGACGCAACTGCGACGATATCAGATGGTTCTGTCGATCTAACAATTGACCAAGTTGTTTGGGATTTGGCTGCTAATGATTATGCTACTGCGGCTGCGGCTAATACTTGTGCGGGGCTTGGTGGTACGCCGGTTGCTGTTGACACAACTGTTAATAATGACCCAACGATTTATGTCGGTGCGCGTCTTGTTGTTGGTTCTGATGTTTTGAACGCGAGTGGAACTGCAACGTATGACACAAGTACTGGTGGTGGTGATCCGATCACATTCAGAATTGTGTCTCAGTAGATTTTGTTTTGCTGATTAGTTATTTAAGGTTGCGGGAGGTAAAATATCTTCCGCAATTTTTTTATTTTTAGCCATCTCGGCATTTCGATATGATTGTAATGTATATGTTTGATAGGTGATTCCTTTGTTTTTCAATATGCGCCATCATTGCTTTTATTTCTTACTGTTCTGGCTTTCGCTGGTGCTTATCTTCGGTGTTTCCTTAAACGTTGCGATCGCACAGGTTGTTATGAATCCGAGCGCAAATATTGATTTTGGGCGGATTGATTTTGCTGATAGCCATAATGGGCGTGTGCAGCTTGGTTCTAATGGTAATGTGAGCGCGACTGGATTTGGTATTGCGCCGAGGAATAACGGCAATGCTGGGCTTGTTCGTATTACCAGCCCGGATACTGGAACATTAGAAGTAAAATGTTCATCCTCGGGGGTTTTGTCTGATGCTAGTGCCTCTGATCTGAATATTGTTAATGTTGAGATTGCAGTTAATGTTGGCGTTTCTTTTGGTAGTGGCATTGCTTGTGCTGGTGTTTTGCCTGCGGATCCGCTTACGACGACGCTTGATATGGATGCTTTGGGGGATCCTGAAATATTAATTGGGGGGGAGGTTCCGATTAATAATATTGGCAGTTTCCCAGCTGATCGAGAATATAACAGTGGTGATGGCGGTAGTGATATTCGGTTGTCTATTACTGTTCAGTGAATTAATATTTAATGAGTTGTTTGTACCCGCCTTTTATTTTCCCTTGTGTGATTACTATTAAAAGAAATTGAGAATTATGAAGTTAGTCTATTATTTTGTTGTTGTTTTAATATGCGCTGTATTTGTTTATCAGCCTGTGGGTTATGCAATGGATCTCTTTTTTGCTCCTAAGCGCATTTATTTGAGCGATAAAGAGCCAGTGACGGAGTTGCGCGTTACAAATACGGGAAATTTGGCGCGTGCTTACACTGTCATGGTTGAGGATCTGATTATGACGGAGGAGGGCGTGACGGCGCGAGTGGATGGATTTGATTATTCCGCGAAGCGTATGGTTCGATTTGTTCCTCGCCAGTTTACCTTGGAGCCAGGCGGGCGTCAGATCGTGCGTATTATGGCGCGCATTTCGCCCGATAAGCCGGATGGGGATTATCATAGCCATATGGAATTTTTAGAAAATGTCAGCCGACGCGATGAGCTTAATCCGAAAGATGATTCAGCTGATGGACAGATAGCCAAAGCTAGCGCCAAAATTTCCTACTCTCTGGCTATCCCAATTACGGTTAGTAAGGGCGAGGTTAGTACGCGTGTTGATATAGGTGAACTTGCTTTAAAATTTGATGAGAAAGGCAAGCCTTTTATCGCTGCGGAATTGCTGCGCAGTGGGAATGGGCAGGGTAATGTTTTGCTTGATGTGGATTATATCGCGCCCGATGGTCAAGTGACCAAGGCAGGGCCGCGAAGAACTATTTATGTGTATCGCGAGTTAGATCGCGTGAAGCGTAAAATTGCTATTCAATTGATTGAAGGCGTTCAAATGCAGAAAGGAGGTGCGTTTAAAGTGACATTGTTTAACCGAGATATATCCGAAGTTGATCCGGTTAAAGAATTGACGCTTGCTGTCAATTAATCGTTTTCCGCTCTAACGCGTCCTGCGTATGGGGCAAAACACCACGATGACCATGATTGGTACAGTCCGAAGGGCCATAATTCCGGCCCGCATTTTATTATTGATTTTGTTTGCACTGGGCACCGTGTTTGCCAAGCCCTCTTTTGCGGCCACAAATCTGGTGGAGCGGCCAGAAAATGAACTGCTGATTTTAGAGCTTTATATCAACGAGACGTTGCGTGATCGCACGTTGCTCGGGTATTTGCCCAGAGGGGAGCCGCCACAAAAGGCGTTATTGCCGCTTGGTGCGCTCAGCCGTAAGCTTAGTTTTTCGATTGATGTTGATAGCGCGGCGGGCATGGCGCAGGGGTGGTTTATTCGTGAGAATAATGTGTTCCAGCTCGATATGAATAGACAGGTTGTTTTGTTGAACGGCAAGGAAGCGGTCTATCCCGATGGTGTGGTTGAGGCGCATTATGAGGATATATATGTCCGCGTCGATTATCTTGAGGCTTGGTTTGGTTTAGATATTTTAACCGATACTGGCGAGATGCGCGTTGATTTGACATCTGATCAGCAATTGCCATATGAGGCGGAGCAGGAACGCTTAAAGCGTGCGAAAAGATATTCTCATGTCGGGGGGCGTGTTAGTCCTGATTATTCAAACGCGAAATTTATTCCTTATAAGGGCTTTAGTTTGCCGAGTGTGATTATGCAGGGATCTACTAATATTAATCGTATCAATGGTGATCTTAATGGCTTTGGCGGCTATTCGTTGCAAACGAATGGGGACTTGCTTAATTTTGGTTCACGTTTTGTTGCGTCGGGTGTTGTGGATGATGAAGAGGGGCATCAGTTGCGTTCTTTCCAATTGACGTTTGATCGTCAGGACCCTGGGCGCAATCTTTTGGGGCCTTTGCGGGCGGGCTCTTATTCCTTCGGGGATGTTAATTTCCCTGATGTGCCGCTTGCTATATCACGGCGTAGGGGGCGAGGGGTGTCGGTTTCATCAGATAGTGTTATTTCCAATTCTAGCGTGTTTACCCCAGAGGTTACGGTCATTGATGGGGATGGGCCGATCGGTTGGGACGCTGAATTATATCGCAATGGGTATTTCGTCGGGTTTGTTGAGGTCGGCAATGATGGGCGTTACGTGTTTGAAGATGTTGAATTGATTAGAGGATTTAACCTTTTCGAGATTATTTTATATGGCCCTGAAGGGCAGAAACTGGTTCAAAGCCAACGCGTGGTTCGCGGGGCGCGGATGTTGCCTGAGGGGGAGACATCATATGATTTTGCGCTTGGGCAGCCAGAGACAGATTTTATTCCATTGGTTGAGGATAATGGCCGTGATAATGCGTTCGGCGCGAGTGGTCAGTTCTTCCATGGTTTGCGTAAGAATTTAACCGTAGGGGCGAGCTTGTTTCGGGGGAAAGATAAGGCAAGCACATTAGAAGAGGCGCAAACAGCAGGAACGGTTTCTGCGATTTCGACATTTTTGGGGTTTCGTACGCAGCTTCAGCTGATGAAGGCCACCGAAGACAGGAGTGCGTATGACGTGGAGGTGACCACGCGATTTAAAGGAGCAAATTTAACCGTTGGGCACACATCCTATGATGGGTTTATTAATGACGATAGGCGTATTAAAGACCGGACTGATCTATCTGTTAATCGAAATTTTGGATCGTTCTCGGCGAGCGCGCGGGCAGAGAAGATTACATTTTTGGAAGATGAGGCAGAGACTGTTCTTGATGCGACGCTCTCGACCAATATCAAAGGCGTGGCGCTTACGAATGGTTTGAAGCGAACGATTTCAGACAATAGCGGGCAGGAGAACTTTGAAGGTGATTTGGCCGCAGCGTTTAACGTTTGGGATTGGCGTGTGCGTACCAATTTGGATTATAATTTGATGCCTACTGCCAATGAGAGGTTAGAAGGGTTTCAGCTTTCTGCGTTGAAGCAGTTTGGTCGCGACCATAGTTTACGTTTGAACGGGAATTACGCGTTCAACTCGGATGTAACGCGTGCAGATTTGAGGTATACGCGCCAGATTGATGATCTTTCCGTTGATTTTAATTTAGGCGGGGATACGGACAATAATTATTCAGCCGGGATCACGCTTCGTACAGCTTTACAGGCGGATAATCACGGGCGTTATAATTTTGTGAATGTGCGTGATGGTAATGCTGGTGCGGTGGGGCTGCGTGCCTATGTCGATGAAAACCAGAATGATGTTTACGACGTCGGCGAGAAGTTATTGGAGGGGGTTAAGTTTCGATCCAATCGTGGTATTGTTGATGATGAGACGGATAATGAGGGCGCAGTGTTTGTGCGGGGTTTAAGCGAGAGCATCACACGTTTTAGCATTGATGAGGGCAGCTTGCCGAGTATCTATCTTAAGCCTGCTATTGATTATGTTGATGTTATTCCGCGCGCAGGCAGTTCGGCGACGGTTGATTTGGCTTTCACACAATTGGGTGAGATTGATGGTTTCATATATGCGTTTGAGAAAACCGATAGCGGTCATGAAAAGGGTGCGCCCAGTATAGAGGTGCGGCTTTTTGATGTGGAGAGCGGCGAAGAGGTGCAAACCACCGATAGCGAATATGATGGATATTATGTGTTCTCGGCTATTCCCATGTCGACTTATCGGATTGAGGTGGTTCCTTCATGGGGGCATAGCGATAATTTACGATCGGATAATATTGTTGTTGAGGCAAAGAATCCCATTGTGATGGATGTTGATTTTACGTTGCCGCCGCGTGTGGTTTTTGAGGATGGGCCTGTTGACATTCGGGCGGATTTAGATGGGGGCGGCTTGTCTGGGGTTGAGCCTGCGTCGGGCATGAATGGATCAGGCAAGCCTGGTATATTTGTTCAGATGGGCGCGTTTGGCAGCCCTGAAAATGCAGCGGCAGAAATGGCGCGCCTTAATGATCTTTATGCAGGAACGCTTGGGCAGGTTAATATGCAAGTGCGTGATGCGGTTGTTAAGGGCAAGACTTATTACCGTGTTCTTGGCGGCGTTGGCTCACGCAAGGCTGGTAAGGTTTTGTGTAAATCGCTTAAGCGTGAAGGCATGAAGGGCTGTAACGTTATCAAGATGTGATGCATCGAGCCTTATAGTATCATTATAATACTTATAGTTTTATGTTTATATTCGACACGATTCGTTTTGCAATTTCTTTTGCCGTTTCTGTATCATTCGCGCGGGCTAATGCCACACCCATGCGGCGTGATCCGTTGACTTGCGGTTTGCCGAATAGGCGTAGATCGGTGTTGGGTACATCAAGGGCGTTTGCCACATTTTCAAAATGCACGTTTTGAGAGTTTCCTTTGACCAAAATAACGGCGGAGGCAGATGGGCCGTGAAAATGGATATTGGGAATGGGGAGGCCGAGAAAAGCGCGAGCGTGGAGTGCGAATTCGGAGAGGTCCTGTGAGATCATAGTGACCATGCCCGTATCGTGGGGGCGTGGTGAGACTTCGCTGAAATAAACATCATTGCCTTTGATAAAAAGCTCAACACCGAATAGGCCATAACCGCCGAGTGCGTCGGTGATTTTTTCTGCGACCTCAATGGATTTCGACAGGGCGACATCGGACATGGCTTGGGGTTGCCATGATTCTTGGTAGTCGCCGTTTTCTTGGTGATGGCCGATGGGTTCGCATGTGCTTGTACCATCTTTGTGGCGGATGGTGAGGAGGGTGATTTCATAGTCGAAATCGATGAACCCTTCGACGATGACGCGTCCTGCACCTGCGCGACCGCCTTCTTGGGCGTAATCCCATGCGGATTGGATGTCATTTACGTTTTTGATGACGCTTTGGCCTTTGCCTGATGAGCTCATGATGGGTTTGATGACGCAGGGCATGCCAATTGTTTCAATCGCGGTTTTAAGCTCGTGGAGTGTATCGCAGAATGCGTAGGGTGATGTTGGAAGGGATAGGTCTTCGGCGGCGAGGCGACGGATGCCTTCGCGGTTCATTGTAAGATGGGCGGCGCGGGCAGAAGGGACAACGTTGAAGCCTTCGTTTTCCAGCTCAATGAGGACATCGGTCGCGATGGCTTCTACTTCGGGCACGATGAAATCTGGTTTTTCGGATTTTATGATCTCGCGCAAAGCGTCCTTATCGAGCATAGACAAGACATGTGAGCGGTCAGCGATTTGCATGGCGGGCGCATTTTCGTATGAATCGAGCGCAATCACTTCGACGCCGAGGCGTTTAAGTTCTATGGCAACTTCTTTGCCTAATTCACCCGAGCCGCAGAGGAGGGCTTTGGTTGTGTATTTGGAAAAGGGTGTGCCGAGAGTTGTCATTGTTTTGTCCTGTCATTGATGTGCTCATACTTTAGTACAATGAATTGGGTTTTGGAATGAACTTTATTTGTATTTATGCGTTGGATTATTGAACAACGAAAGGAGAAAAACATGTCTAGTAGAGAGCATAAAGATAAGATTTGGGGATATATTGAGGATATCAAAGTTGGAATGTTGGTGAGCGAAGACGGCGAGGATTTGCGCGCGCGCCCCATGCATATTGTTCAGGATAAATATGATGGCACAATTTGGTTTTATACCAAAAAGAGCGCAGAAAAAGTAAGCGAGATGCAAGACAAGCACCGCGTATGTTTAACATTTTGTAATCATGATGATGGCGTGCATGTCTCGCTTTCGGGCTTTGCGCATTTGACGCAAAACAAGATGTTGATTGATAAATATTGGAATCCGTTTGTTGAGGCTTGGTTTGATGGCGGCAAAGACAGTGATGATGTCGCGCTTTTGGAGATCAAAGTCTATAAAGGCGAGCATTGGGATAGCGAAGATAATAAATTCGTGCAGCTGTACGAAATTGCGAAAGCCAACGTGACGGATGAAAATCCAGACCTTGGTGAGAATGAGAAATTTGGATAATTAGCGCCGATGAGCGATTTAAAAACTAGTAATGCCCACACATTTAAAAAGTTGGATTCGCTCGCACATTGGATGGATAGCCGTTTTGTGATACCTGGCACATCCATCCGATTTGGTTTGGACTCGCTATTAGGTATCGTGCCTGGGATCGGGGATTCAGTGACTATGGTCTCAACGGTTTATTTGATTGGCGTTGCACAATCGTTCAAGTTGCCGTTTCATGTCACGCTATTGATGATATGGAATATGTTTATTGACTGGATTATCGGTATTATTCCGTTGATTGGTGATATTTTCGATGTGGGTTGGAAGGCGAATTTGCGCAATGTTGCGTTGATCAAAAAACATGCCGATATTGGTCACGACATTGAGGCGTGAGAGATTTCTTGCTTGTAATTTTATAGTCTCAGCATTGTTTCTTCGAGCTCTTTGATTTGATCGCGCAGTCTTGCGGCTTCCTCGAAATCCAAATTTTCTGCCGCTTTTAGCATTTTAACTTTTACAGATTTAATGTGGCGTGTGATTTTTTCCGGCGATTCTAATATGTCTTGATCCACATCTTGCATGGCTGCGGATATCTCAATGACTTCCTGATTCCAGACAATTTGGCTTAGGTTTTTCTTCACGCTTGCGGGGGTGATATTGTTTTCTTTGTTGTATTCAATTTGCTTTTCGCGGCGGCGGCTGGTTTCGTCGATTGCGTATTGCATGCTGCCGGTGATTTTGTCGGCGTAGAGAATTGCCTTGCCGTCGACGTTGCGGGCAGCGCGGCCTATCGTTTGTATGAGGGATGTTTTGGAGCGCAAGAAGCCTTCTTTATCCGCATCGAGGATCATGACGCGCATGCATTCGGGAATGTCGAGGCCTTCGCGAAGTAGGTTAATTCCCACAAGCACATCGAATAAGCCTTTACGCATGTCTTGTATGATTTCAATGCGCTCAAGCGTGTCCACGTCGGAATGGATATAGCGGACGCGGATCTGATGTTCGCTTAGATATTCGGTCAGTGCCTCTGCCATTTTCTTTGTGAGGGTTGTGACCAGGAGGCGGCCGCCTTGGGCGATGACTTCTTTTGCTTCATGCATCAGGTCGTCGACTTGGTTTTCTGTTGGGCGGATTTCAACGGGTGGGTCGATAAGGCCAGTTGGGCGCACAACTTGTTCGACGAAGGTGCCGCCGGTTTGGTTCAGTTCCCATTCCGCGGGGGTCGCGGATACGAAGATGCTTTGACCGCGCAGGGCGTTCCATTCTTCGAATTTTAAGGGGCGGTTGTCGCGTGCGGCTGGAAGGCGGAAGCCATATTCAACGAGCGTGTCTTTTCGCGCGCGGTCGCCCGATGACATGGAGCCGATTTGTGAGGCCATGATGTGGCTTTCGTCGAGGAACATCATTGCGTTTTTGGGCATATACTCGACCAATGTTGGCGGTGGCGCGCCTGTCGGTCTGCCCGTGAGGTAGCGGGAATAGTTTTCGATGCCTTTACAGCTTCCTGTTTCGTTGAGCATTTCGATGTCAAATTGCGTGCGTTGATCAAGGCGCTGTGCTTCGAGGAGTTTGTTTTGGGACTCGAATTCGGCGAGGCGATCTTTAAGGTCGATTTTGATTTGTTTGACGGCTTGTTTGATTGTCGGGCCGGGGGTGATGTAATGCGAGTTCGCGTAGACGCGCACATTTTCAAGGTCATCATATTTCTTTCCCGTGAGTGGATCAAATTCGACAATTTTGTCGATTTCATCACCAAAGAGGTCAAAGCGCCATGCACGATCCTCAAAGTGAGCAGGGAAGAGTTCGATCGTGTCACCGCGCACGCGGAAAGCGCCGCGCTCAAATGCGATGTCGTTGCGTTGATATTGGAGTTCGATTAGTTGTGCGATGAGTTGATCACGGTCAATAATATCTCCAATGGTGAGATCAAATGTCATGGCAGCGTAAGCTTCTTTTGACCCGATACCGTATATGCAGGAGACAGAGGCCACGATGATAACGTCGTCGCGTTCGAACAAGGCGCGAGTTGCGGCGTGGCGCATACGGTCGATTTGTTCGTTGATGGAAGAATCTTTTTCGATGAATGTGTCGGAGCGTGGGACATAGGCTTCGGGTTGGTAATAGTCGTAATAGGAGACGAAATATTCGACGGCATTATCTGGGAAGAAAGATTTAAATTCAGAATATAATTGTGCGGCCAATGTTTTATTTGGCGCCATGATTAGGGCGGGGCGCTGGGTTTGTTCGATGACATGCGCCATGGTGAAGGTTTTGCCCGATCCCGTAACGCCGAGGAGCACTTGGTCGGTGAGGCCATCATTGAGGCCAGCGACCAGTTCTTTGATTGCGTTTGGTTGATCACCGGACGGGGTGAAATCGGTCGAGAGGCGAAAAGGTTTTGACTGATTATTCGTTTTCTCGGCTGGTGTTTGTGATGAATGCGCGGCGCTGCCCATGGTTTGTCCTGATCTTGCTGTGTGGTCTTTTATGTATATCGAATTTTTTATCGGGAATTCCAGTATAAACGCTATTTCTGGAAATCTTATTTCTTCGGCTGGTTTCGTATTTATAGTTTTACATTAAATCGTATGGAAATCAGACTATCTGCGCATGCAATTTGAATACTCATGTCATTAAGAGCATACACAGGTATTGTGCTGTGCATTTTTCTTTAAGTTTGTCTTAGGGATGGTTTGCTTATTTTATGAATATAAATATCCGTCATTGTTCAATGCGAGTTTTATAATTGTTTTTGTTGATCTGGGCGAAATTTACATTTTAGGAATGATATTGATGTGTTTGGTTTTGATGCTCTGAGAGTGTTGATAGCCCTCATCTATTGTTGAAATGAGAGCCATTACGTTTATGTCGTATTATTTTTAATATTGGTTTTTTACATTCAATGCGCTTGAGACTATTCACCTTTTTCAATGGTGACTTAGTGCTTTTTAGAACCATATTTAAGTTCTCAATTATTGTTTATGTTCCGATTGGCTGATGAGATGCACGTTGCTGTCGGCTGTATATTCACGCATATTTTATACGCGTTAATCTTCCGTTATCTTATTGATGATAGTTTTATTGTATCAATACTTACTATCAATGGGAGGTCTTGGCGCCATGCTGTGTACACCCCTTTTATTTTTAATGAACATCTACAATGTGTCGGAGGATTACATATGATTAAAAACATCACACGTGTTGCGCTGGTTGCTGCACTTATTTCGGGAGTATCGTTTAGTGCTTTTGCGAATGAATATGAAGCTTCAGCAAAAAGTTTGGTTGATAGCCAAATCAAAGGCTGGTTAGAAAACCCGACGGTTATAGATGCTGTTAAGGCACAAAACGCAGCGCATGAAGGATTGTCGCAAGCTGATATCGATGCACTGGATCAAAAATGGCGTGCAGGTGATGCCGCGGTTATTGATCCAGTTTTAAACAGTGATCTTTCTACTTATCTAACCGGTGTTAAAGAGGGCGGAGAAGGCCTCTATACCGAGATTTTCGTCATGGACAACAAAGGTTTGAATGTTGGTCAAAGCGATAAGACGTCTGATTATTGGCAGGGTGATGAGGCTAAATGGCAAGAGACATATTCCGTAGGGCCCGATGCTATTCATCTTTCGGATGTTGAAGAAGATGAGTCTTCGCAGACATTCCAGATGCAAATCAGCCTTCCTGTCGTTGATGGTGGCAGCGTGATTGGCGCGGTTACTGTTGGTGTTAATGCAGAAATGCTTGAATAAAATATAACTTACAGATGGAGTGAACAGGATGTTTAAGAAATCTATCGCTGTACGAATTGTTTCTGCAATTACTTTGCTTTTGGTTATTGGTATGGGTGTTTTGGTGATTGCCCAGAATACTCTTACCAACTCTTTTTTCTCAAATGAATTTAGACGTACTTATGAGGAAAAGACGCTTTTGCTTGCCTCTCAAATGTATGGCGGGATTAAGTGGAAGAAGGAAGCCTCTATTAATGAGGTCTATGCAAAGCAAGCAGATCCAGAAAACGACACGGTGCTTTCTGACGTCCTGGTCACTGATGCTGATCGAAATCCTTTATCGCAATTCAGCGCGGAGCAGCATGATAATGTCGACCTTGTTGCGGTCTTGGGCGATGAGTTTGAAAAATTGAAGGACGAGCCTTTTGTTACGATTGATGATGGTGTTCATATTATCACCATGACCGCTGTGATAGATGAAAAGAAGGGCGTTGTTCTTGGTTATGTTGTTATGTCATGGAGCAAGCTTCATGCGATGAACAAAATGGCGTCCATGCGCAATATGTCGATCATTTCAGCGGGGATAATCACGCTCATGATTGCTGGGGCGTTGGTTGTTCTTTTGCAGATCATGTCTATTCGTCCTATCACGTCGCTTAAGGAGACAATGGCTTTGCTTGCTGGTGGGAATATTGATGTTGATATTCCTTTTACGGACAGGGTTGATGAAATTGGTCAAATGGCCAGTGCGGTTCAGGTTTTTAAAGATAATGCGATTGAGAAAGAGAAGCTTGAGCTTGAGCAGGCAGAGCGTGAAAAACGTGCGGAGCTTGAAAAGAAAGAGTCTATGCGCCTCCTTGGCGATAATTTCAAATCGCAGGTTGGTGGTTTGGTGAGTTCATTGGCCGCGGCTGCGACCGAGCTTCAATCAACGGCTGAGAACATGAAGGGTATTGCAGAGCAGGCATCCGGATATACGCAAACAGTTGCAAATACCAGTGGTGAGGCTAGTTCCAATGTGAATGCTGTTGCCGCGGCGATGGAAGAGATGACCACAAGCAACATCGAGATTACCTCACAGATTAACAATACATTGCAACAATCGACCAATGCGGCAAGAAGTGCAGATGATGCGAATGTTACGATTGCTAATCTTAGTGAGCTCATGTCGACCATTGGTGATGTTGTTGGTGCTATTCGCGGTATTGCGGATCAGACGAACCTTCTTGCGCTTAATGCAACTATTGAAGCGGCGCGCGCGGGTGAGGCGGGCAAAGGATTTGCGGTTGTTGCGGATGAAGTTAAAAAGCTTGCGAATGAAACAGGTGAAAAGACGGATGATGTTGAAGCGCGAATTTCGCAAATCAGCAGTGCAGTTGACTCATCTGTTCTTGTTATGGGTACGATCATTGAAAATGTTTCCGAAATTAACAATGCCATTACGATCGTTTCTTCTGCTGCGGAAGAGCAAAATGCGACGGGTAAAGAAATTAACCGTAGTATTAGCGAGGCGTCAGAAGGCGTGCAGAATGTGTCCATGATCATTGGCGATGTTCAAAAAGGGATGACTGAATCTCAGAATGCGGCGGATGCCGTATTGAGCGCAGCGAATGAATTGGCTCAGGTATCCGAGCAGTTAAGCTCGTCGGTTGATGAATTTCTTCGTCAGATGGAATAATGGTTTATAGATTTTATTGTGATTGGTTACCAAGGCTTTAGATTATAAATTAAGCTAAATCAGTTATTTTTATGGCATAATGAACGAGGCTTTTTTATGTCTGCTGTGCTTTGTCTGGTGGTGCATATTTTCCAAAATTGAAATATATTTGCTTAGGTGTTGATATGCGCGGGTTTATTGTTGGGATTTGTCTTTTTGTTTCTAGCGCTATTTTTATTTCCACCGCTAAATCGGAAGTAATTACACCGTCACATGTTTATCAAAAAACGGAAGTTTTGCGCTTAACGCTCGAGCGGATGGGGTTATTGGACACACATTTGTATGAGAATGTGCAAGGAGATGATGCTTTACGTCATCCGCGCCATGTGATGCAGAAGGTTCAAGAATGTCATAGCATTATAGCAAAGTTTCTCATTGCAGAGAATATTGACGTTGAGCCGTTTCCGCAGTTGCACTCGATCCAAGAAGTTCGGCCATCGGATGTACAAAATGGGGTCGATTATTTATTAGATGAAGTTCAAAAATTAGGAGATACTAGGGCGGTTGAGGTTGAGTTCGTTGCGGGTAAACTTCCTGGTGATGTTTATAATAATTTAAAGCGTATATGTGGGGCTATTCGCGTAGATATTACGGCATCTGATGTTTATCCGATTGCGCTTGCTATCAATGATGATCTCAACACGATGATTGAAATGCGTGGGTATAATTTTGATATTCCCGTTCAGGCATTTGAGGGGAAGAGTCCTGCGGATGTTTATGAGGAAACACAAGCCTTTCTTATGGATATGAGGACATTAGGGCTTAACCCTGATTTTGCTATTCCGGGTGGTGTGATTGTTACCAATGATACGCTTGAAGGGCGTATTGCCATGCGGGATATTATGTCTTTGATGTATAATGTTTTGGCGGAGACCGGTGCGATGAAATATTCTTTGGGTGATCGCGAGCATAGTAATATGCCAGTATATCAGACGAATAAAACGCCTTCTGATATTTTTGCAGAGATAGAGCGTGGACACCGCGTTGTACAAAAATTCCTTATGGAAGAAGGCCTGGAATGATGATGTACACCACTCGCATATTCAGTATGACGTGTAGTCTGATAACCATCTTATTGGCGTGTGTGGTTATATATGGTTGGTATAGCGGTAATCTTGCGTTGATTCAGATCCGCTCGGAATTTGCGCCGATGCAATATAACACAGCGCTTTGCTTTTTATTGTGTGGCCTTGCGTTGGCGATGTTATGCATTCATCAGCATTTATTCTCTCGCTTATTTGGTGTCGTTGTTCTTTTGTTGGGTGCGACGACCTTGGTTGAATATATTTTCCACGTCAATTTTGGCATTGATAATGTTTTTATGGAGCCTGTTTTTCTTGCTAAAACCACGCATCCTGGCCGAATGGCTCCCAATACTGCGCTGTGTTTTATGCTGTGCGGCTTTGTTTTTGCTCTTGTGCGGTCGGAAAAGGCGCTGAAAATTGGTGCTTCTTTTGCTGTGCTTGTGCTCGCGTTTTTATCTTTACTTGGTTATATGGTTTATAGTGAGGGGCTTTATGGTTGGGGTAGCTTAACGCGTATGGCTCTTCATACCGCGTCCGGGTTTGTTATTATCGGTATGGGTGTTATTGCGATAGTATTGTTAGATCGTGATAAAAAGCTTTTTGATTTTTGGCAAATATTGCCTTTATCGATTTCATTGACTATCGGGGTTTTGGCTTTCTTTTCCGCTTATGCTTTACAGGAAAATGCGCGCGCGCAAAATATTGCTTACCTCAAAACATTGATTTCAGATACGCAAGATGCTCTGATTAATAGATATTCTCTTTATGAGCAGAGCCTGCGCGGTGGTGTGGGCGTTTATTATGCCTCGACCGAGGTTACGCGAGAAGATTGGCGCAATTATATCCATACGTTAGATGCGGATAATACTTTGCCGGGTATCAACGGCATTGGGTATATTGATTATGTGCTTGCGCAGGATTTGAATGGCTATATTCAGTCAGTGCAGAATAACGATATTCCTGATTTTAAAGCTCATCCCAATACATTCTACCCTGATAAATTCATCATCAAATATATTGAACCGGTAGAAAAAAATATAGAGGCAGTAGGTCTAGATATTGGTTTTGAAGCCAATCGCCGTGCGGCGGCGGAACGTGCGAGAGATTTGGGCGTTCCAGCGCTAACCAAGAAAATTCTGCTGGTTCAAGATCATCAAAAGCAGGCGGGATTTTTACTGCTTGTTCCTACCTATAGTACCAAATCAGTACCGCCAAGCATTGAAGAGCGGCGCCAACATTTTCAAGGATGGGTTTATGCGCCATTTTTAGGGGCTAACTTTTTTGAAGGCATCGGTAAATTTAATAAAAATCAGCTTTATCTTGAGGTTTTTGATGGCAAAAAAATTGCAAAGGATGCGTTGATTTATGTTGATCCCGAATATGATCAACGGAAAACCAGTATTCATGATCACGAAAAATACATAAGTGTTACGCAAATAAAGATTGCGGGGCGTATTTGGACATTTGAATGGCATCCAACGGATGAATTTGCGCCACCGACGAGCGAGAATATAGGGCTCATTCTTTTGGCATTTGGTTTGACCTTTGCAGGGTTTCTTTATTACACGCTTAATCAGTTATTGCGCAGTAAGGCGCTCATACAATTTCGCGTTAAAGAGCAAACAGCAGAGTTGAAGCAGGCCGCTGATTTTCGAGATTTGATTACACAAACCATTCCTGACTTTCTATTTGTAAAGGACTCAGAGTTTAGGATTGTAGATGCAAATGAAGCTTTCTTGAGCCTGTATCCTGAAGATATTCGTGCGGATGTTATCGGTTCGACCACGATTGAGGATTATACGCCGCAAGATGCAGAAGCGTTTTTAGAAAACGATAAGGTGGCTTTGGAT
>JAACQG010000005.1:250750-250998 GCA_009995045.1 Alphaproteobacteria bacterium
CAAAAAATGCACATTGCAAATTCCGATAAACCTGTTGAATTTTATGGTCTTGATGTGATTTTAGCGGTTGGATATAGGACAAATTCTGCCCGAGCCGTTCATTTTAGAAAATGGGTAACATCGGTTTTGAAAAAATATTTACTACAGGGATATGTCATTAACGAAAAACGGCTTTTGGAAGCCCGCGAAAAATTTCAAGAACTACAAACAGCCATCTTGTTTTTGCAAGAAAAATCAAAAAAGGAATT
>JAACQG010000008.1:0-175 GCA_009995045.1 Alphaproteobacteria bacterium
GATCCTTCCATCGCGCTTCCGGTTACGAATGAGTCAGACGAGAAAACCAAAGACCTTTTTAACAATCGCATAAACGATCCAACCTTGCCTTACCGCGTATTTCTTTTAGTTAATATGGGCACCGAAGGCTGGAATGTGCCATCTCTTTTTGCCACTGCGCTGGTGCGGGAAGTTC
>JAACQG010000008.1:224-147125 GCA_009995045.1 Alphaproteobacteria bacterium
AGGAATTTGCGTGCGAATTCTACGGCGACTTGTGGGGCTGCGCCGTTAAGATATGCGATCATTGCGATTTTGATGCATTTATAATACATGACTTCGGTTTCTGCTTTTGATGTCATCGCGGATGCAATAGGAGCCACGATACCATATGAAATCCACACACCGAGGAATGTTCCGACCAATGCACCGCCGATCATTTTACCAAGAACCGCGGGCGGTTCATTAATGGAGGCCATGGTCTTAATCACGCCCAGAACCGCGGCAACAATACCAAGGGCGGGGATACCATCCGCCATGGTTTGAACGGCGTGGCCGGGGTGGCCTTCATGGTGTTCGATTGTCTCAATCTCTTGATCCATTAATGCTTCTAGCTGGAACGGGTTTTCATTGCCCAAAGAGATAATGCGTAGATAGTCGCAGAGAAACACAATGGCGTGGTGGTTATGCTGAAATTTGGGGAATTGACCGAACAGATCACTCTCATGTGGGTTTTCGATATGTGTCTCTAGCGCGAGCCACCCTTTTGTTCTGGCAAGCTTGAAGACGGTAAATAGCATGGAGAGCAATTCAGTGTAATCGGCTTTCGAATAGGCGCTTGGTTTTGATAGGGCGCTGAGATAGCTGACGCAGCCTTTGATGGTGTCACCCGTATTGGCGATGATGAAGGCGGAGAATGCACAGCCCATGATGATGACGAATTCACCGGGGAGGGCTTTGAGAATCATCATAAACAGCTTAATAAAGCCAGGCATGTTAAAGCCCATCGCAATCAGCAAGCCACCGAAGGTACAGACAAAGATCCCTAATATACCGACAAATTTCATGTTTTGTCCTTATGTGCCCCGTGACGGGAAACTGGTTAAATAATATACGCAGTTATTGACGTGAGAACCCTCATCATAAGGGGAGAAGTTTAAAAAGCTTTTAACACGAGCTATTATCAGTGTCAGGTTTTTTGCGTTTAAGATCAAGGGGTATTGGTTTGATATTTATGCTTTTACAAGAATTTTTGCGGCATCAATGGCGCCATAGGTCAAAATTCCATCACATCCGGCACGGCGGAAAGAGAGCAATGTCTCAATCAGGCATGCGTCATAATCAAGCCAGCCATTTTCTGAGGCGGCTTTGAGCATCGCGAATTCGCCGCTGACATGATAGGCGAAGGTGGGCATTTGGAAGGTCGTTTTGATGTCACGGACAATATCAAGATAGGGCAGGCCGGGTTTCACCATGACCATGTCTGCACCTTCGTTGATGTCTAATTGCACCTCGCGGATCGATACGCGGCGGTTAGCGGGGTTCATCTGATATGTCTTTTTGTCGCCTTTCAGCGCGCCATCGGAATTCACCGCATCACGAAAGGGGCCGTAGAATGCGGAGGCGAATTTTGCGGAATAAGCCATGATGGCGGTGTTGATGAAGCGTGATTCATCCAGTGTTGAGCGAATTGCGGCGATGCGGCCATCCATCATGTCGGAGGGAGCAATGATATCTGCGCCGGCTTGTGTCTGGACGAGTGCTTGTTTGCGCAGAATTTCGATGGTTTCGTCGTTGAGGACATACCCTTGTTCATCAATCAGGCCATCATGGCCATGTGTTGTATACGGGTCGAGCGCGACATCAGTGATAATGCCGATATCCGGGACAGCTTTTTTGATGGCCTGTACCGTGCGGCAGATTAAATTATCTGGGTTTGTGGCTTCTGTGCCTTTATCGTTTTTCAGCTTGCTGTCAATTGCGGGGAAGAGCGCAATGGCGGGGATGCCCAAATCATAGGCTTGTTTCACGGTTTTAATGGCGAGGTCTATTGATTGGCGGTTGACGCCGGGCATAGATTCGATTGGCTGGCTTTGATTTTCGCCCTCAATCACGAATAAAGGAAGGATTAGGTCGCTCGGTGTTATGCGGTGTTCAGCGATCATATCGCGCATCCAGCCCGTGCTTCTTAGGCGGCGCATTCTTATGTCGGGATATTGTGCTTGGCTGTTTTTCTTGCCTAAGATATTGCTGATTGTCTCTTGGTTGGAATCTTTTTGAGACATGTTATAATCCTTTTATTCGCGGTTATTATCGCATTTTATGTAACGCCATTTCTTATAGATATATTTATTATGAATCAAGACAGCATCGACCCATCAGAGCAAATCTTAACACATAAGCGTGGAGGATTGGGCGTGATAACGCTGAATCGCCTTGAGGCATTAAATGCGCTGTCGTTGGAGATGATCCGCCAGATTGCAATGATATTGAAGCGTTGGGAGAGCGATGATGAGGTTTCTACTGTTGCGTTCATCGGGGCGGGGGATCGTGCCTTTTGTGCCGGCGGTGATTTAAAAAGCTTTTACCGTGCGGGGATGGATTATCGTCGTGGGCAGGTAGATTTGAGCGTTCCTAGTCTTTATTTCGGAGAGGAATATTCGCTTAATAAGCAGATTTTTCATTATCCTAAACCAACAATCGCTATCATGGATGGCGTCACTATGGGCGGTGGGTACGGTATTGCGGGGCATTGTCAGTATAGATTTGTAACTGAAAACACTTTATTTGCCATGCCAGAGGTCGCGATTGGTTTATTCCCGGATGTTGGCAGTGTTTATCATTTGCTTCGTGCGCCCAATAACTGGGGGCGTTATCTTGCCATTACTGGTGTTCAGATAAAAGCAGGTGATGTTTTGGCGGCGGGTCTTGCCGATGATTATATTCAAAGCGGTGATGTTTCGGCCTTTCTTGATGGTGTTGCCTCGCAAGGCATTGAAAACGTTATCGGCAAGTTTTCTAGCGATAAGCCCAAGGCTATCGTTTTTGCCGATCATGGTGATCTCATTCGTGATGTTTTTGTTGGTTGTGATGTTTTGGCGATGTGTTCGAGACTGCGCGAGAATGGCTTGGCATGGGCGATGGAGATTTTAAGTGTGATTTTATCACGCGCTCCGATTAGCGTTATGGTTACGGCGAAGCATCTTGAGGATATGGTGGGGGCTGAATTTGATGACGTGATTGCGTTTGATTATACGCTCGCGCAGAATTTTGTGGGTTATCCTGATTTATATGAGGGAATACGCGCGGTTTTGATTGATCGTCAGCATGCGCCAATTTGGCAGCCAGAAACGCTTGAGGATGTTCGTGATGAGCAGGTGGAGCGTTTTTTCAAGGCCGGAGATAAATCGTTATACGAGGTGAAAATTTTTAACTGATGGTTTGTTGTTAATTTTAGTAACTTTTGTTTAAGTTTTAATCTGTTAATATAAGTGTTATTAAATTCTTTGTTGACCTTATCTGGTCGGGCATTCACAATTAAACCTTAAATTACTCGGAGCTGCATACAGTGACACCTACACCTTATTACGAAGCCATTCAATTGATAGAGCGCCTGCACCGTCATTTCCTTGACGTGTTGAAGGTTGAGCTTGATAAAAAAGGCATTCAGGACATTAACAACGTGCAGTCGATGATTTTGCACAATATTGGTGTTGATGAATTAACCGTGGGCGAGCTTACTATTCGTGGTTATTATCTTGGTTCAAATGTTTCATACAACGTGAAAAAGATGGTGGAGAACGGCTATTTGATCCAAGAGCGTTCTGTTCATGATAAGCGTTCGATCCGTGTGAAATTGTCCGAAAAAGGCATTGAATTGAACACAATGCTATCGGATATGTTTGCACGCCATGAAGACCAAATCGCACAAACCGATGTTTCTAATGAAAATCTTATTGGTTTGAATGATACGCTTAAGAAGCTTGAGCGTTTCTGGGCGAATCAGACCAGCGGTTACGGCGGCGGGTTTTAGTCTTCGCCCTTTTCCTTTTTACAACGTTACTGCGATCCTCGCCTATGAAAATAGGCGTCGTCACTTGTGCCTTGTATAAAGAAAAATTGCTTTGACTATTCTTTGTGTGGGTTTTCGTAGAAGATCATTGCGGCGATCCCTCTTGTTATCAATGCTATAATTAGTAAAGAGGGTATGAAAAGCTTCCAACCGTAGAGATATAATTTCATTAGCATCAAAGGTTTTGCCGCATATAAAAACATTATAAGCGTTAAAATATTAGGAAGGGGAATTGATGCCCCTATGACTACAGGTGTTATGGTTGGGAAGCATAATAAGCTTACAATTGCAGTCACGCACCATTTTTTGCTTATGTTGCTGAGGCGTGTTTTTGATAGAATAAAGCTAGATATTGTCAGCGTTAAAAAGAATGACAAGGCAAATACAGCTATAACAATTGCTATCATCAGCTAAAAGCCTGCTGTCCCGTCATCGCTCTTCCCAAAATGAGGGCGTGGATGTCGTGGGTGCCTTCGTAAGTGTTGACGGATTCCAGATTACACATGTGGCGCATGACATGATATTCGTCAGCGATGCCGTTGCCGCCGTGCATGTCTCTAGCCATTCTTGCGATATCGAGGGCTTTGCCGCAATTGTTGCGTTTGAGGAGGGATATGGCTTCGGGGGCGGCGTTGTCGGCGTCGCGCAATCTTCCTAGTCTATGGCAGGCGGTTAGCCCTAATGTGATCTCGGTTTGCATGTCGGCGAGTTTCTTTTGGATCAGTTGTTGACCTGCGAGTGGTTTGCCGAAGATATGGCGATCCATCACGTAGTTTCTTGCGCGGTGCCAGCAGTCTTCGGCGGCGCCCATGACGCCCCATGCGATCCCATAACGCGCCGAATTGAGGCACATAAATGGAGATTTGATCCCGAATGCATCGGGCATGCGTTGCTCTTCTCCGACCTCAACCTCGTCAAAGGCGATGCCGCCAGTGGGGGAGGCGCGTAAGGAGAGCTTGCCTTCGATTTTAGGGGCGGTGAGGCCTTTCATGCCTTTTTCAAGGATGAAGCCGCCGATTTTACCATCATGATCGCCGCCATGAATGCGCGCCCAGACGATGAAAATTTCGGCAATGGGGGAATTTGATATCCATTGCTTTGCGCCGCTGATCTTATATGAACCATCATTATAGACAGCCTTGGTGCGCATATCATTGGGGTCGGAGCCGCCATCGGGTTCGGTCAGGCCGAAACAGCCGACAAATTCCCCGCTTGCGAGTTTGGGGAGGTATTTTTGTTTTTGCTCATCGCTGCCAAACATATAGATGGGCAGCATGACCAATGATGATTGCACAGAGTAGCAGGAGCGATAGGCGGAATCGACGCGTTCCAATTCGCGGGCAATCAGGCCGACGGATGTGTAATTGGTGCCGGCGCAGTCATAGCCGTCGATCATAGGGCCGAGCAAACCAAGGCCGCCCATTTCGTTCATGATCTCGCGGTCAAAGCTTTCGGTGCGGTAAGCCTCCATCACGCGGGGCATGAGTTTGTTCTGTGCGTAATCGCGGGCGGTTTTTTGAACCATCAATTCATCCTCGGTTAGGAGGTCGTCGAGGTTGAAGGGGTCTTCCCAATTAAAATCTGCTTTTTTCATGGTTAAATTTAACCACAGAGGGGAAAGGGAAAGAAAGAGATAAAAGTGTTATTTTGTTTTTTCTCTTTAAATTTCATTTATCTCTTCAAACTCTGTGGTAATAAAAAATATGAGCAAGCATAATTTACAGGGCCGTGAGGTCATTATCGAATTTCATCCTATTGGCATGTATGTGAAAGTCTCGGCGATGGATGTGGCGAGTTTGACGGAAATTTCTATCCAGGGGCCTGCGAGCGCGAGTGAGGATTTGCTCAAGCGTAATGCGCTTAAGCGCCTTGAATATGTGTTGAAGAAAAAGGGCTTGATTTAAGGGCTGTAGACACACTATATAGTGTTCATGAAACGTACGATAGCTATAGCTTGTGACCATGGTGGTTATGCCTTGAAGGAAGAGATTAAGTCTCGTTTTTCTGATGTTGATTGGAATGACCTTGGGTGCGACTCCACGGATTCTGTTGATTATCCTGATTTTGGTAAAAAGATGGCGGATGCGATTGCGACCGGTGAAGCGCCGCAAGGTGTTTTGATTTGCGGGACGGGAATTGGCATATCGATTGAAGCGAATCGTAACCCTGCTGTTCGTTGCGGTCTTTGTACGGATACGACCATGGCGCGGCTGACGCGTCAGCACAATGATGCGAATGTGCTTGCGCTTGGTGCGCGTATTGTTGGCGGGGAATTGGCGTTTGATATCGTCGACGTGTTTTTGAATACAGAATTTGAAGGTGGTCGCCACCAAAAACGAATTGATAAGCTTAGTTAAGAAAAGGAATACCATAATGAGCAACGCAGCGATAAAGGATGATAATATGAGCGATGTTGAAGGATTTTTCACCAATGATTTAGCGGTGGTTGATGCGGAGATTAAAGAGGCGATTGATAATGAGCTTCATCGTCAGCAAACGCAGATCGAGTTGATCGCGTCGGAAAATATTACATCGAAAGCGGTTATTGACGCGCAAGGGTCTGTTTTGACCAATAAATACGCGGAAGGATATCCAGGGCGTCGTTATTATGGCGGGTGTGAATTTGCAGATGTCGTTGAGAATTTGGCGCGTGATCGTGCGAAGGAATTGTTTGGCGCGAAATATGCGAATGTTCAGCCAAATTCCGGTTCACAGGCAAACCAAGGCGTGTTTACAGCGCTTCTTCAGCCTGGTGATACAATTTTGGGGATGAGCCTTGCTTCCGGTGGTCATTTGACACATGGTGCGGCGCCTAACCAATCCGGTAAATGGTTTAACGCTATTCAATATGGCGTGCGTGAAGATGACAATTTGCTTGATTACGAACAAGTTGAGCGTCTTGCGAAGGAGCACAAGCCGAAGATGATTATCGCGGGTGCATCTGCGTATCCACGTCAGATCGACTTCGCCCGTTTCCGCAAGATTGCGGATAGCGTTGGTGCATATCTTTTGGTGGATATGGCGCATTATGCTGGTTTGGTTGCCGGTGGGTCCTATGACTCGCCAGTGCCACATGCGCATGTAACCACAACAACGACGCATAAGACCCTACGTGGGCCGCGTGGTGGTATGATTTTGACCAATGATCTTGAGATTTTCAAAAAGATCAATTCTGCTATTTTCCCTGGTATTCAGGGCGGGCCGCTGATGCATGTTATTGCAGGTAAAGCAGTGGCTTATAAGGAAGCATTAAAGCCTAGCTTTAAAGATTATGCGAAGGCGATTGTTGATAACGCACGCGTTCTAGCGGACACGCTTAAGGCGGGTGGCGCGGATATTGTATCGGGCGGAACAGACAGCCATATCGTGCTTCTTGATTTGCGTCCAAAAGGATTGCAGGGCAATGTCACCGAAGAGGCGCTTGAGCGTGCGGGTATGACATGTAACAAGAATGCGGTTCCGTATGACCCAGAACCACCTATGGTGACGTCTGGTGTGCGTCTTGGAACGCCTGCGGCGACAACACGTGGTTTTGGTACTGCGGAGTGGAAACAAGTTGGTGAGCTTATTATCGAAGTGCTTGATGGGCTTAAGGCCAATGGCGTGGATGGTAATGGTGATGTTGAGAAGGCCGTTAAAGCGAAGGTGGAAGCTTTGTGTGCGCGTTTCCCAATCTATCCAACGCTTTAACCGTCGATCAATGGGCTGCTTATAAATACAATATTCCTTAGGGGAAAAGCTGATGAAATGCCCGTTTTGCGGCCATGACGAGACACAAGTGAAGGATTCGCGTCCTACGGAGGATAATACTGCCATCCGTCGTCGGCGCGAATGTCCATCTTGTGAACAGCGCTTTACCTCTTTTGAGCGGGTTCAATTGCGTGAGATGACCGTGGTGAAAGCGGGTGAGCGCAAACAGCCATTTGATCGTGATAAAATCATTAAATCTATGCAAATTGCGTTGCAGAAGCGCCCCGTTGATCTTGAGGTTATTGAAAAAGCGGTGACACAGATCGTGCGCAATTTGGAATCGCGCGGTGAGGCGGAGATTAAATCCGGCCTTATCGGTGAGGAAGTGATGAAGGCATTGGTTAACTTGGATACGGTTGGGTATATACGTTATGCCTCCGTATATAAGGATTTCCGAGAGCCTTCGGATTTCAATGCTTTCGTTGAAGAAATCAAACAAATTCAAGCCAAATCTAAATAGGGTTATCTCCATGAATTATAGCGTCGATGAAGCCTATATGCGGATGGCGTTATCGGTTGCGCAGGACGGGCTTGGGCGGGTATGGCCTAATCCTTCTGTGGGCTGTGTGCTCGTTCATGATGGTGTTCCTGTTGGTGTTGGCTGTACTGCGGATGGTGGCAGACCGCATGCGGAGACGGTTGCCATTGCCGCGGCGGGAGAGCGAGCAAAGGGCGCCACGGCTTATGTCACCTTGGAGCCATGCCATCATCATGGAAAGACACCGCCTTGCTCGAGAGCATTGATTGAAGCGGGGGTGAGCCGTGTTGTTGTGGCGTGTGTTGATCCTGATCCCCGTACGGCGGGGCAGGGAATTGAGGCTTTGCGCGCGGTGGGGATTGATGTTGAGGTTGGTCTTTACGGTGATATGGCGCTTGATTTGAATATCGGGTTTTTTAAGCGGGTTGAGGAAAACAGGCCATTTGTTTGCTTGAAACAGGCGATATCGGCGAATGGTTTGATCGCATCACGCGATGCGCATGGCGCGGGTCAGCACACACAAATTAGCGGTCATGACGCGCATGAATATCTGCATTTTCTGCGTGCGACATATGATGCGATTGCGGTTGGTATTCACACTGTTTTATCCGATGATCCCCTATTAACCGCGCGTGTTGAGGGGCATATGCATTCGATTGTGCGTGTGGTTTTCGATTCCCAGCTCAAAATACCGCTTGATAGCAGATTGGTGCAGAGCGCGTCTGGTGACCCTGTGTGGGTTTTGTGTAAGGTTGCGGATGCGGATAAAAAACAGGCGCTTAATGATGCGGGGGTGCGTGTGATTGAAACGGGGGCGTGTGTGACATCTGCGCTTAACCGTTTGGCGGAGGCGGGTATTACGCGGCTTTTGGTTGAGGGGGGCGCGAAATTGCACAATTCCTTCATTGAGGCGGATGTTTTTGACGAGGTTCAGATTTTGCGATCGGTCAATATGCTTGATGCGGGCGGTGTTGAGGGGGCGGTGTTCGACCTTGATGCGCTTATGTGTGTTGAAAAACGCGAGATGGGTGAAGATTTGCTGGAAATTTATCGTCGATAGCCATAGGTTGCTTTCATGTTTACAGGATTAATACAAGATATAGGCCGTGTGCGTTCCATTGATAAAGATGGGGATTGGCGCATTGTGATTGAAACGAATATGGATATGTCGCGCCATGATATCGGTGCGTCGATTGCGTGTTCCGGGTGCTGTTTGACGGTTGTTGAAAAGGGCGCGGATGCTGATGGTGATTGGTTTGCTGTTGATGTGTCGCATGAAAGCCTCGGTTTGACCGTGATTGGGTCATGGGAGGAGGGCGCGCGCGTCAATCTTGAGCCTTCGCTTCGCCTTGGTGATGAGATGGGCGGGCATATTGTTTCGGGGCATGTCGATGGATTGGCTGAATTAACCGAGATCAAGGAAGATCATGATTCTTGGCGTTTAAGTATCAGGGTGCCACATGATTTGGCGGGATTTATTGCCTCGAAAGGATCGGTTGCGCTTGACGGGATTTCATTGACGGTGAACGAAGTTGAGGGTGATGTCTTTGGTGTGAATATTATTCCACATACATGGGAACACACGACGCTTTCGAATCGTCGTGTGGGCGATAATTTAAATTTAGAGATTGATATGCTGGCCCGATACGTGGCAAGAATGCTTCAACAAAGATAAGAGTTTTCCGATATGTCTAAAAAAATTGCTGTTTTAACTGCCTCTTGGCATGTGTCTATTGTTGGTTCTGCCGAGGATGGGTTTGTGAATGCGATGGTTGAAGCGGGGTATGATCGCGCGGATATTAAGGTGATTAAGGTTCCTGGTGCGCTTGAGATACCGCTTGCGGGTAAGATTGCGCTTGAGAGTGGGTTTGATGTTGCGGTTGGGATCGGGTTTGTGACTGACGGTAAGATTTATCATCGTGAGTATGTTGCGCATACCGTGGTGCAGAGCATTTTGGATGTGTCCATCCAAGTGAACAAGCCGTTTTTGTCTGTTGTTCTGGCGCCGCAAAATTATACTGAAGGTGACGCCGATGATGAGGCATGGTTTGTTGATCATATGGTGATTAAAGGGCAAGAGGCAGCGCAGGCGTGTATGCAGATGCTGAATGTTATTCCAGAGATTAAGGTGTAAGCAGCGTGTCAGAAGCAGAAAAAGAGATATCAGCAGATAAACCATCTCATAAGGCGCAAGTGCTTTCTGCGCGATTATTGGCGGTGCAGGCGCTTTACCAGATGAAGCAAAATAAGCAGCCAGTTAAAACTGTTTATGATGAATATATTTTACATCGCAGTGAGCAGGAAGTTGACGGGCAGAAGCTTGTTACGCCTGATGGCGCGTTGTTTAAGCAGATCCTTTACGGGGTTGAAGAGCGCTATGTCGAGCTTGATGCGGTGATGAAGGCTAACCTTAAGAAAGATGCGAGTGATCGCTTTGTTGAGCCGTTATTATATTCCGTGTTGTTATGCGGTGCGTATGAGTTATTGGCGCATTCGGATATTGATGCGCCGATTATCATCAATGACTATTTGAATGTGGGGCATGCGTTTTTTGAAAAGAACGAGGTTGCGCTCATCAATGGTGTGCTGGATTCTCTGGCTAAGCTTTTTCGTTAAAATTTGATCGTATTATATCGTGCAGACGACTTATGTCTGTGCGCATGCGTTATGTTAATTTATCTCAAATTGTATCTAATATAAACCCGTCCTTAATATGTTGCAGTGTATCATAATAATCAGGGTTCAAATCAATGTTGGGGTTAGTACGTAATGAAATTAATTATGATGATAATAGGTGCGCTTGTTGTCCTCGCCGGTGGCGGGGCAGGGGCGTATTTTTATTTTAATAGTGAAGCAGAAGCTTCTACACCTGCGGCTGAGCACAAAGAGGCCAAAAAGAAGAAAAAAGATCATGGCGACGAGGCGCATTATGAATATGTAGAGCTTGATCCTTTGATCTTGCCGATTGTTGACAAAAGCGGCGTTAGCCAAGTGGTAAGCATGGTGGTCGCGCTTGAGGTGGAAGCAGCGAATGCGGCGAAGGTTACCTCGCTCGCTCCTAAGCTTAAGGACGCATATATTCAAGATTTATACGGAATGTTGAGCGAGCAGGCCGCGCTTAAAGGCGGCGTTATTCAGGTTGGCTACATTAAAAAGCGCCTCAATGCGATTAGCCAAGAGGTTATGCATGATGGTGAGATTAACGATGTTTTGCTTCAGGTGGTGCAGCAGCGTCCAATTTAAGGAATTATACAGTTTTGATGTGAACCCTCTATAATACATCAACACTCTCCCCGCTTGGTTTAGGCCGAGCGGGGACTTTTTTGTTTAAATCCCGCCTCCGGTTGTGGCTGCGCTGCTATTTTGTTGAGGGTTAAACTTCCCGAGATTGCCGAGAAGCTCTTGAGCGAGTGTGCGCTCATTCCCGTGTGTTATGGTTTTATCGCGGACATATGGGATATTGAGGCGTTTGCGATCAATTTCTTCGATATCCGTGAGCGTGCCTTCGTCGTTAAATGCGACGAGGAAGATGCGCTCTTTTGTGACCTTCGGGTCGAAGATGCCGCGTTTTTCAGTTTCTTGACCGATGTAATACCAAACTTTGGGATCAAATGTGGATTTGGTGGTCGGGG
This sequence comes from Alphaproteobacteria bacterium, assembly GCA_009995045.1. Lineage (GTDB taxonomy): Bacteria > Pseudomonadota > Alphaproteobacteria > Micavibrionales > Micavibrionaceae > TMED27. The sequence continues at coordinate 11,911 of JAACQG010000008.1, forward strand.
AGCCAAGGGTGCGCAAGACGTCTGAGCGTTTGGATTCGTTTACTTTGATCTCTTCAATTTGGTAATTTTCCAGCATATTGCCGCGTTGTGACACTGTTGGCGTGCATGCGCTTAACGCGGTTGTGCCCACAAGTAAGGCGATTGGGATGAGAAAAAGGTTTTTATTTTGCTTGATGACTTGCATATTGCTCACTACTTCTTTCTATAAAGATATATATAGCTATAGCGGATGCGGGTAGGAAATCAATGTTTGGTCTGTTGAAAAAGAAAAATCCATATGAACAAGATGCGCGGGCGGTCTATGAGCGTTTGATGGCGGCGTCGCGTAAGCCTGTTTTATACACGGATATGGGCGTGCCAGATACATTTGATGGGCGCTTCGATTGTTTGATTGCGCATACGTTCATGGTGGTTGAGGTTTTGAACGAAAAAGATCTTGGGCGGGCGGATGTTTTTAATCAGGCGTTGTTTGACCGCATTTTTGTGCAAATGCATGTGACTTTGCGTGAGATTGGTGTGGGGGATGTTGGCATTCCAAAGCATCAACAAAAGATGATGAAAGCGTTCAACGGGCGTGTGCATGCTTATTCTGAAGCGCTCACAACGGGAGCGCTCAAGGAATCACTGGTTCGTAATCTTTACGGCACTGTTGATTCGCCTAGTGATGATGACGTTCAGGCGTTTGCGCGTTATATGATGAATAACATCGAGCGTTTGCGGGCGTTGGATTTTGATGAGATTGTTAATAAAGAAAATTTATTTGAGATTTAAAGTATGAGTGAAATTTTAGAATCAGAATGGTCACATTTTATCGAGGCGGATGACGTTAGCCATGAGGTTGTGCGTCTTTCGATTACCCCGAATAAAGAAGAGCGCAAAAATTTGGTGCGGCGTCTTGGTATATTGGGCATTGAGATGTTGAAGGCAGATTTAGTGCTTAAGCGTGAGCAGGGCGGTTTGGTTGTTCATATTAAAGGGCATATTCTTGCAACGCTTAAGCAATCTTGTGTGGTCAGTATGGATGAGATTGAAACCAAGGTGAATGAGACGTTTGAGGCGTGGTTTGCTGATCCTGATCAGGCGGTTGCCTTGGCTAAGGTTAAGCATGATAAGCAGGTTAAAGCCAATGGCGAGACACCGATCATTGATGAATCCGACGACCCGGAACGCATCATTGATGGCAAGATTGATTTGGGTGAAGTTGTTACTCAGCATTTGTCATTGGCGATTAATCCCTATCCGCATAAAGAGGGCGTGAATTACGAATATGGGGATGATGAACCGCATAAAGTGCCCGAGGCATTTAAGAATAACCCGTTCGCCGCATTGAAGGATTGGAAATCTAAATTGGAGAAGGGGGAATAAATAACTTGCATTCGGTATGCGAATTCGTTATCTACTCCACTCAAGATTAATTAAAGGATAAGAGCTATGGCTGTTCCAAAGAGAAAAACAACTAAATCAAAGCGCAACATGCGCCGCGCACATGATGCACTCACTGTTGAAAACTGGGTTGAAGATGCACATTCAGGCGAGCCTAAGCGCCGTCACCACATCGACCTTAAAACAGGCATGTATAAAGGCCGTCAGGTTATTGAAGGCCGTGATTAATTCACTATAATCTATTTAGATTATGATGAAGCCTGCATTATAATGATGCAGGCTTTTTAACGCCAAAACGATTCTTGTTTTAAAGAGGGTTCAATTTGTCTTTAACCATTACAATTGCATTGGATGCCATGGGCGGTGATCACGGGGTTGATAGCGTGATTCCCGGGGCTGCATTATGTGTGAAGGCCAATCCTGATTTGCGGTTTTTGTTGTTTGGTGAGCGGGCAAAAATTGCAAATGCCTTAAAGGGGCATGATGCATTGATTGCCGCTTCAGAAATTATTCATACAGATACATATATCAAAAGCGATGAAAAGCCTTCTACGGCGCTTCGTTCCAGCAAAGGCACATCTATGCGCCTAGCGATTGAGGCGGTGCAGGACGGGCGGGCGCAGGCGGTTGTATCGGCGGGCAATACGGGCGCGCTGATGGCGCTGTCTAAGATGGTGCTTAAAACGGTGCCTGGTATTCATCGTCCTGCCATTGCGAGCTTGTGGCCGACGGTTAGCGGTTCAACGGTTATGCTTGATTTGGGTGCGAATGTATTGGTGGATGCGGAAAATTTGGCGCAGTTTGCAGTGCTTGGCGCGGTGTTTGCGAAGGCGCATAATCCCGCTATATCGGTTCCGACTGTCGGCCTGTTGAATGTTGGATCGGAAGAGACCAAAGGGCCGGATCATGTGCGCGGCGCGGCGGAGATTTTGTCTAATGTTGATTTTCCCGGCCATTATTACGGCTTTGTTGAGGGCAATGACATCACCAAGGGTACGGTCGATGTTATCGTGTGTGATGGCTATGCGGGTAATATCGCGCTAAAGACAGCCGAGGGGGTTGGTCAGTTTTTTGGTGACGGGCTGAAGGCTTCGTTGAAAGCGAATCTTTTGTCGATGATTGGGGCGGTTTTTGCGTCTGGCTCGCTTAAGGCGTTTAAGAACAGGGTTGATCCGCGTTTGTATAATGGCGGTGTTTTTCTTGGGCTTAACGGTTTATGTGTCAAAAGCCATGGCGGATGCGATGCGCTTGCGTTCTCATCTGCGGTCAAACTGGCGGCGGAGCTTGCGCGGCATGGGTATGTCGAGACGGTCACCACTGATATTAACAATCTGATTTCCCAAGAATCATTCCTTTCATAGAAAATTTTTATTTATGCCTATTCAATCTGTTATTTTATCTACTGGTTCCTATCTTCCCGAAAAAATCATGACCAATAGCGATCTTGAAAAGATTGTTGATACGACTGACGCATGGATCACGCAGCGCAGCGGTATTCAATCACGCCATATCGCGGCGGATGATGAGAGCACGGCGGATTTGGCGATTGCGGCGGCGAAGGATGCGATGGAGCGTGGGAATATTGATCCATTGAGCATTGATGGTGTGATTGTGGCGACGACGACGCCGGATCAGACATTTCCATCCGTCGCGGTCAAGGTGCAGGCGGCGCTTGGGTTGCCGGTTGGTTTGGCGTTTGATGTGCAGGCGGTGTGTACGGGGTTTGTGTATGCGCTTGCGACGGCGAATAATTTTATAATCGCGGGGCAGGCAAAGCGGATTTTGGTTGTCGGCGCGGAGAAAATGTCTTCGATTGTGGATTGGACGGATCGCACAACATGCGTCTTGTTTGCCGATGGTGCGGGCGCGGTTGTTTTGGACGCGCAAGAGGCGGAGAGTAACGGCAATCGCGGTGTTTTATCGACGCATCTTTATGCCAACGGCACTATGCGTGATTTGCTTTACACCAATGGCGGGCCATCATCGACGGGGGATGCGGGGCATATCATCATGCATGGACGTGAAGTGTTTAAATATGCAGTGACGTATATGGCGGATGCGGTGAATGAGGCGTTGGCGGCGAATGATGTTGCGGCGGCGGATATTGACTGGCTTGTGCCGCATCAGGCGAATATCCGCATTATCGAAGCCACGGCGAAGAAGCTGGATATGGATATTAACAAGGTTGTTGTGACGGTGGATCATCATGGCAACACATCGGCGGCATCAATCCCGCTGGCTTTGCATGAAGCGGTTGCGGATGGGCGGATACAGCAAGGGCAGCTTGTTTTGCTTGAGGCGATGGGCGGCGGTTTGACGTGGGGATCGGCGCTGGTTCGGTTTTAGATCCCGATGCTTTTATTTTGCTGAAGAAACAGCGCTAGTCCCTTGAAGAAGAATCCTTTTTTGGGGGTAAGGTTGTCGTTGTTATTGACGGCTTAAGCTGTGGCGCTTATCATTAATATATTCAAATCAACAGGAGTATGGATATGGACAACCGTACAATCACGCGCGCAGACTTGGCGGAAGCCGTATATGAGGAAGTTGGACTTTCTCGTAATGAATCCTCTGACTTGGTTGAGGCGGTTCTCGATGAGATCGCGGATACGCTTGTTACAGGTGAGAATGTGAAGATTTCTTCATTCGGTAGCTTTTCTATTCGTGAAAAGGGTGAGCGCATTGGTCGCAACCCGAAAACTGGCGTGGAAGTGCCGATTTCTCCGCGTAAGGTTTTGGTGTTTAAGGCATCACATGTCCTCAAAGATAGAATTAATAAAGGGTAGATTAAGACAATGGATCAGCAAAAGTCGCAGAGTGTTTCCGGTCAGGTAAACTGGAATCGGGACAATAACACCGTAGAGAGTAAGCCCGCTGCCGCGAATGAAGCGCGTGTAAAAGGGCCGTTGACGGGCAAAGATGTTTCAGATCAAGTGCGCAGCGCACGGTCAAGCTCGCGCCGTTCACGCAAATCCGAAGGCGCTTTTCGTACGATTAGCGAAGTTGCCGATGTTTTGGATGTACAACAGCATGTCCTGCGTTTCTGGGAAACCAAATTTAGCCAAATTCGCCCGTTAAAGCGTGGTGGTGGCCGTCGTTATTATCGCCCTGAAGATTTGGCGTTGCTAACGCGTATTCACCATTTGCTCTACACCGAAGGGTATACCATCAAGGGTGTGCAGAAGCTTTTGAAGGAGCAGGGCAAGAAAGCGGTTGTCGAGGCCGCGACAGTAGCTCCTGCAAACGCACAGCCAAAAAGCGATGACGCCGCAAAGGTGCAAGCCAAAACGGTACGTGAAGGGCTTAGCTCTTCTCAGCGTTCATTGCTTGAGAGCACTTTGGATGAATTGAAGTCGCTTCGTAAGATGGTTGCGTCCAAATAATTCTTCATGGATTTTGCGGCAATTGTGTTTGCTTTCGCTTATCATTTCCTTTAGTAATTCTCACGTGTCGGAACGTGGCGTAGTCTGGTAGCGCACTCGCCTGGGGGGCGAGGGGTCGTGGGTTCAAATCCCGCCGTTCCGACCATCTTTTGTTTTCATTCAGATTTAGCCTTAAAAGCCTGATGTGGTTTACATTCATTTGAGCCCACTTCTTTTTATAGACTCTAATTACTTTGCTGTATTCAATCGTGGCTGAGCGTCATTTTCTTGACTTTTTTTACGCTTTACTGATATCTGTTGGTCATAACTTATGTGATTGGAAATGTTATGTCTTGGATGCGTGATCAATTTACGTCTAAACGCGGGGCGATTTTAGTGGGGGCTTTAGCGGTTGCGGCTCTTGGTGGTTGCGCTCGGCAAGGCAATCATAGCTATGTGCCGCTGCCGGAACCAAAAGAGCCGACAAAGCTTATTGGTGCGCTTAATGATGCTGCTGGATGTAAGACAAATGATGATTCATGTCGCACACAATTGGGCCGGGGCATTTTGTGGGGCGGTGCGATTGGTGCTTTGGTGCGTTAATGTTTTATATTGGCTCTATCGCTATTGATGATCCTGTTTTTCTTGCGCCCATGTCGGGCATTTCAGATTTGCCATTTCGTAAAATCGTCTCTGAATATGGTGCGGGGCTTGTCTTTTCGGAGATGATTGCCAGCCGCGCAGTGCTTCAGGAAAGCCGCGAATCCATTAAAATGAACAGTGATTACGCCGAGGAATTTCCAATGGCTGTGCAGCTTGCCGGCTGTGATCCCGATGTGATGGCGGAGGCGGCGAAGTTGAACGCGGATCGCGGGGCGGCGATTATTGATATTAATTTTGGATGTCCGGTGAAGAAAATCGTGACGAAGATGGCGGGATCGGCATTGATGCGTGATGAAGATCTGGCGGTTGCGATCATGGAGGCCACGGTGAAGGCGGTGGATATTCCTGTCACAATGAAAACACGCCTAGGCTGGGATGATCAGAATTTGAACGCGGCGAGCCTTTGCAAAAAAGCGCAGGATGTTGGTGTGCAGATGGTGACCATTCATGGGCGCACGCGGTGTCAGATGTATAAAGGCGAGGCCGATTGGGTGGCGGTGCGCCATGTTAAAGAAGCCGTTGATATTCCGTTGATTGTAAATGGTGATATTTTAACGCCGCAGGATGCCAAGGCCGCGATGGAGATATCAGGCGCGGATGGTGTGATGATTGGGCGCGCAGTGCAGGGACGTCCATGGGCGCTGCGTGAGGTGATGGCCTATTTGCGCGGACAAGAGATTCCCGCTCCGCCAGATGCCGTTGAGGTTCATGCGCTTGTTCGGCGCCATTATGACGATATCCTTGAATATTACGGTGAGCGTCGCGGTATTGGCCTCGCGCGTAAGCATCTGGCTTGGTATTGCACCGGTTTTGACGGTGCGAATGAGTTTCGCCGCAGCGTCAATGTGATGAATGATATCAGCGCGGTGAAGGCTGCGATTGATGATTTCTTCTTGGGTGCAGAGCGGGCGATTGCGGCTTAGATTATGTTGAGGCTTTCTTCTGTGTGCGATTGACAAAATAGGAAATATATCCTATTATTTGGTGTTTATTTTGTTTAAACGCTATATTTGTATGTCGTGAAAAAGGATTAAGGCTTGTTATTACGCGGAAAAATCAGTGAAATGCATTCAAATTTTCTAATAAATGTATATATAACAATTGCATAAGAGTGATTTTGAGTTATAAAAAAAATCTCGCGCTTATGAAATATGAAAATAATGTTTAGCCTCGCTTTAGAGGTGAGATGGTTTGCGGTATTATTTTACCCTAATTTTATCGCACTGTTTTTGTTCATTTTTATTGACACTGGGGCTGGGAAAAGGCATAAATCGCGCACAAGTTAATTATAAGGAATAAAACTATGTCAGGAACTACTTCTACTAAGCCTGCCGAAGTCGTTAAGAAATGGATCATTGTTGATGCTCAGGACGTTGTTCTTGGTCGTTTGGCAAGCATCATTGCGTTGCGTCTTCGTGGCAAGCACAAGCCTAGCTTTACACCACATGTTGATGATGGTGACAACGTAATCGTAATCAATGCGGATAAGGTTCGCCTTACCGGGAATAAGCGCGAAGGCGATATTTTCTACTGGCATACTGGTTATCCTGGTGGGATTAAGCAACGCAGCAAGGGACAAATCCTTGAAGGTAAGCATCCTGAGCGTGTTGTTGAGAAGGCTGTTGAGCGTATGCTTCCTAAAGGTCCTCTTGGTTATAAAGTGTTTAAAAACCTACGTGTATACGCAGGTACAGAACACGGACATGAAGCGCAGAAGCCGGAAGTGCTTGATGTTGCTGCGATGAACGCAAAGAATAAAAGATAGGAACCCACAAAGATGTCTAAAGAAGAAACAGTAAAAGATTTGAAAGACCTTAAGGGCGCGGTTGCGGGCACTGATGTTGTTGCGGATGCAAAAACTGATGCGTCAGCGGAAGATGCTCCAGCAAAGCGTGAGCCAAAGATCGACAAACTTGGTCGTTCATATGGTACAGGTCGTCGTAAGGACGCGGTTGCACGTGTTTGGATCAAGCAAGGTTCAGGCAAAGTGACTGTTAACGGTCGTGATCAGTCTATTTATTTCGCACGTAAAACACAGCAGCTTATTTTGAACCAGCCATTCCTCGTTGTGAATGCGGTTGGTCATTATGATGTTATCTGTACTGTGAAGGGCGGCGGGTTGTCCGGTCAAGCGGGTGCGGTACGTCATGGTATCTCTCGTGCACTTGAAGGATTTGATCCTGCACTTCGTCCACCGCTTAAAGCGGCGGGTATGCTTACACGTGATGCACGTATTGTTGAGCGTAAGAAAGTTGGTAAGCACAAAGCGCGTAGAACCAAGCAGTGGGCTAAGCGTTAATCGTCAGCTTTATTTTAAGAATTATAAGAAGCGCTCTTTTTTAAAGGGCGCTTTTTTATTGATTGGATTCTTGTGTTGTTAGGGATTTATAGATTTTAGAATCTTTTTGTGATTGGGCGAGGTTATTGAAGCCGTAGTAATTTATGTGAGAGCGCCCTAACCATGCGCGGGCGAATTTTCTGTCTATGGCGATGGCTCTGTCGCATAAATCTAATGCCTTATCGTATTGTTTTAAATCTTTGTAGTTCCAGCACATATCTGTCAGATAGGCGGGATTATCCGGGGCTAGTTCTGATGCTTTTTCTAAAAATATGTTGGATTGATCAAACTCACCATCTTGTCGTGCGGCCCAGCCGACGCGGTAGTAAAATGTTTCTTTGGGGGCATATGTTAGTGCGTTTTTACATGCGCTGTACATTTGTTTTCTTGTCGTGTCGCTATTATCAGATTTTAGGCGTTGGCTGAAGTAATCACATTGAATTGGCGCTAGTTCAGAGGGGTTATAGCCAGGGTCGTTTTTCATGATTGTGTTTATGATGGCAAGGATTTGACCGGATTCACCGCTTTCCAGAGATATCCGTAAATATTCACTGAGGTATTTACCGCTATTTGGATAGCGTTGAATGAGGCGCTTGAAATTTCTTTCAATTTCTTGCCATACAGCTTTTCGTTTATATGAAAGCGGGTGCTTCTCTATTTTATCCGGGCGTCCTTCATAATGCTTGTTTATGTCCTTGTAGATGATGCTGTAAGCCATTGGGATGAGCATGGGAGCAGTCGATTTGATGTCTGCTTGATCGGCATATTGTCTTGCGTTTATGAGCATTTTGTTGATGGCGAGTTCAAAGATTTCATCTTCAATTTCTTGCTTCGTAACGTCATCGATATATTCTGGTTTTGTTAGGTTTCTATCAGGATATTTTTTTATAATGTTGGATATACCTTGAGAAATTGTTTTGTCGTCGCGTCCTAATGCATAGGGTGACATCGCGGCAATATAGCCCTCCATGCTTGATACCTCGCCTTTTTTCATGGTTTGTGTCGCGAGGAAATGTTGATTTAATTCTGCTTGAGTCAGTTTGTATTCATCATAATGTTTGGCGAGGTAGGCATGTATTCTCCATTCATTTGGAAAATCTTTTATAATGCGTAAATAGCGATTGTAGCTGTTGCTCATAAGGTCTTTGTAGCGTCGGCGTTGGCTTTGCATGAGATCTTCGCTGCGACCTTCTTGTGTGAAGAATGCGGCTTCTGCGTGTTTTGATCGGTAGGAGATAAATTCTTGGATGAAGGAGCTCGGCCTGTTTCTGTTCCATTCGGACAGAATAGCGTCCCATTTCTCATGGGTTTCATCGGCATCTACTTTTTCTATGAGTCCGTCGATAATTGCGAGTGTGATGTCTGTGCCGTGGCGGGTTTTAATGCCGTTTTCCATGTATGCGTTAAAGTCTTGTTCGACTTTTTCATATTGGCCGTTTTCAAGGTTTTTATAGATTTTAACAGTCACGTTTTCAACGCGCCCATCTTGTGCGAGGGCGTGAAAGGAAAATGATAGAATCGCTAGGCAGGAAAGAAAGAATAATTTCATTCTACGATTCTATCAGAACTGACGCAGATTATGGAGCGTTTTATGTTGTCTTTTTTTGGACGTAGTTTCCCGGGGCTGCTTCAATCGGGTTTTTGATTTTACGGGCGGGAGCGGTTCCGTTGGCGTGTTGTTTTGTCCATTCGTTCCAATGCGGCCACCAGGATCCGGCGTGTTCTTTTGCTGTTTCCAGCCACGCGTCACAATCGGCGGGTGTGTCTTTTGCGGTCCAATAGCAATATTTGTTTTTCATGGGCGGGTTTACGACGCCGGCGATATGACCGGATGCGGATAAGGTGAACTCTTTCGGGCCGCTGAGGAGTTGTGTTCCCTGATAGGTTGCACGCCATGGGGCGATGTGGTCTTCGCGTGCGGAGAGGAAGTAAGCGGGGGTTTTGATGCTTGTTGCGTCAATGGGAGTGTCATCCATTGCAATGCCATTTGGCTCTTTAAGGAGGTTGTCACGATAGAGTTTGCGCAAATAAAAGCTATGCATTGCCGCGGGCATGTTGGTGGAATCATCGTTCCAATAGAGCAGGTCAAAGGGGAAGGGTTCTTTGCCCATTAGATAGTTATTGATGACGAATGACCAGATGAGGTCATTTGCGCGCAGGAGGCTGAATGTTTGTTGGAGGTGGCTTGCTTGGAGGACACCGGCCTCGGCCATTTGGCGATCCATGAGTTGGAGTTGTTCATCATCCATGAAGAGTTTGAGATCACCGGCATGTTCGAAATCAATCAGCGTCGTCAGGAAGGTTGCACTCGCGATGCGTTTTTCCTGTTGGTGCTTTTTGAGATAGGCAAGGGTGATGGTTAGAAGCGTACCGCCGAGGCAGTAGCCGACGACGTTGCAGTCAGGTTCGCCAGTGGTGTCTTTGATTGCGTCGAGAGAGGCGATGATGCCTTCTTTCATGTAATCTTCAAAACGCTTTTGCGCCAATTCTCTGTCGGGGTTGACCCATGAGACGATGAAAACGGTGTGTCCTTGCTCGACAGCCCATTTGATGAAGGAGTTATCTTCGCGCAGGTCGAGGATGTAGTATTTATTGATCCATGGTGGAATAACTAGAAGGGGGCGTTTGTTGACTTGCTCGGTTAACGGTTCGTATTGGATGAGCTGGATCAGGTCGTTTTGGAAGATGACACTTCCCTTTGATGTGCCGATATTTTCGCCGAGTTTAAAGGCGTTGTAATCGGTTGTGCTGATTTTGAGCGAGCCTTGTCCACGTTCGAGGTCTTCTATGAGGTTTTCAAAGCCACGGATAAGGTTTTCTCCGCCTGTATTCATGGTTTCTTTGATGACGTCGGGGTTGGTCATTGCGAAATTTGTTGGTGATAGGGCGTTTGCGAAAAGCTGAGTTGAGAAAGCGAGTTTTTCGCGTTTCGCGTCATCAAGGTCTTCGGCGCTGCGGATTGATTTATCCATCCATTCGCATGTCAGGAGGTATGATTGTTTGATGAAATCGAAAAGCGCGCTGTCTTGCCACTCTTTTGCTTTGAAACGGCGATCACTGGGGTTGGGTTCAATGATGTTTTTGGAATCTTCACCCATGAATTTAAAGGTGCTTTCCTGCCAGAGCTCAATGCCCTTTTGCCAGTATTCGATTTGGAGTTCCCAGAATTTATCCGGATTGTTCCAAAAGCTCTCAAGAAATTCGGAGTAGCTTTCGCCGACATTGAGTGGATCGAGGTTTAGGGTGTTACCTGCTTTTGATTGTTTTTCTATGAAGTCTTCAATAACAGGTTGCGCACGTTCATATGCGCGGGCCATGGCTTGTGAGAATGCAACGGGATCGAGGCGTTGGAATTGTTCTTCTTGATCCTTATTCAGTGGTTTAGCCATGTTTTCCCTTTATTTTTCTTTTCTTGACGTATGAAATGCTTAATATACCTATGTATCAATGAAAAGAGTAGAGAATGATTAATTTAAAACGCTTGTGTATTTGTGCTTCGGTTGTGACGCTTGGCGCGTGTTCTTATTTCGACACTGGAGAGAGAATTGAGGTGCATTCATCTGATTTGGAAAGACAGGATGTTTTTGTAGATGAGGGCAGTGTTGAAAATGTCATTTATCGTGACACGCATGGCGCGGTTGAGATTTATAACCTTGATGTGAGTGAGCAGGAGGCGGTTGATAATTTTGTTCCATTTAGCCGCCCCGTTGCGCAAAAAGATGAGGCGGCAATGGAATTAAGCCCCAGTGTGGACATTTACCCCATTGATATTCCGATGCAAAAAACGTTAAAACCTTAAATCAACATATAAATAGGGAAACATGATTATGGCTGAAGCTTTTCGTTTGGGAATAGCTGGATTGGGAACCGTTGGCGTTGGTGTTGTGAAAAACATTCAGCAGCATGGTGATTTATTGGCGGCGCGTTGTGGGCGACGTGTTGAGATTACGACGGTTTCTGCGCGCGATTCGTCAAAGGATCGTGGTGTTGATTTGTCTGCTTATGATTGGGTGGACAATGCCGAAGATTTAGCCAATAGCAATTCGATTGATTGTGTTGTGGAAATGATTGGCGGGTCGGAAGGCCTTGCGTTGAATTTGGTGCGTAATTCGCTTTCTAAAGGTAAGCATGTGATCACGGCCAATAAAGCTTTGCTTGCGCATCATGGCGCGGAGCTTGCGAAGCTTGCGGAGGATAATAATGTCAGCCTTGCCTATGAAGCGGCGATTGCGGGCGGTGTTCCGATTGTGAAAGCCTTGAGAGAGGGGTTTGCGGGGAATGATGTTCAGGCGGTTTTTGGTATTTTGAATGGTACGTCGAATTATATGATGACCGCGATGCGCGAGACTGGTCGTGATTTTGACGAGATTTTGAAAGAGGCGCAGGATTTAGGGTATGCGGAAGCGGATCCTTCATTTGATGTGGATGGCGATGATGCGGGGCATAAGCTTGCTTTGCTTGCCGCGATTGCGTTTGGGACGAAGCCTGATTTCAAATCGCTTGAGATGACGGGTATTCGCGGGGTGACTGCGGTGGATATCGCTTTTGCGACCGAGCTTGGTTATAAGATTAAATTGTTGGGCATAGCGCGCCGTGTGAATGGCAAAATTATGCAATCGATCCAGCCATGCCTTGTGCCGGAAAACAGCAAAATTGGCCGTGTAGATGGTGTGTTTAACGCAGTTCAGGTTGAGGGTGATTATGTAGGTAGCGGTTTGATCGTTGGGCGCGGTGCGGGTGAGGGGCCTACGGCGTCTTCTGTTATGTCGGATGTTATTGATTTGGCGCGTGGCATCAATGTGCCGACATTCGGTATTCCGGCCAATGATTTAAAAGACCCGGAATGGATCGATCAGGGCGAGACAGTGAGCGGATATTATCTGCGTCTTGATGTTTTGGATCAGCCTGGTGTGATTGCGGATGTGTCTGCGGTTTTGCGTGATCATAATGTCTCTATTGAGAGTTTTATTCAACATGGCCGTGATCCGGATCAATCGGTTGCGCTTGTTATGACGACACATGAGGCGAAACAGGCGGATATTAAGGCGGCGTGTGATGCCATTCAAACATTAAACAGCGTCAATGCAGAACCATGCTTGATGCGTATTGAACCTTTAGAATAGAAAAGTGAACTTACAATGACCCTAGCTCAGAAAGCAGACGACATGACGGATAAAGAAACATATATGGATCGTAACCTTGCGCTTGAACTGGCGCGTGTGACAGAGGCAGCGGCTTTGGCGGCGTCGAAACAGGTTGGGCGCGGTGATAAGGTTGAGGCGGATCAGGTTGCCGTTGACGCGATGCGCGATGCCCTGAACTCGCTGCATATTCAAGGGCGTATCGTGATTGGTGAAGGCGAGCGTGATGAAGCGCCGATGCTTTATATTGGCGAGGAAGTTGGTGATGGAAAAGGGCCGCGGATTGATATCGCGCTTGATCCGTTGGAAGGTACTGATATCACCGCCGCAGGTGGGCCGAATGCTTTGGCGGTTGTTGCGATGACGGATGAGGGCGGGTTTTTGAACGCGCCTGATACTTACATGGATAAGATCGCGATTGGACCGGGTATTGACCCGAATATCCTTGATTTGGATGCGCCGATTGCGGATGTGCTTGCGAAATTGGCGAAGGAAAAGGGCGGTAATATTGATGATCTGACCGTTTGTATTTTGGATCGTCCACGTCATGCTGATTTGATCCAAGCCGTTCGTGAAGCTGGTGCGCGTATCAATTTGATTGGTGATGGTGATGTTAGCGCGGTGATTGCGACGACTGACCCTGATACCGGTATTGATCTTTATGTTGGTAACGGCGGCGCGCCAGAGGGCGTTTTGGCTGCGGCGGCGCTTCAGTGTACCGGGGGTGCGATGCTTGGGCGTTTGGTGTTTCATACGGATGTTGAGCGTGAGCGCGCCGATCGTTGGGGCATTACTGATTTGAACAAGATTTACACAACGGATGACCTTGCTAAGCCAGATAACGTGATGTTTGCGGCGACTGGTGTTACGGATGGATCAATGCTTCGCGGTGTTCGTCGTTATCCGGGCGGGGCGAAGACGTCAACGATTGTGATGCGTTCGAAATCAGGCACGGTTCGCCGCATTGAAGCGACGCATAATCTACGCCGTAAAACATGGTTGAAGAGCATTTAAGCTTCTGTCGTCATTGTGAGGATCCTAGCGACGTGGCAATCGGATATCTCTTGTTGATAGTGTGGGATGGATTGCTTCGCTTCGCTCATGATGACGTGCTAATACTATTTCATGTCTGATTCTTTGTCATTTAATAAAGCCCGTTGGGATTTGCCGGATGTAGATTTGCATCTGATTGAGCAGATTGTTCGTCAGAATGATATCCCTGAAGTTGCGGCGCGGATGCTTGCCGGGCGCGGGATTGCGTTGGCTGATATTCCTGCGTTTTTGAATCCGACATTGAAAGATAATCTTCCCAATCCGTTTGATATGGCGGATATGGAGGCGATGGCGGAATTTTTTGTGTCTGCGATTGGTGCGGGGAAAAATTTTGCGATCTTTGGTGATTTTGATGTGGATGGCGCGACGTCTTCGGCGTTGTTGTATCGTTTTCTCAAACATTGCGGTGTTGATGCGCCGATTTATATTCCCGGGCGTTTGACCGAGGGGTATGGCCCGAATGTGACGGCGTTGCAATCGTTGAAGGATGACGGGGCGGATGTTCTTTTCTTGCTTGATTGCGGGACGACGGCGTTTGATACGGTCGCGGAAGGTTCAGCGATGGGGTTGGATATTATTATCCTCGATCATCATGAGGCGGAAGACAGGCTGGCGGACGCGAAATTTGTCATTAATCCCAAGCGTAAGGATGATGACGCGGGGCTTGATGTTTTGGCGGCGGTTGGTGTCACTTTTATGGCGGCGATCTCGATTAATAACAAATTGCGGGCGGCTGGTTTTTATACAGATAAGGGAATAAAGGAGCCGCCATTGATGCAATGGATGGATATTGTCGCGCTTGGTACGGTGTGCGATATGGTTCCATTGCTCGGTGTGAACCGGCTCTTTGTGCGTCGTGGATTTGAGGTGATGCAAAACACGCAAAACATTGGTTTAAAAGAATTAATTGCTGTTTCAAAAATCACTCCGCCTTATTCTCCGTATCATGTAGGGTTCATTTTAGGGCCACGGATCAATGCGGGCAGCCGTGTGCATAAATCGGATCTTGGGGCGCGGTTGCTCTCTAGTGATAGTGTTTCGGAGGCTAATGATATTGCTTGGACGCTGAATGATTGTAATGACAAACGCAAAGCCATTCAGGTGGAGATGGAGCGCGAAGCCATCGCGCAAGTCGAGGCAAAAGGATTGGATCAGTATCCTTTGATTTTTGTCGCGTCAGAGACATTTCATCAGGGCTTAAGTGGCCTTGTTGCGGGGCGCTTGAAGGAAAAATACGGCAAGCCTGCGGTTGCGGTTGCTTTGATTGATGAGGATGGCTTGCATGAGGGGCGCGGATCGGGGCGCAGCGTTCCCGGGATTCATATTGCACAGGCTTTTATTGATGCGCGTAATGAGGGCTTGATCGCCAAGGGCGGCGGTCATGCGATGGCGGGCGGATTTAGTGTTTCTGCTGATGGACTTGATGCGTTTCGTGCGTTTTTATATGCACATATTGAAAAACAGGCGCAGAGCAATGATCCGAACGTGATTACGCGCCTTGATGGTGTTGTGACGGTGCGGGGGGCTACGCCTGATTTTGTGCATGTGTTGAACAATTCGATTGGTCCGTTCGGACAGGAATATCCTGAGCCGTTATTTTTGTTTCAAAATGTACGCATTAACAAAGCCGATGTTGTTGGGGATTCGCATATTCGTGTGATGTTTTCGGATTGGGAAGGTGGAACATGGATGAAGGCGATGGCGTTCCGCAGTGTTGATACGCCATTGGGTGATGCGCTGTTGAAGCAACAGGGCGCGGCATTTGATTTGGTCGGGACTTTGAAGATTGATAATTGGACGGGCGTTGATAAGGCGGAAATGCATATTAAAGACGGCGCATTTTCTCATTAGAGATATGTTATATCAGTTGTTTATTTTGCTTGTTTCTTTTTGAATGTTCATTTACAAAACGGCATGGAAAAATTTCAAAAACACATCAATCTTGCCGTTATTTTAGCGGAAACCAGCCATATTTTCTGCTGTGTTTTGCCGACGGTGATTAGTATTTTAAGTCTTTTGGTTGGTGTTGGCGTTGTTGGTACATTGCCGATTAGCCTTTTGGTTGTTCATGATTTCCTTCATCAATGGGAATTGCCGATCATTATTTCTTCTGGCTTGTTGCTGGCTGTTGGTTGGGGCGTGCTTATCTATAGTCGCAAGGTCGATTGTGTTGAGGTCGGGTGTTGCGATAAGCCATGCGCACCGAAGAAGCGCAAATCTTCGCGTTTATTGGAAGTTGCGACAATTTTATTTGTGGTGAATGTGAGCGTTTATGCGATTTTCCATCGCGGTATGAATATTCAGGTTCCGCATGCAGCGGATGCCCGCATTGAAAGAGCAGCGCATCAAGGGCATGATCATGATCACGGGCATGCGCATTAATTTTAGCGTCTAAAGCGTATTTTATTGCGCCAGATACCTTTTTCGTAATCGTAATAGAGTTTTTGTTTGGTCATTGGATTGATGACTTCGCAAAACATGTTGTTTGTCATGTTGGGGCTGTTGAAGCCGCTTGAGATAAAGATGACTTGTGGTGTTTTGGTGTATTTAAATTCCGGGATATTTCCATTGATGGGGATATTATCCAGTTTTGAGGCGTTGCCGAGTTTTAAGTGGCTGCGATTGGCTTGAACCCAGCTTTTTGACGCTTGGCAGATTTGCATGGCGATTTTGACTTCTTCTTGTGAGCGGGCGTTAAAGTCCTTTCCGCGTGGTGTGAATATAATGACACCAATAAAGCCGAGAACCAGACAAGCGGCAGCGATGAATTTGAAATTGCTTTCCGTACGCAGGCGATCTTTAAAATCATGCCGCATTTTTAAACGCCTTATAGCGGGCTTCGTATGCGCCCCATATGGTTTCTTCACATTTTATGTTCTGCATTTTTGTAATGTGTTGAAGGCCTGTGGGGGATTTTGGGTTTATTTCGGTGACGTAATCGCCAATGACATCCAAACCGACGAAGACAAGGCCGCGTTTTACGAGCTCGGGTTTTAGGCGCGCACAGATTTGGCGGTCGCGGTCGGTGATGTCTCCGATTTCGGCGGTGCCACCGACGGCAAGATTGGCGCGCGCGGATTTTTGCGGGGGGACGCGCAGGATGGCGGCGATGGGTTCGCCTTCGACCACGATGATGCGTTTATCGCCTTTCTTGATTTCGGGGATGTATTGTTGAACGACGAAGGGTTCGGTGTGGAGCGCGCAGAGCATTTCGTAGACAGAGGATAAATTGTCATCATCTTCGGTGATGTGATAAACGCCCATGCCGCCAAAACCGTTGAGTGGTTTTATGATGAGGTCGCCAAGCTCGCTTGCGAAGGCTTTGATGGCGTCGAGATCTCTTGTGATGAGTGTTTTTGGCGCGAGGTCGGGGAAATGCGTGATGAGCATTTTTTCCGGTGATTCGCGTGTGCCCGTTGGATCGTTGAGCACGAGGGTTTTGGTTTTTAGGTGATCCAGCATGTGGGTCATCGCGGTGTAGCTCATCGGGTCATTAAAATCATTGCGCATCAATATGATATCAAATTCTCTTAAATCTTTATGTGAGAATGAACCGAGGTCACAATGGTTCGTTTTATCGTCATGAAACGTTAATGCGGCGCAGTTTGCGGTGAGGATTCCGTTTTTTAAGGAGAGGCTGTCGGCGTTGTAATAGGTGAGGGTGTGTCCGCGCTTTTGCGCCTCTAAGCCGAGTGCGTAGGTGGAGTCTTTTTCTGGGTTAATGCCTTTTGGGGGATCCATTTGGATGGCGATATTGAGAGAAGTTGGTGATGACATATGGGGAAACCTTTTAAATCCTTGCAGTTTGGGCTTTTATTCTATACCTCTTGGGGCATAATAAAACTGAAAAAAGAAACCAAGTAAATACTGTATGACATTTGAAGATCTCGGACTATCTCCTGAAACATTAAAAGCGATTGCGGATTGCGGATATACTGAACCGACTCCGATCCAAGCGGCCTCAATTCCAATTGTACTGATGGGCCGTGATTTGGTGGGTTTGGCGCAAACAGGGACGGGTAAGACAGCGAGTTTTACCCTGCCGATGATTGAGATTTTATCAGGTGGGCGTGCGAAAGCGCGGATGCCACGCTCTTTGATTTTGACACCAACGCGTGAATTGGCGGCGCAGATTGCAGAAAATTTCGACACATACGGCAAGTATCACAACCTCAGCAAGGTTTTGCTTGTTGGTGGTACGTCGATGAATGATCAGATTAAAATTCTTGAGCGCGGCGCAGATGTTTTGATTGCGACGCCTGGGCGTTTGCTTGATTTGTTTGAGCGCGGCAAGATTTTGATGACGGATATCAAGGTTTTGGTGATTGATGAAGCGGATCGCATGCTTGATATGGGCTTTATTCCCGATATTGAGAAGATTGTTTCTCTTTTGTCGCCTATTCGTCAGACATTGTTGTTTTCCGCCACAATGCAGCCAGAGATTAAGAAGCTCACTGAACAATTTTTGAGCAACCCGAGAGAGGTTTCTGTGACCGCTCCCGCGTCTACTGCGGCGAATGTGGAGCAGTTTTTGGTATGGACGACACGCCGTAACAAGCGCGAGGCATTGCTTGAGATTATCAAATCTGAAGACGTGAAGAATGCGTTTGTATTTTGTAATCGTAAACGTGATATCGCGGATTTGACCTCTTGGTTGAAATCTAAGGGCTATAGCGTGGGGCAGATGCATGGTGACATGGATCAAAAGACACGTACCGAGACTTTGCAGGCGTTTAAAAATGATGAGATCACGTTGCTTGTTTGTAGTGACGTTGCGGCGCGTGGTTTGGATGTTGCGGGATTGTCGCATGTGTTTAATTACGATGTGCCGTTTAACAATGATGATTATGTTCATCGTATTGGTCGTACCGGTCGCGCGGGGCTTGATGGGCGTGCGTGGAGTTTGGCATCTAAAGGCGATGATGAGAAATTTGTCGATGCCATTGAGAAGCTGATTAAGAGGAGCATTCCGGTTAAGCAGGTCGGCGGTGAAAAGTCACAGGAGCGCTCTAATGATCGTGCGAATGATCGCTCCAATGAGCGTAAGGCCGAGCAAAAGCCACGCCGCGAAAAGAAAGATTCGCTTCCCCGTCAAAAGGCAGAGGCGCCGAAGCAAAATAAAAATCAAAGTAAGCCATCGAAGAAAAACGATGATGATGCATCATATCAGAAGGGGTTTGGAGATGATGTTCCGGCGTTTTTCGGATAAACCGTGTCTGATTATTCTTCTTGTTTTTCTTTGCGTCTTAATTATACGCCCTGTATCTGCACAATTGTTGACGGGGTATGATGATGTTTCCCACTATAATAATGTTTCTGATTTTGAAGAGCGCGTAGAGCCTCCATCTATTGTTGATGAGCCATCAATTGAGGCGGCGTCATTATCGGGGTATCAACCGATGTTGACCAATAATTCTGCGGCGGATGATTTTTCCGCGGTTTATGAATCTCCGCCAGAGCCAATTGATCCTATTGAGCCTTATGAACCTGTTGATGCTGTATCTATCTCTGAATACAGCGCGCCTGTTTCTGTTGTTAAAACAGATGATTATCGTAATTTTTTAACCTCTCCTGTTAGCGGTGGTGGCGCACGTAAACCAGAGGATGAACCGCTTGATATTGAGGCGGATACCATGCGTTTTGATAATGATGCGCGGGTCGCGATGGCAGAGGGGAATGTTATTATTGTCCAAGATGGTCGTATTTTACGCGCCGATCAAGCGCAGTATTTTATTGATAAGGGCATGGTACAGGCGCATGGAAATGTCGTTTTGAATGAACAAAATGGTGATATTCATCTGGCACAGGATGTTGAGTATTCAAGCCAATTAAAAGATGGTGTTGTTGATGAACTTCAAACGACGCTTGTTGATGGATCTCGTTTTTCTGCGGAGCGTGGTATTCGCGAAAATGGTAAGCGCACGATTATGGAGGGGGCGCGATATACTGCTTGTGATGCGTGTAAAAGTGATCCTGACAAACCATTGCCGTGGGCGATTGTTGCATCGAAAGTGGTGCATGATGAAGATGATGCGCGTATTTCATATCGTAATGCGCGTTTTAATGTTTACGGCGTGCCGATTGCGTATACACCGTATTTTTCACATCCTGATGGCACGATTGACCGTAAGAGCGGGCTTTTGTCGCCTTCGTTAGGGTTTAAATCCGAATTGGGGGCATTTGTTGAAAATCAATATTATTGGAATATTGCGCCTGATAAAGATGCAACATTCGGTTTGTTGGCAATGACGGAGCAGGCGCCTCTTGGTCTTATTGAGTATAGGCAGCGTTGGCAAGATGCGGGCATTCAGATCAATGGTGGTGTCACGTATTCTGATCGCACCGGGCAGAGTAATAATATCAATGTGAAAGAAGGCGACGAGTTTCGCGGGCATATCTTTGCTAACGGGCTATGGGATATGAATGATAAATGGCGATCTGGCTTGGACATTCAGTATGTGAGTGATGAGCAATATGCCAATCAATATGATATTTCCAATGATGATGTTTTACAAAATACACTTTATGCGGAGCGCTTTTCAGGTAGGGATTACGGGATCGGGCTTGTTCAGCATTATAAAGATATCCGTGTCAGTGATTTGGCGGAAGATCAGCCCGGTGTTTTGCCAGAGCTTTATGCGAGCTTTATCGGTGATCCTGGCGCTGTGCCTATTATCGGTGGGCGATGGGATGCAAGCGCAGGGTTTTTGAGCCTGTTTCGAGATGGGCGTGATCAAGATGTTACGCGCGTTTCTACTGATTTAGGGTGGGAGCGCCGTTTGGTGTCTGATTATGGTTTGGTGTCTGATCTTGATGTGTCACTGCGCGGTGATGCGTTTTACGTCAATGATGCCGATGGCAGAACTACGACATCAGGGCGAGACAGTAGCTTGGTTGAAAGCCGTTTTTTTCCGCAAGTTCATATCCAAAGCTCGTATCCTGTCGCGAAGGCCATGGATCAAGCGCAGATTGTTATAGAGCCGCTTGTCGGGCTTACTGTTGCGCCTAGAAATAGGGATAATGATGATATTCCCAACGAGGATAGTCAGGATGTGCAAATTGATGCGAGTAATTTGTTTGAAACAAATCGCTTCCCCGGGCTTGATGTGATCGAAGACCAGAGCCGTGTGACATATGGTATGCGCGCGGGTATCAATGGTTATGATAGCAGCGGCGCAGAGGTTTTTATTGGGCAGAGTTATCGGCTTGATGAGGGCAGTAACCCGTTTAAGGCGGGGTCAGGTTTAAGTGAGCAAAGCTCTGATGTTGTTGGGTATCTTAAGGGGAATTATAAGAACAGATATACTGCGCAATATCGTTTCCAGCTTGATAATGATAGCCTTGCGTCGAAGCGTCACGAGCTTGATGCGTATGCGGATTGGAACCGTTTTCGCTTAGGGGCGAGCTATTTGTATGCACAGGCGCTTGCGGGGACGGAGATTACCGAAAACCGTGAGCAGGTTTCGGGGAGCGCGCAGTATTATATTAATGATCAGTGGCTTGTTTCGCTAGGGACACAATATGATCTTGGTTCGACCAATTCTGGGCTGAGGACAGCTTCCGTAGGGGTGGGGTATTTTGGGCAATGTGTTTCATGGTCATTGCAGGCGGATAAGAATCGTACAGATGATGCATCCGGTGATAGTGACACAGAGATTATGTTTCGTGTTGGTTTGAGAAATATTAGCGAATTTGCGCGTACGGGCTTGCGTAAAGAGGCAAACTCGCCGTAAAATCTGTTTTTTGATATTTGTCCGATACTGGCAGTTTTAAGCGAGCTTCATTTCATGTCTATACTTATTGATCCTAGCATTCATATGTGGTTTGCGTTGCTCCTCACGGGGGCGGCGATCGTTGCCTTTATTCGTGAGAAAATTCCGATCGAGGTTACGAGTATTGCGGTTTTAACAGCGCTTATGCTGTTTGGGCAGGTTTTTCCATTATTGGGTAAAAACGGCGAGAATATGGTGGATCCATATGCGTTGCTTGCCGGATTTTCTAATCCATCTTTGATTGCTGTTTTGGCTTTGCTTGTCATGGGGCAGGCGATGATACAATCGGACGCATTGCGCGCGGTGACGACGTTGCTGACGTTTAAGGATAAGCGTAAATCGTGGCTGTCGATTATTTTGATTTTGGTTTTCGTGCTTGTTGTTTCGGCGTTTATGAACAATACACCGCTTGTGATTATCGCTATTCCATTGTTGCAAGTGTTGGCCAATACGGTTGGCATGTCACAAAGCCGTGTTTTGATCCCGCTTAGCTATGTTGCAATTTTGGGCGGTATGACCACCTTGATTGGGTCATCTACGAACCTTTTGGTGTCCAGCACCATGGTTGAGCTTGGGTATGATCCGATTGGGTTTTTTGATTTTGTGATCCCTGGTTCTATTTTGGCGATTGTTGGTTTTGTTTATGTGCTTGTTTTCGTGCCGCGTCTTATGCCTGATCGTGCGACGATGGCGCGCGATCTTATGGGGAGTAAAAAGGAGTTTGTTGCCGAACTTGATGTGGATGATGAGAGTGCGCTGCTTGGGCTTGTTTGTATTGACGGGCGTTTTCCAGAGTTTCCTGATTTGAATATTAAGCTTGTTCAGCGCGGCGGACAGCTGATTTTGCCGCCTTTTGATGGGTATAGTGTGGAGCAGGGGGATACGCTTATTGTGGCGGCGACGCGCGATACTTTGATGGCGATGTTGTCGAAGTTTCCTGGTTTCTTATTGTCGGAAGAAGAGGCGCAATTTATTGATAGTAAGGGCGGTGAAGAGGCCGGGCCGGTTTCGGAAACACGCAATGCGGAGACGCGCGTTTTGGCGGAGATTATGATTACGCCTGCGTCACGGATGATTGATATGTCGCTTGATCATGTCAATTTTCATCGTCAATTTGGGACGATTGTTTTGGGTATTCAACGACGGGCGAAGGTTGTGCGGCGTAGGCTTGGTCGTATTCGTCTTGAGGCAGGGGATGTTCTTTTGATTACGGGGCGTCGTGCGGCAGTTGATTCTTTGCGGTATAATCCTGATTTTATCGTGCTTTCCGGCTCTAAACGCGATCTTCCGGTTCCGGGTAAGGCGCCGATTGCGTTTGGTGTGTTCTTTGTTACGATTGCGTTGGCGGCGACGGGCGTTTTGTCTATTCCTGTGGCTGCGGTGACGGGCTCGGCGATGATGATTGCGACGGGATGTTTGAATATTCGTCAAGCAACACGGGCGATTGATCGTAAGATATTCTTGCTGGTTGGATCCATGCTTGCGCTTGGGACGGCTTTGCAGGCCTCGGGTGGGGCGCTTTATATTGCGAATTTGATCATTGATTTGCCGTTCACGAATACACCGCTAACAATGTTGGCGGCGCTCTTTTTATTGGTTGCGCTTGCGACGAATATTTTGAGTAATAATGCATGTGCGATTTTGTTTACGCCGATTTCTCTGAGCCTTGCGGCTAGTCTTGATCCTGCGCTTAGCGGAGGTAAAGATTTAACGATGATTTTCGCTTATACGGTTATTTTCGCTGCAAACTGTTCATTTGCATCCCCCATTGGGTATCAGACGAATTTGCTGGTTATGGGGCCGGGGCATTATCGTTTCCGTGATTATTTGCGCGGTGGGGTTCCTCTTGTTCTTATTTTGTGGGTGACTTATATTTTCATCGCACAGTTTTACTTTGGTCTATAATTTTGAATTAGAATTTTTATGAGTTTGTCTTACTATAATCCTAATGATCGTTACCGACGCCGTGCTGCGGCGCGGATGAGCAGTTTTGTGAGTGTGAGTCTCTTGATTTTGTTGATCTTTGGTGCGGGGTTTTGGTTTGGCAAACAAAATGCCGGTCAGCAAGAAAAGATCATGAAGCAGCGTGTTAAAGATATGAGCCAGCAAACCAGTGAGATGGAGCAGGCATTGATTGATATGCGGTCGCAGGCGCAAACAGCGACAGCACGTTATGAGCAGCTTAAGGCGACATATGATGAGCAATTGCCCGAAGGGGCGGTTCGTGATCTGTTGGAGCTTGTTCGCAAACAGTTGGGTGAGGGGCGCGATCCCGAAAGATTGGCTTTCTTGATACGCTCAGCGCGTCCGCCGCGCAATTGCTCTGACATTGAAACACGTCGTTTTGTTGTGGCGACATCAACAAATAATGCGCCGCAGAGCAAGATCAGTGTGGCTGATGGTGCGATTACCGTTACGGGAATAGGGACGGCGGCGCGTAATCAACAAGGGCAACCAGAGGCTTGGTTTGATTCGTCTCAGGCGGTGAGTGTTGAGTTTAAGGCGCTTGGTGGTGAGGTTGAGAATAAGAAGGGTAATTTCCCGCTTCATCATTCTATGGTCGTTGGTGAGCGGGAGTATCGTTTCACGGTGAGCGATGGTGCCAGAAGTTTCGCCAAGGTCACTTATGATTCCTGCGATTATCCTTAAGGCTTAATCTTTCTGTATATATTTATGGTTTTTACGGATGATGTTCATGCGGCATAATTGACGCTTTTTTGCTTTGTTTATTGTGCATTTTGCACCGCTTATGGTGTTTGATAATTGTTCTGATGTTGTAAATAACGCCGTAAAGTTATTGCCGTTTATGTTGTCTATTTTTCCTTTTATATCAATTTCTTGATCGTCATTGCTAACCTTAAAAATTAAGCTTTTTGAGGTTGGTTTTAGGTGGAGGGTCACGTTTTGAAGCGATTGCATCTTTTTTAAATCCTTCTCATTGATAGGAAGCATATTATGGGATTGAAAATAGCGGATCATTTGCTGTCCTGTCTCTGCGAATATGCGGGCGCTCCAGTCTATTTTCTTTAATGATAATGTCGTATCGATGTTTAGTTCCAATCCCTCTATGCCGCTCGATTTTGCGCTTATATATGTTTTTGTTAATTTGGGGGTGGCATCGATTGTTATGGCGGCGTTTTGCCACATTGTGTCATAGGCGCTGAAGCCGCCGGCGCTTAATTCGCCCTTTAGTGATTTCCATTTGTGTCCTGATCCCGCATATGTTGCACCGCCACTGACCCTGGTGAATTTTCCGAAGCTGCGTTCTAGTTTTGCGTTTTCGATTTCAAAATCAGCGATCCATCGACCACTGTCATTGGTTTGTGCGTTGAGTTTTGCGACGAGTTCGAGTTGGTCCTGGCGGCTGTCGATTGTGCCGTTCCATATGATTGCATCATCCTCATGGTTACCGTTAATGTTCACAACCCCTCTTAGTCCACCGAAATGAGCGCTTAAAAATGAGAGGTTTATGTTTTTAAGGCTGATTTGTTTGGCGTTTAATTGTGATAATGCCGGAAGCGTTGGGAGTGTTTCTAGGCCTTTTAATGAGACTTTTCCGTCAATATTAATATCGCCGGAAAGGTAAACGCCGTTGATCTCTAATGTTTCTATATCTCTGCTAAAGGGGGTGGTGGGGGTGAAAGTGAGAGTTATAGCGTCGATGGTGTTTTCGCCGTCTTGGCCCATGCTTAGGTTGCGATAGCGAATTGCACCCCATTTTTTTTCGGGCGCAGTTATGCTTTGTGGGTTTATTCCTGACGCGACTAAGGTTTTTTCGAAGGAGGATGCAATTGAGGCGGGCAGGATAAAAACTGCGGCGCAAAAGATGATGATCGGGATGGCGATCAGGATGAGGGCTATGTTTCTAATGCTGTGCTTTTTTATACTTGGTTTTGACATGATTATACGTCGATATTCTCGGCAAATTCTGCGTTGTCTTGGATGAAGCGGAAACGGGGTTCTGCGTTTTTGCCCATCAGGCGTTCAACAAGATCGTCAACATCGGCGAGGGTTGTGCCCTCGGGCAGAGTTTCTTCACCAAGTTCGCCTTCTGTTGCGAGGCCGATTGCAGCCATGGCATCGGGGAGTGTGACGCGAAGGAGGATACGTTTTTTGGGATCCATGGTAGTTTCTTTAAGCTGTTTTGCTGGCATTTCGCCCAGACCCTTAAATCGGCTGATTTCAACTTTGTTTTTGCCTTTAAACATCGTTTGCATGAGCTCTTCTTTATGGTCATCATCGCGCGCATATGCGCTTAAGTTGCCGCTGACTAGGCGATAGAGCGGAGGTTGTGCGATGTAGAGGTGTCCTTCTTCGATCAGTGGGCGCATTTGGGAGTAGAACATGGTGATGAGGAGGGAGGCGATATGCGCGCCATCCACATCCGCATCTGTCATGATGATGATGCGTTCATAGCGGAGTTTTGTGATGTCGAATTCCTTGCCAACGCCGCATCCTAATGCCTGTGTGAGGTCGGTGATTTCAGCGTTTGCACGGATTTTATCGCGGGTTGCGCTGATGACGTTGAGGATTTTACCGCGTAAGGGCAGGATGGCTTGGGTTTCGCGATTGCGTCCTTGTTTGGCGGAGCCGCCCGCGGAATCTCCCTCAACGATGAAGAGTTCGGTGTCATCTGCGTCGCGTTTTGAACAGTCAGCGAGTTTGCCGGGGAGGCGCAATTTTGATGTGGCTGTTTTACGTGCGCGGGAGCGCTCTTCTTTACGGCGCAGGCGCTCTTCGGTGCGCAGGATAATCTCGTCGAGGAGGGCTTTGCTGCTGGCGGGGTCATTTGAGAGCCATAGGTCAAAATGATCCTTAACTGCGGTATCAACCCATTTATTGACGTTGTTGGTTGCAAGCTTGTCTTTTGTTTGCCCCTGAAATTGTGGGTCGCGGATGAAAACGGAAAGGGTCATTGCTGCACCGTTCATGAGGTCATCGGCGGTGATTTGTGCAGCTTTTTTGTTGCTGATCATTTCGCCGTACGCTTTTACACCGCGCAGGAGTGCCGTGCGAAAGCCGCTGTCATGGGTTCCGCCTTGTGGGGTAGGGATGGTGTTACAATATGTGTGCGTGAAGCCATCACCGAAAGATGGCCATGCGATGGCCCATTCGACGCGTCCTTCATTATCGGGCAAGTTTGTTTTTCCGTGAAACGGGGTGGGGGTTAGTGTCTTTCTTCCTTGAAGTGACACAGTAAGAAAATCCATTAAGCCATTGGGAAATTTGAAAACTTCTTCTGTTTTTACTTTGCTCTCTGGGTTGATGAGTTCGGGGTCGCATTTCCATCGGATTTCGACTCCCGAATAGAGATAGGCTTTTGATCGCGCCATTTGGAAGAGCCAGCCGGGTTTGAATTTGGCGTCATTTCCGAAGATTTCAGGGTCAGGGTGAAAAGAGACGACGGTTCCGCGTCGGTTGCTGACGGTTCCCATATTTTCCAGTTTTGACGTCGGTAGGCCGCGGGAATAGCTCTGGCGCCATAGCGTTTTATCGCGTGCGACTTCAACCCACATATCATCGGATAGGGCGTTTACAACGGAAATACCAACGCCGTGAAGGCCGCCAGATGTTTCATATGCGCTATCGGAGAATTTACCACCGGAATGGAGGGTGGTTAGAATGACTTCTAATGCGGATTTATCCGGGTATTTGGGGTGTTTGTCGACGGGAATACCGCGACCGTTGTCTTTGATAAGGATTGAGCCGCTGATGTCGAGGGTGATTTCGATCCAATCAGCGTGTCCAGCGACCGCTTCATCCATGGAGTTATCGAGAATTTCACCAACAAGGTGGTGCAGGGCACGTTCATCGGTTCCGCCGATATACATACCGGGGCGTTTACGAACAGGTTCTAAGCCTTCAAGCACCTCAATTGATGATGCGTCATATGTTTGTTCTTTTGGGGCGGTGGAGCCGCCGAATAAATCAGACATTGAAATTCTTTTCGTAAAAATTATTTATATAGAATGATAGTGTTACGAAATTCAAGGGATTGCGCAAGGGCTGCGTTTTAAATGAAGGAAATAAAACGTGATAATTTTCGAGTGGTCACGTTTTTATGATAATATAGATTTACTAAGAAAATTTTAGAGGGCGTTTTTGTGAAATACATTTTGTTTTTAGCTTTATTTGTTGCTGTTAGCGTTGGTGGGGTTTCTCCGCAGCCCGCTTTTGCGCAAAAAATGTTAGAAGATTTTTTGAAGCCGATGCCTGAAATCGACTTAATGGATAAAGAGACTTTTGATAAGAGCTCAACTCTATACAAAGAGACTCCTGCTGGGGATGAAGCGCTTTCTTACGAATTGCGGTTGCCTAAAAAATGGACAAAGCAGGAAAATAAAGCGTTGGCAGGGTTTGCGGTAAGCAACAAGCTGCTTGGCGAAGTTGAACGTTTTTATGGCCCCGTTCGTATCGGTGAGCGCAGTTATTTTTCTATAAAGACCGTCGAGTTGGATTATAAGCTTACTGCTGAGCAGTGGTTGGTTTTGTATATGTTGGAAAACGGTTATACGATTGAAGGCATTCGCACATTGAGCAATAATCGCGTTGAAGTGATTTATGTTTTTGCGGAGCATAATGTCACATATATCGCGTCAGCTGTCGCGCAAATTACTGGCAGTATTGTTGTGTTTTCCCAATATGTTGTTCCTTCAGATGCATGGGAAGAAGAAAAAAGCGTTTCACTGCGTGTTATAGAATCCTTCAAATTGGATACTATTGACGATGGGTTTGTTGAGCCTATGACGCCCTATCGGTTTTTGGACGTAGCAGAGCTTATGTATCCTAATTCGTGGGAGCTTAAGGCGAAGCCTTTACGTTCTGCAGATAAGATGTCGATTTCACTTTTGAATGTGGAGGCGCAAAATAAATATTCTTCCAAACGTATTCTTAAGGGAAAAATGGAGGCGCATCTTCTTACGGAATACATCGTTGATGATATTGACGAAGACATTGATAATTTTATTCAAGAAATGAGTGTAGACCAGCTTCGCATTCAAGATACGATTGAGGAATTTGATGACTTTACCGTTGATGAAAACATGGAAGTGGTTGAGATAAAGGCTTATGAAGCCATTGATAAGCAGCATGCGGTTAAGGCGTATGAGTATTGGTTGGCTGTTATGTATTCCGGCGAATATTATTATTTTGTAACGCTTTTAACGCCATCGCGCGATGAGGATTATTATAGCTGGGCGCGCAATACTCAGACTTTCCGTGTGTTGGTTGAGAATATTCAGCCGCTTATGTAGCGTTTTAGCAGGAATAATACATCAGGTATTCAATCGGGTGGGTGGTTGTTTCGTAAAGCTCCACCTCTTGCATTTTCAACTTGATGTATGCGTCGATTGTATCTTTTGTGAACACGTCGCCTTTTAGCAGATAATCATGATCTTCTTTTAAGCATTCTAATGCTTCGCGCAGTGAGCCCGCTACGGTTGGGATTTTGCTAAGCTCGTCTTCGCCGAGTTCGTATAGGTCGGCTTCCATTGCATCGCCGGGATGAATTTTGTTCTCAATACCGTCAAGGCCGGCCATCAGTTGTGCGGCGAATGCGAGATATGGGTTGGCGGTTGCATCAGGGAAGCGGATCTCTACGCGTTTGGCGTTTGGAGATGATGCGTGCGGTATGCGACAGCTAGCTGAGCGATTACGCGCTGAATATGCGAGAAGGACAGGGGCTTCGTAGCCTGGAACTAGGCGCTTATAGCTGTTTGTTGAGGCATTTGTGAGCGCGTTGAGGGATTTGGCGTGTTTGATAATGCCGCCAATATAATACAGCGCTGTTTCTGATAGTCCGGCATAGGCGTTACCAGAAAATTGTGGCGCGCCAGCTTTCCAGATGGATTGATGGCAATGCATGCCAGAGCCATTATCGCCAACCACAGGTTTTGGCAGGAATGTCGCGCTCTTGCCGTAGCTGTTTGCGACGTTATGGACGACATGCTTATAGAGTTGGATGTTATCAGCGGCGTCAGTGAGGGTTGAGTAAACGATGCCGATTTCATTTTGACTTGGCGCGACTTCATGGTGGTGTTTTTCAACGCCTACGCCCATGCTTTGCATGACGGTGACCATTTCGCCGCGGATGTCAGATGCGCTGTCGATTGGGCTTTCGGGGAAATAGCCGCCTTTGACTTTCGGGCGGTGACCCATGTTGCCAGTTGCGTAATCTTTTCCGCTGTTTTCAGGGGATTCTTCGGAATCAATTTCAAAGCCAATTTTATTGGGTGAGTTATGAACTTTTACGTCGTCAAAGATGAAGAACTCGGCTTCAGGGCCGAAATAGGCGACATCGCCGAGGCCGGATGATTTAAGGTAAGCTTCAGCGGATTTTGCAATGTGGCGTGGGTCGCGTTCATATGGCTTGCCTGTTGCGGGTTCGATAACGTCGCAGAATACTTTGATTGTTTTTTGCGCGGCGAATGGGTCGAGGCATGTTTTTGATAGGTCAGGGCGCAAAATCATGTCGGATTCGTTTATGTCTTTCCACCCTGCGATGGATGAGCCGTCAAAAAAGATGCCTTCTTTGATCTTATTCGCATCAAACGCGCTTATGTGTTCTGCGGTGTGTTGCCATTTACCGCGCATATCTGTGAAATTCATGTCGATGAACTGAATATCGTTATCTTTGATGAATTTAAGGAATACGGTATCTTTTTTGAAAGAATGGGATGTCATGGTTTTAAAAGTCTCTTTGTTTTGACTGTGAGACGCAAGATAATCGCGTTGCTCTATCTTGCATAAGGTTTCGTATGATTTGCAAGGCAAATTGACGAAATCCAGAAAAGATGATGGGGCGAACGACGGGGCTTGAACCCGCGACAACTCGGATCACAACCGAGTGCTCTACCAGCTGAGCTACGCTCGCCACAATTTAAGTGTCTTGTATAAGGTTTAGTCGTATAAAAGGTCAAGTACTTCTTGATGAAAAATCTTTTGTTATTTTCACTTGAAAAAGTTTTAGGAAACCATTACCAATTGCGCACATGCACGGTTTGCGGCTGTGGTGAAATTGGTAGACACGCTAGATTTAGGTTCTAGTGCTTTCGGGCGTGGGGGTTCAAGTCCCTTCAGCCGCACCATTTTGTAAGACAAGATGGATATATATGTGTAGATGCGCCAGTCATTGGCGATCCGCGATGCGGGGTAAAATATAAAAAGAAGAGATGTAATGAAAGTTAAAGAACTCAAATCCGAAGGCCTTAGCCACGAATTAGAAATCACTATTCCTGCCAATGATATAGATGCGCGTCTTGATGTTAAGCTTCAAGAAGTTGGTAAGACAGTACGCATCCCTGGTTTCCGTCCAGGTAAAGTGCCGTTGAAGATGTTGAAAGACCGTTACGGTAAAGCGATTCTCGGTGAGGTTCTTGAAGCGGCTGTCAATGAGACATCCGCAGAGGCAATGGACAAGCAAAAGCTTAAGCCAGCGATGCAGCCAAAGATTGAAGTGAAGAGTAAAGATTTTGGTGATGGCAACGACCTTGTTTACACAATGGTTGTGGATGTGCTTCCTGAATTTAAAGTTGCTGATTTCAAAAAAGCCAAATTGACCAAGCCTGTTGCGAAGCCTTCAGACAAAGATATCAATGATGCGCTTGAGAAAATTGCGTCTAACAATACATCGACAAAGAAGATCGAAGGCGACCGTAAGACCAAAGACGGTGATACTGTTGTTATGGATTTCCATGGTCGTACGGCGGATGACAATGTTGCGCATGAAGGTATGCATGCACATGGTCATAAGCTTAAGATTGGCTCTGGCCAGTTTATTCCTGGTTTTGAAGAGCAGCTTGTTGGGCATAAGGCCGGCGCGAAGGTTGAGGTGAAAGTTTCTTTCCCTGAGCAGTATCAAGCGGCGGAACTTGCAGGGCGTGAAGCGATTTTTGATGTTGATATTCATGAAATTCACGAAGATGCAGAAGCGCAGGTTGATGATGAATTTGCACAAAGCCTAGGCTTGGATGATCTTGATGCGCTTAAGGCGGCGGTTGGTGATCAGCTTGGTAAGGAATTTGATAGCCAATCACGCATGGCGCTTAAGAAAGACCTTCTTGATTTCCTTGATGATGCGCATGACTTTGAAATTCCACCAACTATGCTTGAGATGGAAAACCAGAATATCTTGGATCAGATCAAGCTTGATCGTCAGCGCAATGGCGAAGAAGAAGAATTGACCAAGGCAGAAGAAAAAGAATTCAAAGAGATCGCGGAGCGTCGTGTTCGTCTTGGTCTTGTTCTTTCTGAGGTTGGTAATGCACAGAATATTCAAGTTTCTGATCAAGAGCTTCAGCAAGCTGTAATTCGTGAGGCGCAGCGTTTTCCAGGTCAGGAAAAAGATGTGTTTGATTATTACACCAAGAACCGTAACGCAGTAGAATCACTTCGTGCACCTTTGTTCGAAGATAAGGTTGTTGATTACATTCTTGAGCTTGCGAGCGTAACAGAAAAAGATGTTACTCCTGATGAATTGATGAACATTTTGGATCAGGACTCAGACGAAAAGCCAAAGGCGAAAAAGAAGCCCTCAGCGAAAAAAGCCGATGCCAAAGATGATTCTAAGGATGATGCCGAGAAAAAGCCGGCAGCGAAGAAGGCTCCTGCGAAAAAGAAAGCTGCTGCCAAGTAGTTGTTTTTTGAAAAATAGATATTTTAAGAAGGGCGTGACATGTGTTGCGTCCTTTTTTCTTGGATGTTTTGCATTAGGCTCTTGAAACAGGCCTGTCACCTCGTTACGCTCATAATTCAAATAGGAGATAAAACCACATGAGTGCAGATTTTAACGAACGTAGCCCGCTTGAAGTATATAATAACACGCTTGTTCCAACAGTGATTGAGCAGACAAACCGTGGTGAGCGCGCGTTTGATATTTATTCACGTCTATTGAAAGAGCGTATTATCTTTCTGACTGGTGAGGTTCATGACCATGTGACGAGCTTGCTCTGTGCACAGCTTTTGTTCCTTGAGTCGGAAAATCCGAAGAAGCCGATTTCATTTTACATCAATTCACCGGGCGGCGTTGTTACGGCTGGTTTGTCTGTTTATGACACGATGCAGTACATCAAGCCGGAAGTGCATACAGTTTGTATCGGGCAGGCGGCGTCTATGGGCTCGTTGCTTTTGACGGCAGGTGCAAAGGGGCATCGTTATTCTTTGCCTAACTCACGCATTATGATTCACCAGCCTTCAGGTGGTGCGCGCGGTCAGGCAACGGATATTGAGATTCAGGCGCGTGAGATTCTTCGTCTTCGTGAGGCGTTGAACAATATGTATGTGACGCATACAGGTCAGAAGCTTGAGGTGATTGAAAGAGCGATGGAGCGTGATAATTTCATGAGCGCTGTTGAAGCTAAGAAATTCGGTCTTATTGATACGGTTGTTGAAAATCACCCTGAAGATCTTGGTGCTAAAGAAGGTAAGAAATAGGTAAGGTTTTTGCCGTATCCTATAGACTAGTTTTTTAATATGAGTTTCGTACGTCCTCTTGATTTTGGGCGTATCAGACCCAAATTATAACTATTACTTTTGAAATAAATAGATAACAGATCGGTTTATAATGCTTGGTGGTTCTAAAAACACAGAGTACGCAGTTCTTCCTTTACGTGACATTGTCGTCTTTCCGCATATGATAGTGCCGCTCTTTGTTGGGCGCGAGAAATCTGTTCAGGCGCTTGAGCATGTGATGCAGAACGACAAGCAGATTTTATTGGTAACTCAAAAATCTCCTTCTGAGGATGATCCCGCGCCGCAAGATCTCTATGAGATTGGCGTTGTGGGGACAATCCTTCAGTTGCTTAAGCTTCCTGACGGCACGGTTAAGGTGCTAGTTGAGGGTGGAGAGCGTGTAAAAGTCTCTAAGTATAAGTCTGATAAGGATTATCTTGAGGCTGTTGTTAGCGTTATTAAGGATGATACGTCTTCCGATGAGGAGCTTGAGGCGTTGTCACGGTCGGTGATGGGGCATTTTGAGCAGTATGTTAAGCTCAACAAGAAGATACCACCTGAAGTGATTGTTTCGGTCAATCAAATCGAAGAGCCGGGTAAGATGGCGGATACGATTGCGTCTCATCTTGCGCTTAAGATCGAGCAAAAGCAGGAATTACTTGAATTTGCCAGCACTCAAGACCGTTTAGAGAAAATCTTTTCCTTTATGGAGGGGGAGATTGGTGTGCTTCAGGTTGAAAAACGCGTGCGTACGCGTGTGAAGCGCCAGATGGAGAAAACTCAACGTGAGTATTATTTGAATGAGCAGATGAAGGCTATTCAAAAGGAGCTTGGCGATGGTGATGGCGAGCTTGATGAGATGGGTGAGCTTGATAAGAAAATTGAAGATACCAAGCTTTCCAAAGAGGCGCATGAACGTGCACAAAACGAGATGAAGAAACTTCGTCAGATGAGCCCGATGTCAGCGGAAGCGACCGTGGTGCGTAATTATCTGGACTGGATTTTGAGTGTGCCGTGGAGCAAGCGTAGCCGCACGAAGAAGGACATTAAAATTGCGCAGAAGGTGCTTGATACGGATCATTATGGTCTTGAGAAGGTTAAAGAGCGCATTTTGGAATATCTTGCGGTTCAACAACGTACGAAGAAAGTTAAAGGGCCTATCCTGTGTTTGATGGGGCCGCCGGGTGTTGGTAAAACATCGCTTGGGAAGTCAATTGCACGGGCGACGAATCGTAATTTTGTGCGTATGTCGCTTGGTGGTGTGCGTGATGAGAGCGAGATTCGCGGGCATCGTCGTACTTATATTGGTGCGATGCCAGGTAAGGTTATTCAGGGCATGAAAAAAGCAAAGACGGTTAACCCGCTTTTCCTTTTTGATGAGATTGATAAATTGGGGTCAGATTATCGCGGCGACCCGAGTTCGGCGTTGCTTGAGGTGCTTGATCCTGAGCAAAACTCTACATTTCAAGATCATTATCTTGAGGTTGATTATGACCTTTCGGATGTGATGTTTGTGTGTACGGCGAATAATTTGTCGACCATGCCGCGTCCGCTTTTGGATCGGATGGAGATTATTCGTATATCGGGTTACACCGAAGATGAAAAAGTTGAGATCGTTAAGCGCCATTTGTTGAGTAAGCAGATTAAGGCGGCGGGTCTTAAGAAGAAGGAATTTTCTCTGAGTGATCCGGCGATTCGTGATTTGATTCGTTATTACACGCGTGAGGCAGGTGTTCGTAACCTCGAGCGCGAACTTGCCAATTTATGTCGTAAAGCCATCAAAGAGATTTTGATGAAGGGCAAAGAGAAAATAACAATTACGCCGCGCTCTTTGGAGAAATATGCGGGTATTAAGAAGTTTCGCTTTGGCGAGATTGAAGAACAAAATCGCATTGGTGTGGTCAATGGCCTTGCCTATACTGAATCCGGTGGTGATTTGCTTTCGATTGAAGCAGTGACGATGCCGGGTAAGGATGGCAAGTTGTCCGTGACGGGTAACCTGAAAGACGTTATGAAGGAATCGGTCACGGTAGCGGAGATGTTGATTAAATCTCGTGCGGCGCAGTTTGGTATCGATTATGAAGAGCTTCAAAAGAAACAGCTTCATGTGCACGTTCCGGAAGGGGCTACGCCTAAGGATGGTCCATCTGCGGGGGCTGCTATGGTTACGGCGATTATGTCGTCTTTGACAGGGATTGAAGTGCATAAAGATATTGCGATGACGGGTGAGGTGAACTTGCGCGGGAACGTGACTGCGATTGGTGGATTGAAGGAAAAGCTTCTTGCGGCGCTTCGTGCGGGCATTAAAAAGGTTCTGATTCCCGCTGAAAACGAAAAAGATCTGCCCGATATCCCTGCTGTGGTTAAGAAAAACATTGAGATTGTGCCTGTTCGCACCATTGAAGAGGTGCTTGCACATGCTTTAATTGAGCTTCCTAAGCCTAAAAATATAGCAGATGATGCCGAAATTGAGCAGATATCCTCAGAAGCCGCAGAAAATAAGGGCGAAGAGGTAATTCGTCATTGATTGAGTCATAAAAACCCTTTACTAATGATTCTTAGCAAAGGAAAGGTAGTCGGGCGTTTCGAAGGAATTCCCATATTTTTCTTCTGTTTGTAACTGTTTTATATTCGTTGTGCTATGCACCAATATTGAATGGTATTTTTAACTTTTAAACCGAAGGGGTTTTAAAATGAACAAACAAGATCTTGTATCTAAAGTTGCAGCTGATGCTGACATCTCTAAAACAAAAGCAGCAGCAGCAGTTGACGCTGTTCTTGAAGCTGTAAAAGGTGCCTTGAAAGGTGGCGATGACGTACGTCTCGTTGGTTTCGGTACATTCTCAGTAGCTGACCGTGCAGCGACAACAGGTCGTAACCCACGCACTGGCGAGCCAATCAAAATTCCAGCATCTAAGCAGCCTAAATTCAAAGCTGGTAAAGAGCTTAAAGAAGCAGTGAACAAATAGTTTTACGCTTTTTAATATGTTTAAAAGCCCTGCGTTTGTGGGGCTTTTTTATGTTTTGGGGCATGTGACGACGGCTGTGGCTGCGCGTATGGTGTTATTTTCGTACTTATTTTGATTTTTGTTATTTAAGCGCTTGATTTTTGAATGTGAAATCCCTAAAACTACATTTCCTTAATGGGAATGGGTGATTAGCTCAGTTGGTAGAGCATCTCGTTTACACCGAGAGGGTCGGCAGTTCGAGCCTGTCATCACCCACCATTCCTCTTTTATTTTTCCATTTATCAAAGAGATGATTGTCAAATGATTAGAATGGCTTCGATTGTTATTCTCTCTTTGACATTGGCTCTATAATCCCCTATCTCATCGGGTATGGAGCAGTCTCATTTTATTTTATTTTTACAAGAATACAAAGCCGTTTTGGGTGGTTTGTCGATTGCGATCGCCACGATCATTGCGGTTTACTTTAACTATATCGCCACGCGCAAGGCGGAGCGCCGATTAAAGCATGAAAACACAGCCAGCCACGCGGCGGCGATTGCAGCGGAGTTGACGGATAATGCGGATAATCTGACTGATCTTTATTTTGAGATTGAGAATAAAAAGCTCAATGCGCGCAAGATTGCGGAGTATCAGGAATTTAATACGCTCGTATATAAAGCGTTGCTGAGCAGTATTGGTGATTTGGGGGCGGCGCTCTCTTATATGGTTGTGGATGTGTATGGTGATTTGAGTAAGCTATCGTTGCGCCTTGAACTGGCTAAGAATAGCGATATTCAGGCCGAACA
This sequence comes from Alphaproteobacteria bacterium, assembly GCA_009995045.1. Lineage (GTDB taxonomy): Bacteria > Pseudomonadota > Alphaproteobacteria > Micavibrionales > Micavibrionaceae > TMED27. The sequence goes on from JAACQG010000008.1 coordinate 48,822, forward strand.
AGAAGAGTTGCTTTGGACGATTAAGCGTATTTTATCTAAGACCATGACAACTTCTATTGTTATTTTGCTGTATTCAGATCGATTAAACGGGCGCAGTTATGTGCGTGAGGTTCATGATAAGCGCGTGATTTGGATGGAGCGGATGCTCGATAAGTTTTGTACTTATGTTTCCGAGGCCGAAGACGGTTTTGAATTTATCGGGGATGGTGAAAACCCCAATGGTGATTTTGCCAAACGCTTTGCGCGTAAAGAAGATCGCGATAAAATTCGCTATTTGATAAGGGTGATCGGCCAGGCTGTTAATCAATCCAACAAGAGTAAGATTTGGCGTTCATCGCTTGTTTTTCGTGCGTTGGCGTATGAAATACATGATGTGTTAAAATATTTCCTCAATATCGAGCGCAGCGTTTATGATCAGACATTGCAGGAAGAATATAGAGGATACCTTAAGAGGTAATGCCATGGTTAAGATTGTTCAAAATCCACGTCATAAAACACATGCAGTAAGGGTGCGTAATGTTACCATTGGTGGTGACGCGCCCGTGGTTGTTCAATCAATGACTAATACGGACACGGCGGATGTTGAAAAGACATTTGCGCAGGTTAAGGAATTGTTTCTTGCGGGTTCGGAAATTGTGCGTGTTACGGTGGATCGTGATGACGCGGCGTTAGGTGCAATTAAGGTTCGTGAAAAGCTTGATGCGGCGGGGCTTGATGTGCCTTTGGCGGGGTGTTTTCATTATAATGGGCATACGTTATTGAGCGAATATCCTGATTTGTGTCAGGCGCTTGATAAATATCGTATCAATCCGGGTAATGTCGGGTTTGGCGCGAAGAAAGATGCGCAGTTTGAGATGATGCTTGAAAAGGCGGCGCAGTATAATAAGGCGGTTCGGATTGGTGTGAATTGGGGGTCGCTTGATGCGGCGCTTGCGACGAAGCTGATGGATGAGAATGCCGCACGGGAAGTTCCGTGGGAGGCCGATGCGGTGATGCGCGAGACATTGGTGCAATCGGCGATATTATCGGCACAAAAGGCGATTGATGTTGGGCTGCGCCCTGATCAGATTATATTATCGGCAAAGGTTTCACGGGTTCAGGATTTGATTGCGGTGTACCGCGCATTGGCTTCGCGGTGTGATTATGCGCTTCATTTGGGCCTTACCGAGGCGGGCATGTCCTCTAAAGGTATTGTTGCGACAGCTTTGGGTGAGGGGATTCTTCTTAACGAGGGAATTGGCGATACGATTCGTGCGTCCCTTACACCTGAGCCAAATGGTGATCGTACATTAGAGGTGCGGGTGTGTAAGGAAATCCTTCAGAGCCTTGGCTTGCGTTCATTCACACCGGAGGTTGCGGCTTGCCCGGGATGTGGGCGTACGACATCGACATTCTTTCAGGAGCTTGCGCAAGATATTCAGCGGCATTTGGATGATTCTATGCCTGTTTGGCGTAAAGAATATCCGGGTGTTGAAGAGCTTAAGGTTGCTGTTATGGGGTGCATTGTTAATGGTCCGGGTGAGAGCAAGCATGCGGATATTGGTATTTCATTGCCGGGGACGGGCGAGTCGCCGGTTGCGCCAGTCTTTATTGATGGCAAAAAGGCGCATACCTTACGCGGTGATAATATTGCCGGAGATTTTCAGGAACTTGTTGAGGGGTATGTTCGTAGGAAGTACGGAAACACAAACAACGAGGCAGCATGATACTTTCTGACAAGCTAACCAATAAATCTCTTCTTCCAAATAAAGCATATATCAACGGTAAATGGGTGGATGCGTCCAAGTCTTTTGACGTGATTAACCCATCTACGCAGGAGGTTATTGCCTCTGTTCCTGATATGGGTGCGGAAGAGACGCATGACGCGATAGCGGCGGCGGATGGTGCGTTTAAGGATTGGGCGGCAAAAACTGCGAAAGAGCGCGGAGCGTTTTTGAAAAAATGGTATCAGCTCATTTTGGATAACCGTGAAGATCTTGGTATTATTATGGCGGCGGAGCAGGGCAAACCCGTTAAAGAGGCGATTGGTGAGGTTCTTTATGGTGCGGAATTTGTGGAGTGGTTTGCCGAGGAGGGTAAGCGCGCGTATGGGGATGTGATCCCCACGACAACACATGGCAGCCGCGTTGTAACAATGAAGCAACCTGTTGGTGTGTGTGCGATGATCACGCCATGGAATTTTCCGTCGGCGATGATTACTCGTAAAATGCCGCCGGCCTTGGCGGCGGGCTGTACGGTTGTATCTAAGCCTGCGGAAGATACGCCGTTATCGGCGATTGCGTTGGCGGTGTTGGCGGAAGAGGCGGGGTTTCCTAAAGGGGTTATCAATGTTGTGACGACCAGTCACTCATCGGATGTTGGTAAGGCGATGTGTGAAAGTGATATTGTACGTAAATTGTCATTTACTGGCTCGACCAAAGTTGGGAAAATTTTGATGGGGCAATGCGCGGATACGATGAAAAAGCTCTCGCTTGAGCTGGGTGGGAATGCGCCATTTGTCGTGTTTGGTGATGCGGATATTGATGCGGCGGTCAAGGGGCTGGTTGCGGGCAAATTCCGTAATTGTGGTCAGGTTTGTATCGCACCGAATCGTATTTACGTGCAAGATAGCGTGCATGATGAATTTGTTGAAAAGTTGAAGGCGGCTGTGTCTGATATAAAAGTCGGTGATGGCTTTGATGAGGATAGTGATATTGGGCCGTTGATTAATCAAGCGGGATTAGAGAAGGTTCAGGATCATGTTCAAGATGCGCTTGATAAGGGGGCGACCGTTGTTTTGGGCGGTAAGCAGCATAAAAAAGGCGCTACGTTTTTTGAGCCGACCATTTTGACGGGGATGACTGATGAGATGAAAGTCGCATCTGACGAGACTTTTGGCCCTGTTGCGTCGATATTTAAATTCACGGATGAGCAAGATGCGATAGACAAAGCCAATGATACGATTTACGGGCTGGCCGCTTATTTCTATACGCGTGACATCGGTCGTGTCTGGCGGGTGTCCGAGGCGATTGAGGCGGGTATTATCGGTGCGAATACTGGAAGCACCTCTAGCGAGGTTGCGCCGTTTGGCGGTGTTAAGCATTCGGGGATTGGGCGCGAGGGCTCAAAATACGGGTTGGATGAGTTTTTAGAGATTAAATATGTCGCGATGGGCGGTATTGAAGAGTCTTAATTGCTGCGCTGCGTGTAGGATTGCCTGCCTTTAACGTGTTATCATATTTATATGATTATAGGTGTTCCCAAAGAAATTAAAACATTAGAGCATCGGGTCGGCCTTGTGCCGTCGTCGGTGGTGGAATTTGTTCGTAATGGGCATCGCGTGCTGATTGAAAGTGGCGCGGGTGATGCAATTAATTTTACGGATGATGATTATCGCGTGGCGGGCGCGGAGATTGTGTCTGGCGCGAAGGAGATATTCGACGCGGCGGATATGATTATTAAGGTTAAAGAGCCGCAAGCATCGGAGACAAAGATGCTGCGCGCGGGGCAGATTTTGTTCACGTATCTTCACTTAGCCGCAGACCCAGAGCAAACGCAGGCTTTGATGGATTCGGGCTGTATTGGCATCGCGTATGAAACTGTTACGGGGAAGGATGGACGATCCCTGCCGTTATTGCAGCCGATGAGTGAGGTTGCGGGGCGGTTGTCGGTTCAGGTTGGTGCATACCACCTTCAGAAACACATGGGCGGCTTAGGTCGCTTGATTGGTGGTGTGCCAGGGGTGCTTCCGGCGGAGGTTTTGATCCTTGGCGGTGGAACGGCTGGTTTCCATGCCGCGCAGATGGCGACAGGGCTTGGTGCGAATGTGACTATCCTTGAGCGGGATAATGACCGTATGCGGTTTTTGGACGAATATTTTCATGGGCGGGCGAATATTATTTATTCGAATGCGGCGATTTTGGAAGATTCGATACAGCGGGCTGATCTTGTTATTGGCGCGGTTTTGATTCCGGGTGCATCTGCGCCGCGTTTGGTTACTCGAGAAATGCTATCGACGATGAAAAAGGGTGCCGTGATGGTGGATATTGCCATTGATCAGGGTGGTTGTTTTGAGACATCGAAGGCGACCACGCATGATGAACCGACCTATATTGTTGATGATATCGTGCATTATTGCGTTGCGAACATGCCGGGGGCGGTTCCGCTTTCTTCTGCGCTTGCTTTGAATCACTCGGTTTTACCGTATGCTTTGGCGCTTGCGAATAGGGGGTGGAAGGATGCTTTGCGTGATAATTCGAATTTTCTCAATGGATTGAATGTTTGCGAGGGGAAAATTACTCACTCGGAAGTCGCGGAGAGCCTCGGTTTGGAATTTACTGAGCCAAAAAGCGTGATTTAACGCAAAAACAGCGTTGACACGGACTCCTATAACTTGATACATAATTCTCACCTTAAGTGTGCGGGTGTAGCTCAGTTGGTTAGAGCGCCGCCCTGTCACGGCGGAGGCCGCGAGTTCAAGTCTCGTCACTCGCGCCATTTTATCTTTCTTGGGTAAGATGGCACCGCACGCTAAAGGATTAAGGAGTTACAATGCGACTCACGCTTCCCAAGTGGTATGACCTCCACACCCATCTCAGACAAGATGAACTTCTAGCCCCTATTATCCAATCGCAATTGGATATGGGCTGTTGTGGTGTTTTGGCGATGCCTAATACCAAACCTCCCGTTGCTAAAGTTTTTAAGAGTGATGATTTGCCGTATTGGTGCATGGAGGGTTATCTTGACCTGATTAAGGCATCGGGTGGGGATGCGTTTGATGATGTTATTGTTCCCCTCTACCTTACCAAAGATACTCATGCCGCGATGATTGAGGCAGGCGCGAAAGCGGGGCTTTTGCGTGCGGCGAAATATTACCCGCCGCATGGCACAACGGGCGCAGATTTTGGTGTGCCGATGGCGGATATGCTAAAGGGTGATGTATTTGCCGCGATGGCGGATAATGATGTCGTGCTTTGTATTCATGGGGAGCAACATGCGATGCGCGGGGATCAGTATTTTGAATCTGACACCAATGCGGAGGATGTGTTTTATCGTGAATATATGCCGCGTTTGCGTGATGCTTATCCTGATTTAAAGATTGCATGTGAGCATGTAACGACAAAGACAGCCGTTGATTTCGTGCGCAGGGCAGGGGACAACACGGCGGCGTCGATCACGCCTCAGCATTTGCTGTATACGATTGGTGATTTGTTGATGGGGCTTAAATATCATCTTTATTGCTTGCCATTGTTAAAGTTTGGCGAGGATCGCGATGCCTTGCGTAAGGCCGCTATGTCTGCTGACAACACTCAGTTTTATGCGGGTACGGATAGCGCGGCGCACACGGTTAAGGCGACTGATTGTGGTTGTGCGGCGGGGTGCTTTACGGGCGGTATAGCGCCACAGCTTTATATTCAGGCATTTGAAGATGCAGGACTTGATATGTCGGACGCACAGAATCAGGCGGCGTTTGAGCGTTTCTTGTGCAATAACGGCATTCGTTTTTACGGTTTGCAGGCATCGGATGAGCGTTTTGTTTTGAAGAAAGAGTTGTCTAACGTTAAAAAGCTACATACTCTTGTGGGCGATATTGTTCCTTTGCCAATCGGTCTTGGGCAAGAGCAGATCGAATGGTCGATAGAGGTTTTATAAATGCCCGAGCAATTTTTACGTAAAAAGAGATTTTTGATTGTCGATGATGATCAATCGACTGTTGATATTGTTAGAGAGGTTCTCAATCATAATGGCGCATATTGTGCGGGTGTTATTGATTCAGGACAGGTGATGTCGCTGTTGTTAAGTGAGTCGTTTGATGGCGTGATTTTAGACCGGTATATGCCCGAAATTGATGGGCACGAGCTTCTTCTTCAAATAAAAGATGAGGTAAAGACACGCCATCTTCCTGTGATTATGCTGACAGGTGAAAAACAGGTTGATGAAATTAGGCAATCTTTGAATCTTGGCGCGTCAGGGTATGTTGTAAAGCCGTTTACGCCGAAAAGCTTTTTATTACAATTGAAAAAAATTATTAATTAAGACGTTAAAAAACGCTGCTTTGCCCTTTTGTTTTTGGGGAAGCGGTGGTACATCTATAAAAAACGAATATTGATTGTCTTAACACCATGGCTTCAAACGCATTTTTACTAAATTATCTCCCTATTTTCTTGTTCATCCTGATTGCGGCTGGCGTGTCTATCGCTATGATTGCTGGCTCCCTTTTGGCTGGTAAGCAAAATCCCGATAGTGAGAAGTTATCTGCCTATGAATGCGGGTTTGAGCCATTTACCGATGCGCGTAATAAGTTTGATGTGCGATTTTATTTGGTCTGTTTGTTGTTTATTATCTTCGATCTTGAGATTGCATTTTTGTTCCCTTGGGCTATTTCATTGGGTGAGATCGGGATGTTTGGGTTTTGGTCTATGGTTACGTTTTTAAGCGTTCTGACTGTTGGTTTTATTTATGAATGGAAAAAGGGTGCTCTTGATTGGGAGTAAGGTTTTACAATGGGACATGACAAAACAATCTTAAATGCACCTGATTACGATCTTCGTACATCTGTGCCAGTGCCCGCGCCGAATGAGCAGGATGTTGTTCCTGCTGCGATTTCAAAGACGTTGGATGAAAAAGGGTTCTTGTTAACCAATACAGATGCGTTGTTTGATTGGGCGCGTACGGGCTCGCTTTGGCCGATGACATTTGGTTTGGCGTGTTGTGCGGTGGAGATGATCCATGCGTATATGTCGCGATATGATCTTGACCGTTTTGGCATTATTCCCCGTCCAAGCCCGCGTCAATCGGATGTTATGATTGTTGCCGGGACATTGACCAATAAGATGGCGCCTGCACTTCGTAAGGTTTATGACCAGATGCCTGAGCCGCGTTGGGTTGTTTCTATGGGTTCATGTGCCAATGGTGGTGGGTATTATCATTACTCATATTCTGTTGTGCGTGGATGTGATCGTATTGTTCCTGTTGATATTTATGTTCCCGGGTGTCCGCCAACCGCAGAGGCGCTTGTTTATGGTTTGCTTCAGCTTCAAAAGAAAATACAAAGAGAGGACACTCGCATTGTTCGTTAAGTCATTGGAGACCGATTTTATGAGTTTACGAACAAACCTTTGGTTTGCTTCGTGCGAAGACACGCGGATTGTGAGGTAGGGCCGAGATGACTGATGCGTTAGAAGATTTAGCGGAATATATTGAAGAAAAAGTTGAAGCGGTCGAGAGCCATTCGTTTGAACATGGTGAATTGATTTTAAATGCCAAGACAGAGCACATTAAGCGTGTTTTGAATTTCCTGCGTGATGATAAGGAATGCCAGTGCCAGCTATTGATGGATATTACTGGTGTTGATTATCCAGATCGTATTGATGCGCGGTTTGAGCTTGTTTATCAGCTTTTATCGCTGCGCCATAATCACCGCATACGGGTGAAGGTTAAGGCAGATGAAGATACGTTGGTTCCTTCTGTTGTCGCTATTTTTAGTTCTGCGGCGTGGTTTGAGCGTGAGACATGGGACATGTACGGGGTTATGTTTGACGGTAACCCAGATCTGCGTCGTATCTTGACCGATTATGGGTTTGAAGGACATCCGCAGCGTAAGGATTTTCCGCTGACGGGGTATGTTGAGCTTCGTTATGATGAAGAATTAAAGCGCGTTGTTTATGAGCCTGTTAAATTAACGCAGGATTTCCGCAGTTTTGATTATCTTTCCCCATGGGAAGGGATGACGGATGTGCAGCGCGCAGAGGCTATGGTTCTGCCTGGTGATGAAAAGGCCGATTTACCGCCTGTTGGTGAAGTTTCACGGCATGCCCCCGCGCATGGTTGGAAGAGTTCTAAGAGAGGGGCTTCTAAGTAGATGAGCGCAATAGAAAAAACAAAAGCCGGTGAAGCAATCGATATCGGGCAAGAGACTCAGATCAAGCCTTTTACTATGAATTTTGGCCCTCAGCATCCTGCGGCGCATGGCGTTCTTCGTCTTGTGCTTGAGATGGAAGGTGAGGTTGTTGAGCGTGCGGATCCGCATATTGGACTTTTGCATCGCGGCACGGAAAAATTGATTGAATATAAGACTTACACGCAGGCTGTTCCGTATTTTGACCGTCTTGATTATGTCGCACCGATGAACCAAGAACACGCGTTTGCGCTTGCGACGGAGAAATTGCTTGGCATTACACCGCCAAAACGGGCGCAGTATATTCGTGTTTTGTTTTGTGAGCTTGGTCGTATTCTAAACCATATTCTTAACATCACCACTTTTGCCCTTGATGTCGGTGCGATTACGCCTGCGCTTTGGGGGTTTGAAGAGCGCGAGAAGGGCATGGAATTTTACGAGCGTGTATGTGGCGCGCGGCTTCATGCGAATTACTTCCGCCCGGGCGGTGTTGCTTCTGATATGCCTGCGGGGTTGATGGATGACATGCTTGAATGGTGTGATGAATTGCCGAAATTCCTTGCCGATCTTGAAGGGCTTTTGACAAATAACCGGATATTCAAACAACGTACTGTTGATATCGGCGCGGTGAGCAAAGAAGATGCGTTGAATTGGGGCTTTAGCGGTCCGATGTTGCGCGGCAGCGGTGTTGCGTGGGATTTGCGTAAGTCGCAGCCTTATGATTCTTATGAAGAGTTCGATTTCGATATTCCGACAGGGACAACGGGCGATTGTTATGCGCGTTACCTTGTGCGCATGGCGGAAATGTATGAGAGCATTAAGATTATGCGTCAGGCGATTGAAAAGATGCCTGATGGCCCTGTGAAAGTGAATGATTATAAAATTTCACCGCCGCCGCGTGCGGAGATGAAATCCTCCATGGAGGCGATGATTCACCACTTTAAGCTTTATACAGAAGGGTATCACGTACCCGCGGGTGAGACGTACACGGTTGTGGAGGCGCCGAAGGGTGAGTTTGGTGTATATTTGGTTGCGGATGGAACGAATAAGCCATATCGCTGTCATATTCGCGCGCCGGGTTTTGCGCATTTGGCAGCATTTGATTTTATGAGCAAAGGCCATCAATTGGCTGATGCGGTTTCGATTATTGGTTCGCTTGATATCGTTTTTGGCGAAATTGACAGGTAAGTATTAAGAATGAAAAAAGAATTTGATATTGATGCTGATTATCAGCCAGACAGCTTTACGTTTACGAAGCCCAATCAAAAGGTCGTCAAAGAGCTTATTGGACGTTATCCAGCGGGGCGTCAGCAATCAGCGGTGATGCCATTGCTTGATTTGGCGCAGCGACAAGTCGCGGTTGACGGGGCGAAGGCTAGCCCTCCGTATGGTGGATGGATTCCGCGTGCGGCGATGGATCATATTGCAGAGATTTTGGATATGCCTGCGATGAAGGTGTATGAGGTTGCTTCGTTTTATTCGATGTATAACATGGCGCCAGTCGGAAAATATCTGATCCAGATTTGTGGAACCTCCCCGTGTTGGCTCTGTGGTTCAGATAATATTACCAAGGTATGTAAAGATAAGCTTGGTGTTGGTATGCATGAGACGACAGAGGATGGTAAATTTACCCTCATGGAAGTTGAATGTTTGGGCGCGTGTGTGAATGCGCCTATGGTTCAAATTAATGACGATTATTATGAGGATTTATCCGCAGAAACCATGAGCGAGATTATTGATTATCTCTCGCAGGACATGAAGCCGAAGATTGGTTCGCAAAAGGGGCGCAAGGCTTCTATGGCTCTGTCTGGGCCAACCACGCTTGAAGATCTCGCGAAGAAAACGGGAGTGGCTTAGATGTTGAATGATAAAGACAGAATTTTTACCAATATTTATGGCTGGGAAGATGCGGGGCTTAAGGCTGCGCAAAAGCGCGGTGATTGGGATAATACCAAGGCGATTCTTAAAAAAGGACGCGAGTGGATTATTGATGAGATGAAGGCGTCTGGCCTTCGTGGTCGCGGTGGTGCGGGGTTCCCGACGGGTATGAAGTGGAGCTTTATGCCTAAGGAATCTGATGGGCGTCCACATTATTTGGTTGTGAACGCAGATGAATCAGAGCCCGGAACATGTAAAGACCGCGACATTTTGCGCCATGAGCCGCATAAATTGCTTGAGGGCTGTTTGATTGCGGGCTTCGCGATGGGCGCACATGTGGCTTATATCTATGTTCGCGGCGAATATTACAATGAAAATTCCGCGATGTGGAAAGCAATTGATGAGGCCTATGATAAGGGCTTGCTTGGTAAGAATGCCGCCGGATCGGGGTGGGATTTTGATATTATTATGCATCGCGGGGCAGGGGCTTATATTTGCGGTGAGGAAACGGCGCTGATCGAATCGATTGAAGGCAAGAAGGGGCAGCCACGTAACAAGCCTCCTTTCCCTGCTATGGCCGGTTTGTATTCTTGTCCGACGACGGTGAATAATGTTGAGACGATTGCAGTTGCGCCGACGATTTTGCGTCGCGGTGGTTCATGGTTTTCCGGGCTTGGTTTGAATGAGAAAAACGCGGGCACTAAATTATTCTGTATTTCGGGGCATGTGAATCAGCCATGTAACGTGGAAGAAGAGATGGGAATTCCTTTACGGGAATTGATCGACAAGCATTGCGGCGGTGTTCGTGGTGGTTGGGATAATCTGAAGGCTGTGATCCCTGGTGGGTCTTCAACGCCGATGATGCCGAAATCTGTTTGTGACACGATCAATATGGATTTTGATAGTCTGCGTGAGGTTGGAACGGGTCTTGGGACTGCGGGTATTATTGTGATGGATCAATCGACAGATGTGATCTATGCGATTGCGCGGCTTTCTATGTTTTACATGCATGAGAGCTGCGGGCAATGTACGCCGTGTCGTGAAGGTACGGGATGGTTATGGCGTGTTATGACTCGCATGGTTGCGGGGAATGCTTCAATCGAAGAGATTGACCAGCTTTATGAAGTGACTAAAGAGATCGAGGGGCATACCATTTGTGCGCTTGGCGATGCGGCGGCGTGGCCGGTTCAAGGATTGATCAAGCATTTCCGTCCTGAAATGGAAGAGCGAATCTTGGCGTATCGTAAGGCGGCGGTTGAGGCGGCTTAGATTGGCTAAAAATCTTGCAGAGCTAGAAGAAAAAATCAAAAATTCAGCTAAGGCTGTTATTGATGAATTGGGCTTGTCACATCCTCTCAATATCATGGAAGCTTGTTTGATGCACGAATTGGCTAATCAGGGCTTGCGTTGTATTAAGATGAATCTTCCATTTTTCTATAAAGGTCACCGAATTGAAGGGGTGCGTTTTGATAGCACTTATATTGTTGAAAACGCCCTTATGTTAAGAATATCCGATGCATTTTTAGATGAGGATGCTGTACTCGACGGCAAGATGAGAGTGGAAGCAGATTTGACTGAATGTGCCATGAATAGAGCACTTATTATTAGCTTCTTTTCTAACGATGATGAGGAATTAATATCTTCAGTTAATTTGCATGAAGCTGGTTCATTAAACTAAGCAGCTTGTTTTGATTTTACACCAAAATAAGCGGCGGCATTGGCGAATAACGCCATGCCGTCTGCGGTTTCGGCAAGGGTTGAGCCAGTGCGTTGTGCCCGATCTTTGATTTCCATGTAATCGTCGCGTTGCCAAGTGAACATGCCGCGTTCGGGGTGGGGCATGATGGCGAGGACTTTTCCGCTTGGGTCGGTGATGGCGGCTATATCGGCGGCTGAGCCATTTGGGTTGTAGGGGAACTCACCGTTAGCTGGTGCACCGTCTTTTGTGTAGATTGCGGCGATTTGGTTGTTATCTTGCAATATCTTCAGAGTGTCATCATCCATCATGAAGCGTCCTTCGCCGTGGGCGACGGGGATGTGCATGGTTTCGATGCCTTTGAGCCATGGGGATTTGTTTGTGATTTTTAGGTCAATCCAGCGGCATTGGTAGCGGGCGGTTTCATTATAGGTGACAGCGGTTTTGCGTGTTCCGTAATCTGATCCTGTGGGCGGTGTGAGCCCAAGATTGGTCAGGATTTGGCAGCCATTGCAGATACCGATGGTCAGCGTATCTCGTTCCACGAAACTGCGAAGCTCATCCATGAGGGCGAGTTTTAGTTTCTGCGCATACGCATTGCCTGCGCCGGTGTCATCGCCGTATGAGAAGCCGCCGGGGATAGCGAGGATTTGCGCGCTTTCTAGCTCTTTCGGGGTTTCGATGAGGTCGTTGATATGGATGATTTTTCCATCAATGCCATTATATTCAAGCGCGTGGAGGGTTTCCTCTTCGCAGTTCAATCCATATCCGGCTAATATTAGGGCTTTTGCAGTCATGTTTAATACTCACTTAGCGGTGATTTATACGCTTTTTCTAATGCTTTAATATCGGCATCTAACACATTGCGAATGCTTAGTTTATTTGTGTGGGCGATGTGGCCGATTTGGTGGAGGTCTTCGAAGCCTTTGAAGTTCTTTTCGAATTTTTCTTTGTTTTGTGGTGCAACGGTTACGAGGATACGTCCAGTGGATTCGGAATAAAGTGTCTTGTCTGTGCGAAGGTCGATGTTGCTTAAATCTATATCCATGCCGAGTTGTCCGGCGATTGCTTTCTTTGCAAGGGCTGCGCCGAGGCCGCCGTGATTGAGGGCATAGGCGGAGGCGATGAGTTTATCGCGGGAAGCGCGCCCATAGAGTTTATAGAGGCGTAAGGCTTGGTGCGTATCGGTTTCGGGGACGTTGTTGCCCGTGTGTCCGAGATGGTCGTAATATTCACCTGCGCCGCATTCATCTTTGGTTGCGCCCAATAGATAAACCAAATCACCGACGGCTTTTGGCGCGAGGGAGATGGCGCGGTCGATATTAGGAATGACTCCGATGGATGATGCAAGCAATGTTGGTGGTGCAGAAATTTTGACCGCGCTTCCGTCAGCGTTAAAGCCTTTGAAGTCGTTGAACATGCTGTCTTTTCCCGACACGTACGGTGTTTCGTATTTGACAGCGACTTCGTAAATTGCTTCGACGGCGCGCTTCAATTGACCCAAGCGTTCAGGTTCATCGGAGGAGCACCAGCAGAAATTATCGAGCAATGCCAATTGGTTAAGGTCTGCACCTGCGGCGATTGCGTTGCGCACGGCGAGGTCAACTCCCGCGGCGGCCATGGCTCCTGTGTCGATGTCGCTGTATCTTGGGAAAAGCCCTTGGGAGAGGACAACGCCTTTTTCGGAGGTTAGGACGGGTTTTGTAATGCTGGTTTCAGCGTAAACGCGGCCCGCACCTTGAAGGGGGCCGAGGACGGCTGTTCCTTGTACGTTGTGGTCATATTGGGTGGAGATGAACTCTTTTGAGCAGATGTTGAGGCGGCCCATCATCTCCATCAATGTTTGTGCGTGGTCGCTTGGCTCGGCTATATTTGGCTCAGGTTCGCCGCCGCGGGTGAATGTTGTGGTGAGCGGCGTTTCGGGATTGCCGTCATGGAGGAAGTCCATGTCCATATCCATGATGGTTTCGCCATTATAGGTGATCTTTGCGCGTTCATCATCGGTGTATGTGCCCACGATAGTAGCCTCAACGCCACGTTTTGCGAAGAGTGCGATGAGTTTATCTGTGTTTTCAGGCGGGACGGCCATGGTCATGCGTTCTTGTGATTCGCTGATCCAGATTTCCCACGGTGCCATGCCGGGGTATTTAAGCGGGACGCGTTCAAGCTCGACATGGAAACCGCCGGATTGTTCGGCCATTTCGCCGATTGAGGATGACATGCCGCCTGCGCCGTTATCGGTGATGGCGCTATACCAGCCGAGGTCGCGGATTTCTTTAATGATGGCATCGGACATTTTCTTTTGTGTGATCGGGTCGCCGATTTGGACGGCGGTGGCGGGGGAGCCTTCGTCGAGTGCGACGGAGGAGAATGTAGCGCCGTGAATACCATCGCGCCCAACGCGTCCGCCTGCGACGACAATTTTATCGCCTGCGTTTGCTTTTTTCTTATGCCCCGGTTTGCCGTTGATGGTGCGCGGGATGAGGCCGATTGTTCCGACGAAGACCAGGGGTTTTCCAACGAAACGGTCATCGAATGTTACGAATCCTTGTGGGGTTGGGATTCCGGATTGGTTGCCGCCGCTTTCAACGCCGTCGATCACACCCTTCATGATGGTTTCAGGTGAAAGGATGGGATTGGTGAGGGCTTTGTCGCGATAATATTCGGGGGATGTGCGTGGATCGGCGAGGCAGAATCCATAGCGGTTTATCACTGGTTTTGCGCCTTGGCCAAAGCCGATGCAGTCGCGGTTTACGCCAACGATCCCTGTGATTGCGCCGCCGAATGGGTCGAGGGCGGAGGGGGAATTGTGTGTTTCGACTTTATCGGTTATGAGGTAATTGTCATCAAAGATGATCCCGCCCGCGTTGTCGGAAAAGACGGAGACGCAGATGTCATTTTCGCCTTTTGCGGCGCGGATTTCTTTTGTGGCGCGTTTGATAAAGCCTTTATAGAGTCCGTCTTTTACGTCATCAATGGGGGATGCGAAGATGGTGTGTTTGCAATGTTCTGACCATGTTTGCGCGATTGTTTCTAATTCAATGTCGGTCGCGGGTTTATCTTGTTTTGCGTAATACTCTTGGATGGCTTTCATATATACCAGAGGGAGGCCGAGCGGGCCGCGGTTTTGGATTCCCTTTTGGCTGATTTCCATCAATTGTTCATCAGACAAGCCGTTTAGGTCGACGATATCAGCAGCGGTATTGCCCGTTGTTGATAATGTGACGTGCGGGATGATTGTGTCCATGCCGTCATCGGCCTTAAACTCTGCGGCGCTTTTGATGGTGGCGCGTTGGATGAGGCTGTTTGACAGTGTGTTTGCGATATCTTCTATGTCGGATTTATCCAGATTGCCTTTGATATAATAAAGGCGTGAGGAAAACACATCATTGTCATTGTCTGCCCCTGCTAGCGATAATAATTCAGATGCAGTGTGGCCGATATTGTCGGTGACACCAGGGAGAAACCCGATTTCCAAGGCCCAGTCGAAATCATTGGGCGTGGTGTTTGTTTCTTGTGTGACGGGATTGGCGAGGCTTTGCGTGAATGCGTCGCTTGATGCTTTTGCATGCTCGCTCGTGTAGATATCGGCCACACGGACGGCGGCAGACTTGCCTTTTGCCTTTATGGCTTTTTCCAGTGTTTTTGCGCGTCCATCGTCAATATGGGCTAGAACTTCGATTCTTGTGGTCATATACTGTCACTTAAGTGTTGATCTTGCTTGTGAGGCGGATTAAACATTAAACGTCTTAGGAATTCAATATCCTTAATCAGAGAATATATTTATGGCCACAGTTAAACTTACTATCAATGATCAAGAAATCGAAGTTGAGCGCGGGACTAGCATCCTGCAAGCGGCGCAACAGCTTGGGGTTGAAGTTCCACATTTTTGTTATCATGAGCGTTTAACGGTGCCGGCAAATTGCCGTATGTGCCTTGTTGAGGTTGAAGGCGGACCGCCGAAACCTGCGGCGTCATGTGCGATGGCGTGTGGTGAGGGCATGGTTGTGAAGACTGATTCTCCGATGGTGAAGAAGGCGCGTAAGGGTGTGATGGAGATGTTGCTGATTAATCATCCGCTTGATTGTCCGATTTGTGATCAGGGTGGTGAGTGTGATTTGCAGGATCAGGCCATGGGCTATGGTTTTGACCGCTCACGCTTTCATGAAAATAAACGCAGCGTAACTGATAAAGAGCTTGGGCCGTTGATTAAGACGGTGATGACGCGGTGCATTAATTGTACGCGTTGTGTGCGTTTTGCCGAGGAAGTGGCGGGCACGCCTGTGCTTGGGCAGCTTAATCGTGGGGAAGATGCGGAGATTGGTACATTTGTGCATGAGCTTGTTAAGACCGAGCTTTCCGGGAATTTGATTGATATTTGTCCTGTTGGTGCGCTGACATCCAAACCATATGCGTTTAAGGCGCGTCCGTGGGAATTGCGCAAGACCGAGACGATCGATGTGATGGATGCGGTTGGATCCAACATTCGCGTTGATGTGCGTGGGCGCGAAGTGATGCGCGTTATGCCGCGGTTGAATGAGGATGTGAATGAAGAGTGGATTTCGGATCGCACCCGTTTTGCGTATGACGGATTGGCCAAAGCGCGGATTGACCGCCCTTATATTCGTGATGCAAATGACAACAAGCTTAAAGAAGCGTCATGGGATGAGGCGTTTGCGTATATTGCGTCTAAGCTTGATGGCTTGCAGGGGGATGAGATTGCCGGCCTTGTTGGTGATTTGGTGGATGTTGAGGCGGTTGTTGCGCTGAAGGATTTGCTTGAGGGGCTTGGTTCACCGCATATGGATTGCCGTACGGATGGCTCACGTTTTGATCCATCGGTTCGCTCTGGTTATTTGTTCAACTCAGGGATTGCGGGGATTGATGAGGCGGATGCGATTTTGATCGTTGGTGCAAATCCGCGTCATGAGGCGAGCATTATCAATGCACGCATCCGCAAGGCGCAATTTGAGCGTCGTGTTCCGATTGCGGTGATTGGCGAGGCTGTCGATCTTTCATACAAATACGCGCATGTTGGAACGTCGCTTAAGGATTTGAAGAAGTTTGCGAAAGATTATGCAGAGAATGTGAAGGCTGAAAAGCCGATGATCATTGTTGGTTCTGGTGTTTTTGACCGTGAAGATGGTGAGGCACTTCATGCCGAGCTTCACAAGATTGCCGAAGATTTGGGCTGTATTAAAGATGGGTGGAACGGATTTAATGTTCTTCATCGTGCGGCAAGCCGTGTTGGCGCGCTTGATGTTGGTTTTATTCCGCAGGCCGGCGGGCGTGACTTTACGGGAATTCTTGAGGGGACGCGTGATGGGGCGATCAAGGCGGTTTATCTGCTTGGCGCGGATGAGTTTGATGCGCGGGCGCATATTGGTTGGAAGACGTTTACGATTTATCAAGGACATCACGGTGATCATGGCGCGGCGCGTGCCGATGTTGTTTTGCCTGGTGCGGCTTATACCGAAAAAGACGGTATCTACGTGAACACAGAAGGACGCGTACAGCTTGCGCGTCGTGCGGCATTCCCGCCGAGTGAAGCGAAAGATGATTGGAAGATTTTGCGAGCGCTGTCCGAGGTGCTTGGTGCGACGTTGAAATATGATACGCAGGTTGAGTTGAGAAAACGCATTAATAAAGAGTTTAAGCTTATTGATCGTGTTGACGAAATTACGGCTGAGCCTTGGGCGAAGTTCGGCACTAAAGGCAAGGTTGCGGCAGGTGATTTTGTGAATCCTGTTTCCAATTATTACCTGACAAATTCGATTTGCCGTGCGTCGGATACGATGAATGCTTGTTCCATGGAATTTAAGGCACAAAATGAGGATTATCTGGAGGCGGCGGAGTGAAGAATTTTTTTACAATTCTGATAACCACTTTGCTTTTTATTGCAGTAAGCGAATCTTTTGCTTGTGAGGTGCCTAGCCTTTGTATACCAGAAACGCTTCAAACAGCGATAGATACGAAAAAGCCAATCAGTGCAGAGGTAGAAGATTTGATCCAAGAGTACAAACATGACGCTTCATATTATGATTTTTTAACGCGCGATTATTGCGTATTAGTTTCGGATGCTGATAAAGGCGATTATTATCGTTACCTCCCTGAAACCAAGGAAGAGAGCGATAAGATCGATGCC
The DNA here is from genome assembly GCA_009995045.1 of Alphaproteobacteria bacterium. Classification (GTDB taxonomy): domain Bacteria; phylum Pseudomonadota; class Alphaproteobacteria; order Micavibrionales; family Micavibrionaceae; genus TMED27. Next base: position 66,417 of record JAACQG010000008.1, read on the forward strand.
AAAATTGTTACATTATTGGTCGAGAAATGGGAAGATATATGCATAAAACAACATTAGAACAGGTACAGATTTTCCATGAGACATACGGGCTTCCGGTGAAGGATGCGCCTGATATTTCGGATGCGAAGACCAATGCGCTTCGTGTGAATTTATTGGCCGAGGAGGTTGATGAGTTGAAAGAGGCGCTTGAGGCGGGGGATATTGTTGAGGTGCTTGATGCGTTGACGGATATTCAATATGTGCTGGATGGGGCGTATCTTTCTTTTGGTTTGCATGGCGTAAAGACAGCGGCGTTTGAAGAGGTTCAGCGTTCAAATATGTCTAAGCTTGGCGCGGATGGTAAGCCGATTGTTCGTCCCGAGGATGGGAAAATCCTCAAAGGGCCGGATTATTTTAAGCCAAATATTGCGCAATTTATTGATAAAGAGGATAAGGCGGCATGATCGAAATTACGGGCATTTTTGCGGTTGATTGGACCATCATAAAGCTTGCGGCTATTTTGGCGGTTACTGTCGGGGTTTTGTTGACGGTTGCATATTATACCTATGGTGAGCGTAAAATTATGGGTGCGATGCAGCGTCGTCAGGGGCCAATGACCGTTGGACCATTTGGTTTGCTTCAGCCGATTGCGGATGGAATCAAGTTGTTTTCGAAAGAGACGATTATTCCATCACAGGCCAATGGCCCGGTTTTTGTGATTGCGCCAATGATGCTTTTTGCCTTGTCGCTTGTGGCATGGGCGGTGATTCCTTTTGATAAGGGATGGGTGATTGCGAATATTAATGCGGGAATTCTTTATCTTTTTGCTGTTTCATCTATGACTGTTTATGGGGTGATTATGGCGGGGTGGGCTTCTAACTCGCGCTATGCCTTTCTTGGTGGGCTTCGCTCTGCATCGCAAATGGTTTCTTATGAAGTGTCGATGGGTTTGATTATCGTTTGTGTGTTGTTATGTACGGGCACGCAAAATTTACAAGGGATTGTTGAGGCGGATCGTCCAGTGTGGATGCAGATCCTTTTGTTTCCCATGTTGATTGTGTTTCTTGTGTCAATCTTGGCGGAGACGAATCGCGCGCCGTTCGATTTGCCGGAAGGGGAGTCGGAGATTACCGGTGGTTTCATGGTTGAATACTCGGCTATGACTTATGCTCTGTTTTTCCTTGGTGAATATTCGGCGATGATTTTGATGTCGGCGATGACGAATATTCTGTTCCTTGGGGCTTGGTTGCCGCCATTCGGGATTGAGGCGTTGGCATTTGTGCCGGGCATTATCTGGTTTGCGATCAAGACATTGCTTGTCATGTTTGTGTTTATTTGGGCGCGGGCGACATTGCCGCGTTTCCGGTATGACCAATTGATGCGTTTGGGATGGAAGGTTTTCTTGCCGTTGACGTTGTTTTGGGTCGTTTTGACGGCTGGTATTTTAATTACGTTTGATGCGTTGCCGTCTTAAAATTAAGGATTAGAAAAGTGAATAGATTTTTACAGTCATTTTTGTTGGTGGAGATTGTTAAGGGGTTTGCCTTAACCTTGAAATACATGTTCTTCATGCCGCGCGTTACGATTAATTACCCGCATGAGAAGGGACCAATTAGCCCTCGTTTCCGCGGTGAGCATGCGCTGCGTCGTTATCCCAATGGTGAGGAGCGCTGTATTGCGTGTAAATTATGTGAGGCGATTTGTCCTGCTCTTGCGATCACGATTGAGGCCGAGCCGCGTGAAGATGGGTCACGCCGTACGACTCGCTATGATATTGACATGACAAAATGTATTTACTGTGGGCTTTGTGAAGAGGCTTGTCCTGTTGATGCGATTGTCGAGGGGCCGAATTTCGAATTTTCTACGGAGACGCGTGAAGAGTTGTTTTATAATAAAGACAAATTACTCGCCAACGGTGATCGTTGGGAAGCGCAAATTGCGTCTAATCTTTTGGCCGATGCACCATATCGCTAATTCATGCGTCTGATTGTTTTATCATCTAAATATTATCTTTCCGATGTATGCAGACAATATGCGATATGATCGCTTCTGACACTCATGTTCAGCAAAAACTGAAATCCGTTAAAACGGGAGATGTTGTTCATATTGTCGGGTATTTGACCAATATTCATAGAAATGACGGGTGGCGATGGCGCAGTTCTACATCGTGTAGTGATTCAGGTTTTGGTACATGTGAATTAGTTTATGTTAAGGACATTAAAATAATTAAACATTAAAGCCATTTTTTCCATTTCGACTCTTGCGAAGCGAGGCTTAAAGGACTAAAACGAAAAGAAAAACAGAGACTTCTTTTCATGATCATCTCAGCATTAGCTTTTTATTTCTTTGCAGGCATTTTGGTATTGTCGTCGGTCCTTGTGATTACGGCAAAAAATCCGGTGCATTCTGTCTTGTTTTTGATTCTTGCTTTTTTTAACTCTGCAGGGCTTTTCATTTTGCTTGGGGCGGAGTTTGTCGGGATGATTATGGTGATTGTTTATGTTGGCGCGGTTGCCGTCTTGTTCCTTTTTGTTGTGATGATGCTTGATATTTCTTTTGCGGATCTTCGCAAGGGCGCGATGCAATATGTGCCGATTGGGCTTATTATCGGTGCGGTATTATTGTTTGAATTGATTGCCGTGTTCGGTACTTGGAGCATGAGTGACGATAAGCTGGCGAATTTGGCTGCGCCTAGCCCGGGTGAGAGTGTTTCTAACACGCAGGCGCTCGGTAAGATTATTTATACGGATTATGTGTTGGCGTTTCAGGGCGCGGGATTGATTTTGTTTGTTGCGATGGTAGGCGCCATTGTTTTAACGCATCGCCGTCGTCCTGGTGTGCGCCGTCAAAGCGTTGCGGAGCAGCATGCGCGTAAGCCTGAAGACGTTCTGAAGGTTCAAAAGGTAACGCCGGGGACAGGGGTGTAGATTATGGATTTATTGACTGAAATAGGGCTGGCTCATTACCTCACGCTTGCGGGTATCTTGTTTACGATTGGCGTATTTGGGATGTTTTTAAATCGCAAAAACGTAATCGTTATTTTGATGTCTGTTGAGCTTATGTTGCTTGCCGTGAATATTAATTTTGTGGCCTTTTCTGCGTATCTTGGTGATTTGGTGGGGCAGGTTTTTACAATGTTTATTTTGACGGTTGCGGCAGCGGAAGCGGCGATTGGTTTGGCTATATTGGTGGTGTTCTTTAGGAATAAAGGCACGATTGCGGTTGAAGAAATCGCGGATATGAAGGGGTAGAGACTAGAAATGGAATTGATTGCTGTCTTTTTACCTTTGGTTGCGTTTTTAATTGCTGGATTATTCGGTAAAAAATTAGGCCATGGCGGGTGTCAGGTTGTGACGTGTTCGGCGGTTATTATTGCTGCGTTTACGTCTATCGGGCTTTTCCTTGATGTTGCGCTTGGTGGGCAGGCCTATACGACTACGATTATGCCATGGATTGTGTCTGGTGATTTTTCTGTGAATTGGGCGCTACGCATTGACACGTTATCTGTCGTGATGATGTGCGTTATTAATATTGTGTCTGCTTGTGTGCATGTGTATTCGGTTGGTTATATGAGCCATGATAATGCGCGTGGCCGCTTTATGGCTTATCTTTCGTTGTTTACATTTGCGATGTTGATGTTGGTTACGGCGGATAATTTGCTTCAGCTCTTCTTTGGATGGGAAGGGGTTGGTCTTGCGTCTTATCTTCTTATCGGGTTTTGGAACCACAAGCACAGCGCGAACGCCGCGGCGCAGAAGGCCTTTATTGTCAACCGTGTTGGGGATTTTGGTTTTGCGCTTGGCATCATGGCCATTTTTGTTGTGTTTGGCACGATTCAGTTTGATGAAATATTTGCGGCGGTTCCCGATCATGCGGAGATGACGTTTTCGTTTTTAGGGCATGACTTTCATGCGATGACATTGATTGGCCTTCTGCTCTTTGTTGGTGCAATTGGTAAATCAGCGCAGCTTGGATTGCACACATGGTTGCCCGATGCGATGGAAGGGCCGACGCCTGTTTCTGCGCTTATTCATGCGGCGACGATGGTTACGGCAGGGGTTTTCCTTGTTGCGCGCATGTCGCCTCTTTATGAATATGCGCCTGATGCGTTGCAGGTTGTTGCGATTGTTGGTGGGACGACTGCGTTTGTTGCCGCGACCATCGGTTTAACGCAGTTTGATATTAAGCGTGTGATTGCGTATTCAACGATGTCGCAGCTTGGTTACATGTTTTTTGCGCTTGGTGTGTCGGCTTATGGTGCGGCGATGTTCCATTTGGTTACGCATGCGTTCTTCAAGGCTTTGCTTTTCCTCGGCGCGGGATCGGTCATTCATGCGATGAGTGATGAACAGGATATGCGTAAGATGGGCGGCGTATATAAGAAGATACCCGTTACTTATGCTTTGATGTGGATCGGTTCGCTTGCGCTTGCGGGAATCCCACCTTTGGCTGGTTTTTATTCCAAGGATATTGTGCTTGAGGCGGCATGGGCGGATCAATCTGCTTGGGGGCATTATGCTTATTGGATGGGAATTGCGGCGGCTTTGATGACTGCGTTTTATTCGTTCCGTCTTATCTTTATGACGTTCCATGGTAAGCCACGCGCATCTGAAAAGGTGATGAGCCATGTTCATGAAAGTCCTGCGGTGATGCTTGGGCCATTGATGTTATTGGCGACTGGCGCGATATTGGCGGGATTTGTATTTTATCAGAGCTTTGTTGGTTCATCCGCGCATCATGGCGCCGATCATGGCAAGGGGCACCAGGTTGAGGTTGTTGAAGAATTGCATGAGGCGGCTGAGCAAGTGGGTGAGGGTGTTCATAATATTTCCAAAAATGTGACCGGCGCGGATAGTGTTGAGCAACACGCCGATGCCAAGCGTGAAAGCGAACATGAAGAGGCTGATGGTGATCATGTTGCTTGGGCTAAGGAATCGTTTTGGCAGGATGCACTCTTTGTAAAGGCGGAAAATGATACGGTGGAAGCCGCGCATAATGTTCCTATGTGGGTTAAAAAATTACCGCTTGTTATGGGGGTGCTTGGTATTTTTGGCGCATGGTTAGCGTATATAAAATATACAGATCTTCCGAAAAAGACGCGTGCGAATTTCGCTTGGCTTCATACGCTTTTCTATAATAAATATTTCTTTGATGAGCTTTATACCAAAGTATTTGTTAAGAATGCGTGGCGTATAGGGCGATTCTTTTGGGTTTATGGTGATCAAAAAACAATTGATCGCTTTGGCCCTGATGGTTCGGCAGGGCTTACGCAGAGATTCGCAGGTGTGTTAAGCCGCGTTCAAACTGGCTTTATTTACCATTATGCATTTTTGATGATTTTGGCGGTTATCGCGATTTTATCCTGGTTCTTCTTTAAATCCGGCCTGGGGGTATAAGAGTTTTAGATTATGATTGAATTTTCACTCCTTTCTATAATGACGTTTTTGCCGCTTGCCGGATGTTTGATCATTTTGATGATCCGCGGCGACGAGGAAACGGTTGGGAAGAACGCCAAATATATGGCGCTTTACACCTCTTTGTTTACGCTCGCTTTTGCGGTTTATATGGTTATTCGGTTTGAGCCGCTTGATGATGGCTTTCAATTTGTTGAACATAGCGGCTGGCTTAAGACTTTTGGCATTAACTACCATATGGGTGTGGACGGGATTTCCGTTTTGTTCGTTCTTCTGGCGACGTTTTTGACACCCATTTGTATTCTATCTGCGTGGAGTTCCATAAAAACGCGGGTTAAGGAGTTCATGATTGCTTTCCTTGTATTGGAAAGCTTTATGATTGGAACGTTTTGCGCGCTTGATACGATCTTGTTTTATACATTTTTTGAAGGCGTGCTTATTCCCATGTTCCTGATTATCGGGGTATGGGGTGGAAAGCGCCGTGTTTATGCGTCTTATAAATTCTTCCTATATACGTTGCTTGGTTCGGTTTTGATGTTGGTTGCGATCTTAACGCTTTATGCGCAGGTTGGTTCGACCGATATTCCGACATTGATGGCTAATCCTGTTTCGCCGGAGATACAGAAATGGCTATGGATTGCGTTCTTTGCCTCATTTGCCGTTAAGATGCCGATGTGGCCGGTGCATACATGGCTTCCTGATGCCCACGTTGAGGCACCGACTGCGGGGTCTGTGATCTTGGCAGGGGTTTTGTTGAAGATGGGCGGATATGGTTTCCTTCGTTTCTCATTGCCACTATTTCCTGACGCGACGGCGTTCTTTACTGATTTCGTTTATTGGTTATCTGTTATCGCGATTATATACACGTCGCTTGTTGCGCTTGTTCAGACGGATATGAAAAAGTTAATTGCGTATTCATCGGTTGCGCATATGGGCTATGTGACGCTCGGTATTTTCACCGCTACTGTTGTTGGTGTTGAGGGCGCGGTTTATCAAATGCTGTCGCATGGTTTGATATCGGGGGCGTTATTCTTGTGTGTTGGTGTTGTTTATGATCGTCTTCATACGCGTGAGATTGCGCGTTATGGCGGGGTTGTTAAGAATATGCCTAAATATGCGACCGTGTTTATGATCTTTATGCTTGGCTCAGTTGGCTTGCCTGGGACATCTGGCTTTGTTGGGGAGTTTCTCGTCTTGCTTGCGGCGTTTAAGGTGAATACGACAATTGCATTTTTGGCGGCAAGTGGTTTGGTTTTGGGCGCGGCGTATATGCTCGTGCTCTATCGTAAAGTGGTATTTGGCCCGACGGAGCATTCCGATGCGGCGAGCATGCAGGATTTAAACCCACGTGAGTTTTGGCTTTTAGCGCCGCTTGTTGTGTTGGTGATTTATTTTGGTGTGTTTCCAAGTGCTATTACAAGCATCACTAGCCCGGCTATTGAGAAATTGGTTAGCAATTATAATGCGCATTTGGCGGCGTCGGCGGAGGCGGTTGATACACCACTGCAGCCATTAGAGAATGAGGGACATTAAGTCATGGATTTGAATTTGGTTCCATTATTGCCGGAGATTTTTCTCGCTATTAGTGCGATGGGCTTATTGCTTGTCGGGGCGAATTTCGGCAATGAAAGTACGAAGGTGATTAGCTGGTATGCGGCTCTAGCTGCGTTTGTTGCGATTATGATCACGCTTAATGTGCCGAGCGATGAGGAGGCGGTTTTAAATGGCCTCTTTAAGTTGGATTTATTTGCCAGTGTCATGAAGATTATCATTTTGATTGGTGTTATTGCGTCGATTTCATTGTCTGTACGCTATCTCATTCAACAGGGTATTGCGCGATTTGAATATCCTATTCTTATTTTGCTGTCTGCGGTTGGTATGATGGTGATGGTTTCGGCGAATAATATGTTGAGCCTTTATGTTGGTTTAGAGCTTCAATCGCTCGCGCTTTATGTTTTGGCGGCGTTTAATCGTAATTCTCTTAAAAGTTCAGAAGCCGGGATTAAGTATTTCATCCTTGGAGCGTTATCGTCCGGGTTCTTGTTGTTTGGTATTTCGTTGATTTATGGTTTTACAGGGACGATTGATTTTGAGGTTATTCAAAATACGCTTATGGCCACAGAAACGATTGGTTTTGGTGTGACGTTTGGTTTGGTGTTTATTCTTGCCGGGCTTGCTTTCAAGGTTTCTGCCGTGCCGTTTCATATGTGGACGCCGGATGTGTATCAAGGGGCGCCAACATGTGTGACGGCGTTCTTTGCTATGGTTCCAAAGATTGCGGCTATGGGGCTTTTGATGCGCTTGTTGTTTGAACCGTTTGGCATTATGGCGGATCAATGGGGGCAGATTGTTTATTTCCTTGCGGTTGCTTCGATGATTGTTGGTGCGTTTGCGGCGATTGCGCAGGATAACATTAAGCGTTTGCTTGCGTATTCTTCTATTGGGAATATGGGGTATGTTTTGATTGGGATTGTTGCGGGTAACGAGGTTGGTGCGTCTGCGGTTATGCTATATCTGTTTATCTATATGATCATGACGGCTGGTGTTTTTGCTGTTGTGCTATGTATGCGCCGCAATGATCATGTTTTGGAGAATATCTCTGATCTCTCTGGTCTTTCTCGTCATAACCCTGCGCTTGCCTATGGTATGGCGATATTGATGTTTTCGATGGCTGGTATCCCGCCATTTGCTGGTTTCTTCGGGAAGCTGGCGATCTTTAACGCCGCGGTAGAGGCGGAGCTTTATGTGCTTGCGGTGGTTGGTGTTTTGACCTCTGTTATTGGTGCGTATTACTATTTGCGTATCATTAAGGTGATGTTCTTTGATGAGCCTGTTGATGCTTATGATTCTGGCTTTCCGTTGGCGCGTAAGATTGTTTTGACGCTTTCTGTTTTGTTCATTGTGGGTTTTATCATTAAGCCCGGCGTTGTTCTTAACGCTATGCAGGCAGCGGCATCCTCGCTATTTGTTGGGTAAAAGATGAACCTTGATTGGGTCATAGAGACGCATGATGAGGTTCAATCGACCCAAGATATCGTGATGGATATGGCGCGTTCAGGTCAGGTTGAGGGCTATGTTGTACAGGCGCATGTTCAAAGTGGCGGTCGTGGACGTCATGGGCGCAAGTGGGATTCTCTTCCCGGTAATCTCTTTCTTTCTGTATTGTTAAGGCCGCCTTGTCAGGCGCGAGATATTGGACAGCTTGCTTTGATTGCGGGTCTGGCTCTGGTTGAGGCTATCAAGAATTTGTCTTGCGGTGATTTGGATGAGGTTTTGTCGCTAAAATGGCCGAATGATGTTTTGATCAACGGGGATAAATGTGCGGGATTATTGCTGGAAACGGAACTGGCGCAGGATGGGTCGATGCATTGGGCTGTGGTTGGTGTTGGTGTGAATGTGTCTGCGGCGCCTGAAGGGCTTGGTGTTGCGTTGAATGATTACACGAAAGAAGGCATAAAAGCCGATATTTTGCGGGATCGGTTCTTAGAGATTATGGATGCACATTACGTGTTTTGGATTGAGAATGGTTTTGATGAATTGCGTCAATCTTGGCTTAAACATGCGCATGAGCAGGGGCAAAACATGCAGGTGAAAATCGGGACTCATTTGGAGAATGGATTTTTTCATGATATTGATGCGTTTGGTAATTTACGATTATACGATGATCAACATCGCTTGAAAACGGTGAGCTCGGGAGAGGTTTATTTATACTGATATGTTATTGGCGATTGATATTGGGAATACGAATACTGTTTTTGCGGTTTATGATAAAGATGTGCTTGTTGAATCATGGCGCTTACGCAGTGATGCACGTCATAGCGCGGATGAATATGCGGCTTTTTTGAACCAGCTTTTTGATGTTTCCGGGGTGAAGTGGAAATCTATCCATAAGGTTATTGTCTCATCGGTTGTTCCGGATGCGAATTTTGGTATTCGTCGTTTTTGTGAAAAGTATATTGGGGTTAGCCCTGTTTTTGTGACGAAGGATATGGTTAGTATTGCGGCTGTTATTGATCGCCCAGAGGATATTGGCGCGGATCGATTGGTTAATGCGGCGGCGGTTAAGGCGCATTATAACACGCCGGTGATTGTGATTGATTTTGGAACGGCGACAACATTTGATGTTGTGGATCTTGATGGTAATTACGCGGGCGGTGTGATCGCGCCGGGTGTTAATTTATCAATGGCGGCGTTGCATCAGGCGGCTTCCAAATTGCCGCAGATTAGCGTTGAAAAGCCAGAATCTGCGATTGGTAAAAACACGGTTTCGGCAATGCAATCGGGTGTATATTGGGGCTATGTCGGTTTGATTGACCGGATTTTAAGTGAAATCCGAGCGGAGATCGGAGGCGATGTGACGGTTATTGCAACGGGTGGCCTTGCGCCTTTATTTGCAAAGGATAATGCCGCGATTGATATCGTGGATGAAAATTTAACATTAAAAGGTTTGTGCCTTATTGCGGCGCAACATACATAGAAAGCGTTTATGAGTATTCAGTCAGAGTTTGGGAATGATTTTTATTTTCTACCATTGGGGGGGAGTGAACAATTTGGGGTGAACCTAAATGTTTACATATGCAATGGTGAGATGTTAGCGATCGATTGTGGCATCGGGTTTGCGGATGAACGTTTCCCCGGGATTGATTTATTGCTTCCTGACCCTGAATTTCTTGAGGACAATCAACATGATTTAAAGGGTATGATTATTACTCATGCGCATGAGGACCATATCGGTGCGGTTGCGCATCTATGGGAGCGGTTCAGATGTCCGCTTTATGCGACAAAATTCACCGTCGCAGTATTGAAGCGTAAATTGAAAGAGCGCGGATTGCGTAAGGTTGAGGTGAATGTCATTGAGCCAAATGAGGCGTTTCATGTGGGTTCATTTGAGGTTCACCCTATTGGTGTTTCGCATTCCGTACCGGAGAGCGTTTCGTTGTTTATCAAGACTGTTCACGGCAATGTTATGCATAGTGGTGATTGGAATTTAGACCCTGCGCCGACGATTGGCAAGCCAACCGATGCGGATGCGTTAAAGGCGGCGGGTAAAGAAGGGTTGCTTGCGTATATCGGGGATTCTACGAATGCTGAGGTGAACGGGTTTTCAGGTTCGGAAAGCGATGTGGCTAAGGGGTTAGAGGCGGAATTTAAGACATGTCATGGCAAGATTGCGATTACGACATTTTCATCAAATATAGGACGCGTACACTCCATTGCAAAAGCGGCGCAAGCGTGTGATCGACAGGTCGCAGTGATTGGTCGTTCGCTGCATAATATGATTGGATGTGCTAAAGATTGTGGGTATTTAGCTGATGTTCCTGAATTTTTAGATGAGGGGAATATTGGTTTTATTCCTGATGAAAAGCTTGTTGTGATTGTGACGGGGTCACAGGGGGAATATCGAGCGGCGTTGGCAAAGATATCGCGCGGCGATCATCGCTCTATGACGCTTAATCCGGGGGATACGGTTATATTCTCATCACGGGCTATTCCCGGTAATGAGCGTGAGATTAACACCATTAAGAATAATTTGAGCGGGGCAGGTATTCGTATTGTGACCCCCAATGACACGGAGAACAAAATTCATGTGTCGGGGCATCCTTGCCGTGATGAAATTGCGCAAATGTTTCAATGGCTAAACCCGAATACGGTTATTCCCGTGCATGGGGAGCGCACACAGCTAGAAGCGCATGCGCAATTTGCGCAAAGTTGTCAGGTTAAGCATACTGTTGTGCCGAGCAATGGTTCGATTATTAAACTGTCTGGTGGGCTTGCGACGATTGTTGATCATATCGCAACCGATGTTTTGGCGGTGGATCAAAAACGGGTTATTCGTAGCGATCATCAATCCATCTCTGCACGTCGTAAGCTTCAATATACTGGTGTGCTTCATGTGTCGGTTGTTCTGGATGGGCACGGCCAATTGTTGGGCGATCCGAAATTTGAGACGGTTGGTTTGATTGATCCAGAAGATCCAGATGAAGAGCAGTTTGAAGAAAACCTTGCGGTTGAAATTGAAGACATATTGGACGATATGAGTGCCAAGAGCCTGAAGGATGATGATGTGGTGGCGGAAGAGCTGCGCATTGGATTACGACGCTTTTGTTTTCATGTGCTTGGGATTAAGCCCAAGGCAACAATACATGTATTGAGAGTTTGATATGGGTTGGTTTACTGGGATTGTCGTTTTTTTAATTGCGTGGTGGACGTTTTTGTTGATGGTGCTGCCGTTTGGCCATAAGCGCGATATTGACGGCACGGTTATGCCCGGTGCGAATATAAAGAAGAAATTTATCTGGACGACAATCGGTGCGGCGGTCATTTGGGTGATTATTTATCTGATCATTGAGGCTGATGTTATTAGTTTTCAAGATATGGCGCAGGCCATGTTTGAAGAGGATGCTTTGAAATGATGCGTTTATGTTTTGCTGTTGTCGTTTTTTCGGTGTGGGTTTTTCCCGCGATGGCGCAGCAGGGGGTGGATAGTGTATGTGAGCGGCTTTCGCAATTTGTTCCGATTGATGGTGTTGAATTTCAACCGGGAGCGACAGATGTTCCGGTGAATATTAATTCCATCCAAGATCCTGTGCATGGATCGATCAGTATTCCGGTTGATGTTAACCTTGCTGAGTATTTTGACAGACCAGAATTGCGCAGTGTTCCTGGGTTAATGTTGGAGCCGGAGATTGCGAATATTGAGATTAATCAAGATGGATCGGTGTTTTATAACGGGCAGGAAATTTCTGCGGATATTAAGCGTATTTGCGGTGGGGATGTTAATATTGATAAGCTTGATGCTATTATCTCTAAAGTGACTGCTCCTGTCGTTTCTGAACCACCTCCAAAACCAAGTTTTAAACCTGTTCAATCTACAATGGAGCAGAAGAAAAAGAGCAGCGTTAAAGTGATGAGCGGCGATGAAACTGTCATTTCGACCGAGGCTGTTGATCGTGTTCAAAAAGATGTTAAGTTGAAGCCGCAAAGCGTCCCTGTAAAAGAGGAGGCGGTAGATGAAAATGGTATTGACGTTGAAGTGTTAAAAGCGCAAGACAGTACCGATGGCGTTATCAATAGCGATAGCGAAGATGAAAGTATATTAGAAGGCCAATACCCGTAACATGAGCAAGACCCCTAAAACAGCAATCGTCCCCACGCGTGACGATAATTTCCCCGAATGGTATCAACAAGTTATCAAATCTGCAGGCATGGCGGAAAACTCGCCTGTGCGTGGATGTATGATTATTAAACCTTATGGTTATGCGGTTTGGGAAAATATGCAGCGGATATTTGATGATATGATCAAGGATATGGGTGTGGAGAATGCGTATTTCCCGCTTCTTATTCCTTTGGAATTTATCAGTCGTGAGGCAGAGCATATTGATGGGTTTGCCAAGGAATGTGCGGTGGTTACGCATCATCGTTTGGAAGATGATGGTAAAGGTGGGCTTAAACCTGCGGGTGAATTAGAAGAGCCATATGTTATTCGTCCGACATCAGAGACGATCATTGGTGACAGCATGTCGCGTTGGATTCAATCTTATCGTGATTTGCCGATGAAGCTTAACCAGTGGGCGAATGTGATGCGGTGGGAGATGCGTACGCGTCTGTTTTTGCGTACGTCTGAATTCCTGTGGCAGGAAGGTCATAACGCGTTTGAGACAGCGGATGAGGCGAAGGCGGATTCTTTGAAGATGATTGAGGCGTATCGTGATTTTGCTGAGAATTACCTTGCGCTTCCGGTGATTGTTGGTGAGAAAACAGCGGATGAGCGTTTTCCCGGTGCCAATAATACATTGACGATTGAAGCGATGATGCAAGATGGAAAAGCGTTGCAGGCAGGGACATCGCATGATTTGGGGCAAAATTTTGCAAAATCTTGCGGTATTTCCTTCCAAGGACGTGATGGTGACGAGCAATTGGCGTGGACAACGTCATGGGGTATTTCGACGCGTTTGATTGGTGCGATGATCATGGTGCATGGTGATGATGACGGTATGATTATGCCGCCGAAGATTGCGCCTTATCAGGTTGGCATTTTGCCGATTACCAAGGGTGATGAGAATGATGATGCTGTTTTAGATTATGCCAATAAGCTTAAAGATGCTTTGAAAGAGGTCGGTATTCGTGCACGTGTCGATACTAGCGAAGCGCGCATTCCTGATAAAATGTGGGGTATGGTCAAGAAGGGCGTGCCGCTTCGTGTTGAGATTGGTGCGCGTGAAGTGCAAGACAATGCATTGACGCATGTGCGCCGTGATTTGGGGCGTGATTCAAAGACAACCTGCGGCTTTGGTGAGTTTATTGGCCAAGCATCGAGCCTTTTGGATCAGATCCATGAGACGCTTTTGACCCGTGCGAAGACTTTTCGTGATGCCAATATATTTGACGTTTCGTCGCTTGATGACGTTGAGGCGCATTTCAAAGTTAAGGGTGCAAAAGGGTTTGCGCGAATTGATACGGATAAGATTGATGATCCTCAATATATTCAACTTCAAAAGCGTTATTCTCTCACGTCGCGTTGCTTGCCGCTTGATGATGACGGGAAAAAAGTTTTGGTCGGGAAGGCTTATTAATTCATGATTTCTCCGTTTGAAAGACTGGTTGCGTTTCGGTATTTGAGATCGAAAAAAGCGGAGGGTTTTGTTTCCGTTATTGCGGGGTTTTCATTTACAGGGATCATGCTAGGCGTTGCGACATTGATTATCGTGATGTCGGTGATGAATGGTTTTCGTCAGGAGCTTTTTGGCCGTATCCTTGGGCTGAATGGTCATATGAATGTTTATTCGCTCAACGGGCCGCTTTATGATTATGATTTCCTAAAAAGTAAAGTTGAACCGATTAACGGGATTGAGCAGGTTAGCCCGATCATCGAAAGTCAGGCATTGGTTTCCAAATCAGGGCAATCAATGGGCGTGATGGTGCGTGGCCTTTCCTGGGAGGATTTTGCGAACCGTCCTTTGTTGCGTGACTCCATAGAGAGCGGTGTGCTCGCCGATTTTACGGGCAATAAGGTTGCGATTGGCTCTGTGCTTGCGAATAAATTGCGGGTGCGGGCAGGTGATACGCTCACGTTGTTGTCGCCGCAGGTAAAATCAACCCCGTTTGGATCGGTGCCGAGGCAGCGCAGCTATGAGGTTGGTTTGATATTTGATGTAGGGATGTATGAATATAATAGCGGGTATATATTTATGCCGCTTGATACGGCGCAGACATTCTTTCAAATGAATGGATCGGTGACAGCGCTAGAGGTGTTTTTGTCTGATCCGTCGAAATTGGATCAAATTCGTGATGTGGTCGCGTTGACGGTGAAGGGGCAGGCGGGTGTTTATGATTGGCGTGATACCAATCAGAGCTTTTTTAACGCGCTTGAGGTGGAGCGTAACGTGATGTTCTTGATTTTGACGATGATTATTGTTGTGGCGGCGTTTAATATTATTTCGTCCATGATTATGCTTGTTAAGGACAAGGGGCAAGATATTGCGATTTTGCGGACGATGGGCGCGAGCCGTTCGAATATGATGAAGATATTCATGCTGACTGGGGCGAGCATTGGTATTATGGGGACGTTGATGGGGGCGATTTTGGGCATTGCCTTTGCGTTGAATATTGAACGTATTCGCCAGATTCTTGAAGGGTTAACCGGAACAGAGTTGTTTGCCGATGAAATTTATTTTCTCTCTCAATTGCCGGCGGTGATTGAATGGCATGAAGTGAGCGCGGTTATCGGGATGGCGTTCTTTTTGTCGATTTTAGCAACATTGTATCCTGCGTGGCGCGCATCTAGGCTCGACCCAGTAGAGGCGCTTAGATATGAATAAAGCGGCATTTAATTCACCGATTGAGCAGGCGATTTTGTTGAAATTGTCGGGGATGCGTAAGGTCTTTGAACAGGGTGGGCGTACGCTTACGATTTTCGACAATCTTGATTTGAAGGTTGATAAGGGTGAGCTTGTTGCTTTGGTAGGGCAATCTGGCTCGGGTAAGTCGACTTTGCTTCAGATTGCGGGATTATTGGATAAGCCATCCGCGGGATCAATTTATATTGATCATCAGGATGTAAGCAAAGCCAATGAGAAGGCGCGGACGCAAATCCGCCTCAATGATATTGGGTTTATCTATCAATTCCACCATCTCCTGCCTGAGTTCACGGCGCAGGAAAATGTGGCGATGCCGCTTATTATTGCTGGTGAGAAGCGTGATGACGCGATGGATAGAGGCGGTGCGGTGCTGGCTCAGCTTGGTTTGGGTAAGCGTCTTGATCATCGTCCTGCGCGGCTTTCGGGTGGGGAGCAGCAGCGTGTGGCGATTGCGCGGGCGTTATCGAATGATCCGAAATTGTTGCTCGCGGATGAGCCGACGGGGAATCTTGATCCTGATACTTCAGCGGAGGTTTTTGATATTCTGCTTGAGCAGGTTCGTGTGCGCAATGTTGGAGCGCTGATTGCGACGCATAACCATGATCTTGCGGATCGTATGGATCGCGCGCTTGAATTAAAAGCGGGGAGAATTGTACCTTTCGACTAGAAATGTACGGCTCTTCATTGCTACACTCTTTTCATGTCACAATTTGTTCATCTGCATTTGCATTCTGCGTATTCCCTTGCGGAGGGGGCGATTAAGGTTAAGGACCTTATTAAAGCTTGCGTTAAGCAAAATATGCCTGCGGTTGCAGTGACGGATTCATCGAATATGTTTGGCGCAATGGAATTTGCGATTGAGGCCAAACAGAATGGCGTGCAGCCGATCTTGGGCGCGCAGCTTTTATATCAAGATAGCGATCATCAGCTTGTATTGCTGGCACAAAGCGAGCAGGGGTATTTGAACCTCTCGCGGGTCATTAGTGACGCGTATATGGAGGGCGATGATGCAAGCAATCCTTTTATCACTAAAGAGTTTATCAAAGAATTTAGTGATGGTTTGATCTGTCTTTCGGGCGGGTCAAAAGGCGCGATTAATGATGCATTGTTTCACAAGCAGGCGGATAAAGCGGAAGAAGAATTGCTTTATCTTAAAGAGTGTTTTGGTGATCGTTTTTATATTGAGCTGCAACGCCATGGCTGGCCACAGGAAGAGGCGGTTGAAGATGCGCTGATTGAGTTGGCGTATAAGCATGATGTGCCTTTGGTTGCGACCAATGACGCGTATTTCTTAGAGCGCAAATCACATGAGGCGCATGATGCGTTGCTGTGTATTTCCGAGGGGCGTTATGTTAGTGAGAGTGATCGCCGTAAGGTAACGCCAGAGCATTACTTTAAATCCGCCGCAGAGATGGAAGCATTATTTGCGGATGTGCCCGAGGCCATTTCAAACACGACGGTGATTGCGCAACGATGTTCATATTTACTTGAGCCGATTGATCCTATTTTGCCTGCGTTTGATACGGTTGGTACGCGATCCGAGTTTGAGGAATTAAAAGCGCAATCGGAAGATGGGTTGCAGTGGCGGCTTGATAATTTTGTTCTTAAGGCCAATCCCGATATTGATCCGAAACCTTATTTTGATCGGCTTGCGTTTGAATTGGATATTATCAATGGCATGGGGTTTCCGGGTTATTTCCTGATCGTTTCTGATTTTATCAAATGGGCGAAAGAGCAAGATATCCCCGTGGGGCCGGGGCGTGGATCGGGTGCGGGTTCGGTTGTGGCGTGGGCGCTCAAGATTACGGATTTGGACCCGCTTGAATTTGATTTGCTGTTTGAGCGGTTCTTGAACCCTGAACGCGTTTCTATGCCTGATTTCGATATTGATTTTTGTCAGGATCGTCGCGGCGAGGTTATCGAATACGTACAGCGTAAATATGGCCGTGACCGCGTGGCACAGATTATTACCTTTGGTAAGCTACAGGCGCGTGCGGTGGTGCGCGATGTTGGGCGCGTGCTTCAGATGCCTTATATGCAGGTTGACCGTTTGGCGAAGTTAATTCCTAATAATCCAGCCAATCCGATGACATTGCAAGAGGCGCTTGATGCAGATCCTGATTTGCGTTTGGAGATCAAAAAAGACGCAAGTTCGATCCATTTGATTGAAATCGCGTTGCAGCTAGAGGGGCTTTATCGTCATGCATCAACGCATGCGGCGGGGGTTGTTATTGGGGATCGCCCTTTACATGAGCTTGTGCCGCTTTACCGTGACCCGCGTTCCGACATGCCGGTGACGCAATTTAACATGAAATTTGTTGAGCAAACGGGCCTTGTGAAGTTTGACTTCCTTGGCTTGAAGACGATGACGGTTGTGCATAAGACCTTGAAATTAGTTGAACAACAATTGGGCAAGAAGATTGATACGCTCGAGATACCGCTTGATGATCAGCCGTCATATGAGCTTATGACGCAAGGGGCAACGGTTGGCGTTTTCCAGTTGGAATCGGCGGGTATGCGTGATGTTCTTCGCAAGATGAAGCCGGATAAATTTGGCGATATTATTGCGCTTGTCTCGCTTTATCGTCCTGGCCCGATGGATAATATTCCGACTTATATTGGTGTGAAAGACGGCAGTATTGAGGCGGATTACATGCATCCGTTGCTTCAACCTCTTTTGGAAGAGACGTACGGTATTATGGTGTATCAGGAGCAGGTGCAGCGTGCGGCGCAGGCTTTGGCGGGGTATTCACTTGGTGGTGCGGATTTGCTGCGGCGGGCGATGGGTAAGAAAATTAAGGCGGAAATGGATGCGCAGCGTGAGATGTTTGTCACGGGTGCGAACGACAACAATCAAATTCCCGCGGAGCAGGCCAATCATATTTTTGACCAGATCGCGGCGTTTGCGGGCTATGGGTTTAACAAATCGCATGCGGCGGCTTATGCGTTGATTGGGTATTGGACGGCTTGGTTAAAATGTCATTATCCATTGCAGTTTATGGCGGCGTCGATGACGCTTGATTTGGGTAATACGGATAAATTATCGGTGTTTAAACAGGATTTGGATCGGATGGGGGTGACGTTAACGCCGCCCGATGTGAACAAATCGAATTCTGATTTTAAAGTGGATGGTGAGGTTATTCGATATGCTTTGGCAGCGCTGAAGGGCGTTGGTGAGGTTGCGATGAAGAATATCGTGATGGAGCGCGATCAAAACGGCCTCTATAAATCGATTGAGGATTTTGCTTCGCGTGTTGACTATAAATCCCTGAATAAGCGTCAGCTTGAGGGGTTGGCTACGGCTGGCGGGTTTGAGAGCTTGAACCCCAATCGTGCGCAGATGCATGCGGGGGCGGAGGTTATCTTGCGTTATGCGCAAAGCCTTGCGGTGGAAAAGGAAAGCGGACAGGTTTCGTTGTTTGGCGGTGCGGATGAGGGTTCTTCGGGGTATGGGGGGCTTGGTATGCCTGATCTGCCGAAGGTTGAGCCGTGGGATCAGCTTGAATTATTGGCGCGGGAATTTAAGGCGGTTGGGTTTTATCTGTCTGCGCATCCTCTTGATAGCCGAGAACAGCAATTTGAGAATTTGAAGATTACGTCTTGTGTGAATGTTGAATCTGCTCTGCTTAACGTGTCGCGTCAGAATTTTCAAATGGCTGGGGTGTTGCTTAAGAAACAGGAAAAAATGTCTCAAAAGGGCAATAAATATGCGTTCCTTCAGCTGTCCGATCCTACGGGTATTTTCGAGGTAACGATGTTTTCCGATATGCTTGCCCAGACCCGTGAGCATTTAGAACCAGGTACAGCGCTTTTGTTGGGCGTTGAGGCGGAGACGCGTGAAGATCAAATTCGTTATACCGCGACTAGCGTTCAGCCGCTTGACGCGGCGTTAGAGGGAAAGATTCGCGAGATTGATATCCATATGGATAGCAGCGCGGCGGTTCCCAAGATTAAAGAATTTCTTGATATCGAAGGCAAGGGGCACGCGCACATTAATTTGCATGTTCGGGTTGATGGGCATCGTATCGTACAAATGCGTCTAGCTGGGCGTTGGAGTTTGTCGGCGCAAGCTCGCAATATCATACGTACGCAAGACGGTGTTATGGAGATTAGCGAGGCATAAATTGCATTTACATATTATTTATGGTAGATTCTGGTTGTTCAATAAATTAGGAATGTAAGAGCATATGGGCGCGATATATTTACCGGGACCGATTGCAAATTATTTCAACCATCAGGTTAATGATCTTTTCCAACCCGCGGGGATGAATGTTGATTTTACCTCACCGCAAAATGAAGCGGCTCTTTATGAGCCGGGTTCATTAGCTTGGCGGGCTTACAAAAACCCAGTGACAGTTTTTATTGGGGGCGTGTCTGCGGTGTGTATGCAATTGGCGGAGCCACGTGTTCGTAGCGGGGTTTGGGAGCACAGTAATTTTAAAGATAATACTAAGGCAAGGATACAGCGTACTGGGTTAGCTGCAATGATGACGGTTTATGGCCCTAAAAATGCGGCTGAGAAAATGATACAGCGTGTTAATAGAATGCATGAGAGGGTAACTGGTGTCACCCCAAATGGTGAGCCATATAGAGCAAATGATCCTGAATTGCTAAACTGGGTTTTCAATACTGCGAATTATGGTTTTTTAAGTGCTTATGATCGTTTTGGGCCGGGTGCAGCGAGAGAAGAAATTGATGTAAGTTTGGAGGAGGCCGCTGAAAATGTAGCGCCTTTATGGGGTGTGACTTCGGCGGTGCGAAGTGTTAGTGACGTTCAATCAAGTTTTGATAAGATGCTTCCGAAGCTAGAAAGCCATCCTTATCTTGAAGAGTTCATGGTTATCATCAAAAAAGCAGAGCTAATGCCAAGTTATTTGAGGCCTGTTCAGCTTTTGTTGATTAGGGCTGCTGTTAGTAACATGCCTGAGAATGTGAGTGCTCGTGTTGGCTTAGATAAATTCGGGCTTAGGCCGGGCGAAGAGACATTGGTAAAGATGATGGGCAAATTGGCGGATAGGGTTTATCTTGACGCTCTTCCTGCAATTGATGCGAGTCAGAGAATGGGGCTACCTGCAGATTATCTTTATACGCGCGGCGCGAATGATAATGAAGCAGATGGTTCTCATGACGCAGCTCCTAATCATAATCCCAAGCCACCTGCTGACGAGTTTCATTTATAGGTATTTGGGGTAATAAGCGAGGCATAAAAATAAATTTGCGTGTATCAAAATATCTGTATTTTTTGCTTGCGACTCGGCGTATATTACTGTTTGTCATCAGTTAAAATTGATGATCGCCGCTATCGCTTAAGGTAGCATTATATAAGGGTTCCTAGCATGGCTACAAAACCATCTACCAAGGGTAAACCAACACCAGTTAAGAAATAGCATTTTCTTATATTGATTATATAAAGCGCGAAGCCTTTAAAAAAGCTCCGCGCTTTTTTTGATGGGGCAATTTGTTCTTGCAATTACGCTTAAAACCCCATATATACCGCAGCATCACTCATGGTGGGTGAAATTCACATGTGGGTTCCTAAACCAGTGTTTCAAATGAAACCAAGGCTCACAGAGGAAATAACTGGACTTAAAACAGGAGATAGTCTTATGGCTTTGCCAGAATTTACAATGCAACAATTGCTCGAAGCGGGCGTTCACTTTGGTCACCACACACGTCGTTGGAATCCTAAAATGAAGGATTACATCTTTGGTGTGCGTAATGGCGTTCACATTATCGATCTTCAACAAACTCAGCCGTTGTTGAATGACGCGGTTAAATCATTGCGTGATATCGTTGCCAATGGCGGACGTGTTTTGTTCGTGGGAACAAAACGCCAAGCGTCACAAAAAGTTGCGGAAAGCGCGAAGCGTTGTGGTCAGTACTATGTGAACCACAGATGGCTTGGTGGTATGATGACCAACTGGCAGACAATTTCAAAATCAATTCAACGTTTGCGCGATCTTGATACACTTCTAGCGGATGATGCTCAGCGCGCAATCCGTACCAAGAAAGAGCTTTTGATGCTTACGCGTGAGCGTGACAAGCTTGAGCTTTCAATCGGTGGAATTAAAGACATGGGTGGTAAGCCTGATGCGATCTTCATTATTGACACAAACAAAGAAGATATTGCGATCAAAGAAGCGAATAACCTTCACATTCCAGTATTTGCGGTTGTTGATTCCAATGCAAACCCAGATGGTGTTGATTACGTTATCCCGGGTAATGATGACGCGCTTCGCTCGATTGAGTTTTACTGCGAGCTTATGACTGATGCGGTTCTTGATGGTCTTCAAGCGGAGATGACTAAAGCGGGCATTGATAAGGGCGCGGCGGAAGATGTGAAAGTATCTATCCCGAAAGCGAAGAAGAAAAAAGATGAGCCAGAAGAGCTTACTCCTGGTGAGCAAGCAAAAGTAACGGCTGATCAATCAGCGCCTAAGAAGGATGCTGAAGAGGCGACTTCTGAGGAAGAAAAAGACGCAAAGAAAGCGGCTTCTGCTTAATTATTCAATATCCCTCGCGTTCATGTGCGAGGGATTATCATACACATACATTTATTTAGGAGAAAAAAGATGGCTAATATTACAGCATCAATGGTTAAAGAATTACGTGAGAAAACAGGCGCGGGCATGATGGATGCCAAGAAGGCACTGACTGAAACTAACGGCGACGTTGAAGCGGCGATGGAAGAGCTTCGCAAAAAAGGTATGGCGAAAGCGGATAAGAAATCTAGCCGTACTGCAGCGGAAGGTCTTGTTGCGGTTGTAACCGAAGGCACAAAAGGCGCGGTTATCGAGCTTAATGCGGAAACTGATTTCGTGAGCCGTAATGAAGAATTCCAAAACTTTGTTGAAGCCGTTGCGAAAAAAGCAATTGATGCGGATAGCGTTGAAAAATTGTCTGCGGCTGATCATGGTGTAAAATCTGTTAAAGATGCTTTGACTGACCTTGTTGCGAAAATTGGCGAGAACATGACTTTGCGTCGCGTTGAGAAGCTTGAAGTGTCTCAGGGCGCAGTTGTTTCATATGTGCATGGCGCGTTGAAAGAAGGCCTTGGTAAGATCGGTGTTCTTGTTGCGTTTGAATCTGACGCTGATCAGGCAACGCTTGATGCGCTTGGTAAGCAGATTGCGATGCATGTTGCTGCGGCGTTCCCGAAATATCTTGATCGTGAAAGCGTTGATGCGGCCGAAATGGAAAAAGAACGCGAGTTTCTGATCGAGCAAGCCAAAGCAGAAGGCAAACCACAGGAAATTGCAGAGAAAATGGTTGAAGGCCGTATGCGCAAATATTACGAAGAAATCTGTCTTCTTGATCAGAAATTTGTGATTGATGGCGAAACCAGAATTGAAGACGTTGTTGCAAACGCAGCCAAAGACGCAGGCAAGCAGATCAAGCTTGTTAATTATGTGCGTGTTCAGCTTGGCGATGGCATTGAAAAAGAAGTTGAAGATTTTGCCGCTGAAGTTGGTAAAGTTGCCCACGGTTAAGTCTGTTTAAATTATAGTTTTTTAATGGAGCTGCATGGACATTCTGTGCGGCTCCATTTACATTAGGATCATATTTTATAAAGAGAGTTATTTTATGATGAATGCCGACATTGCCTCTGATATTGCGCAAGCGAGACACTATAAACGTGTAATGTTAAAAATGTCAGGTGAGGTGTTAATGGGGCCAGAAGAATATGGCATTCATTCCCCCACGGTCACACGCGTTGCAAAAGATATTCAGCAGGTAATTGATAGCGGTGTTGAGGTTTGCGTTGTTGTTGGTGCGGGGAATATTTTTCGCGGCGTTTCCGGCGCGGCGGATGGCATGGATCGTACAACGGCGGATTATATGGGGATGCTTGGCATTGTGATGAATGCTCTTGCATTGCAAAATGCGTTAGAAAATATTGGTGTGCAAACACGCGTTCAATCGGCGATCCGTATGGATTCTATTTGTGAGCCGTATATTCGCCGCCGTGCGATGCGTCACATGGAAAAGGGGCGTGTTGTTATTTTTGCGGCAGGAACTGGTAATCCATATTTCACGACAGATACTGCGGGTGCACTTCGTGCGTCGGAGATGGAATGTGATGCTATATTCAAGGGGACGAAAGTGGATGGTGTGTATACAGCTGACCCACAAACAAACCCGGATGCGACGCATTTTAAGCAGATATCTTATATGGATGTTTTGACTAAAGATTTGCGTGTGATGGATGCAACGGCGATTTCATTGGCGCGTGAAAACCAAATACCTATCGTTGTTTTCTCTATTCGTGAAGAAGGTAATTTTGCAAAAGTTGTTCAATCAAAGGGTAAGTTTACGGTCGTAAGCTAACCTGTATAATACTAAATAAAAGGAAATATATCATGTCTTATGATGCAGCTGATTTGAAGCGCCGTATGGAAGGTGCAATTGATAATTTGCATAAAGAATTTGCGGGTTTAAGAACGGGGCGGGCTTCTGTGAGTTTGCTTGACCCTATTGTTGTTGATGTTTATGGCAGTAAGATGCCATTGAACCAAATCGGTACGGTTAATATCCCTGAGCCACGTATGTTGTCGGTACAGGTTTGGGATTCGGGCAATGTTCGTGCGACCGAAAAAGCTATTCGTGATTCTGGTCTTGGTCTTAATCCTATGCCAGAGGGATCAACGATCCGTATTCCGCTTCCTGATTTGACGGAAGAGCGCCGCAGTGAACTTCAAAAAGTTGCGGGTAAATATGCGGAGAGTGCGCGCATTGCTGTTCGTAATGTACGTAAGGACGGCATGGATTCTATTAAGAATGGCGATGAGCCGGAAGATACGCAAAAGAAACAAGCTGAAGATGTTCAAAAATTAACGGACAGCATCATTAAGCGCGTTGATACGATGCTTGCGGAAAAAGAAACTGACATAATGGTCGTTTAAATTCTAGTTTAAGATAGTCATGCAAAGCTCTGATAAAAATACCAATATCCCGAAACACGTTGCCGTCATTATGGATGGCAATGGTCGTTGGGCGAAGGCACGAAACTTGCCGCGTACGGCAGGGCATAAGCAAGGCGCAGAGGCGGCGCGTAATGTTGTGAAAAACGCAGCTGAGCTTGGTGTGCAATATATTACTCTGTTTGGTTTTTCGTCTGAGAATTGGTCTCGCCCTAAATCTGAAGTCAAAGATTTGATGAATTTGCTTCGTTATTATTTGCGTTCAGAAACTGCGGAGCTTCATAAAAGCGGGGCGCGGCTTCGGGTGATTGGGGATCGTAATGCATTGGATGCGGATATCGTTAAATTGATTGAAAATGCGGAAGAATTGACACGAAATAACGATAACGTCACGGCGATTATTGCGCTTAATTATGGTGGGCGTCAGGATATTTTACATGCCGTTAAGCGCCTTCATGATGCGCATTTGGATGAAGAATTGTCGATGGAGACTATTGCGGCGCAATTTCCAGGATTTTTGATGACGCAGGGTATTCCTGATCCTGATTTGATGATCCGCACAAGCGGCGAAAGCCGGATTAGTAATTTCCTTCTGTGGCAGTGTGCCTATACTGAGTTTGTATTTACGGATATATTGTGGCCCGATTTTGATGCAAAGGCGCTCGCCTTGGCGGTTAATGAGTTTGGCCAGCGTGATCGCCGCTATGGCGCAGTGAAATCTTCGAAAGCTTAAATCATGTTTAATGGCCGCCTTAATCTTCAAAGCCTACAGACACGGAGTGTTTCTGCGGCTGTTATGATTGCGGTTGTGGTTACTATTTTGATTGTAGGCGGCATTCCTTTTATTGCATTGCTTGGGCTTTTGGCGGCGGTGTCGCTTTATGAATGGGCGCAGCTTGCCTTAAAATGCGAAAAGCCGGTCAGCATCATTTATTTAGTCGCGGGGGTTCCTTATGTGATGGGAAGTTTTCTGTGTTGCTTTGTGATTTTTGAAAGCATCGGGTTTTTCTGGTCTATCATTTTTTTGATGATGGTTTGGGTCAGTGATAGCGGTGCGTATTTTGCTGGTAAAACCATTGGCGGGCCGAAGATGGCGGCGCGTATAAGCCCGAATAAAACATGGGCGGGTTTTGGCGGTGCGATATTATCGCCTGCGTTCATTGGGGTTGTTGCGATGTTTTTGTATCGCGGCGTTGATGATTTTTCATTGGTTGCGCTTATGATGATGGGGATTTCCGGCGTATTTATTGGCGCTGCGGGGCAGGTGGGTGATCTTGTGATTTCTGCGTTTAAACGCAAAGCCGGGGTTAAAGATACGGGGACACTTATCCCTGGGCATGGCGGTTTATTGGATCGTGTTGATTCCATGTTGCTGGCTGCGCCTGTATATCTCATGTTGTTTGCTTATGGCCATGGGTAAAAAGCGGATCAATATTTTGGGCGTTACGGGGTCAATTGGCCTGAGTACGGTAAAGATTGTCTTATCTGCCCCTGAATTATTTGATGTGCATGTTATTTCGGCGCACACACAAAAAGACAAACTCCTTACTTTACAAAAGCAGCTTGGAGCAACGCATGCGATTTGTACGCATGATGAGGGCGGTTTTGATCGTCTTGATGATGTTTTGCATGAAGATGTGGATATTACGGTTTCGGCTATTACGGGCTTTGCGGGATTGCGTCCGTTATTGACGGCTATTCAATTTTCTAAGGCGGTTGGTATTGCCAATAAAGAGCCGTTGGTTGCCGCGGGGCCGCTTGTGATTTCGGCATGTCGTGCGCATGGTACCAAAATTTTGCCGATTGACAGTGAGCATAATGCGATTTTTCAGGTTTTTGACGAGGTGCAGCGCAGTGCAATTGAGCGTGTTATTTTAACTGCGTCTGGTGGGCCGTTTCGTGAATGGTCGTTGGAGCAGATGCGAAGCGCCACGCCAGCGCAGGCGGTTGCGCATCCGAATTGGTCAATGGGGCAGAAAATTTCTGTTGATAGTGCGAGCATGATGAACAAGGCGCTTGAGGTGATTGAGGCGCATTATTTGTTTGATATGCCGTCTGATCAGATTGATGTCCTTGTGCATCCGCAATCTGTTGTGCATTCGATGGTTGAATATGCGGATGGTTCGGTTTTATCCCAGATGGGGGCGAGTGATATGTGTACGCCTATTGCGTATGCGCTTGGATGGCCTGATCGGATTTCTACGCCGGGGGCGCGGCTTGATTTGTCTAAGATGAGCGCGTTGACGTTTGAGCCGCTTGATGATGAAAAATTTCCAGCTGTACGTCTTTCCAAAAACTGCATTGATGCGGGGGCGGTTGCGTGTATTATTATGAATGCGGCGAATGAGGTTGCTGTGGATGCTTTTTTAAAAGAGCAAATCGGTTTTCTTGATATCGTGCAGTGTGTGGAGCATAGTCTTGATGCGTTTGATTCTCAGACAAAAAGCATTGATAAAGATGCGCGGTTAGAGGATATTGAGGCGTTGGATATGGATATCCGGCGTATTGCCTCTAAGTATATTGAAACAATTTAATGAACCAAAAGAGTACGTATTCATGAACATTTTCGAAATTTTCCAAATGGTTGGCCAGAATGTATGGCTTTATGGTGGATCATTCGTCCTTATTTTAAGCCTTTTGGTTTTTGTGCATGAGTGGGGCCATTACATTGTTGCGCGCATGTGCGGCGTAAAGGTTGAGGCGTTTTCCATTGGTTTCGGGAAAGAGATTTTCGGGATTAATGACAAGAATGGGACACGTTGGAAATTCTCACTGATCCCGCTTGGTGGGTATGTGAAGTTGTTTGGTGATACCGATCCGGCGAGCGCAGGCAGCACCGATGAAGTTGCTGAAGGTGAGGAAAAACCGCGTCCGATGACGGAAGCTGAACGTAAGCAGGCATTCTTTGCAAAGCCAGTGTGGCAGCGTGCTTTGGTTGTGGTTGCGGGGCCTGCGATTAACTATATTTTTGCCATTATTATTCTTGCGGGATTGTTCACGTTTAATGGTCAGCCTGTTACCCCGCCAAGTGCGGCGGCTGTCGTTCAGGGATCTTCTGCGGATGCTAGCGGGTTTCAGCCACATGATATCGTGATTACGATTGATGGTAAAAAGATTCATGATTTTGCGGATGTTCGTCGTGAGATGATGATTGCACTTGATACGCCGCGTACATTTCTTGTTGAGCGTGATGGTGAGAGATTTGAAGTCGAGGCAACACCAGAGAGGGTAACGGTCGAAGATCGTTTTGGTTTCCCGCACAGTAAAGGCGTTCTCGGTTTGATTAGTCCGCGTAATGCTGTTGATATATCAAATATTACGAATGTTGATGGTGTTGTTTTTGAGAAGGGCGATACCGCCGGGATTGCAGCAGCTTTGCGTGAGCGTTTGGGGCGTTCTTTTCCTATTACGATGCCGCTTGGCGATGAGGATCAGGTTTTATTTGTTAATCCGGTGGCGGAGAATAATCAGAGTCTTGGCAGTGAAGATGACCTTGAGGGGAATGTTTTGTTCTTATCGAATGGCGCGGCTAGTGATTTTG
The DNA here is from genome assembly GCA_009995045.1 of Alphaproteobacteria bacterium. GTDB lineage: Bacteria > Pseudomonadota > Alphaproteobacteria > Micavibrionales > Micavibrionaceae > TMED27. The sequence continues at coordinate 94,129 of JAACQG010000008.1, forward strand.
CTAAATTCCCTGTTCATGTTGCCTTTGCTGAGGCGGTTAAAGAAAGTTGGGTTATTACGCGTGGCACTTTAGAGGCGCTTGGCCAGATGGTTGTGGGCACGCGTTCCGCAACTGAATTGGGCGGTATTATTCGTATTGGCGCACTTGCCGGGGATATGGCTCAACAGGGTATTATTGCACTAATCTTGTTTACTGCGCTGCTTTCTATCAATCTTGGTTTCATTAATTTGCTACCGATCCCGTTGCTTGATGGTGGGCATTTGTTGTTTTATTTCTTTGAAGCGGTTCGTGGTAAGCCTATTCCTGAACAGGTGCAAGAATATGCATTCCGCGCGGGATTTGTGTTTTTGATCGCTTTGATGGTGTTTGCGAATTTGAACGATATATTGCAGTTGTTTTTATAAGCCATCTATTTTTGTGTCTCGCTATTGTGGCGGGGTGTGAATGTTGGTAAGTTGATTGGGTGAAAATTCTTTACTTCGCGTATGCTTCATGCTCATATTTCAGCCGAACTTTAAAAATAGCGATACATCATGATTTTAAAACCAAAACACCATTTTAGCCGCGTTTTCATTTTTGCAATGACGATGCTCGTTTCTCTCCCCGTTATGGCGCAAGGCGTGCTGGAGCGTATTGAAATTCAGGGCGCTCAGCGGATCGAAAAATCGACCATCCTTTCTTATATTGATTTGCAGCCTGGTGACTCGGTTGATCGCGCGGCTTTAGATAGTGCGTTGAAGCGTTTGTTTGCCACTGGTTTGTTTGCGGATGTGGCGCTTCGTCAAAACGAGGGCACATTAACAGTTGATGTTCAGGAAAACCCAATCATTAACGAGATTGCGTTTGAAGGAAATGAGCAAATTGAAGATGCTGAGCTTCAAGGTGAAATTCAAATGCGTCAACGTCAGGTGTTTACGCGTACAAAGGTACAATCGGATGTTTCTCGCCTTTACCAAGTCTATCGTCGTAATGGTCGTTTTTCTGTCAATATTGAGCCGAAGGTTATTAAGCTAGATCAGAATCGTGTGAATTTGGTTTTTGAAATTACTGAAGGTGATGTGACGAAGGTTGAATCTATTCGTTTTGTTGGGAATAAGAAATTTGACGATGATCGCTTGCGCAGTGAAATTTCTACAAAAGAAGATGTTTGGTATCGTTTCTTGAATTCGGATGATCGGTATGATCCTGACCGTCTTGAGTTTGATAAAGAATTGTTACGCCGTTTCTATCTTTCACAGGGATATGCTGATTTCAATCTTGTGAATGCATCGGCCGAATTGTCGAATGAGCGTGATCGTTTTTTCCTTACCTTTACCGTTGATGAAGGTGCGCGTTATAAGGTTGGTAAAGTTGATCTTTCAACGGAGCTTCGTAATTTTGATCCTGAGGTTCTTCGTGATGATATCAATGTTCAGCAAGGCGATTGGTATAATGCCGATTATGTAACGGAGAGCGTTGATCGTTTGACTGATGCACTTGGTGATTTACAATATGCGTTTGCTGATGTTCGCCCCAATATTGAGCGTAATCGCGAATCGAAGACTGTTGATATTTCTTTTAATATTGGTGAATCTCCGCGTGTTTTCGTTGAACGCATTAATGTGAACGGGAATTTGCGTACGCTTGATAAGGTTGTTCGTCGTGAGTTTTTGCTTGTTGAAGGCGACCCGTTCAATAAATCTAAGTTGGCGCGTTCTGAACAGCGTATTCGTAATCTTGATTTCTTTGATACTGTTAATGTATCTGTTGAGCCAGGATCGGCGCCTGATAAAACTGTGATTAACGTTGATGTTACCGAAAAATCCACGGGTGAGATTTCGATTGGGGCAGGGTTCTCGACCAGTGATGGGCCGTTGGCTGATTTCAGAATTACCGAGCGTAACTTGCTTGGTAAGGGACAGAACTTAACACTTGCGACATTGGTTGCGGGTGAGCGTAGTCAGGTTGATTTATCATTCACCGAGCCACATTTCCTTAATCGTGATTTATCGGCTGGTATGGATTTGTTCCATGTTGAGCGTGATTTCCAAGATGAGAGTTCATACGATCAACGTCGTACTGGTGCTGCGGTTCGTATGGGTTATCCGCTATCTGAGCGTTGGCGTCAGAATTTCCGTTATCGTTTTGAGCGGAATGAAATCACCGATGTTGATGGCAGTGCGTCTCGCTTTATTCGGGATCAAGAAGGTACGCGTGATACATCTGCATTTTCTCAACGTCTTACATATGATAATCGCGACAGCATTATTTTCCCGACATCGGGCATGTTGTATTGGCTTGATGCAGAAGTTGCTGGACTTGCGGGGGATGCTAAATATGTATCTGGGAAAACTGGAGCTAATTACTATTATCCAATCCTAGACAATGTGATATTTAACGTTCTTGGTGAGGTCGGTGCTATCGAGGGATATGGCGATGAGGATGTTCGTATTAATGAGCGTTTCTATCTTGGTGGTTCTACGCTTCGTGGTTTTGCGGATGGTGGAGTTGGCCCGCGTGACGGCAATACTGATGACTCGCTTGGTGGTAACTTGTTTTACCGTGGTAGTGTTGAAACATCATTCCCTATTGGTCTTCCTGAAGAGTTAGGTATTCTTGGTCATGTGTTTAGTGATTTTGGTACGCTTTACGATCTCGATGAAACTGGTTCTGAAATACAAGATGAGAGCAGTATTCGTGTGAGTGCCGGTCTTGGTGTTTCATGGCGTTCTCCGTTTGGCCCTGTGCGTGTTGATGTTGCGATGCCTTTGGCTGATGAAGAGTTTGATGAAGACGAGGTTTTGCGCTTTAATTTCGGAACACGTTTCTAGTCATTTGATTAATTAAAACAATTAGAGAGTATTATTGTGAAGTATCTGCTTACCCCTTTGTTTGTTGTTTCTGTTTTTGCATTGAGTGTTTTTGGTTTTCAACCTTTGGCGCATGCGCAAGCGGAACTTTCTATTGCGATTGTTGATGTGGAGAAGGTTCTTAACGATTCTGACGCGGCAAAGGCGCTGAACAAAAAACGTGCGGATGCGCGTGAGGCGTTTTTAACGAAGCTGTCCAAGGATGAAGAAACTCTGCGTTCCGAAGGTAAGGCGTTGTTTGAAAAACGTAAAGAATTAAGCGAAGAAGAGTTTGCCAAGCAACAGCGTGCTTACCAAGAAAAATTGGCAGGTATGAGCAAATTAACACAGCAAAATCGTCGTGCGTTTGAGCTTGCATCTAATGTCGCGTTGCAGGAATTGCAAACTGAATTGACTAAAGCGGTTCAGAGTATTGCGAGTGACAAGGGTTATACGCTTATTCTTTCTAATCGTAATGTTATCGTTGGTGCAAAATCATTGGATATTACCGACGAAACCATAAAGCAGATGAATGCACAGAAGATCAAAATTCCTTTTAATGTTAAGAAATAGAGTGGAGTTTTACGATGCCTGACACTCAATTTTTTCATCGTAGTCGTGCCTTCACACTTTCTGAAATCGCTGCATTGACCGGCTCGGTTATTGCGGATGGTTTTGACAGTGACATGGTTGTTGAAAATGTTTCGCCCCTTGATGTGGCGACATGGACAGATCTTAGTTTCCTCGATAATGTGAAATATAAGGACCAGTTTAAAGAGACTAAAGCTGGGGCGTGTTTTGTTCATCGAGATATGGTTGATATTGCCCCCGAAGATGTCGCACTTTTGATTAGCCCAACGCCCTATAAATCTTATGCGTTGGCGGCGCAGGCATTTTACCCGCAAGATGCGTTTGAACCTCAAATTTCTGAACACGCATTCATTCACTCAGATGCAAAGATTGGTCAAGGTTGCCGCATTGATGCAGGCGCAATTATTGCATCTGGTGCTGTGATTGGAGATAATGGCTGGGTTGAGGCTGGTGCGCATATTGATGAGAATGTTACGATTGGAGCGCGTTGTCGTATTGGAAGCAATGCGAGCCTATCGCATGCGGTTCTTGATGATCATGTGCGCTTATATCCCGGGGTTCGTGTTGGGCAAGATGGATTCGGCTTTGCTATTGATCCTTCGGGATATGTTAAAGTTCCACAGCTTGGTCGTGTTTTGATTGGTTCGCATGTTGAGATCGGTGCAAATACCACGATTGATAGAGGCGCGGGTCCTGATACCGTGATTGGGCAAGGCACGTGGATTGATAACCTCGTGCAAATTGGTCATAACGTTAAAATCGGCAAGGGCTGCGTGATCGTCGCGCAGGTCGGTATATCGGGGAGCACCGTCATTGATGATTATGTCGTGATCGGCGGTCAAGTCGGTATTGCCGGGCATCTCCATATTGGAAGTGGTGTGCGCATTGCGGCGCAATCTGGGGTTATGAAGAATATTCCGGCGGGGCAGGAAATGATGGGGTCTCCTGCTATGCCAATCAAGGATCATATGCGGCAAATTATTGCATTGAAACGCTTGGCGAAACGTTAATTTAAAAAGTGTATTACATAAAAAGAGAATTTGATTATGAGCGAAGACAACACAACACAGATTGATATTACACGGATCATGCAGATGATTCCGCATCGTTATCCTATTTTGCTTGTTGACCGTATTTTAGAAATTGATGCAGGTGAACGCGCGGTTGCGTTGAAAAATGTGACGATGAATGAGCCACATTTTCAGGGGCATTTTCCGGGGCATCCGGTTATGCCAGGTGTTTTGATCGTCGAGGCAATGGCGCAGACCTCTGCGATTGTTTGCGTTGAGAGCCTTGGTGTGGCGGCCGAGGGTAAGGTTGTTTATTTCATGACCATTGATAACGCACGTTTTCGTAAACCAGTTACGCCGGGCGATAGTCTTATTATCGAGGTTACTAAAATTCGTTCGCGTGCGAATGTGTGGAAGTTTCAAGGCGTTGCGAAGGTCGGTGATCAGGTATGCGCGGAAGCCACATTCAGTGCGATGATTACTGATAAATAGTTTTTTTGTAACGCGCTGCAACAAAGCGTGAATTGCATGTTATCTGCAGGCTTGGTGTAATAATTTTTATGACGAATACAATTCATCCGACAGCGATTATTGAAGACGGTGCGCAAATTGGCGACAACGTTACTATTGGCCCTTATTGTGTGATTGGGGCAGATGTTGTTGTGTCTGATGGTGTGACATTGAAAAGTCATGTCGTGCTTGATGGCCGTACCACGATTGGGAAGGGTACGATTATATATCCTTTCGCATCTTTGGGCAGTGCGCCACAGGATTTGAAATATGCGGGTGAGCCATCGACGCTTATCATCGGTGAGAATAATACAATTCGTGAGCATGTGACCATGAATCCCGGTACGGACGGTAATGGGCGCATGGAGACGCGCATAGGGAATAACTGTTTGTTTATGATGGCGTCTCATGTGGCGCATGATTGCGTTGTTGGTAATAACGTTATTTTGGCGAATAATGCGACATTGGCGGGGCATGTTGTTGTTGGTGATTTTGCGATTATTGGTGGTTTGTCTGCGGTGCATCAGTTTGCGCGCATTGGTGAGCATGCGATGATTGGCGGGATGTCAGGCGTTGAAAACGATGTTATTCCTTATGGTCTTGTTAAGGGTGAGCGCGCCTCTTTGCATGGACTTAACATTATCGGCCTTAAGCGGCGCGGGTTTGATAATAGTGACGTACGTGCACTTCAAAATGCCTATAGCGATTTATTCTCTGATGAGGGAACGCTTGAGGCTCGTGTTGAGAAAGTTTCCAACGATTATGCGGCGCAAGACAGCGTTTCAAAATTGATTGAATTTGCGCAAGGTAAATCCAAGATGCCGCTGTGCCAGCCTTCTAAAAAATGACACATAAAACGATCAAGACATTAGGGATTATTGCGGGCGGCGGTGTGTTGCCGCAAAGGCTTTCTGATGCTTGTCGTGCGCAAAATATTGATGTGTTTGTGGTTGGTTTTGAAGGGCAAACCGAAGATGCATTTTTGACGCAACAGGATCATATTCGTGCCAAATTGGGTCAAGTTGGTAAGATCATTAAAGCGTTTAAGTCGCGTGATATTGACGATCTTGTGTTGATTGGATCCATTGAACGCCCCTCATTTTCAGAGCTTATCCCTGATTTGAAAGCTGCCAAGTTTTTGGCGAGTACAGGTTTAAAAGCGATGGGCGATAGTGATTTGCTTTCTGCCCTTCGCACGTTTCTAGAAAAAGAAGGGTTTGATGTGCATGGGGTGCAAGATTTTATGCCAGAGCTTTTAACTCCCTTAGGGAATTTGACAAAGGCAAAGCCATCTCAGGGGGATATGGTTGATATTGCCCGCGGTGCGGAGATCTTGAATGACATGGCCGCGCTTGATATCGGACAGGCCATTATAGTTCAAGAGGGGCTTGTGTTGGGTGTTGAGGCGATTGAGGGGACGAATGCGTTGATTGAGCGTTGCGGCGCTTTAAAGCGTAAAGGGCGCAAGGGCGTTCTGGTTAAGCTTTGTAAGGCGCAGCAAGATACCTCGCTTGATTTGCCCACGATTGGGGTGAAAACTATTCAAGCTATTCATCAGTCAGGGTTCGGCGGTGTTGCCGTTCATGCAGGAAAAAGTTTGATGAGTGATAAAGAAGCGCTTGTTTCTTTGGCCAATGCGCATAATCTTTATATTGTCGGGATTGATCCTGACTCCATTTAAAACAGGGAATTCATTATGGTTGTTATTGCGCCGAAAGTATTTTTGATTGCGGGCGAGGCTTCAGGCGATGTTCTTGGTTCACAATTGATGGAGTCTCTTAAAGCGTCTCAGGCGCAATTCATGGGGGTTGGCGGCCCTTTGATGGAAGAGCAGGGGCTTGATAGCCTTATGCCGATGCATGAGCTATGTGTGATGGGGATTTGGGAGGTTGTTGTTCAGCTTCCGCGCCTCATCAAGCTTATAAACGGTGTTGTTGAGGAGATAGAGCGCGCGCAACCGGATATTGTCGTGACGATTGATCTTCCGGATTTTAATTTTCAGGTCGCTAAGCGTCTTAAAAAACGGGGTATTTATACGGGTAAGTTTGTCCATTATGTTGCGCCGAGTGTTTGGGCGTGGCGTCCTGGGCGCGCTAAGAAAATAGCACAATTTCTTGATGGTATCATGTGTCTGTTTCCGTTTGAGCCTGAGTATTTTGAAAAGCATGGTTTGCCTTCGAAATATGTGGGGCATCCGATTATCAGGCAGGATCATAAAAAAGAAAATATGGCTTTTCGTGAGGCTTATGACATTAAGGCGGATGATTTTGTTTTTGGTCTCTATTTGGGCAGCCGTGAATCTGAAATTAGTCGTCATAAGGATGTTTTCAAGGATGCGGTTAATTTCATTCTTGAGCAAAAGCCAGATGTACAAATTTTACTACCAACCCTTGAGGGGCTAGAGCTGGAAGCGTATCAGTCCATGCGCGGTTTGAATGTTACGCCGATTATTGTTTCGAATGCGAAGGATAAATGGGCGGCTATGCGTAATTGTGACCTTGCGATGGCGGTGTCTGGTACGGTTGGTTTAGAGCTTGCGTATATGAATGTCCCACATGTCATTGCTTATAAGACACATTTCCTTACCTTCCTTGCTGTGCGTTTGTTGGTGAAGGTGCGTTTTGCACATTTGGTGAATATATTGCTGGATAAGGCGGTTGTGCCGGAATTTCTTCAAAGCCAGTGTAAGTCGCTTTTGATCGCTGCGGAGCTTATGCGTCTTATTTCTGATCCTGCGGTTATGGCACAACAGAAAGTTGCGTTTCATGATGCGCGGCGAATTTTGAAAAAAGATGTTGCAGAAAACCCTGCAGCAAGCGCCGCAGGGTTCGTGTTGGATATTTTGAATAAACCTGATCAGCTGTAATCAGGCAATTCGAACGCGTTATTTGCGTTTATTCATTGGAACATATTTGCGGTGATCTTCGCCGATATATAGCTGTCTTGGGCGGCCAATTTTCAATGTTGGCTCTTCAATCATTTCTTTCCATTGTGATACCCATCCAACTGTTCGTGCGACAGCAAAGAGAACAGTGAACATTTCAACCGGGAAGCCCATCGCTTTAAGGATGATTCCTGAATAGAAATCAACATTCGGGAACAGTTTTCTGTCTACGAAATATGGGTCTTCAAGGGCGATGCGCTCTAATTCCATCGCAAGTTCGAGGCGTGGGTCTTGTACGCCGAGATCCTCAAGCACTTCGTCGCAGGCCTTTTTCAATACGCCGGCGCGTGGGTCGGTGTTTTTGTAGACGCGATGGCCAAAGCCCATGAGGCGGAATGGGTCATCTTTGTCTTTAGCGCGGGCGATGAATTCAGGAATGTTTTTCTTGTCGCCGATTTGATCGAGCATCTCAAGAACGGCTTGGTTCGCACCGCCATGACTTGGTCCCCAGAGAGAGGCAATACCAGATGATATGCAGGCAAATGGGTTTGCTTGTGATGATCCGGCAAGGCGTACGGTGGATGTTGATGCATTTTGCTCGTGATCGGCGTGAAGGATGAGGATTTTATCCATGGCGTCCGCAAGAATTGGATTTACCTTATATGGCTCAGCGGGAAGGCCGAAGCACATATAGAGGAAGTTTTCTGCGTAGGATAGGTCGTTGCGTGGATACATGAATGGCTGACCCAATGTGTATTTCATGGTCATTGCCGCAAGTGTTGGTATTTTTGCAATCAAACGATGCGCGGATATTTCACGTTGACGCTCATCCCAGATATCGAGGGAGTCGTGATAGAAAGCAGATAGTGCGCCGGTAATTCCACACATAATCGCCATAGGATGTGCATCACGGCGGAAGCCGCGGAAGAAATAGTTGATCTGCTCATGCACCATTGTGTGATAAGTGATGTTATGATCAAATTCTTCATATTGTTTTTTATTTGGAAGCTCCCCTTCAAGGAGGAGGTGGGCGACTTCAAGGAAGTTACTTTTCTCGGCAAGTTCTTCAATCGTATATCCGCGATGCATCAAAATGCCTTTGTCGCCGTCGATAAAGGTTAGTTTTGATTTACAGCTGCCTGTTGCGGTAAAGCTAGGGTCGAATGTGAAATGCCCTGTCTCTGCGTAGAATTTACGTATATCGACCACGTCAGGGCCGCATGTCCCAGAGAGAACGGGGAAGTCAAAGCTTTCACCCGTTGCATTATTGGTCATTGTGAATGTGTTTGATTTTGTGTCTGCGGATTTGGACATTTATAATCCCCTTAATGATTATGCTTAAATTATCTTTAGAAAAAAGATAGGCGTGTGGAGTCAGAAACCAAGTGGTGATTCCTGTCCTTCTATTTATGCCTTGTTTTTGATGAAATTTAAAGCGTTTTGAATGCGTGCGCGTGTCTCATCTAACCCTAAAATTTCAGCCGCCTTGAAAATTGACGGTGAGACTGTCGTTCCCGTTAAAGCTGCGCGAAGGGGCATGGCGACTTTTCCGAGTTTTCCGTCACGTAAAGTGTCCGCTACGCTCTTACAGGCGGTTTGAATGGATTCATCGTTCCACTCAACTTTGGTGAATTCTTGATCAAGTGTGTCTAGCACCTGGGTTGCATCTGCGTCGAGCATGTTTGATGCTTTTTCGTCAAAATCAAAGGGGACATTTTTTGTATAAAACAATGCTTCATCAGTGATTTGGAGTAATGTTTTCGCGCGTGACTTTAATTCATCCATATGCGCGATGATACGTTTTTGCGCCTCTTGATCCGGTTCAACGCCGTGGCGGGATTTGAAAAATGGGAGCGTCCATGCCATGAGGTCGTTGTTATCTGCGATATCAATATAATGCGCGTTCAGGCTTTCGAGCTTGGCGAAGTCGAATTTCGCTGCGGCTTTGCCGATTCCGTCGAAATCGAACCATTCTATCGCTTTATCTGTCGGGATGATTTCATCATCGCCATGTCCCCAGCCAAGACGCATGAGATAATTGCGCATTGCTTCGGGGAGGTAGCCCATTTCACGGTATTCTTCGAGGCTTTGTGCGCCGTGACGTTTGGAGAATTTTGCGCCATCGGGGCCGTGAATGAGCGGCAGATGTGCAAATTCCGGCACATCCCAGCCCATCGCGTCGAAGACTATTTTCTGGCGGAATGTGTTGTTGAGGTGGTCATCGCCGCGCATAATGTGAGTTATCCCCATATCGTGGTCATCTACGACGACTGACAACATATAGGTTGGAGAGCCATCGGAGCGCAGGATGATGAAATCATCGAGGTTTTCATTTTGAACGGTGACTTCGCCTTGTACTTTATCATGGATCGTTGTCGCGCCATCTAAAGGCGCTTTTATACGGATGACGGGCTCTACGCCTTCGGGGGCGGGTTGATCGCTGTCGCGCCATCTGCGGTCATAGGATGTTTGTTTGCCTTCTGCGCGTGCCTGATCGCGCATCTCTTGTAATTCCTCAGGCGAGCAATAGCATTGATAGGCTTTCCCTTTTTCTAGAAGCTCTAATGCGATTTCGCGGTGGCGGGCTTGGTTTGCAAATTGTGATGTGATCTCACCGTCATGATCAAGGCCGAGCCATTGAAGACCATCAATGATCGCCTGGACGGCGTCTTCTGAATGGCGCTTGCGGTCTGTATCTTCGATGCGCACAACAAACTTTCCGCCTGTGTGTTTGGCGTAGAGCCAATTGAATAACGCGGTGCGGGCGTTGCCAATATGCATGAATCCGGTTGGGGAGGGCGGGAATCTGGTTACAATGCTCATTATCTCTTTGATCCGTTTTGGGTGAATGTTTATGCTTCATTTTGTAATGTGAAGTGGGGCAGGGTGCAAGCCCTTGATACGGTTATATTGAATTCATTGAAAGATCAACTTTACGCGGAGATCGCTGCGCAGCGGCCACAGGCTATTTTGCTTGTGCCTGTATGTTTGGCGTGTGGCATTGGTTTGTATTTTTCGCTCATGTTTGAGCCGCGTTTGTTTTATGGCGTTTGTGTATTGGGTTTGTCTTTGTTGACGATAGTGTTTTCAAAGGGTGGCATGCGTTTTGTTTTCATTGGTGTGATGATTTTTGCGTTAGGGTTTGTCGCTGCGCAAATCCGTACGCATGTGTCGTATACGCCGATTTTATCCAAAAAGATGGATTTTAAGGTGGTTGAAGGGCGTATTGCGGCGATTGAGATGCTTGATAAGGGGGCGCGATTAACGCTTTCCGAGGTCAGTATTGAGGGGCTTGGCCTTGATGAAACACCCCGCAAAATTCGCCTTAAATTATGGAAGAGTGATGGTCTTGGTGTTGGGCAGCGTGTGCGAGGTTTGGCCGCTCTCAATCCGCCATCTCCGCCAGTTATCCCGAGAGGGTTCGATTTTCAGCGTTATATGTATTTTCGCGGTATCGGTGCGGTTGGGTTTATGTATGGGCCACCGACGGTGATTGATGATGATCAGGTTTTGCGCATGGGCGGTTGGATTGAGCGCGTGCGGCAGATTATTGGCGCGCGTATTGATGCGGCGCTTGATGCACCGCAGATGGGTCTGGCGCGGGCCTTTATGATTGGGCAGCGCACTTCAATTGAAGATGATGATATGGCGGCGATCCGTGCCTCGGGCCTTGCGCATATGTTGGCCATATCGGGACTGCATGTGGGGTTGTTTTCTGGCGCTGTGTTTTTTGTAATGCGTTTTGCTATGGCGATGTTTCCGGCATTTGCGCTGCGTTTTCCAATTAAGAAATATGCGGCGGTCGGGGCGATGGTGGCGGCGTTGTTTTACATGTTAATCGCGGGGGCGACGATACCGACGCAGCGGGCGATGATTTCGGTGGCGGTGGTGTTTTGTGCGATATTACTGGATCGTTCGCCGATTTCTTTGCGTGTAGTTGCGTTTGCCGCGTTCTGGGTGCTTGTGTTTTTCCCTGAGAGTTTGATGTCGGCGAGTTTTCAGATGTCATTTGCGGCGGTCACGGCGTTGGTTGGATTTTATGATTGGAGCCGGCCGCTTTGGAGTGAGTGGGCGCGGCAGGCGGGCATGGTGAAAAAAGCGGGGCTTTATTTTGTAGGGGTTGCATCAACAACGGTGATTGCGACGGTTTCAACTGCGCCGCTGACCTTGTTTCATTTTCAGGCTTTGCCGATCTATGGGCTGTTGGCGAATATCATTTGTGTGCCGTTGCTTGCGTTTTATGTGATGCCGCTTGCGATTTTGGCTTTTGTTTTGATGCCGTTTGGTATGGAGGGGATTGCGTTGTCGTTGATGGAAGCTGGATTGTCTGTGATCATTTGGCTCGCGCATTTTGTTGCTGGGATTGAAGGGGCGGTTTTGCATGTGCCTGCGTTTGAACTTTGGGCTATGGTCTGTTTTGTTTTTGCGTGTATATCGGTGATTGTGTTGCGGGGACGTTTTCGGGTCATTTTGGTTTCTGCATTTGGTGTTTTGACCCTCGTAAACTTTCAATGGATTCAGTATGATGTAATGGTTTCTTCAAAAACTGATCTCATTGCGCTTGATGCAAAAGAGGCGCAATTGATTGTGTCGGACGCAAGGAGGAGCCGTTTCAAGCGAGAGAATTGGCAGCTGGTTATGGGGTTTGAGGGTGAAGATGTTACAATTTTTCCGAAAGATGGGGAAATGCGCGGTGAGGATTATGTTTTATCGTGTGATATTATTGGATGTCGTTATGAAACAAGCGGTCGAAAGTTTTCGTATTTAAAAGAATTTGATATTTCTGCATTCCATGATGAGTGTTTATGGGCGGATGTTATCATTGCGATGGATGTTTATGATCAGCCATGCGATGCGCAATATGTGGTGAACCGTCGTGAAAGCAAATATCATCGCGTGCATGCGTTTAGCGTTCATGATGATGGTATTGTCATGCAGCGGGTTGACGATTTCCGTGGCATCCGTCCATGGGTGCAAACACCTTAATATGCGGGCGGTATATCATTGTGGTTAATGATAACGGCGCATAAGGCTGACTAAGCGCCCTTGGATTTTGACGCGGTGTGGCTCAAAAATTTGCGGTTCATATGCGTCATTTTCTGGCTCAAGCACGATTTTATTGCCGGCGCGGCGTAAGCGTTTGAGCGTGACTTCCTCATCATCGACCAATGCGACAATGATTGTACCGTTTTCGGCGGTCTCGCAGCGTTTGATGATGACGGTGTCGTGATTGTTTATGCCGGCCTTGATCATGGAATCGCCATCTACGGTGAGTGCGTATAAATCGCCAGTGCCAGCAAAACCGGGCGGGATTTGGACAAAGCTGCCGTCGTCGCGAATGGCTTCGATTGGTGTACCAGCAGCGATTTTTCCCAATAAGGGAATTTCTTCGAAATGGTCGATATCGTTTGTGTTTGCGGGGGCGATGACGCCAGAGGGTTGTGATTCGAAGCTGTCGGGCAGCATGATGATTTTCAGTGCGCGGGCGCGATGGGGAAGGCGTTCGATATATCCGCGCTCTTCAAGGCCGCTGATGAGGCGGTGGATACCGGATTTCGATTTCAAGCCTAGGGCGTTTTTCATTTCTTCAAATGATGGAGGAACGTCATCTTCACCAAGGTGCTTATGGATGAATAATAATAAGTCGCGCTGTTTACGTGTGAGCATGATGTCCTCTTTATTCTTATTTGTTTCGCATAATACACAGAAGAAATTAGAACAACAATCGCTTAATGTTCTTAATTTGTTCTATCTTAGCGGAGTTAGTTGGGGAATAAAAGGTGAATCTTTGCGGCGATGTCTTTTTCTCGCATAATGCTTTCGCCGATGAGGAATGCATTATACCCTGCGCCGTGAAGGTTATTGATTGTTTTTGCATCGGCAAGGCCGCTTTCCGCGACTTTTATAGCATTGTCCGGGATTTTAGCCAGTAGGTCAAAGCTGGTTTGCGTATCGACATTTAATGTTTTGAGGTTGCGGTTATTAACGCCGATCATAGATGGTTTTAGGGCGAGTGAGCGTTCTAATTCTTCCTCGTTATGCACTTCTATGAGGGCATCCATGCCATATGATTCGGATGCCTCATACAGCTCTTTTGCTTGTGCGTCGATGAGGGCGGCCATAATGATGAGGATGCAATCAGCGCCGAGGGCGCGGCTTTCGGTGATTTGATATGGATCAATCATGAAATCTTTGCGCAGCATCGGTAATTTGACTTCTGCTTTCACGGCTTTGAAATAATCATCTGTCCCTTGGAAGTAGGGTTCATCGGTGAGGACGGAGAGGCATTTCGCGCCATTGTCTTCATAGATGCGTGCGATTTGAGCCGGGTCAAAATCTTCGCGGATGATGCCCTTTGACGGGGAGGCTTTTTTAACCTCTGCGATAAGGGCGGGGCCGATTGATGTTTTGATGGCGTTGATGAAGCCGCGCGGTGGCTCCGCGTCTTTAGCGATTGATTCTAAATCGCTCAGGTTGAATTTGGTTTTTTGTGCCTGTACGTGTTTTGCTTTTACGTCGCAGATTTCTTTTAGGACGCTACTCATGCTCAATTTCCTCGCGCGTGAAGGCGATATAATCTTTCAAGATTTGATAGGCGTGGCCGGAATCTATTTCTGTTGCTGCCAATTTTGCGCCTGCTTTGAGGTCATCGGTTTTGCCGTGAATGTGCAAGACTGCTGCGGTGTTGGCGAGAACGATATCACGATATGCACCCTTTTGCCCCTCAAGCAGGGCGCGCAAAGCGGATGCATTTTCATCTGCGTCGCCGCCTTTGATTTTCTCAAGGTTATGGGTTTTAAGGCCAAAATCATCGGGCGTTATTGTTTTTTGCGTAATCTTGCCTTCACGCAGGATTGCGATATCTGTGGGGGCGGAGATTGAGATTTCATCCAGACCGTCTTGCCCATGTACGACCCACGCAGATTTTGTGCCGAGGTTTTTCAAGGTTTCAGCCATGGGCATGACCCATTCTTTTGCGTATACGCCTAGAAGTTGATGGCGCGTGCCTGCGGGGTTTGCGAGGGGGCCAAGGAGGTTGAATATCGTGCGCGCACCTATTGCTTTGCGCGCTGGGGCGACGTATTTCATGGCGCTGTGGTGATTGGTCGCCATGAGGAAGCAGAAATGATAAAGTTTTATGGCTTGTTCGAGACGTTCTGCGGAGATGTCGAGATTGACGCCCATGGCTTCGAGGACGTCGGCTGCACCTGATTTTGAGCTTGATGCGCGGTTGCCGTGTTTTGCGATGGGGACGCCGCATGCCGCAGCGACAATAGCAACGGCGGTTGATATGTTATATGTTCCTGATGCATCTCCACCAGTGCCACAGCAATCTACGGCGGTGTAGGGGGCCTGAATTGACGTGGCTTTTTCGCGCATGACACGCGCAGCGCCAGTGATTTCATCAACGCTTTCGCCGCGTTTGGACAGACCGCGTAAGAATGCCTCAATCGCTTGGTCGTCGCTTTCGCCATTCATGATGGTATTCATTGCGGCGATCATTTGATCTTCGGATAGGGGGGTTAATGTTGGTGGAAGGCTCATTTGATAATGTCCAAAAAGTTTTTCAGCATCGCGTGTCCGTGGCTAGTGGCAATGCTTTCGGGGTGAAATTGTACGCCGTGTATTGGCTTTGATTTGTGTGCAACGCCCATGATAATGCCGTCATCGGTTTGCGCGGTCATTTCGAGTTCATCGGGGAGCGTTTTCGGGTCAATGATCAGGGAGTGATAACGTGTCACTTTAACAGGGTTTTGTAAGTCTTTGAATACGCTTTTGTTATTATGTTGTATGTCTGAGGTCTTTCCATGCATCGGAGCGGTTTGGATGATGGTTGCGCCAAAGGCTTGGCCGATTGTTTGATGCCCCAAACATACGCCAAATAAGGGAATGTCATGCTTTGCGGCGGCGTGCACAGCGTTCAGGCAAATCCCTGCATGATCCGGGTCACTGGGGCCGGGGGAGAGGATAATGCCTTTTGGCTTTTCTGCCAGCATGTCTTTGATTGAAATTTGGTCGTTGCGATGTACGCGCGTTTCTACGCCGAGATCCCCGAAATATTGGACCAGATTGTATGTAAAGCTGTCGTAATTATCAATCAATGTAAGCATAGTTGCATATATATGCCTTTTTGTTGTGGTGAAGACAAGCGTTTCGCGTTAGGATTTTTGGTATGAAAAGAAATATACACCGCAAAACACTGCATAAAAAACTTGTTCACCGCACGATTAACGCCACTTACGAGTCTAAACGCTCGCGCATTGTGATGCTGGCTATTCTTTTTATGGTTGGCGTGCATTTGCTGATGCTCAGTGGGTTTGATGGTATTTTTGCGCCGAGATCAACCGATGAGCCTGAATTTTCACCATATGAGGTGAGTGCGAATAACGTTATTGATCCTCAGGATGTTATTGATATTGATCTGCGCGAGAGTGATGATCCTATTCTCGGTCGTACAATTAAAACGTCGCGTGTTGGTCAGGGCTATAATTATCCATCTTTGGCAGAATATACGCCCGAAGGGGGGGCTTTTGATTTGAATGTGCCAGATGTTGATGGCGCATTACAAACGCCGCAGCCATTTCACTATGCGCTTAAGAATACCAGATCGGATAAGGCGCGGATTGCGATTATGATTGATGATATGGGGATGAATCGTAAGCAGAGCCTTGCGGCTATTGAGATGGATGATGTGCCGCTTACGCTTGCGTTTTTGCCCTATGCTCCTGATTTGGAGAGTTTGACGAAGCCAGCTTTGGCTGCGAGGCATGAATTGATGATTCATATGCCAATGGAACCAATGAGCAGCAAGGTGCCATTAGGGCCTATTTCGATTAAAGATTCGATGGAAGAGGCCGAGGTGCGGGCGATGCTTGATAAGGCTTATGCGAGTTTTGAAGGGTATACCGGTATGAATAACCACATGGGCAGCCGCGCGACGCAGAATAAGCGGTTGATGGATGTGGTGATGGATTCGCTCGATGCGCATGGTTTGTTTTATGTGGACTCGAAAACGATTAATACATCTGTTGCGGCTGATGCTGCGCGTGATCGTGGGTTGCCCCATGCGGAGCGCGACGTGTTTTTGGATCATCAAGAAACCCTCGAATTTGCGCGTAATGCTCTGCACCATTTAGAGGAAATTGCATTGAAGGATGGTCATGCGATTGCGATTGGTCACCCCAAGGAAAATACAATTAAGGCCTTAAAGGAATGGATTCCGACATTGGAGGCGCGTGGGTTTGAAATTGTCCCTGTGAGTGAGTTGTTGATGACGCGCCAAGCGGGGATGGCCCCTGCTACAGCGAAGATTGCGCAATTCGTGCCACCACCGGTTAAGGCTAAACCTAAAGCTGTTCAAGCTCAGCAACCAAAACGATTATCTGTGCCGAAATTTATATTGAATAAACCCGATGAGGTATCGGCAGATGATTTGGCGAATATCACTCCTGCGGCGGGCGATGCTGAACCAGAGCCAGAGGTTGCGACGGAAGATTTGTTATCTGCGCCGATTGGCGGGGATGAGGCATTTGAAGCAGATACTAGCGACGGTTTATATTCGCTCTCTCAATAGCGGATTCTGCGGCTTTTATGATCGCTTTTGATTTGTTCACAGTTTCGTCATACTCGCTTTGTGGAACGCTATCGGCGACGATACCTGCGCCGGCTTGGACGTAGACCTTATTGTCCTTCACGAGGGCTGTGCGCAGGGCGATGCATGTGTCGAGGTCACCATTGCCCGAGAAATAGCCAATGCCGCCGCCATAATAGCTGCGTTTATTGGCTTCTAATTCATCAATGATCTGCATGGCGCGGACTTTTGGGGCGCCGCTTACGGTTCCTGCGGGGAAGCCTGCGAATAGTGCGTCGACACTGTCTTTGTCTTTGTGGAGCTTTCCTTCCACGTTTGAGACGATGTGCATCACATGGGAGTAACGTTCGATGATAAACTGCTCTGTGATGTTGATTGAGCCGAATTCAGAGACTCGGCCAATGTCGTTACGCCCGAGGTCGAGCAACATGAGATGTTCGGCATATTCTTTTTCATCGGCGAGCAAGTCATCGGCGAGGGCTTGATCTTGCGCTGCGGTTTCACCGCGCTTTCTTGTGCCTGCGATGGGGCGGATTGTGACGGTGTTGTCGCGCACACGCACCAGAATTTCGGGCGATGAACCGACGATTGAGAAGCCGTCGAATGAAAGGTGGAACATGAATGGGGATGGGTTCATGCGGCGCAATGATCGGTAGAGGTCAAATGAGGGTAAATCGAAATCGACGCTGAAGCGTTGTCCAGGGACGACTTGGAAGATTTCGCCTTGCTTGATGTAATCTTTGGCTTTGACGACGGCGTTTTTATAGTCGTCCTCGCTCATATTGGATGTAACGGGCAGCGGTGTTTTGATGTTTGAGCCGGAGGATGATTTAAGGTCTTCGGGCAGGGCGCTGTCGAGTGTATCAATTGCGTTTTGCAGGCGGCTATAAGCGGCGTCATAGATAGATTTTGCGTTTTCGACGCTATTGCCGGAATGGGCATAAACGGGAGTGACGACGATGATGTCGTTTTTAACGTTATCGAAGATGACCAAAATTGTCGGGCGGATCAAGATACTGTCGGGGATGGCGAGATCGTCGGGGTTATTGCATGGAATATCCTCGATCAGGCGCACCATGTCATAGCCAAGATATCCGAACAGGCCAGAGACAGCCATAGGCGGCAGGTTCGGTGCGTATTCGTCGATTGTGTTTGCGCCGATATACTCACGCAGAGATGTCAGCGCATCTGCGTCAATGGTGGTGGTTTTATTGTTAGATGTCACCGTGACGTTGCCGTCTTGGCAATTCCAGATGAGGTCGGGTTTATGGCCGATGATGGAATAGCGACCAAGGTTTTTTCCGCCCTCTACGGATTCAAACAAAAAACCATGGGGTGCGTGACCGCATAATTTGAGATAAGCGCTTACGGGGGTGTCCATATCCGCGGGCATGGTGTGGCTTAACAATTGCGTTTTACCAGCGTTGACGTTTTTTTCGAATGTATCGTAATCAGGTAAAAACATTAGAGATTAGAAGCTTTCCGTTTGTTGTCCGTAGATTTGTTTGAGCAAGCGATCATGGACGCGGGCGGGATATGTTTCCTGCATCTTGTTAATGAAGAGGATGAATAGCTCGTTTTGCATGGCTTGTTGTGTGCTTGCTTGAACCGCTTTTAGGTCGTCTTCTTTTGGCGATGTTGGCTCTGTTATTTTTGTGACCTCTGCGATGGCTACACCATCTTTGATGTCGATGAGGGTATGCTCGCCCTCTTTTGCTTCAAATATAGAGTTACGTGCCGTGGCGCTTAGGGGGGATTCCTCATCATTTCGAAGAATGCCGTCCAATGTTTTGAAGCTTTTTCCCTCTGACTTGGCGATGTCGGAGATAGGGGCGTCGGCGTTTTGTTTTTGAAGGTCGATAGCGGCCATGCGGTTTGACATGCTGCGTTGGTCTTCAATCCATTTTGTTTTGATGGCGTCTTTGACCTCTTCAAAAGGTTGGTATGTTTTAGGTGTGATCGACGCGGTGTTCACCACGACGAATTTTGCACCATTGATTTCGAATGCAGGGCCGGACATACCTTCGTCCAATTCATATGCGGATTGAATGATTGTTTGCGCGTCGGGGCCGTAAACAGGGTTTAACACGGATTCATTTTTTGTATCCAAGCCAGTGCGGCTGAGGTCTTCAAATGTTTTAACCGAAATGTTGAATTGGCTTTTGGCATCTTCAACACTGCCGCCCATTGCAAAAAATTCGTCTACTTCGTCAACGAGTTTGTAAATTTCATCAATGAGACGTTCCTGGATGATGTCATCGCGGATTTGTGCTTTTACTTCGTTAAACGGTTTTACGGTTTCTTCGGAGATTTTGGTCAGGTGGATAAGGCTCCATCCCAATGGTGTTTCGATTGGTCCGATCACGCCTGTTGATTCGGCGGTGAAGACGGGGGCCTCTAATTCATCGAGAATGTCTTTTTCTGAAAATGTCTTTGTCGGGATAATGTCGGCTTTCGCGGCATAGGCCGTTTGTTTGAAATTATCTTCTGAGATTTCTCCTGCGGCTTTTTTGGCGGCATCTTCGCTTTTAAAGATTGCTTGAGAGATGGTGCGTGATGCAGGAGATGTGTAGATATCGATATAGTTATCGTATGTCTCTTGTAATTCGCTTTCTTCGATTGTCAGCGTGTCGGCGAGTGAGTCGGTATTGATTGTGACGACATTGAGTGTGCGACGCTCAGGAATGGCGTAGCTTTCTTTTGTACTTTCATACATTTCCATGAGTTGTTCATCGCTGGGGTCTTCAATGTCTTTAAACTCTTTATCGGGGAAGGCGATGTAGCGGATGGCACGGGTTTCGTTGTCATAGGCGTAAAGCATTTCGGCCATGGGTTTGGGCGTGTATAGCGCGCCTGCTTCCATTGCGTCACCAAATAGGGTCAGTGTGCGCTCGGATAAAATTGTGTTGGTCAATTCGGTTTCGGTGATGCTTTGCCCGCGTGTGAGGTTCTCTAACGCTTGTTCCGCGCTCATCCCGCTAGCCATTGCGGGGGCGAGGATTTGATGGATTTGTTTGACGACATAATCTTTGCCCACATGAATATCGGCATCGCCAGCAGCTTTCATCAATGTCCGTCGTTGAATTTCGGCGCGCAAAACCTGCTCAAGGTAGCCGAGCTGGTACGCTTGTGC
Source organism: Alphaproteobacteria bacterium (assembly GCA_009995045.1). Taxonomy (GTDB): domain Bacteria; phylum Pseudomonadota; class Alphaproteobacteria; order Micavibrionales; family Micavibrionaceae; genus TMED27. The sequence continues at coordinate 114,677 of JAACQG010000008.1, forward strand.
GGGGGTGATTCCCAGTTGTTGTAATGAGCGGCGGGCAACGCGGTCAAAGCTGTTTAAGCCGATTTTTTCTTTTCCGACCTTGGCAACATCCGTGCTGCTGACGCCGCCGTTAAAGAATCCGCCGACATCGGTAAAGACCAATCCACCACCAGCAAGACATAAAAGCCCCAAGAGGAAGAATTTTAAAATACCTTTAGACGCGCCGTCTCTTAATGCTTGCATTGCCATGATGAAAAAACCTTTTAATCCGCTCTTTTGTTTTGATTTATTTTTCTGCACTATATGAGCGTACTCGCAAAGGAGCAAGAGGAAGCGTTCATGAAAAAGTTAATTGCTGGGAATTGGAAGATGAATGGGGATATTGATGAGGCACGGACACTCATCGCGGATATCGTCAACGGGCTTTATGCGCGGGAGGAATTGCTTGATACGTGCAAGTTTCTGGTCTGTCCACCGTTGTTGCATATTGCCTCTGTGCGTCATGCCTTGGTTGGGTATCCTAAAATTTCAATCGGTGGACAAGATTGTAGCGAAAGCGAAAATGGAGCGCATACGGGTGATGTAAGCGCATCTATGTTGTTGGATGCGGGGTGTACTTATGTGATTGTTGGTCATTCGGAGCGCCGCACCGATCACAAAGAGAGCGATTCGCAGGTTAAAGCAAAAGCGCAACAGGCATTGGCCAATGATTTAAAGCCTATCATCTGTGTCGGTGAGACATTAGAGCAGCGCGAGGCAGGCGATGCCTTGAGTGTCGTTGAGGCGCAACTTAAGGGCTCCTTGCCCGATGAGGGGCAATGGGGTGAGATTATTATTGCGTATGAGCCTGTTTGGGCGATTGGCACGGGTAAGGTTGCGAGCCTTGATGATATTGCCGAGATGCATGCGCATATTCGCGCTATTGTCGGTGCGCGGGTGCGGATCCTCTATGGTGGCTCCATGAAGCCCGATAATGCGAAAGAGATATTAGCTGTTGCTAATGTTGATGGCGGTCTTATTGGCGGGGCGAGTTTGAAGGCTGTTGATTTTATCGGGATCGGTAGGGCGGCGTAGGCTAAGTTCCAGCTTTGCTTATTTTAAATTGTTTATGCATTAAAAGCTGGGAAATTAATCAATTTCCTCTTGCAAGGGTGGGGGGACTTGCTTACAACAAACTTCCATGGAAAATGTAATTCTCGTAATACACTTATTTTTGGCTTTGTCCATTATTGGCTTGGTTTTGTTGCAGCGATCAGAGGGCGGTGGCCTTGGGATTGGCGGTGGTGGCGGAGGCCTCGGCGGTCTATCGACTCCACAAGGGACGGCCAATATGTTGACCAAGGCGACAGCCTATTGCGCGGCTGCGTTTTTCTGTACATCTCTCACACTTGGCGTTTTGGCGTCGCAAGCATCGCGTGAACGTGCTGGCCTTGCGGCTGCGCTTGAAGCGGCTAACGCGCCTGCGGCGATTGAAGCACCGCTTGAAGATGCGCCTGAAACTCCTGCTGAACCACCAACTGTACCGATTACCGAATAATGACACGATATATATTTATTACTGGCGGCGTTGTCTCATCATTGGGTAAGGGCCTCGGCTCCGCTGCGCTTGGGGCGTTATTGCAGGCACGCGGATACAAGGTTCGCCTGCTAAAGCTTGATCCCTATTTGAACGTTGACCCCGGCACGATGAGCCCGACACAGCATGGTGAAGTGTTTGTGACCGACGATGGCGCGGAAACTGATCTTGATTTGGGGCATTACGAGCGCTTTACGGGTGTTCCATCGCGTAAGAACGATAACATCACGACAGGACAGGTTTATACCGAGGTTTTGGCGAAAGAGCGTCGCGGCGATTATCTTGGCGCGACGATTCAGGTTATTCCGCATATCACCAACGAAATTAAAGATTTTATTCATGAAAAAGAAGGCACAGCGGATTTCGTGTTGTGTGAAATTGGTGGGACGGTTGGCGATATTGAAAGCTTGCCTTTCCTTGAGGCTATTCGTCAATTTGCGAATGAGGTTGGGCGTGAGCGCGCGGTCTTTATTCATGTGACTTTGCTGCCATATATTCCGGCGGCAGGTGAGCTTAAGACGAAGCCAACGCAGCATTCGGTCAAGGAATTGATGGGATATGGTATTTTCCCGCAAATATTACTATGCCGTGCTGATCGTAAGATTGAAGAGGCAGAGCGTCGTAAGATTGCGCTGTTTTGTAATATTGACGAGAAGAAGGTTATTCCTGCGCTTGATGTGTCTTCTATCTATGAAGTCCCGCTTAGCTATCATGCAGAAGGTTTGGATCATCAGGTGATGGATGCGTTTGGCATTAAAGATATTGCCAATCTTGATCTGTCTATCTGGGAAGAAATTGTTACCCGTATTAAGGAGCCTGAAGGGCACGTTAAAATTGCGGTTATTGGCAAATATACTGAATTGGCGGATTCCTATAAGTCGCTCAACGAAGCATTGCAACATGGGGGTATTGCCAATTTCGTTAAGGTGAAGCTTGAGTTTATTGAATCGTCTATTTTCGAAGCAGAAGACGCGCCGGAAAGCATTGGCGAACATCTTCGTGGTATTCATGGCATTTTGGTTCCGGGTGGCTTTGGTATTCGCGGCGCGGAAGGCAAGATTGCAGCGGTCAAATATGCGCGCGAGAAAAAGATTCCATTCTTTGGTATTTGTTTTGGAATGCAGATGGCTGTTATTGAAGCGGCGCGTAATCTTTGCGGAATTAGCGATGCAACGTCATCCGAATTTGATGAAGACGGGGCAGGGGGCGAGCATGTTGTTGGCCTTATGACCGAATGGGATCAAGATGGTGCGCGGGTTGCGGGTACTGACAAAGACCTTGGTGGTACGATGCGTCTTGGCGCGTATCCTGCGTCATTGATTGAAGGGTCAAAGGTTGCGGAGATTTATGGATCAACCGATATTTCCGAGCGTCACCGCCATCGCTATGAAGTGAATATCAATATTAAAGATAAGCTTGAGGCGAATGGTGTTTCGGTGTCTGGTTTGTCACCGGATGGCGCGTTGCCAGAGATTATCGAGATTGCTGATCATCCATGGTTTATCGGTGTGCAATATCATCCCGAGCTTAAATCCAAGCCATTTGACCCGCATCCATTGTTCGTAAGCTTTATTAAAGCCGCGGTTAAGCAAAGCCGCTTGGTTTAATCATCCATTTATTGATGATCTAAAATGCATGACTGTTTATGAATGTATAAAAGCGGTTTGCTTTTTGGTGCGTGTGGACTAAAACATTTGTATGAAAACGATAAAAGTAAAATCCATAGAAATATCCAATAACAACCCGATTACCCTGATTGCGGGGCCATGTCAGATGGAGAGCCGTGAGCATGCGTTTGATATGTGTGGGGCGTTGTTTGAGCTGACCCAGAAAATGGGCATTCCGTTTATTTATAAATCCTCGTTCGATAAAGCGAACCGCACCAGTTTGAATGGTGTGCGTGGAATGGGGCTTGATAAGACCTTGGCGGTGTTTAGCGACCTTAAAAAAGAATTCGGCATTCCGATGATTACCGATATTCACACCGAGGCTCAATGCGCGGAGGCTGCGGCGGTTGTCGATGTTTTGCAGATCCCTGCGTTTTTGTGTCGTCAAACTGATTTGCTCGTTGCGGCGGCCAAAACAGGCGCGGTGATTAATATCAAAAAGGGACAGTTCCTTGCGCCGTGGGATATGAAGAATGTCGCGGCGAAGGTTTCGGAAAGCGGAAATGATAATATTTTGCTGACTGAGCGCGGCGCATCCTTTGGATATAATACACTTGTGAGCGATATGCGCAGTTTGCCGCAGATGGCGGAGACAGGGTATCCCGTGATTATGGATGCAACGCACAGCGTTCAACAACCGGGCGGGCAGGGCACGTCTTCGGGCGGCGATCGGACGATGGTTCCGGTGATTGCGCGGGCGGCGGTTGCGGTTGGTGTTGCCGGATTGTTCATGGAGTTGCATCAGGATCCTGACAACGCACCATCGGATGGTCCGAATATGGTTAAGCTAGCGGAGCTTCCGGCTATTCTTGAAACGCTTAAGCGGCTTGACGCTGTTGTTAAGGGATAGGGATTATGCTTATGCGTTTATTTATACTATCGCTATTTATGCTTTTCTTTACCGCGCCTTATGCACATGCGCAAATGAGTTGTTTGAACGCGGATGTAAAAGAAGAGGTTGCGCGTTTGATGCAGCAATCCACCCCTGATTCTGCGCGTGCCAAGGCAACCAAGCAAGTTGAGATCGGGATTGCAAAAGGCATCGTTAAGCCAGAAAAGAAGAGAGAGCTTGTTGAGGTTGTTGTTGAATATTCGACACGCAAAAATGCGAAATGTGCGATCCCTAATCAGCTAAAGGCGCGTGTTTCGAATTCTCTATCGCTGATCCAAGGTGATTGGAAATATTGTGCGGAGGAGGGGTTTGATATCATCATTGATCGTCAATTCGACGCGCTTAAGGCATCCAATGGGTATGAGATTTTTGAAGGTGTTATCAAGCAACAGATTTCAAGCAATGTTATTCCAGATGCGCGGGCAAAATTTATAGAGCGTTGGGACGCAAATCCAGGTTTCCGTGAGCGTGTGATTAAAACGGGGTTAGAATTAAACGTGATGTATACCAATAAATGCTCCAATATCCCTGATCCTATTATGGATATTATTGCTGAATTTTAAGGCTGTGTTGTTAAAAACTGGACTATATGGCGTTGTTTGGGGTATACTAATAATAGTATTTAATATGCAAAGGATTTGCGTCAATGGCCTTAATTTCGGGAGCTTCAGGATATTTGAACGCCGCGACACTTGCGAATAGTCAAGGTCGCCCCGCTCAGCCTACGACATTGCTTAGCAATAGTAGCGTTGATATTTTGGACGTTGCGCGAGCGAATGCGCCTAGTAATGGTGTTGGGTTATCCTCTCGGGCGCGCCAATTAAACCAACAATTTCTCAATTCTACAGCCTCTACATTTAATCAGATATTCTCTCTTGGGCTTGGTTCCAGTGCCTCTATTGAGGGGATGCAGCAGCAAATTTTAGCGTTGCGCGCTCGCACCCCCACCAGTGCGTTATCTCGCGAAGTTGCTCAAAGTGTTGCTGATGGTAAGGCTAATACAGGCTCTAGCCCTATTGATGAAGCTGTGCAGGCGGCGGAGAAAGAGGCCAAAGCGGCTTCAGATAGCCTTGCCTCCAGTTCAAGTACATTGACGTCATCGGGGCGTGCGATTGACGCCGAGGCGTAAATCTCCTCTTTTCTTTTTCCTTCATAAGCGTTAAAACCCTTTTCAAGATTGTAAGCTTTTAAAGGGATTTTTTATGACTGCCATTATTGATATTCATGCACGCCAGATTTTAGACAGCCGCGGCAACCCCACGGTTGAAGTTGATGTAACATTGGAGAGCGGCGCGATTGGGCGTGCGGCGGTTCCTTCTGGCGCGTCTACGGGCGCTTATGAGGCAGTTGAGCTTCGTGATGGTGATAAGGGTGTATATCTTGGTAAGGGTGTTACCAAGGCGGTTGAGAATGTGAATACCGAAATTCTTGAGGCGTTGATTGGTGTTGATTCTGAAGATCAGATTTTTATTGACCAAACAATGATCGAATTGGACGGTACAGAGAACAAAGCACGTCTTGGTGCGAACGCGATGCTTGGTGTTTCACTCGCGGTTGCTAAGGCAACAGCGCAGGAGCTTGATATGCCGCTTTATAAATATATTGGCGGTACATATGCGCATACCCTTCCCACCCCGATGATGAACATCATCAATGGCGGCGAGCATGCTGATAACCCCGTTGATATTCAAGAATTCATGATTATGCCGATTAGCGCGCCTGATTTCAGTGAAGCGCTTCGTGCGGGTGCGGAAGTGTTTCATGCACTTAAGAAGGAGCTATCTGCGGCGGGTTTGAACACGAATGTCGGTGATGAGGGCGGATTTGCGCCAGCGGTTAAATCATCGAAAGAGGCGCTCGACTTCATCATGAAGTCTATTAAGGCGGCGGGATATGAGCCAGGCAAGGATATTGTGATTGCCCTTGATGCGGCATCATCTGAATTTTACGAGGATGGGAAATATCACCTTAAAGGCGAAGGTAAGGTTTTATCATCCGATGAGATGGTGTCTTATTACGAAGAGCTTTGCGCGGCGTATCCGATTGTATCAATCGAAGATGGGCTTGATGAAGATGATTGGGCGGGCTGGACGAAATTGACGGCGGCGCTTGGTGATAAAGTGCAGCTTGTCGGGGATGACCTTTATGTGACCAATGCGGTGCGTCTTGCGCGTGGCATTGAAGAGAAGGCGGGCAATGCCGTTCTTGTGAAGGTGAACCAGATCGGAACATTGTCAGAGACGCTTAAGACGATTGAAATGGCGAAGAAAGCCGGTTTCGGGATTGTGCTTTCCCATCGCTCCGGTGAGACGGAAGATTCAACGATTGCGGATTTGGCTGTTGCAACGAATGCGGGACAGATCAAGACGGGATCATTGTCACGTTCGGATCGTATCGCGAAATATAACCAGCTCCTTCGCATTGAAGAAGAGCTTGGTCCGCAAGCCGATTATGAAGGCGCGGACTTTATCCGCGGTTAGGCTTTGTCAGGTATCCTCAATGTGCGCGTTACAACACGATCATCAATGAATCGTGTTGTGCTTGAAGAAGGCGCGGATGGTGAGGTGACTTATAAAGTTTATGTCACTGTTGTGCCCGAGGATGGCAAGGCGAACAAAGCAGTTATAAAGCTGCTTGCCAAGCATCTTGGTGTGGCAAAGTCGGATTTACGGCTTATTCGGGGTGAGACGTGTCGCGATAAAGTTTTTCAAATTGGATCTTGAATTTTTCTGCTTTTGAAAAAGGTGAGTCATTTGAATCACTTAATGCTAATGTTCTCTTTCTGTACTCATTAAATCATTGAATCGGTTGCATTTTTCGACTTGTCCACAGGACTCGTTTGTGATTCAATGTGTGTATGAACAGAGTGTTTTCACATCAAGAGCTTTTTAAAGGAAATATGGTGGCCGTTATTGGTCTTATGTTATGCCTTTATTTTTCTTACCATGCTGTCTTTGGGCATCGTAGTATTTTGGCGTTAAGTATGTTGGAAACCAGCATTGAAAAAACGGTAGCTGAGCGCGACAACCTTGCTCATAAGCGACAAATCCTGGAGTATAAAGTGGCATCTATGCGCCCTGATTCTCTTAATCCTGACCTCTTGGAGGAGCGTGCGCGTTTCGTTTTGGGGTATAAGCGTATGGATGAAGTCGGCGTTTTGAGTAATTAAATTACAAAAACATGCGATTTCCGATCATTTCTCTTCTTTTCCTTTAAAATCAACATGTTGCACCGCACAAATCTGCGGTTTTTTCTGGTTTGTGTCTCGAAATTATCGTACAAACTTGAAATATAGTTTCGTGACAGAATTCAGGTGAGGAAAAAATTCCTATGGCAAAGTCTAATACCAGCAAAAAATCCAATGATAAGGGTGTTAAAAAACCCAACGTGAAAAGCGGTTCAAATTCGAAGGCTGATCCTTCGGTTGAGGATCTTCAAAAGCTTTATCGTGATATGTTGCTTATTCGTCGTTTTGAAGAAAAAGCGGGTCAATTATACGGTATGGGCTTGATTGGCGGGTTCTGCCATCTTTACATCGGTCAAGAAGCCGTTGTTACAGGGATTTCATCCGTTCAGGAGCCTCAGGATACTGTTGTAACGTCTTATCGTGATCATGCGCATATGTTGGCGTGTGATATGGACCCGAAAGGCATTATGGCCGAGCTTACGGGGCGTGAAGGTGGATATTCCCGTGGTAAGGGCGGTTCAATGCATATGTTTTCGAAAGAGAAGGGCTTTTTCGGCGGGCATGGTATTGTTGGCGCGTCTACGGCGATTGGGACTGGTTTGGGCTTTGCGCATAAATATAAGGGCGATAACGGGGTTGCGGTTGCCTATATGGGTGATGGCGCATCGAACCAGGGGCAGGTTGCTGAATGTTATAACATGGCCGCGCTATGGGATTTGCCTGTGTTGTTCGTGATTGAGAATAACCAATACGGCATGGGAACATCGGTAAAGCGCTCATCGGCGGGGACATTGTATCGCCGTGGTGAAGGATACGGCATTCCGGGTGAGCAGGTTGACGGCATGGATGTGTTCTCCGTTCAAGATGCGGCGCGTCAGGCGCTTGATTATATCCGTACGGGCAATGGGCCGTATATCTTAGAGGTTCTTACTTATCGTTATCGTGGGCATTCTATGTCTGATCCTGCGAAATATCGTTCGAAAGACGAGGTCAAGACTATGAAGGATGATCGCGATCCGATTACAGCGATTAAAGATATGCTCCAAGGGAAAGGCGTTGAAGAGGCCGAGATCAAGGAAATTGATAAAGAAATTAAAGCCATCATTGCGGAGGCTGCGGAATTTGCGCAAGAAAGCCCAGAACCGCATGAAGATGAGCTTTGGACAGATGTTTTGGTGGAGGTTTAGATTATGCCAACGAATATTTTAATGCCGGCGTTGTCGCCGACGATGACTGAAGGAACTTTGGCCAAATGGTTGAAGAATGAAGGCGATAGCGTTGAATCGGGTGATGTGATTGCCGAGATTGAAACGGATAAAGCCACGATGGAAGTTGAAGCCGTTGATGAGGGTACGATTGGTAAGATCGTTATTGCCGAGGGCACAGAGAATGTTGCAGTGAATGAGATTATTGCTGTTCTTTTGGAAGAGGGTGAGAGCGCCGACGATATTGGCGATGTTAGTAAAGATGCTCCTGTTTCCACACCAAAAGCCGATAGCGCGGACAGTGAGCCGGATGTGAAACCGCAAAGCGATGCTAGCGCCGAGCAACATGACGGTAAAGAAATTGAGAATCGCGATATCCTCTATGCGCAAGGCGTTGTGATTGAGCCGCCACCATTTGATGAGGCAAGTTTTACCGAGACCAAAGAAATGACGGTGCGTGTTGCGCTTCGTGATGCAATGGCCGAGGAAATGCGCCGCGATGATACGGTTTATTTAATGGGCGAAGAGGTTGCGGAATATAACGGGGCTTATAAGGTATCCGAAGGGTTGCTTGATGAGTTCGGCGCAAAGCGCATCATTGACACGCCGATTACCGAGCATGGATTTGCGGGTATGGCTGTTGGTTCGGCGATGAATGGTTTGAAGCCGATTGTAGAATTTATGACTTGGAATTTTGGCATGCAGGCGATTGACCATGTGCTTAACTCCGCGGGTAAGACGCTTTATATGGCGGGTGGTCAGCTTGGTTGTTCCATGGTGTTCCGCGGCCCCAATGGCGCGGCGAGCCGTGTGGGTGCGCAGCATTCACAATGTTATGCATCATGGTATGCGCATGTGCCGGGTTTGAAGGTTGTTGCACCATGGTCTGGCGCGGATGCGAAGGGGCTTATGAAGGCGGCTATTCGTGATCCTAACCCTGTGGTTTTCCTTGAAAATGAAATGCTCTATGGCGCGACTCATGAGGTGCCAACGGATGAGGATTTTGTTATTCCATTGGGACGGGCGAAAATTGAGCGTTCGGGTTCGGATGTTACGATTGTTGCGTTTTCGATTATGGTTGGAAAGGCTCTTGAGGCGGCTGCAAAGCTCGCGGAGGAGGGGATTGATGCGGAGGTTATCAATCTGCGTACCATTCGTCCGCTTGATCGTTATACCATTTTGGAAAGTGTGAAGAAGACAAACCGCATTGTGACATGTGAAGAAGGTTGGGCGTTCTCAGGGATCGGGGCGGAGATTGCCGCGTTGATTGGTGAGCATGCGTTTGATTATCTTGACGCGCCGCTTGCCCGTGTGACGGCGGCGGATGTGCCATTGCCATATGCGGCGAATTTAGAAGCTCTCGCACTGCCACAAGCGGAGCATATTGTTAAAGCAGCGAAGAAGGTTTGTTATGCCGATTAATATTACGATGCCGGCGTTGTCGCCGACGATGACTGAAGGAACTCTTGCAAAATGGCTTAAGGCCGAGGGCGATAGTGTTGAATCGGGCGATGTGATTGCCGAGATTGAAACAGATAAAGCCACGATGGAGGTTGAAGCCGTTGACGAGGGTGTGATTGGTAAAATCCTTGTTTCTGAAGGGACAGAAGGCGTTTCCGTGAATGCGGTGATTGCGGTTCTTTTGGAAGATGGCGAGAGCGCGGACGATATTGGTGATGTTAGCGCGGATGCCCCTAAAGCGCCGCCGAAAGCCGATAGTTCATCTGATGATGCGCCGAAAGCCGCGGATGCGTCAAAAGGTGATGCGAAACCTACGCCATCCTCTAAAAGCGATGACAAGGATAAGGGCGGGCGCATATTTGCATCGCCTCTCGCAAAACGTATCGCGGCGGATAAAGGGATTGATCTATCTAATGTGAAGGGATCAGGGCCGCGTGGGCGCATTGTGAAGGCAGATGTTGAGAATGCGAAGGCTGGAAGTGCTCCTGCGGCTCAGGCTTCTGGTGTGGCTCAAAACGCGCCATTGGCGGGGAATGTTCCTGATGATGCGAAGGTTAATGTGTATGGCATGGCCTATACGGAGATACCTAATAATAATATTAAGAAGATCACGGCCAAGCGTTTGACCGAAGCGAAATCCGAAATTCCACATTTCTATCTCAGTGTGGATTGTGTTTTGGATAATTTGCTTGCGGCGCGTAAGGAGCTTAATGATAAGGCGAATGGTGAGTTTAAACTTTCCGTGAATGATTTTATCGTCAAGGCTTCGGCGATGGCGCTTAAGGCTTATCCTGCGGCGAATGTGAGTTGGAATGATGATGCGGTGCATCAGTATTATTCATCCGATATATCAGTTGCAGTTGCGACGCCCAATGGTTTGATTACACCGATTGTTAAGAACGCCGAGAATAAAGGCTTGCGCGCGATTTCGGATGAGGTCAAAGCCTTGGCAGGGAAAGCGCGTGACGGCAAGCTTAAGCCGGAAGAGTTTCAGGGCGGGTCGTTCTCGATCTCTAATCTTGGTATGTTCGGCGTCAAGAATTTTGCCGCGATCCTTAATCCTCCGCAAAGCTGTATATTGGCTGTCGGCGCGGGTGAGCAGGTTCCGCGTGTTGTGAATGGTGAAGTGAAGATCCAGACTGTTATGACTGTCACGTTGTCAACGGATCATCGTTCGGTTGATGGGGCGATTGGTGCGGAATGGCTTCAATATTTCAAACAATATATCGAAAACCCAGTCAGCATGCTGGTTTAAGGAGATTTCCTCATGATGAACAGGCGACCAATCGTAGGTGTGATGGGATCTCATGATCAAGATTGGGAAGATTATGCTGACCCCGTTGGGGATTTGCTTGCGCGTCGTGGGTTTAACCTTTTAACGGGCGCAGGCGGCGGCGTTATGACGGTTGTTGCGCGCTCCTTTACGCAGGTGGATGATCGCGAGGGTGTTGCCATCGGTATTTTGCCTGCGGTTGATTATAAGGGGCAAAAATTAGACGTTGAGGCTTATCCTAATCCGTATATCGAAGTGCCAATGATCACGCCTTTATCGGCCAAAGCGCAGAGCGACGCCATGCCGTTTTCACGCAATTTGGTGAATGTGATGACGAGCAAGGCTTTGATCATTTTACCCGGCTCGCATGGCACACGTAACGAGGTTTCGCTCGCGTTGATGTACAATAAGCCATTGATCATGTTTGGCCCAGACAGGGCGTTTGATAATTTCCCCGAAGAGCCTTTACGTGCGGATGATATTTCGCATGTAAGCCAATTTCTGGACGATGTGTTTGGTGAGGAATAATGGGCGAGCAGGGGCATCATTTTCACGCTGCGGGCATTGAAAGTAAATATTACACGTTGATCCGTGGCGGCATTGTGTTCGCATTTTTGGGGGCGGCGATGATGCTTGTTGGGTATTTGATTTTTGAATCAAAAGGGGCTTATGCCAAGGATGCACCGCAAAGCATTTATCCGATCGTGCCGTTTTTTATGGTGTTTATCATTGCCTATGGTGTGGGTATTTTGCGGCGTGGTTTGGTTTTGAAAAACCTGTATGCGCAATCTGACGTTAAGGGCATGCGTTTGAACGAAGAGAGCTTGGAATGTTCTGTGCTTTTGCTTGAAGGTGTTTATAGCGAGGCGCTTGTGGCGAAACAGGTGGTTGATTTTGAAGTGGCTTGGTCGACAGTTCAAAATTTTATTGTGGAGCCGCGGCGGGGACATGCCAAAAAAGGATCACCGCCATATTATAAAATTACCTTCGTTGGTAAAGGCGAGGATATGAATAGCAGTTGTTATATTCTGCGCGAGCCATTTAAGCGCAGTGACGCGCAAATAATCGAATTTGTAAAAGAGCGGGTTGGCGATGACCATCTTGTTTTGAATGATGAAATATACGCTTAGGGAGTGGATATTATGAGTGATAAGAATTTTGACGTGATTGTGATCGGTGGTGGCCCTGGGGGGTATGTTGCGGCGATCCGTGCGGCTCAGCTTGGCATGAAGGCATGCGTGGTTGAGGCCAATCATTTGGGCGGGATATGCTTGAATTGGGGGTGTATTCCGACAAAGGCTTTGTTGCGCTCGGCTGAGGTTTATCACCTTATGCATAATGCGGCGGCTTTTGGCTTATCTGCCAAAGGGATAGATTTTGATCTTAAAGCGGTGGTTGAACGTTCGCGCGGGGTTGCGAAGCAGCTTTCCGGCGGAATTGGGCATTTGCTAAAGAAAAATAAAGTGCCTGTCTTTGATGGCTTTGGAAAGCTTGCGGGTAAGGGCAAGGTGAATGTTGAAAAAGACGGCAGTGTTATCGAGACATTATCGGCAAAGCATATCGTGATTGCGACTGGTGCGCGGGCACGTACACTTCCGGGGTTAGAGCCGGATGGGAAATTTGTTTGGTCTTATAAAGAGGCGATGGTGCCCGAAGATATGCCGAAAAAGCTACTCGTGATTGGATCGGGCGCGATCGGGATTGAGTTTGCATCATTTTATAACACGATGGGCGCGGATGTGACCGTTGTTGAGATGATGGATCGTATTGTCCCTGTTGAAGATGCTGAAATTTCAGGGATGCTTGAGAAGGCATTGACCAAGCAAGGCATGAAAATCATTAAAAAAGCCAAAGTCTCCAAGCTTGATAAGGGCAAGGACGAGGTTACAGCGCATATCGACATTAACGGTAAAGTTGAAAAGCATAATTTTGATCGTGTAATTTCCGCGGTCGGTATTGTTGCCAATACTGAAAGCCTTGGATTAGAAGGGACTAAAGTAAAACTTGATCGCGGGCATATTGTGACGGGGGATTATCTTGAGACAGATGAGCCGGGCGTATATGCAATTGGTGATGTGACAGGCGCGCCATGGCTTGCGCATAAGGCCTCGCATGAGGGGATTATCTGTATTGAGAAGATCGCGAAGCAAAAAGACGTACATGCGATGAATAAGAGCAATATTCCCGGCTGTACGTATTGCCACCCACAAGTGGCATCGGTTGGTTTGACCGAGGCGGCGGCGAAAGAGGCGGGCTATAAAATCAAAGTCGGACGTTTCCCGTTTATGGGTAATGGTAAGGCGATTGCGCTTGGTGAGCCAGAAGGGCTTGTGAAGACGATCTTTGATGAGAAAACAGGTGAGTTGCTTGGTGCGCATATGATCGGCGCGGAGGTGACTGAGCTTATTCAGGGATATGTTCTGGGCAAGACAATGGAAGCAACCGAGGCCGAGTTTATGCACACCATCTTCCCGCATCCGACGTTAAGCGAGATGATGCATGAGAGTGTGCTTGATGCATATGGTAAGGCGATTCACTTTTAACTCGACACAATAGGTATTTTGTCCTATTGTTAAGGATTGCTTGAAACTTGCATATACACGGGTATATAAGGTTTGGCGTGATGTTTTGTTTTCTGTGATGGCATCAAAACAAACTGAAAGAGTTTATTGAATATCAATGCATAAAGCCCCCTTCATCATAAAGTTGGCGAAAACGAACTGAATAGATATGACTTATAATACTGAATTACTAAACAAGGCCAAGCGCCACCCAGAAAAACAAAAGAATCCGGATCGTCCTGCGGGACGCAAACCTGACTGGATACGCGTACCTGCGCCGCAGGGGAAGGTTTATGCGGAGACAAAGGACGTTGTACGTAAGCATAAATTGACGACCGTTTGCGAAGAGGCGGGGTGTCCTAATATTGGGGAATGCTGGCAACAAAAACATGCGACATTCATGATTATGGGTGAGGTCTGTACGCGGGCTTGTGCGTTTTGTAATGTTGCGACGGGGAAGCCTGATGAGCTTGATAAGCTCGAGCCACTTCGCGTTGGTGTGGCGACGAAGCAAATGGGGCTTAAGCATGTTGTGGTGACATCGGTGGATCGTGATGATTTGGCCGATGGTGGGGCGGATCACTTTGCCAAGACGATCATGGGCATTCGCATGAAAGCGCCAAACACAACGATCGAGATTTTGCCGGGTGATTTTCGCGGAAATATGGCGGATTGGGATACAGTGATTGAGGCGCGTCCAGATGTGTTTAACCACAATCTTGAGACTGTGCCACGTCTTTATCCCACAATTCGTCCAGGGGCGCGTTATTTCCGCTCCCTGCGTCTGTTGCAACGGGTTAAGGATAAGGATCCTTCACAATTTACCAAATCCGGCCTTATGGTTGGTTTGGGTGAGACCAAAGAAGAAGTTGGTCAGGTGATGGATGATATGCGCGCTGCGGATATTGATTTCATTACAATTGGTCAATATCTGCAACCAACGCCAAAACATGCGCCGGTTATGAAATGGTGGACACCCGAGGAATTTGAAGGGCTGACCAAGATGGCAAAGAACAAAGGCTTCCTCATGGTTTCTGCTACGCCGCTTACGCGTTCATCGCATCATGCGGGGGATGATTTCGCACAATTGCGCGCCGCACGTGAAGCGAAGCTTGCCAAAGTGGCGGCTGAGTAATATATCGTTTAGATGCTTACGCATATTGAAAAAAAAGAGCTCCCTTATACTGCCGAGCAAATGTTCGATTTGGTGGTTGCAGTGGACAAGTACAGCGAATTTGCCCCATGGTGCGCGGCGTCTCGTATCAATACGCGTGAGAGTGACACAATTTTTTATGCTGATCTTGTTGTTGGCTATAAGATGTTTCGTGAGCGCTTTTCATCCAAGGTTATCGCGGAACGCCCCAATCGTATTTATATTGAATATCTGAAGGGGCCGCTGAAGCATTTGAAAAATCATTGGCAGTTTACGGATTTGGGAAATGGGTCATGTGTTGTTGACTTTAGCGTAGAATTTGAATTTCAAAACAGTGCCTTACAGGGAATTGCTAAAGTATTTTTTAAAGAGGTTATTCACCGTATGGTTGGTGCGTTTGAATCACGCGCGAAAGAGATATACGGTTAATTTTCAACCTTGTTTGCATCCCAAAGCGGTTTCCAGTCATAAAATGGCGGTAATAATTCCTGATATTGAAGATGCACGGCGAATGGCTTTAGGGGCGAAAATCCAGGAATATGGTCGAAGATTTTATTTGTTGTTTTTGCTTCCGATCCTAATTTGCGTTTCTTTTTGATGCCAACATATTTCGTGTTTTCGAAATATCGCCAATAATCACGTACAATATGACTATGTGTTAGAAGTGTATGTGTTGCGTGGCGGATGGTTCGCCAATGTCTGTCTTGGCTAGCGATGATGTAGGATGGGTAATATTTGCTTTTATGGGTGTCTGCGTGTTCTTGCGGGTGGATCATGCAATGTGTTTTGAAATCGGTGTAGATTTGGCGGTAGAAATTCCACGCAGATGAAATTCCGCTTTCTTCGTGCAGGAAGTCGTCTTCGACGAAATAAGTGATTGCGTTTAAATCGCGGCCTAATGTGAATTGTTCATGCAAGGATGCGCCTTGGCCGGTTATTTGTGTTTGCTTGATTTCGAATGGAAATTTTGCGGATTTGAGTAGGGTTTTGATTTTGTTTAATGCCTGCTCATCGGAATGATCATCGAGGATGATGAGGTTTATATTCCCTAATGACATTGCGGCGTTCATGGATTTTATGAGGGAATTGACGCATCGGAGCGTGTTTTCTTCGATGTTCTCACCTGTTAGGCGTGCTTTAGGGTTGATGTTGCGATTTTCACGCATGCAAATGCGTAGAAACGTCGTGAATGTGTCGAGATTTGCATCTTTTGTTTGGGTTTGACCGTATTGAGATTTGCGAAAAGGAGCAATGTTATCTTCGGTTTTTTCCAGATTTTTGATGCGTAGAATGTTTGGTGCGCCGTAACTGGTGATGTGATAACCAAAAGGTTTTAGCGCGTTCGAAGCGAGTTTTAGGAGATCGTTCATGGTTGCTTGTCCATAATTGTGATGAGTGCCTGTAATGCGGCCATGGTGGCTTGTTTTTGGATGTCTTCGCGCGATCCAGCGAAAAGGTTGCGTGTGCTAACGCTTGATCCGCCAGCGACAGAAAAACCGAAGTAAACGGTACCTACTGGCTTATCTGCGGAACCGCCTTCGGGGCCTGCGACGCCTGTTATTGAGACGGATATTTGTGCGTTGCTATGCTTAAGCGCGCCGATTGCCATGGCCTCTGCGGTTTCGTCGCTTACTGCGCCATGTAGTAAGATTATGTTTTCGTGTACGTCTAATTGCTCTGTTTTGGATTCGTTTGAATAGGTTATGAATCCGCGTTCGAAATAGGCGGATGCGCCTGCTTTTTTCGTGAGCGCCGAGGCAAGCAGGCCGCCAGTGCAGGATTCTGCGGTGACGAGCATCATGTTTTTATTGATGAGCTTTTCGGCGAGTTTATCAACTAAAGCCTGCATAAATGCCTCCTGTTATTAATATTGCGGCAAATATACCGGCCATGATGTCGTCGACCATGACGCCTGTTGCGCCCTGTACGTTTTTGTCAAAATGCGATATTGGCCATGGTTTTGTGATGTCAAAGAGGCGAAAGAGCGCAAAGGCGATTGCGATGTATAGCCAATTCATGCCAAGGAAATAAAACACAGGAAGCAAGGCAATCCACTGCCCGATCACTTCGTCGATGACGATTTGTTTGTTGTCGTGTATGCCACTTGATTCTTCGTATTTCGCGGTTGCCCAGAAACCGATGGGGGTGAGGATTAATGTTGCAAGGATAAGCGCGTACAGACCGCCAAAGTGAAACATAATAATTGCGAAAGGAAGCGCGCCGAGGCTGCCCCATGTGCCGGGAGCGGGGGTGATGAGGCCGCAGCCGAACCATGTTGCGATGAGATTAGCGGGGTTTTTAAGGGATGGGTTAGACATTGATTTGCACCGTTGCGATCGCTTGGGCTGCGATTCCTTCTTTGCGGCCAGTAAAGCCGAGTTGTTCGGAGGTTGTTGCTTTTATGTTGATGGCGTTTTCGTCGATACCGATGATGGATGCTACACGCGTACGCATTGCTTTTGCATGAGGCCCGATTTTGGGTTCTTCACAGATTAGGGTGAGGTCGATATTGTTGATTGATGCGTTATGTTTGGCCGCAATTTTCATCGTTTTTTCGAGGAAGATGGCGCTGTCCATGTCTTTGTATGTGTTGTCAGATGGAGGGAAGTGTTGGCCGATATCGCCTTCGCCGATAGCGCCGAGGATCGCATCGGTGATTGCATGGAGGCCGACATCTGCGTCGGAATGGCCTTTGAGCTTGTATGTGTGCGGAACATCTATACCGCAGAGGCGAATAGGGCCTTTGCTATCATGGTCAAAGGCATGAACGTCATAACCTAGTCCTGTACGTATGATTGATTGAGATGCGAGGAGCTTTTCTGCCATTTTAAAGTCGTCTTTTGTTGTGATTTTGAAGTTTTCGGCGCTGCCTTGGATGATTTTTACGTCTATGCCAATGGCGGTGGCAAGTGAGGTATCGTCAGTGTATTCGCAATCGGGATTGGAGCTTTCATGGGCTTTAAGAATGTCAGCGTAGCGAAAGGCTTGTGGTGTTTGCATCTCCCATAATCCATCGCGCGATACCATGTCGCCGCAATTATCACCGTTTGCTTTGCGCAATGTTGCTGAAACGGGTGATGCGAGCGTTGCGGCACGGTTGTCTTCAAGCGCGGTGATAAGGGCGAGTATGTCGCATTCCGATACGAGGGGTCTTGCGGCGTCATGGATGAGGATGATATCTTCATTTTCTACGTTTGATAATGATTTTAATCCATTGTAAATGCTGTCTTTTCTTGATTCTGCGCCCTCAATGATAGCGCTTGTGTATGTGCCAGGTATTAAATCTTTATATTTAAGGTTAACTATAATGTTTATACTATTGATTTCATTTATATTTTTAAATTTTGATACTGTTCTGTCCAAGATGGTTTTGCCGTTTAGGTTTTGGAACTGCTTTGGGAGGGATTGGCCATTACCAAAACGTGTGCCAGCCCCGGCGGCAGCGATAAGAACATGTATTTTTGGTTTTGACATGGAAGACTCTCAGCCATTTCTTGATAAATAATGCGTATCACTGTAAAAGTCTTGCATACGGAAAGCAATATAGCCTTTGAGGTCTTACGCAGAATAATGTCCAGTCATACAAATATTTCTAATTCCTTACAGGCGTTGAAGGGTATTTTAACGGGGTATTTACCAATCATGCATGCGCGTCCGCGTGTCTCACGCGGGGCGGGGCAGAATATTGTGGCGTTGATATTGGTGATTTTAACGGCGGCAAGCTGTATCGCGACATATGCGGCGCTGAATGAGGTTCCGCCGTTTGGTGATGATCCTGATACGGTTATATGGCTGTTGACGCTTGATCTTGTTTTTTTGCTTGCTCTGATGGTGATGGTTGCGCGGCGTGTTGCGAGCCTTTGGAGCGGACGAAAGCGCGGCCTAGCGGGATCACATTTGCATGTACGTTTGATTTACATCTTTAGTGTGATGGCGGCGGTTCCAGCGATTATTATGACCGTGTTCTCGGTGTTTTTCTTTAATTTTGGGATACAGACGTGGTTTAGCGATCGTGTACAGACGGCTGTGCTTGAGAGTCAGGCGGTTGCGGAGGCTTATCTTGAGGAGCATAAGCAGGTTATCCGTGCGGATACGCTTGCGATGGCGAATGATATTGATCGTCAGGCTGGATTGTTTTTGAGCAACAAAGATGCTTTTGACAACGCGCTTCAGGCGCAATCATTTATACGGAATTTGGCCGAAGCGGTGATTTTTGATTCTTCGGGACGTGTAATGGCCAGTTCTGGGATCACGTTCAGCCTTGAGTTTGAAGAAATACCGTCTTGGGCTTTGGAGCGGGCAGATGATGGTGAGGTTGCGTTGATGACGGGGGCGAATGATGATCGTGTACGTGCGCTTATTCGTTTGAATAATTTTATTGGCACTTATCTTTTTGTGGGGCGGATGGTTGACCCGAAGGTTTTGTCGCATTTGGCGGCGGCGCAGCAGGCGAGTGATGATTATCAAGATCTGCAAAAGCGGGCATCACAATTGCAGATTCTTGTCGCCATGATTTTTACGATTATTGGTTTTTTACTGATGTGTGCGGCGATCTGGCTTGGGTTTTTATTGGCGCGGCAATTGGTTATGCCGATTGCGGATTTGATTGATGCGGCGGATCGTGTGCGTGAGGGGGATTTGACAACGCAGATACATGGTCGCGGGAAGGTTGAGGAGTTTGATTATCTCGCGCTCGCATTTAATCGCATGACCAAACAAATTCAAGAACAACAAAGCGAATTGTTGGATGCGAATGCTCAGCTTGATCGACGTCGACGCTTTACAGAAACAGTTTTGGCGGGAGCGACATCGGGGATTGTAGGTGTTGATTCTCAGGAGAAAATTACGTTGGCCAATGCGTCGGCGTGTAAATTGCTTAACATTGCGCAAGATCGTTTGCTAGGGCTTAAGATACGTACGGTTTCGCCTGATACTGCCAAGTTGTTGGAGGCGGCGCATGAGAAGCCGCACAAGATTAGCCAGGAAGAGATTACGATTCATCGTAGCGATATTGGGACGCGCATTTTCCTTGTACGTGTTGCGATTGAATTGATTGAAGATGGGGTCAATAGCAAGGATGTCGGGGCGATCATTACATTCGATGATATTACAGATTTACAATCAGCGCAGCGCAAGGCGGCTTGGTCGGATGTGGCGCGGCGTATTGCGCATGAGATTAAGAACCCGTTGACGCCGATCCAGTTATCAGCGGAACGTTTGAAGCGTAAATATCTTAAGGATATTAAAAATGATCCTGAAACCTTCGAGCAATGTACCGATACGATTATTCGACATGTTGAGGATATTGGTCATATGGTGAATGAGTTTTCTGCATTTGCGCGCATGCCAGACCCAACACTGGAGACACAAGATTTGGGTAAGGTTGTTGTTGATACGGTGAGCTTGCATCAGAACGGGCATAGTGGCATTGCGTTTCATGTTAAGCGTGATAGCAAGGCTGCGATTAAAGTGAGTATTGATGCCAAGCAAATACGTCAGGCGTTGAATAATTTGATCCAAAATGCAGCGGATTCCGTTGACGCGAAATATTCAGGTGAAAAAGGTGGGAGCATTACGCTCGAAATTTTGACCAAAGGGATGGATGATGTTGTTATTGCGGTGATTGATAATGGCATGGGTTTGCCCGAGCATACGCAAGAGGATCAATTGCTAGAGCCATATGTTACACACAAGACAAAAGGGACAGGATTGGGGTTAGCCATTGTGAAAAAGATCATGGAGGATCACAATGGAGAAATTCTATTGTCACCATCGGATGATATTTTAAAAGCAATTTCATGGGATGGTGAGCAGGGGGCGTGTGTTTGTTTAACGCTTCCCAAGGTTTAGGATAGGCTCTATTAAGGATTTAGTATGACGCAGAAGACGATTTTGATTGTTGATGATGAGACGGATATTCGTAATCTTGTGAAAGAAATTTTACAAGATGAGGGGTATGCGACATTAACGGCGGCAAATTCGAAAGAGGCTTATGCGATTTTAGAGACACATAAGCCTGATATGGCTGTGCTTGATATATGGTTGCAAGATAGCCGTCATGACGGCTTGCAGATATTACAGACCATTAAGGACGGCCCGCATGCGGCAATTCCTGCGATAATGATTAGTGGTCATGGCACCATTGAAACGGCGGTGAGCGCGATTAAGCAGGGGGCTTATGATTTCATTGAAAAGCCGTTTAAATCAGATCGCCTCATATTAATGGTGCGCCGCGGATTAGAGGCGGCTCTCTTGCAGCAGGAGAATGCCGCGCTGAAGGCTCAGAACCGTCAATTGGGGCGTCAGGCCAATATTATCGGAAGCTCAACACACGCCAAAACGATGCGTGAGCGGGTTAAGGCATTAGCCGTTGGACATAGCCGTTTGTTGATTGAGGGGCCGTTGGGTGGCGGCAAGACATCTATTGCGCGTCTCATTCATAATGCATCCGATCGCAGCGAAGAGCCGTTTCATGTTTATATCTGTGGTCAGAACGCTGAGTATCGCGGCAGCCTTGGTGATGCGGTTGAAAAAGCGAAGGGTGGTACGCTTGTTCTTCAGGATGTAAACGCGTTAAGTGAGGCTGATCAGAAGGCTGTGGTTAAAATTTTGCAAGATAGTGAAACAAAATCGAGGGTCATTGGGACATTGCGTGAGAGCGCTTCTTTAAATGAAACATTGCGTCAGAGATTATCCGTTGAGCATTTGGTTATACCGTCATTGTCGGAGCGCAAGAGTGATATTGCGGATATTTTGGAGGTTTTTGTGGCTGAAATTGCCGAGGAGATTGGTATTAAGGCTCCGCAGATTTCGCCTGAATTTGTGAAGTTTTGCGAAAAATATGAATGGGTTGGTAATCTTTATGAGTTGAAGGCGGCTTTGATTTGGGCGCTAGTGCATAATGATGGTGCGGATGTGATGAATGTTGATGCCCTGCCTGCGCGTATTACAGGGCGTGTTGTTGCCGCGGATAATGTTGAAATTTTAAATGTTAATCATCGTGTCTTGGATGATCTGTTTATTGATTTGCCGTTGCGTGATGCGCGAGATGTGTTTGAGCGGGAATATTTGACCTCGCAAGTTGAGCGCTTTGAGGGTAATATTTCCAAGACTGCGCAGTTTATTGGTATGGAACGATCAGCTTTGCATCGCAAAATAAAATCTCTTCAGGATAAAGATATTCAAGACGAAACGCCCGAGCAGCAAGCGGCGGCGGTTAAAAAATAAGAAAAGGAATTTGGGTTATATGCGGGTTATTATCTGTGGCGCCGGACAAGTTGGCTATAATATTGCATCATATTTATCACGTGAGGAAAACGACGTTACGGTTGTTGATAATGATCGTGATTTGATTGCGCGTATTAATGATGACCTTGATGTGAATGGGATGGTTGGGCATGCGTCTAACCCTGACGTATTAAGTGCGGCGGGGGCGAAGGGCGCGGATATGATTATCGCGGTGACGCAAATTGACGAGGTTAATATGATCGCGTGTCAGATTGGTCATTCATTGTTCGGTATCCCCAAAAAGATTGCCCGCATTCGCCAGCAAGCGTATTTACAGCCAGCATGGGCGAATTTGTTTAGTCGCTCACATATGCCAATTGATGTGATTATCTCGCCCGAGGTTATTATTGCGAATGATATTTATCAGAGGTTATCGGTTCCCGGCACTACATATGTCAAAAAGATTGCGGATGGCCGCATACGTTTAATTGGTGTTGTTTGTGAAGAGGATTGTCCGGTGATTAATACGCCGCTTAATCAGCTTGTGAATTTATTTCCTGACTTGTCATTTAAAGTGTTGGGTATTTTGCGTAACAATAAGCCGATTATCCCTGATGATGATGATTTTCTTCAGATGCATGATGAGGTATTTTTTATTGTCGATACGGATCATTTGCAGCGTACGATGGCGGCATTTGGCCATGAAGAGCGTCAAGCGCGGCGCATTGTTATTGCGGGCGGAGGCAATATCGGTTTTGGACTTGCGGAATTGCTCCATAATCAAGAAAAACACGTCAATATTAAGATTATTGAACAAAATGCATCACGCGCACGCTTTTTAAGTGAGAATTTAAAGGATGTGATCGTGTTTAACGGCAGCAGTTTAGATCGCACCATCCTGGATGAGGTTGGTGTTGAAGAAGCCGATACGCTGATTGCGGTTACCAATGATGATGAGAGCAATATTTTAGGCTCATTGCTGGCTAAACAATATGGCTGTGGGCGGGTTATTACGCTTGTTAATAATGATGTGTACTCGCCGCTCGTTGGACCGCTTGGTGTGGATGCGATTGTATCGCCGCGATCAATGATTGTGGCGACCATCATGCAGCATGTACGCCGTGGTCGGATCAAGAGCCTGCATAACCTTCGCGATGGTTTCGCGGAAGTGATTGAAGCGGAAGTATCGGAGGCATCTTCGGTTGTGAATTCAACGATTGATGAATTGAATTTACCGCATGAGGTTATTGTTGGTGCGATTATTCATGATGAAGAGGTAATTATTCCCAAAGGTGATTATACTGTACGTGCGGGGGATGTGGTTGTTGTTCTTGCGTCGCGTGCGCAGGCGCAGAATGTTGAGAAGATGTTCTCCGTTCATGTGGATATATTCTAGCGATGAAATTGGGTGTTTTTGATTCCGGGCTTGGCGGGGTTTTGATTGCCAGAGCGCTGCATGAAAAATTGCCTGATATTGATAAGGTTTATTTGGGGGATACATTAAACCTTCCTTATGGCTCACGTTCGAATGAGGCCATTTATCAGGCATCGAAACGATGCATGGATGCTTTGTTTTCAAAGGGATGTGGTCTCATTATTATGGCGTGTAATACGGCGAGTGCGAGTGCGCTAAGACGTTTGCAGCAAGAATATCTGCCAGAGCATTATCCTGATCGGCGAATATTGGGCGTGGTTGTTCCGACTGTTGAGGAGGCGATTGCGCGCGGTTATAAGCGGTTGGCGGTTATCGGGACGGATTATACGATTAATTCCGGTGTCTATCGTGACGAGCTGAACAAAATCAACCCTGATATTGAGATTGTTGAAAAGCGTACGCCTTTATTGGTGCCATTGATTGAAAATGCTGGAGAGGCTTATCTGGATCAGGTTTTAGATGATTATCTTGATTTTACAAAAGAGGGGGCTTTTGATGCCTTGCTTTTAGGGTGTACGCATTATATTCATTTGAAGGATCGTATAGCGGCGCGTTATGATTTTGATGTCCTTGCGCAAGATGACATCATTCCTGATAAGTTGGTGGCTTATTTGAATAAGCATACTGATATTGATCAGAGTTTGGGTCGCAATGGGGCGTTTGAATTTTTTGTTACGGATTTAACGGATGGTTATGCGGCGCATGCTTCGGCTTTGTTTGGCCATAATATAGAGATGACATTAATAGGAGATATTCATGGGTAAATTAGAGCGTGTTAAGGCGGTTTTTTGGGATTGGGACGGGACTTTGGTGGATAGTTATGCTTTCCTGCATAAAACGCATAATCATGTGCGCGAAAAATTTTCTATGCCTGCGTTCAGTGTTACGGAGTTTGGCAATTATTTCGGTAAGCCGCGCGAAGTTTTATATCGCGATATATACGGCGCGGATAATATTGATGAAGCAAAAGGATATTTCGAAACATTTGTTTTGGCGCATCATGATGAAATTCAACCAATGGTAGGCGCGGCGCGTTTGCTTGGGGTGTTTGCCGATACTGGCCTGCCGATGGGGATTGTCACCAATAAAAAAGGCGTTTTGGTGAGGAAAGAAATTACCAATCATGGTTGGGAGAAATTCTTTGTATGTCCGACTGTTGGTGCGGGGGAAGCGGCGGCGGACAAGCCATCTCCGGCGCCTTTGTTATTGGCGCTTGAGAAAAGTGGTCTTAACATTGAACCAAGTGATGTTTTATTTGTTGGCGACACTGAAAATGATGTTTTGTGCGCGCATGCAGCAGGGGCACAGATTGCGTTTATAGAAGAAGACCTGTCTAAACATGCAATTGCTAAGGAATATAAGGCTTCTCTGATGTTTAGAAATTGCGATGAATTTTCTGATTACCTGTTGCAAAGCGCATGAAATGGGTTAAAAAGGCAAGTGTATGGGGGTGGAAACACCTTTAACAATTAAAAAGACGACATAATAAAGGTAGAGGCAAATGGCCGAAAAATTCCAAAGCGTACAGGATGTGTTCCTTAATAAAATCCGCAAAGAGAAAATGTCTGTGACTGTTTTCCTTGTGAATGGTGTTAAATTGCAAGGCGTTGTGACGTGGTTTGATAATTTCTCATTGCTTTTGAAGCGTGAAACTCACATTCAACTTGTTTATAAACATGCAATCTCGACGATTATGCCCGGCGGTCCGCTTAGTCTTTATGATGATGAAGACGACGCCAAGGGCGAAGAATAGCCATCAATGGCAAAATCGCAATTTGATTCTGATCATATTTTCATGGGGCCGGAGACGGCCCTTATTGTTCACCCTGAGGTAAAACAATCTCATGGTCTGCGTCATCTTGACGCGGTCATTGAGGAGATTGAAGGGTTAGCGCATGCGATTATGCTAGAGGTTGCACACACCGAAATCATTAATGTGAACGAGATTAAGGCGGGGCATTTCTTTGGATCGGGGCAGCGCGAGAATATTGCCATTATCGTCAAAGAGTTAGAACCAGATATTGTGATTGTAAATCACACGCTATCGCCGGTTCAGCAACGCAATCTTGAGACGGCGTTGGGCGTTAAAGTTATTGACCGTACCGGTTTAATCCTTGAGATTTTTGGCGCGCGGGCGCAGACCAAGGAAGGACGCCTTCAAGTTGAGTTGGCGGCGCTTGATTATCAAAAATCACGGCTTGTGCGGTCATGGACCCACCTTGAACGTCAGCGCGGGGGAGCCGGTTTTATGGGTGGGCCGGGTGAGCGGCAGATTGAAATTGACCGTCGCTTGATTAATGATCGCATGACCAAGCTTAAAAAAGAGCTTTCGGTTGTAAAGCGTACGCGTGAATTGGGGCGCAAAAGCCGCGAGCGTAAGCCTTATCCTGTGGTTGCATTTGTTGGATATACGAATGCGGGTAAATCGTCGTTGTTTAATGCGATGACGGGCGCGGATGTGTTTGCGAAGGATTTGCTTTTTGCGACACTTGACCCGACATTGCGCCGCATGGAATTGCCGAGCGGGCAGGAGGTAATTCTCTCTGATACGGTTGGGTTTATTTCTGAATTGCCTACGCATTTAATTGCGGCGTTCCGCGCGACATTAGAAGAGACCATTCATGCGGATGTTTTGTTGCATGTGATTGATTGTGCCCGTACCGATTATGAGGCGCAGCGCCAAGATGTTATCAAAATTTTGAAAGATTTGGGAATTGATTACGAACAAGATCATCGAATCTTGGAGGTTTATAACAAAATTGACCTTCTGGATGATGAAACGCGGGCGGAATTTCAACGTAAAGCGCGTTTTAATGACAATGTGTTGATCGTTTCGGCCCATACGAAGCTTGGGTTTGAAGCTTTGTTGCAGGATATTTCAGATACAGTGGGGATGGCACGGGTGCATGCGCGTTTCGTCATTGATTATAGTGATGGGAAAGCTATATCATGGTTGCATGATCACGCGGAGATTTTAGAGCGCGACGACCAGGATGATGGTGTACGTGTTTTAATTTCTATTGAGCCTGCGGAATTATCAAAGTTCACGAGCCAGTTTGGATATAAAAACCGAATATAGGCAGCCTTTAGGGATTTTCTATGCCTGTTATCAATGCCGATAAGATTTCTGATTTGATTGTTGAGTGTTCAGATACGTATATTCTGCCGCGCTACAACGCGCTTTCCGATAGCGATATTTCGACCAAAACGGGTCCAAATGACCTTGTTACGCAAGCTGATATTGATGTTGAGGATCATTTAAAGCGTGTCTTACCCGATATCTTGCCCGGATCAATTGTGATTGGGGAAGAGGGGGTTTCGAGCGGTGAAATGTCGCTTGATGCGCTCAAGGATTCATCGCGTCCCATTTGGATTGTTGACCCTGTTGACGGGACTTATAATTTTGTTCATGGCAAGCGTGAATTTGGCGTGATGCTTGGTTTGATCGTTAATGGTGTTACGCAGATTGGCTGGATTTACGATGTTCTTGGTCAGGAGATGAGCGTTGCAGAGCGCGGGGCAGGGGCGTTTTGCGCGGGTAAGCGTCTTGAGGTTGCTAATGTGAATAAACCATCAGAGATGTCTGGGCATATTAATCCGAAATATTTCCCTCCCAATTATCGCGAGCATATAAAAGTGCAACGTGAGACATTCAAGCATTGCAGATCCATTGGATGCGCGGCGCATGAATATTTGCGTATCGCTAAGGGACAGGCACAATTTTCCGTCTATAGCCGCATGAAGCCTTGGGATCATGTTCCTGGCGCGCTGATTATTCGTGAGGCTGGTGGGCAGGTGAATACGTGGGATGGCGATATCTATAAGCCTGATGATTTTGACACTGGCATTATTGCGACGGCATCGGAAGATGGATGGCGTGATATTTTGGATATCTTTACGCCTTAAGCTTTTGGTTGTTCCATGCGGTGAGTAAGTCATCGAGCGTGACATCGTTCATGACTTGATCTTTTGCTTTAAAATCATCTTCCATGCCTTTGAAGCGTTTTTCAAATTTGGCATTGCATTGTCGCAGCGCTTCTTCTGCGTTCAAGCCGAGCATGCGCCCATAATTGACCATGACAAATAATAGGTCTCCATATTCTTCAAGCATGTGATCGTGGTTGTTTTCAGCGATGCCTTCTTTTAATTCCTCTAGCTCCTCGTTGAGTTTTTCTAAAGCGCCATCTGTGTTTGGCCACTCGAATCCGGTTTTAGCGGCTTTTTTCTGTAGCTTTTGAGCGCGAAGTGCGGCGGGCAGGGCTTTTGGTACACCGTCTATTGCGCTTATGAATGCGTCTTTACCGTTTTCTTTTGACTTTTTATTGTCCCATATGGCGTTTACATCCTCTGCGGATACTGCCTGATCATCACCAAAGACATGCGGGTGGCGATAGATCATTTTTTCGGTGATATCATTGATGACGTCATTGATGTCAAAGAGATTTTGTTCTGATGCCATTTGTGCATGGTAAATCGGTTGGAGGATTAAATCGCCTAATTCTTCACGCAGATTACCCATGTCGTTATTATCGATTGCTTCGGCAACTTCGTATGCTTCTTCGATTGTATAAGGGGCGATGGATTTAAAATCCTGCTCTAAATCCCATGGACAGCCGCCGTTTGGATCGCGCAATTTGCTCATAACCTGAATGAGGCGATCGATGGGGGGTAGTTTTTTTGATGGGATGTTTGATGGCATTGTTTAGAACTCATTTTCTAAGAATAAACTGCAGATGCATAAGGTATTTTTAGATTACTGGGCTTAGGGCAAAAGTACACATGCATACTATTGTAATATTTTAATTCTATTGTGTGTAAAAGAAGTTTTTTCTATAGGCACTTTTTTTGGCTTATGATATTTTGTTAATGTACATTATTTCATAAATGTTTCTGCGTTCTTTTTCCACTGCTTAAATAAAATTTAAACAATAGAGGTTACGTTAGAAGCATGAATAAGAATCTTTTATTATTGTTGTGCGGGATTGTATCATTATTTCAATTTCCTTTTTCATCTGCTCAAGCTCAGCAAATTGGTCCTGGTAAGGACTTAATTGATAGCGCTGTTATTGGCGATATCAAAAATTTTGTAGACACGGATATTGTTCGTTTTTCCATTTCCAATCAAAACGAAAAATACGGCTCTATTTCTGAGGCGCAGATTATTGAAGTAGATAAAAAATGGCGTGCGGAAACAAAATCAGATGATCAGCCGCTTATTTCCGCGACATTATCAAACCCACTTTCATCTTACCTTACACGCATTCAGGCACGCTCAGCGGGGCTATACACTGAAATGTTTGTGATGGATCGTAATGGCCTTAATGTTGGTCAAAGCAATATTACATCGGATTATTGGCAGGGTGATGAAGCGAAGTTCCAAAAGACTTTTCCTGCTGATGTTGGTTCTGTTTTTGTTGATGATCCTGAATTTGATAAGGAGCTTGGCATTTGGCGTGTCCAAGTCAATATGAGTGTTGCGAATAACGAAAAGTCTTCAAATATTGGTGCGATTACAGTTGAAATCAATCTTTCTGAATTGGCTAGACGATCAGCAATTACACAGTAATTCGAAACATTAAAATCTACATTATTTATGCGTGAAGGAAGGAATCTAATCGTGCTTAAAAATATCTCTATACAGGTCAAACTCTTATCTGCTTTGGGGCTTATTGTCGCAATTAGCCTTATTTCTGGTGGGGTTTTGTTATATACGATTGTTACCTCTAATTATGCTGTTACTACTTTGCAAGAGACCGCAAAGTTAGAGGATAATATATCTGCTTATGAAGAGGATTTATTGCTGACGCAGAAATATTTAACAACATTTGTCAACTCCGGCGACCTTGATCAAAAGAGAGCGTATCTGGAAATGCTGGACAAACTGCCTACAGTCTATGAAATGGCTATTGCGGATACCTCAGATCCTGTGCTTTTGGACAGCCTCAAAGTTATTCATGCGGATTTCAATAAATGGCATGAAGAAATTGCATCCGAACAAGTTAAGCTTATGGCATCTCCGAATACTGTTGATATGGCGAGATTGTTGGGCATATCGAGAGAGAGCAATGCTATATGGGCAGAAAGTATTGGTGAGTTCCAGAAAATTGGCGCTGTATTAGCGGAGCTATCCAGCAAAAAATCTCAAGAGCTATATGATACAATGAACTTATCTATGATTTCGTCTGTAGCTAGTGTTGCATTGATCGTGCTTGCTGTGTTTGGATCGGCGATTTTCATTGTGTTTATGGTTTCGAAACCGCTCAAAAGATTGGTTGATACGACAGAAGCGTTGGTTCGTAAGGATTGGGCTGTAGAGATTGATGGTACTGAAAATGGTGATGAGATTGGGCAGATGGCGAAAGCTTTGCTTCAATTCCGTGATGCGGGTATAGAAAACGAAAATCTCGTTGCTACTCAAGAAAAAGAAAATGCAGTGCGTTTGGCGCGGGCTAAAAAGATAGAAGATCTTGTGTCTGTATTCCGCGATGATTCATCTGTTGTTATGTCGGCTCTTGAGGAGGCAGCGCTTCAAATGGGCTCTTCGTCTGTCATGATGAGCAATATAGCAAATGATACGAATAAGCTTTCTGAGGATGTTTCTCTGTCTGCTGTAAATGCAGGGAATAACGTTAAAAGTGTTGCTGCGGCGACGGAGGAGCTTACATCTTCCATTCAAGAGATTAGTACGCAATTGGCAAGCTCCAACCAGATGGCCGATAATATTAAATCTATTTCCAATGACACGGTTGAGAAGGTCAAAATCCTTGAAAATTCAGCCTTTGAGATCGGAAATGTTATTGGGATTATTTCTGATATTGCTGAACAAACCAACTTGCTTGCCTTGAACGCTACTATTGAAGCAGCGCGGGCAGGGGAGGCCGGTAAGGGCTTTGCTGTTGTTGCGAATGAGGTTAAGACCCTCGCGAGTGAGACAGCCAAAGCAACAGAGCAAGTGCGCGAACAGATTGACCGTATTCAAGGCGATACAACCGAAGCCGTTTCGTTTATTGGTAAGATTTCATCATTTATTGATAGTCTTGCTGAGGGGATTACCGCTATTGCTGCGGCGATGGAGGAGCAGACAAGTGCTACTCAGGAGATTAGCCGTAATGTTTCAGAGGCATCGAATGGCACTGACACCGTTGTAACAAGCATAAACAGTGTAAGTGAAGCGACGAGACGTACTGAAGAGACATCTAATGCCGTAAATGAAATGGCGGAAGATTTATCTAAACGCTCACAGGTTCTTAAAGAAAGCATCACTGAATTTATCGGTAATATTCGTGAGGCGTAGAGTTGGGACTGTTTCATAAAAATAATCACAGCTGATAAGTGTGCCAATCTGTTCGTGGCAAATGTGTAGTCGTGAATAATAACTTGACGTTACGGAGATCACGAGTGGTATTGCCAGAAGATCAAACTGTAAATCTACCTCATGAGGTGGCTTTACAGTTTTTTGTATAAAAAATTTGGCGTAACCATCATTAGCCATGCGATTAGGCGCCAACGTTTAGTAATATAAGCATGTGATTTTTTAGAGTTGATGGCATCCACAATTTGAGATGCTGCTTCTTCAGCTTGTGCAGACCAGAACATATGATCTCCTTTTGCCATCGCGGTATCAACAAAGCCGGGTCGTATATCTGTCACACGAACATCAAGATTTTCTTTCAACGCTTTTAATCGTAGGCCTTCCATATAATTCGATATGTAGGCTTTTGTAGCACTGTAGGCTGGTACTCCGGCATTTCCCCGAAGCATTAAAATAGAGGATATTCCAACCAAATGCCCTTTTTTGTTTTTCTTAAAATGATTAAAGGCAGCACCAGCAATAACCGGAAAACCGTTAACATTTGTATTGATTGTTTCCAATTCAAG
This sequence comes from Alphaproteobacteria bacterium, assembly GCA_009995045.1. Taxonomy (GTDB): domain Bacteria; phylum Pseudomonadota; class Alphaproteobacteria; order Micavibrionales; family Micavibrionaceae; genus TMED27. The sequence continues at coordinate 146,171 of JAACQG010000008.1, forward strand.
AGAAGGGTCAAGTTCTGGATTAAGGTGGCCTGTACCTGCAGATATTATAACCAAGTCAACGTTTCCAAGTTGTGCAACAAGATGCTCAAACTGTTGTTTGGCACTGAGCGGTTCAGATACATCCATTTCTGCGGTAATTGCTCTGTTAGGAAGCGTTTTAGCCAGATCTTCAAGCAAATTAAAGCTGCGTCCCGTTAATCCAAGGGCATAACCGTCTTTTGATAAAATTTCGGCAAGAGATTTTCCATACCAGAGCTTGCGCCAATAATGATTGCAGTTTTTTCCATTTCAGTCTCAACTATTTAGCTTGGTATAATAAGTTAAATGAGCCTGCTTACACAATAGGTTTTGATATTAAGCGGACGAGAGAGGAGGGACTTAATATAACAGTTTTGATCTCTTATCAAATGCCTCGTATAATTGCATACTGAATAACGTGATAGGACAATTTTGCACAATACATTAAAGTGATAATGTATATTATGGAAAGTAATGGTTTATATATGATTAAACCTACATCTGTATTTCCATGCGCATGCCGTCATATGTTGGGTGAAATCCGTTTGGTAGTTCATCTATTAGTGTTTGGTAGTTTGCGGATAATGACAGGCTTGTTAGGTATACGTCCTTTGCGCCGATGCGTTTATTGAGCGCGATGATTTTGTCGATGCCGGCGTGCACTGCGTTGTTGTCGTCTTTATAGGCTGCGCAGTCAACAATCCATGTTTTGATGCCTTTGAGTGTTTTGATCGCGGTTTCATCTAAATCCAGGATATCGACTGAATATGCGAATTCGCCAAAACGATAGCCTAGAGATTTACAACTGCCGTGGTCTTGTTCGAATGGCATGAATGCAATGTCGTTGATGCGGTTTTCTTTGCCGTATGCGTCAATGCTAAGGATGTTTGTTTGCAGGATTGGTGGGTATATTTTGTGGTTTCCACCTTTAAACATG
>JAACQG010000008.1:147143-147343 GCA_009995045.1 Alphaproteobacteria bacterium
AGGTCTTCTACAGTCTCAATATTGCCGTATATGGGGATAATGTCTTTTTTGTTGCGGAATTTGAGTACGCGCAGCTCATCTATTCCCATAACATGGTCGTTATGCTGGTGTGTGAACAACACGGCGTCTACGCTGCTGATGTTTTCACGGTTCATTTGCTGGCGAAAATCCGGGCCCGTATCAATAATGAGCGTTGTTTT
>JAACQG010000003.1 GCA_009995045.1 Alphaproteobacteria bacterium
GGTTGGCGCGAGGCTTGTGTTGCGCGGTTAAACTGGCTGAAGCCGTAATCTTTGCCGCCGACCAAGGCAACCACTGCGCCGTTGGGACGCATGACGACGACCGCGCCTTGGCTGATTTTCTTGTCTTCGCCATTGTTGATGAGCACTGTTTTAAGTGTTTCTTCGGCGGTGTTTTGGATGTCGACATCCATTGTTGTTTCGATGATGAGATCGTCACCTGTTTGTCCGAGGAGCTGGTTGGCTTGGTCGACGACCCAGTCGCTGTAATAGCGTTGAGCGTTGCCGCTTGGTTTATGGGGTGGTTTGGGGATGGAGGCGTTGATTTGGATTTTTTGATCTTCGCTGACATATCCTGCATCGATCATCGCGTTGATGACGATGCTTGCGCGTTCGCGTGAGCGTACGGGGTTGGCGATGGGGGAATATGTTGACGGGGCTTTTAGGAGGCCAGCGAGGGTTGCGGCTTCTAGGAGGGTGATGTCGGTGACGGGTTTTTTGAAATAGAGGCGTGAGGCCGCATCGACGCCGTATGTGCCGCCGCCGAGATAAACGCGGTTGAGATAGGCTTCGAGGATTTCATCTTTCGAGAGTTCATATTCCAGCCAGAAGGCGAGCATGGCTTCCTGGATTTTGCGTTTGATTGTGCGTTCGCGTGAGAGGAATAGATTTTTCGCGAGTTGTTGGGTGATGGTTGAGCCGCCCTGTGCGAAGCGTTGTTCTTTAGCGTTTACGAACATGGCGCGGGCGATGCCGAGGGGATCCATACCGGGGTGGTAGTAAAAGCGGCGGTCTTCGATTGCGATGACGGCGTTGACGAGGTCTTTGGGGACGGTTTTGATTGTTACTTGATCACCGACAAGATCGCCATAGCGGCCAATGATTGTGCCGTTTGATGCTTTTACGATGATGGATGATTTGCGCTCGAAGCTTGCTTGTTCGGTGATGTCGGGCAGTTCGGCGGCGTAATAGGCGCAGATGCCGACAACGATGAGCGTGCACCAGAAACCAATGACAAATAGCCATTTGAACGCAAAAGCGATGAAGGATTTCTTTTGTCCTTTTTTTGCAGTTGTGCGCGATGAGCCCTTTTTAGCGGGGCTTTTCTTGGTTTTGCTTTTGGTTGTCTTTTTGGTTTTTTTTGCCATGGAGTGTTTTACCCCTCAATGGCGATGAAATCTAGTGGTATTTGATGATGAGCTTTGTTGGCGCACTGATTTTTAATTTGTGTTGATCCAGTAGCGTAATCTGGCGGGGAATTGTTCGGTGGCGGGGACTTCGTCTTCTAATTCGCCGCCGCAGAATTCAATGACGCGGGCGGCGGATTTGCTATCTGGTGCGATGGTGAAGAGTGCGCGTTCGATGCCGACATAATTGACGATGGGTAATCCTTTTTGGAGGATTTTTTTGCCGAAGCCTTTGCCGCGCATGGATGGGCGAATGACGAAGTTTACGTGGCCGCCCCATTTTTCGAGATGCCAGTTGAGGCGATGGCGGATGTTGAGGGAGCCGATGTATTTTTCATCTTTGACCAGCCATAGGGCGGTTTCAGGCACGGGTTCGACCCAATCGGCGTATGGTTTATGGAGGTGGCGGTTGCCGTCGTTAAGGTCGGTGATGAATTGTTCGAAGTTTTCCCTTAGGTCGTCAATGTCGAGGAATTTGTAGCGTCCTTCGGCGTGGAACTCTCCGAGGGCTTCGAGGTAGCTCTCTTTATAGTCTAATGCGGGTTTGACGAGTTTTGAAGCGGACATAAAAATCTATTCGTTGTTGTCAATAGGGCAGAGTTATATCGCGTTTTTTACGCATATGCAAAAACATTGATGTAAGGTTACATAAGGAATATGGCGGCGAGCCCTAAAAACGCAAAGAAACCAACAACATCGGTGATTGTGGTTAAGAATACGGTTGAAGCCACGGCGGGGTCTTTACCGGCTTTGTCGAGGTAAATCGGGATGGTTACGCCGAAGAATCCAGCGGCGAATAGGTTGATGATCATGGCGGCGGCGATTACTCCGCCGAGCATAGGGGATGAGAACCATAGGGCGGTAATAACGCCGGTGATGATGGCAAAGGCGAGGCCGTTGAGGGAGCCGACGATTGTCTCTTTCCAGATCATGCGCCATGTGTTTGTGGTGGATAGCTCGCGGGTGGCGAGGGCGCGTACGGCAACGGTTAGAGCCTGCGTGCCTGCGTTTCCGCCCATGGATGCGACGATGGGCATGAGGATGGCGAGGGCGACGATTTTTTCAATGGCGACATCAAAGAACGAGATCACGATAGAGGCGAGGATGGCGGTGAGCAAGTTGACAAAGAGCCAGCGGAAGCGGTTTCCGGTTGTTGCCCAGATGGCGCGATAGAAGTCACCTTGTTCCACCCCGACCATTTTCATGAGATCTTCTTGGGCCTCGGTATCGATAACGTCGACGACGTCATCAATTGTGACCACACCGATGAGGCGGCCTTCTTCGTCGACGACGGGGGCGGAGAGGATATCTTCGCGGCGGAAGAGATGGGCGACGTCTTCTTGGTCCATTGTTGCGGGCACTTGGGTAAGGCCAGTGAGCATGATTTCGTTGATTTTAACGCCGCGTTTTGCGCGGATGAGTCGGTTGACGGGCACTTGGCCGATGACGTGATGCGCGGGGTCAATGATGAAAAGGTCAGAGAAATCATCGGGTAAATCGTTGCTGGCGGCGCGTAAATAATCGATTGTTTTTCCCGCTGTCCAGAGTTCGGGGACGGAGACGACTTCGCGTTGCATCAGACGACCGGCGGAATCTTCGGGGAAGCTTAGGCCTTCTTCGAGGACGACGCGGAGTTTGGCGTTGAGTTTGCGGATGATCTTGTTTTGGTAATCCTCATCGAGCGACATGATCAGCTCTAGCGCGTCATCGGATTCGAGTTCGGTGATGATGCTGGCGACTTGGTGCGCGGGCATGGACGAGAGGGTGATGCGCTGAAGCTCGGTATCCATTTCGAGGAAACATGTGGGGGCGAGGGTTTCGCCATACATGTTGAGGAGTTCTTCGCGGCTGTCATTGTCGATTTTCGAGATAAGCTCGGCGGTGTCGGCGTCGCTTAGGTCTTCAAGGGCGTTGGTGACGATGTCGGAATCTTGCGATTCGACGGCATCGACGATGTCTTTGATGTTTTCATCGGTGAGGTGAAAGAGAGATTCGTCGATCTCGTTTTCTGTCGCGATGTTTTGGTTTTCTTGTGACATGAATTTGACCCTGTTTGCGCGTCTATTAAAACATAGATTTGCATATATGCACGCTATAATTTTTTGTCATAATGTATTTTGTTTGCGTTTTGGTTTTGAGGTGCTTATAAATATAGGTTATGAGCGATATAGAAATAGCAGTAGTAAATGCTTATACCCCCGATGAAGATGGTCGATTTACCGATGGGCAGTTGGATTTTGGTTTGCAAATGTTGTTGGCTGGGATTGATATTCCCGAGGCTATGAAAGTTCAACTTGCTGAGCGTCATGCAAGAAGCGCAGAAGCAAAAAAAGGCGCGGAGTTGCCCGCGCCTTTGTGTGAATGATTTAACCAATCTATATTAGAGATGGCGGACGATGCGTTGTTTGCTTTCGTCTTGGAGGTCATCTTCGAAGACTTGTGCGCCGACGGTGGCGAGAGCGGTCATGTTCACGATTCCGCGTGTTGTTACGGATGGGGTTAAGATGTGAACAGGGCGCGCGGTGCCGAGAAGAATGGGGCCGATTGAAATGCCTTCGGCGAGAACCTTCACCATGTTGAACGCGATATTGGCGGCATCCAGATTTGGCATGACGAAGAGGTTTGCGGATCCGCTGAGGCTGGAATTTGGCATGATGATGTTGCGCACTTTTTCGGAGAGCGCCGCGTCAGCGTGCATTTCACCGTCGATTTCAAGTTCAGGGTCGCGGCGGCGGATATCTTCATATGCGCTACGCATTTTTGTTGCGCCTTCGTGTTCGCCTGTTCCGAAGTTGGAATGAGAGAGGAGGGCGACTTTTGGTTTGATGCCAAAGCGTTTGACTTCTTCAGCGGCTAAAAGTGTCATCTCAGAGATTTGCGCGATTGACGGGTTTGGATTGATTTGTGTGTCGCAGAAGAAATAGGTTCCGCCATCAAGGAGGAGGCCATTCATTGCGGCAGGTGTTTCAACGCCGGGTTTAAGGCCGATGACATCAATCACGGATTTTGTGTGATGCGCGTATTGACCGACTGTTCCGCAGATGAGGGAGTCGGCTTCGCCTTTGCGTACCATTAATGCACCGATGATAGAGGTGTTTGTGCGTACCAATTTTTTCGCCAAAGCAGGGGTTGCGCCGCGACGTTCCATGATTTGGTGGTATGTTTCCCAGTATTCGCGGTAGCGTTCGTCGTTTTCAGGGTCAACGAGATCGAAATCTGTGCCTGATTTCATGCGAAGGCCTAATTGCTTGATGCGGCGTTCGATGACGGAGGTGCGACCGATAACGATTGGCTGAACGATTCCCTCGTCGAGGGATGTTTGGATTGCCTGAAGGACGTGCTCTTCTTCGCCTTCGCAGTATGCGATGCGTTTTGGGTTTTCTTTTGCGCGGTTGTAGATTGGGCGCATGATGAGCTGGCTGCGGATGTAGAATTGTTGCAGGCGTTGCTCATAGGCTTCGAAATCTTCGATTGGGCGTGTTGCGACGCCTGATGCCATTGCTGCCTTTGCGACGGCGATGGGGAGATCGACGATGAGGCGTGGGTCAAATGGTTTCGGGATGAGGTATTCCGCGCCGAATTCTAGTGTTTCTTCGGAGTAAACGGACGCCACCTCGGCGGTGACTTCTTTACGGGCGAGTGCGGCGATAGCCTCTACACAAGCGAGTTTCATTTCTTCGTTGATTCCGGTTGCGCCGACATCGATCGCGCCGCGGAAGATGAACGGGAAACATAGGACGTTATTGACCTGATTTGTATAGTCGGAGCGACCAGTACAGATGATTGCGTCGGGTTTTGCTTCGCGCGCTTCTTCAGGCATGATTTCCGGGGTTGGGTTTGCGAGGGTCATGAGGAGTGGTTTTTCACCCATGCCTTTAACCCATTCTTTTTTCACTGCGCCACCAGCGGAGAGGCCGAGGAAGACGTCTGCGCCTTGGAGGGCTTCTTCGAGGGTGCGGGCTTTTGTGTCGCTTGCGAATTTTTCTTTTTGTGGGTCCATGCCTTCGTTGCGGCCTTTGTAGATCACGCCAGAGCGGTCACATACGGTGATGTTTTCGCGTTTGAGGCCGGCAGAGAGAAGGAGGCTTAAGCATGATAATGCAGCTGCGCCCGCGCCATTGGCGACGAGTTTGATGTCTTCTGCTTTGCGCCCTGAATATTTGATCCAGTTTGTGAAGGCCGCGGTCACGATGATGGCGGTTCCGTGTTGGTCGTCATGGAAGACGGGAATGTTCATGATCTCTTTGCAGCGACGCTCGATTTCGAAACATTCAGGGGCGCGGATATCTTCGAGGTTTACGCCGCCATATGTTGGTTCCAAAGAGGTCACGATATCGACGAATTTTTGAATGTATTTTTCCGAGTCGTAATCATCGGCATCCATGTCGGTTTTCATGTCGATTTCAACATCAACAGAATCGATGTTTGCGAATTTTTTGAAGAGGACGGATTTACCTTCCATCACTGGTTTTGCGGCCAATGCGCCGATATTGCCAAGGCCGAGGACGGCTGTTCCTTCAGTGATGACGGCGACGAGGTTTGATTTGGCGGTGTAGATTGCGGCTTTTAATGGATCTTCTGCGATTTCCTCACATGGGATGGCAACACCGGGGGAATAAGCGAGCGCGAGATCACGTTGTGTGGCGAGAGCGGTTGTTGGTTTGAGTGCGACTTTACCCGGGATCGGCAGGCGGTGATAATCCAATGCATCTTGACGGAATGCTGCTTGTTTTTCTGCTTTGCTTTGATCTTCTTCTTTAGTCATTTTCTCACGTCTCTTTCACGTCTCTAATTGTGTATGTTTTTTGCAGCGAAAAGCACGTTGCAAAATTTTGTATTAGTTAACAAATAAAGGGGGTGATGGCAAGGAGGGATTGTGTTGCAATGCAATAGTGATTTTTTTGTTTTAAAAAGGCCCATGTTATCGCTTGCAAGAAGGAAAAGCTTTTGCTACATAACTTGCACTTCATCCTTGCGGCCGTGGCGGAACTGGTAGACGCGCTAGACTAAGGATCTAGTGGGAGTAATCCCTTGGAGGTTCAAGTCCTCTCGGCCGCACCATTTATTGCCTCGCGGTGCTTAGTTTAGCACCTCATGCGGGGCGGGCGAAAGTCCGAGCCGCAGTCGCGGCTTTTTTTGTTTTAGGACGATAAGCATGGAATTTAAGAGTTCAGATCAATTGGTGGAATACTCTGACGCGTTATCATTTATGGATGCGCGGGTTGCGGGGATTCATGATGGTAGCCAAGAGGAGTGCGTTTGGTTGCTTGAGCATCCGCCGATGTATACGGCGGGGACGAGCGCCAAGGACGCGGGGCTTATTGATGCGCGTTTTCCAGTTTTTAAATCGGGACGGGGTGGTGAGCATACTTATCATGGGCCGGGGCAGCGTGTGGCCTATGCGATGTTGAACCTTAAAGAGCGCTCTAAAGCTTTTGGGGGTGTGCCCGATATCAAGAAATATGTGTGGCAGTTGGAGGAAGTGATTATTCGGACACTTCTTGCCTTTGGTGTTCAGGGCGAGCGTCGGTGCGGGCGCGTCGGGATTTGGGTTGTTATGCCAGATGGGCGTGAGAGCAAGATTGCGGCGATTGGTGTGCGGGTGCGCCATTGGATTACGCTGCATGGGATTGCGATTAATGTTGATCCCGATCTGTCGCATTTTGGTGGGATTGTGCCGTGTGGTATTTCCGAGCATGGTGTGACGAGTTTGAAGGCGTTGCGCGTGGATGTATCAATGGCGGATATTGATGCAGTGTTACAGCGCGAGTTTGCGGCGGTTTTTGATGTGTGATGATGCGCCGACGAAATGGGGCGTTCTTTGGCGCGGGATAAAAGGGGTTTGTCCGAATTGCGGGCGGGGGAGATTGTTCTCGCGATTTATCACGCAGCATGAGATGTGCTCAGAATGCGGTGAAGATTTTTCCGATATTCGTGCCGACGATGCGCCGCCTTGGCTCACTATATTTATAACGGGGCATTTGGTTGTGCCGTTGATTGTCGAGTTTGCGCGGCATGATGTTTTTGCGCAAAGCATTGAGACGGCGATTGTTATTGGTGTGGCTTTGGTGAGTGTGTATTTGATTTTGCCGCGTGCGAAGGGGCTTTTTATTGCGGCGATTTGGTGGCAATCAAAGCGGTAAAATTGTGCAGTGCGTTGGGGATTGTTTTTTTCATAAAAATTGACTCGGTTTTTTTCAGTCTTTAAAAATTTCAATATGAAAAGTTTAGTTTTAAAGAGGTTTGCTCAGGGACGCTTTTGCGATGGCGAGGTTTTTGAGGATGGTATTGGAGAGGCTCGGGCGTTTGGGACAGCTTTAAAGGCAAAGTATCCGGGGCAATTGGTTGGTTTCTTTTCGGCTCCCGCGCTGATTTGTCAGAGGACTGCACGGGTTGCTGCGAATGCTATGGGGCGGGCTGGCTCGCCTGAGGTGTTAGAGGCTCTTGGGCGGCGGGGTGCTTTTGTTGATTATATGCAAGGGACAGGGCGCCATCTTCCAGAGGATGTGGATGTTGCGGTGTGTATTACAAATCCAGATGTGATGGGGCGATATCAACTAAGTTTTGGTGATGTGAATACTGATACATCTTTGAGAGAGCCACATAGCGCGCTTATTATTAATTTTTCCCATGATCGGTGGGTTGGCTGAATAATGTTCTTGATTTTATATTTACATAGTTATATAAACCTTAAATATGAAAACTTTGATTTTATTGAGACATAGAGAAGCTGATTACTTATTTAATGAGCTTACGGAACAGGGAATTGCGGACGCAGAGGACTTGTCTGGACATTTGAGTCATTTATTTGCGGATAAAAGCGCTGCTGTTTTTTCTTCGCGTGAGGGACGTGCGAAGCAGACTGCGGAGGTTCTCTCTAAGGCGTTTGGCTTGAGTAGTCCTCTTGATACGCTTGATTGTCTAGGTGAAAGCGGTGGGCGCATAAAGTTTTCAGAGGGGCTTCAGGCGCATTTGCCCGACGCGGTGGATGTTGTTTTATGCGCTACTCATAATCCAACGCTTGGGGTTTTAGTGGATCAAATTAGGGCTATTTCCGATGTTGGGTATGATGGTTCTCTTGCGGAGAGAGAGACGCATGTCTTTACGTTTCCTGAAAATCGTTGGGCGTAGGTCTAATCCGCCGCTAAATTGACTAACTTGCTTTCGATGTGTTGGGCGATGAAGGCGGTGATGGTGTTGATGTGGGATTTTAGGTTTTCGTAATTGCCGTTACGGGCGTTTGTTTCTTCATTCATATAGAGGGCTTTGTTGATTTCGATTTGGATCGAATGATAACCGCGTGCGGGGTTTGAGTATTTCTCGACGAGTTCGACGCCTTTGAATGGGTCGTTGATCGTGACGGTGTAGCCTAAGCTTTTGATGTAATCACGCAGTGTGCGGGTGAAAGCGGGGTCGCAGGTGGTGCCGTCGCGATCGCCAAGGACAAAATCGGAGGCACGCGGGTTGCCGCCGACAAGGCCGATTGCACGCTTTGGATAGGCGCTGGCGGAGGGCATTGAGTGGCAGTTGATGTGCCATGCTTGGCCGAAATTATAATGGGTGGTTTCGATGAGATCGGCCAATGCATTGTGATAGGGGCGGTAGTATTTTTCAATGCGGTGCATGATTTCTTCGGATGATAGGGCGCGGTCATATACGGGCATACCGGGTTTAACGAGGCGGCGGATGAGGCCTATTCCTGCGCTGGAGCGTGAGGTTGGGTTGATGGGGAAATCTGCGCCCGAGTTTCCGGGCCATTGTTCGGCGAGGAGTTCGGCGTCGATGTCGTCTTGGCTGCGGTTGACGTCGATATAGCTGCGGGGGAAATGGGCGAGCAGGAGATTCGCGCCGTGGTCGGGAACGCAGGAAAACAGATCGTCGACATGGTTGTCCTCGGCGCGCTCAAGGATGCTTTGATCGCAGGCGTGTTTGAAATCTTCGGGGTATATGCTACCGCTATGGGGGCTGTCGAAGACCAGAGGCCTGAGGGCGCTTTGGGGCGTTTTTGGTTTTTTGATGGAGAGAACGCTTTTCATAGAAATATTTATGCATTATTGGTATGGGTTATCAAGTCAGTTCGTTAGGTCAGTAGGGAAGAAACATGCACGATATAAAATATATACGCGAAAATGGTGAAGCTTTTGATGGCGCGATGGCGCGACGGGGGTTAGAGCCACAATCGCAGGCGTTGCTGACATTGGATCAGGCGCGGCGTGATGTGCAGACACGTTTGCAGGAGTTGCAGGCCAAGCGCAATGAGGAATCTAAGAAGATTGGCGCGCTTAAAAAGGCGGGCGAGGATGCGCAGGGCGCGATGGATGCGGTTGCAGCGATTAAGGTCGAGATGGGCGAGCTTGAGGAAGAAGAGCGTTTGATCGCGCAGAGATTGAGCCAGCATTTGGCGGCGTTGCCGAATATTATGGCGGATGATGTGCCCGATGGCGCGGATGAGGACGAGAATGTCGAGGTGAGCAAGTGGGGTGATCCGTCAACGGATAAAGTGCCGGAGCATTTCGAGATTGGTGAAGCGCTTGGCATGATGGATGCGGAGACAGCGGCGAAGATGAGCGGTTCTCGTTTTACGATTTTAAGCGGTGGCTTGGCGCGGCTTGAGCGGGCGTTGGCGCAGTTTTTCCTTGATACGCATACGGATAAAAATGGATATACGGAAGTGTCACCGCCGCTGTTGGTGCGCGATAATGCGTTATTCGGGACGGGGCAGTTGCCGAAATTCTATGATGACCAATTTTTATCTGGCAGTATAGGCGGGCGTGCATCGCTCCTTGAGAAAGCGCTGGAACCTTTGGATCGGATGGCGGAACAACATCCCGACAAAAAGCCGTCTGAAGTTTTGCAAATGGTTTTAAAGGACGCTGAAACGCAGGAGGAGTATTGGCTAATCCCAACATCAGAAGTGCCTCTGACGAATATTGTTGCGGATAGTATTGTTGATGAGAATGATTTACCGCGTCGCTATACGGCGCATACGCCATGTTTTCGCAGTGAAGCGGGATCAGCGGGGCGTGATACGCGCGGGATGATCCGTCAGCATCAATTCTACAAGGTTGAGATGATTGGCATTGTGAAACCCGAAGACAGCGAAGCCGAGCAAGAGCGCATGGTTGAATGTGCGCAAGGTGTGCTTGAGGCGTTGAAATTGCCGTATCGTACGGTGAAATTATGCAGCGGGGATACGGGGTTTGGGGCGCGCCGTACATATGATTTAGAGGTTTGGCTTCCGGGGCAACAGAGATATCGCGAGATTTCATCCGTATCGACTTGCGGTGATTTTCAGGCACGGCGCATGAATGCACGATTTAAACGCGCAGGGGAGAAGCATACGACATTTTTGCATACGCTCAATGGTTCGGGCGTTGCGGTTGGTCGCGCGTTGATTGCGGTGCTTGAGAATTATTACGATCCAGCCGATGGCGGCGTGCATGTGCCGGATGTGCTTAAGCCGTATATGGGCGGGGTTGAGAAGATCACCGCTTGATAATTTGCGCACTGGCTTCGTTATCCTTCGGTCTCGGTGTGCTCACGTACTTAGAGTACGTTTGCGCGCACCTCGCCTCGGCTGCCTAGCCAGAGCACAAATTCCCTGCGCTTTGTTAAAAAAGAAAAGACAGCGTAGGCTTAATCAAAGTCGTGGCAGGTTTCTGCGTACCACTCTTGGCTTTGCGCTTTTAATTCAGGGGGGATTCTAACATTACTGCCGCCTTGAGCGGATGTGATGAATTCATATGCTAATGCTTCAGTCGCGGCGTCGGGTTGAGCGGGATCGAAGCATTTGAACGGGACGGCGTTGATGTTTTGTCCTTCGGTGGTTTCTGGATCCGAGATTTTGAAAAGGCCGCCATCGACGGGATCTGAAGCATCATTGGGAACGGCGAAGACTGTTTGTCCGTTGCCGACAGGGATTGCGATGTCGAGCGCGGTTGGTTGTTCAGGTTCTTGGGTTGCTGCGCAGGCGGCTATGGCTAAAACAGGAGCAAGTGATACTAATCTCATTGGATATCCTCTGTAATGTTTTTCATATTGTGGTTCTTCTAGGCTTCTTTTGACAACGATGCAAGTTTTTTCTGACATTTGTTTTTGGTGATGGCAGTATTGTTTTTATGAACACACAGGATATGAATCGTCGGATACGGCTTGTTATGGATTTGCGGCGCAAGGGGATTTCTTGCGCGAAGGTGCTTGGCGCGATTGAGCGGGTGCCGCGGCATGAATTTGTGCCCAAGGAAGTGCGTGATCAGGCGTGGGAAGATATGGCGTTGCCGATTGGGCGGGGGCAGACAATATCTCAGCCTTTTGTGGTGGCGATTATGACGCAAGCGCTCAAGCTTTCGGATCGCGATAAGATATTGGAGATTGGCACGGGGTGCGGGTATCAGAGCGCGGTTTTATCGCGGATGTGTCGGCGGGTGTATACGATTGAGAGGCACAAACCGTTATTGGAGCGGGCGGAGGCCAAGTTCGAGGATTTGAAGTTGCGCAATATTACGGCGATTGCGGCGGATGGTATGAAGGGTTGGCCGCGTATGCATGGCATTGACCAAGCGCCATTTGACAAGATTATCGTGACGGCGGCGGCGCGGGATAAACCGCCGCAGGCCTTGCTGGATCAGCTTAAAGATGGCGGATGTATGATTATTCCGGTTGGGGGCTCGGGGGAACAGGTTCTGCGACTATATCGTAAAGAGAGCGATCAGGCGTATTCGGTGAAAGACGTGATGCCTGTTCGATTTGTGCCTCTACTGCCAGATGTTGCAAAAGATGTGGAAGTAGCTTAGCCGCTATTTCTTCATTTTTTTGAACGAGGGCGGCGCGTGCGCGCCGAAGCAGTATCATATCGGGATCGTCTTCGCCGCCTGCGGCGTTGCCAAATTGTTCTTTTAAATAGGCGGGGAGATGTTCTATTTCGTTGTCTAAATGTTCAAGGCGAAAATCCATTCTTATGTCATGCCCGTGATATTGATCTCTTTCGATTTCAACGGGAAAAAAGCGGATTTCAGGCTTGCCGGCTTCAGAGACGATTTTAAAGGTTTCGTGGTATATTCTGGTTTTCATCAGCGGGGTTTTATCGCTTGCTCACCCTTATGTCAAACATAATGCGAGGGTATAAGATTTTAGCCGTAAGTTCTTGTTTCTAGCACTTGATAGGCTGTGCGCATGAGCTTTACATCGGGGTGACCTGCAGGGTTGATATGGTCGGGGAGTTCTTCTGATAATTCCTGTTCGGTTACTTGAATGGCGCGGCGTAGATTGTGCAGGTCAAATTCGGTTTGAATGTCATAAAACAAATCATCATCGGGGCATTGGGTTTCGAAGGCTATTTTTAGGGGCATGATGCCTTCTAAACCTTTTGGTGGGGTGATTATTTTGAATTCATTTGCGTAAAGTCTTGTCATCTTTTTTTGTTTACATATTTCTTGTGTTTTTGTCAAATGCTTTTGAAATGGAGAAGGTGGGATAAATATTGGACGTGGCGGGGGTTTGCGTATATTTTGACTGTATGAGATTTCTCTCGGGTTTAGCATTTGTGTTGGTTTTGACGGCGTGTGGCAATCATGTTCCCGCGCCTATTACTGTGTATGGCACAAGCCAAGGGCCGGGCAGTAGCGGGGTGCATAATGTAGCGCGGGGCGAGACGCTTTGGACGATTTCTCAGCGTTACAATATTGTGATGCGCGACATTGTGAGCGAGAACGGTTTGTCTGCGCCATTTGAGCTGAATGTTGGGCAACGGCTTATTTTGCCGCCGCCGCGGGAGTATCAGGTGCGCAGGGGTGATAGCGTTTCAGAGATTGCGCGATTGTTTGATGTGAGCGCGAGCGAGATTGTGCGGATTAATGATTTGCGTTCGCCGTATCGATTGAATGTGGGGCAGGTTTTGCGCTTGCCGTCGGGTGAGGT
>JAACQG010000009.1:0-90036 GCA_009995045.1 Alphaproteobacteria bacterium
AGACTGCAAAATCATCGGCGATATCGAAATCCTCGGCATCTGTCTGCGCGATAACCCCCGCGGCTATAAAACTGTGGCGATTACAGGAACCAACGGAAAATCCACCACAACCGCGCTGCTCACCCATGTCCTCAACGCCTGCGCCATCCCCGCAATGATGGGCGGCAATATCGGCACGCCCGCCCTCGCGCTACAGCCCGCAAAAGACGGCACAATCATCGTCCTCGAAATCTCATCCTACCAAATCGACCTCGCGCCGACCTTCACGCCCGATATCGGCATCTTGCTCAATATCACCACCGACCATATCGACCGCCACGGCAGTTTCGAAAATTATGCCGCCATCAAACACCGCTTGCTCGATTCCTCCGCACATAAAATCTACGCCGAAAAGCTTGACCAATCCGTGCTGAACGGGCATGTCTTTCCCATGCTCCCCGGTGCACATAACGCGCAAAACATCATCGCTGTCCTCGCCGCATGTGCCGCACTTAACATCGACCAAGACGACGCAATAAAAGCCATCAAAACCTTCCCCGGCCTTGCGCATCGTCAATACCTTGCCCGCACCATCCAAAACATACATTTCATCAATGACAGCAAAGGCACAAATGTCGAAGCCGCCGCCAAAGCTTTGGGTTGTCATGAAAACATCTACTGGATCGTCGGCGGCAGAGCAAAAACAGGCGGCCTGAGCGGCCTTGAAAAATACAAAACCCGCATAACCCACGCCTATCTCATCGGCGAATCCTCACCCGATTTCGCCGTGTGGATGCAGGAGCAAAACATCCCCTTCACGCTATGTGACACCCTGCAAAACGCTGTTCCCGCCGCGTATCAAGACGCACAAAACGCCGCAAAAGATAACGATCAAAATAAAGACCAAGACGCCACAATCCTCCTCTCCCCCGCCTGCGCATCATGGGATCAATTCGACTCCTTCGAACATCGCGGCGACACCTTCATCGACATCGTGGAGGCGCTTTCATGAAAGATATGAATAAAATGTCATCCTGCGGCTGGACCGCGGGATCTGTGGCCCATCGTAAAAATCCTGCGATTAAATCGCAGGACGGCAGGGTGAGGTGATAAAATGACACTGTTTTCTCGCACCGACCGCTCATTCCTCGGACAATGGTGGTGGACGGTTGACCGCCCAATGCTCACCGCTTTTTTGGTGCTCGTCATCCTCGGCATCCTTATGGTCACAACCGCCAGCCCGCCCGTCGCCGAACATCTCGGCCTCGGTTATTACCATTTCCTAAAGCGCCACATCATCATGCTCGTGCCGTCATTGATTATGCTTTTTGGCATATCCTTCCTAAAGCCGCGTGAGATATGGCGCTTAGGCAGCGTTCTTTTCGTCGGCTGTATCTTCGCCCTCATCCTCGTCCTGTTCACGGGGATGGAGATCAAGGGCGCGCAGCGTTGGCTCCATATCGGCGGCTTCTCCCTCCAGCCTAGCGAATTTATGAAACCCGCTTTTGCCATTGTCGCCGCATGGCTTATGGCCAAACAAAAAGACAACCCGTCCTTCCGCGGTAACGCCGCCGCCGCAGGGTTATATTTTATCACAATCACATTGCTGCTTTTGCAACCTGACCTCGGTATGACGGTCGTGATCACCTCAATCTTGGCAGCGCAAATCTTCCTCGCTGGCTTCCCGTTCCGCTTTCTCATCCTCTTTGGCTTTGCGGGTGTCGGCGGCCTGATCAGCGCATATTTCTCCCTTTCTCACGTCAAATCGCGCATCGACCGTTTCCTCGACCCCGAAAGCGGCGACAGCTTCCAAGTCGACAAATCCATCGAAGCCTTCCAAAATGGCGGCATCCTCGGGACAGGGCCGGGGCAGGGGACAGTCAAACTCAGCCTCCCCGACGCCCATGCCGATTTCATCTTCTCCGTCGCGGGTGAGGAACTCGGGCTGTTCTTCATCCTCATCATCATCGCCATATTCGGCTTCATCATGCTGCGCGGCCTGCGCCGCCTCTCCGATGCCAACGACATGTTCAGCGTCCTCGCCGCGGGCGGCCTGCTCACCATGTTCGGCCTACAGGCGCTCGTGCATATGGGCAGCTCGATGCATCTATTGCCCGCCAAAGGAATGACCCTCCCCTTCGTCAGCTATGGCGGCTCCTCGGTTTTATCCATGGGCCTATCCATGGGCGTCGTCCTCGCCCTCACCCGCCGCACCCGAAAATCAGGCATATCGCGTGGCGGCCTGTCTTTATAAATATTGTTATCGCGTCAACATCTTGGTAAATAGGATCATGAACAACCCAACGCCACCCCTCATCATCCTCAGCGCCGGCGGAACAGGCGGCCACATCATGCCCGCCCAAGCACTTAGCGCTGACCTCATCGCCCGCGGCTTTCGTGTCGAGGTCATCACTGATTCCCGCGGCATGAAATTCACCAAAGGCTTCGGCGACCTCACCCTCCACGAAGTCTCCGCCGGAACTTTCGGACGCGGCGCGCCAAAATTGATTCTCGGCATCCTGCAAAGCCTCGCCATCATCCTAAAAACCCGCCCCGCGGCTGTGATCGGCTTTGGCGGCTACCCCTCATTCCCCGGCATGATCGCAGGGCAAATCCTCCTCAAACCCACCATCTTGCACGAATCCAACGCCGTCCTCGGCAAAGCCAACAAGGCGCTGTGCATCCTCGCCACAAAAATCGCCCTCTCATGGGAAAACAGCCGCGGCCTCAGCGATAAAGAACGCGCCAAATCGATCGTCACCGGCAACCCCATCCGCGAAGATATCGCCCGCCTCGCTAGAATCGAATACCCCTCCATCACCGATAAACTCAACATCCTCGTCATGGGCGGCTCACAAGGCGCAAGCATCTTCAGCCAAGTCATCCCCGCCGCCCTCGCCAAGCTTTCCCCCGAAAACCGCGCAAAGCTTAACATCACCCAACAATGCCGCGCCGAAGACATCGCCGATACAACCAAAGCCTACGAAGACGCAGGGATCACCGCCACCCTCATGACCTTCATCGATGACGTCGCAACCGAGATTACCAATTGCCACCTCTTTATAGGGCGCAGCGGCGCAAGCACAGTAACCGAAATGACCACCGCCGGACGCCCCGCAATTTACGTCCCCCTCGGCGTGCATAAAGACAACCAGCAAAAAGTAAACGCAGACGCAGTCGCCGATCATGGCGGCGCATGGACCGTGATGCAAAATGATTTCACCCCCGAAAGCCTCCACGCCCAAATCGAAACCTTCCTCGCAAACCCATCCACCTTAGAATCCGCAGCCCAAAAAGCGAAAGCTTGCGCCAAGCCAGACGCTGCCGCTAAACTAAGCGCGTTGATTGAAGGAATTATCGAACAACGGGCAAATTAAAATAAGGAAGACAACATGCGCGGAATGCCAAAAGACATCGGATCACTTCACTTCATCGGCATCGGTGGCATCGGCATGAGCGGCATCGCCGAAATCCTCATCACTTTAGGCTACAGCGTCCAAGGCTCCGACCAAGCCGATGGCGCAAATGTCAAACGTCTGCGTGAAAAAGGCGCAAAAACCTTCATCGGTCACGAAGCCGAAAACATCACCCGCGACATCGCCGCCGTGGTGATCTCCTCTGCGATCAAACAAGACAACAAAGAACTCCAAGCCGCCCGCGACCTCGATATTCCCGTCATCCGCCGCGCCGAAATGCTCGCCGAACTCATGCGCATGAAATGGGCCGTCGCCATCGGGGGCACTCACGGCAAAACCACAACCACCTCCATGGTCGGTCAAATGCTAGAAGCCGCATCCTTCGACCCCACCGTCATCAATGGCGGCATCGTGAATGCATACGGCACCAATGTCCGCCTCGGCGAAAGCGATATCATGGTCGTCGAAGCCGATGAAAGCGACGGCACATTCACGCGCCTGCCGGCATCCGTCGCTGTGGTCACCAATATGGACCCCGAACATATGGAGCATTACGGCTCCTTCGAAAACGTCAAATCCGCCTACCGTCAATTCATCCATAACCTCCCGTTCTATGGCTACGCGGTGCTCTGCATCGACCACCCCGAAGTCCAAGCGCTCGTCCCAACCGTAAAAGACCGCAAAATCATCACCTATGGCTTCAACCCACAAGCCGACGTGAAAGTCGAAAACGTCAACTCAAACGCCGATGGCTCCACCTTCGATGTGACCTTCTCCGCCAAAATTAATGGCGGCGAGGAACTGGTTCTGCGCGATGTGCATCTGCCCATGCTTGGTCGCCATAATGTACAAAACTGCCTCGTCGCGCTCGCCATCGCGCATGAAATGGGCGCCGCCCCACCCATCCTTAAAAAAGGCATCGCCAGCTTCACGGGGGTCAAACGCCGCTTCACCAAAACGGGCGAAACCCACGGCATCACCATCATTGATGATTACGCCCACCACCCGATTGAGATCGAAACCATGCTGAAAACCGCACGCACCGCCGTCGCGGAAAAAGGCGCAAAAGTCATCTGCGTGATGCAGCCACACCGTTATTCACGCCTCAACGACCTGTTCGAAGATTTCTGCAAATGCTTTAACGAAGCCGACACCGTCATTGTTACCGATGTGTACGAGGCAGGCGAAACGCCGATTGAAAACCGCAATAAACTCTCCCTCGTCGAAGGCATCAAAAACCATGGCCACCGTGATGTTCACGCGTTGCCATCGCGCGATGAACTGGCGCATGTTGTCGCCAAACATGCTCAATCGGGCGATTACGTCATATGCATGGGCGCAGGTGACATCACCGCTTGGGCCTACGACCTCCCCGACCTTCTAGAAACCGAACTCGCCAAAGCCAAGGGACATGTGGCGTAACCCTGCTATCTCGACCGTCATCCCGACAGAGCGCAGCGACGAGGGATCTTTTCATCACATATGATAAAAAGTTTTCCCACATATATCCGAAAGGACGTAAAAACTAGAAACGCGTAAGCGTTTCGTAATAAGACAAACCATTGACAAAAAGGGAATTTTTTCCTATTATTTGCCTATGATAACCGGACAGGAAACAGGCAAAAAAGACACCCACCACCCCACCACCCATAAACGGAAAAACGAAATGAAGAAAACGCAGAAATGACCATGAAATCAACGTCTTACACAGGGCTTCGCGGCGCCATCATCGAAAACGCACCCATCGGCGCGCAAAGCTGGTTTCGCTGCGGCGGCAATGCTGACCTTTTGTTCAAGCCCAACGATCCGGCTGACCTCGCGGTTTTCCTGCGCCAACACCCTGCCTCTCAGCCACTCACAATCATCGGCGGCCTCGCCAACACCATCGTGCGCGATGGCGGCATTCGCGGCGCAACCATTCAACTCGGCAAAGAATTCTCCGATATTGAAATCATCGGACGCGATAAAATCAGGGCGTCATGCGGCGCGCTTAACGGTTCACTCGCCGCCGCCGCTGTGAAAGCCGAAATCGGCGGGTTTGAATGCCTCTCCGGCATCCCCGGATCATTGGGTGGCGCGCTGCGCATGAATGCGGGCGCATATGGCGCGGATATTTCCGATATCCTCGTCGCGATCACGGCTGTTGATTATGCGGGCAATGAGTATTGCCTTATCCCGCGCGGTCAGCCCCATGGCGCAGTCGCATTATCGCCCGCCGCAGAAACAATGGAGATCAATCTCAGCTACCGCAACAACGACGCCCCACATTACCTGATCTTTACAAGCGCAATCCTAAAAGGCAAAGCCGAGGATTACGACACCGTCAAGTCGCGCATCACCGACATAAAGGCAAAACGCAACGAAACCCAACCGATTAAAGAACAAACGGGCGGCTCAACCTTCGCCAATCCGAACCCGTCCTTGCTACAACTTGCTGGTCTGCCCGAAGATACCCGCGCATGGCAAATCGTCGAAAAAGTCGGGGGCAGGGGGCTAATGATCGGCGGCGCTAAAATGAGCGAAAAGCATTGCAACTTTATGATTAATACGGGGAATGCGACCGCCAATGATCTGGAAATGCTAGGCGAAGAAATCCGCACCCGCGCTTATAACGACCTTAACATTGACCTCCACTGGGAAATCAAACGCATAGGAGAAAGAATATAAAGAA
Source organism: Alphaproteobacteria bacterium (assembly GCA_009995045.1). Lineage (GTDB taxonomy): Bacteria > Pseudomonadota > Alphaproteobacteria > Micavibrionales > Micavibrionaceae > TMED27. The sequence continues at coordinate 6,067 of JAACQG010000009.1, forward strand.
TTAAATAAATCAAAGAGATTTTTTCTTAAACTAGACGCGACTAGCGAAGCCTATTCTGATAGGTGAGCGACGGCGCAACGACGATTAAGGGAAAATATCGCCGATTTTACATTTTGGGAATGCGTTCATACATATCGGGAAGATCATTCTCAATCAGCAAGATATCACCATCTTGTTTATTCTTGGCATACCAGCTTTGAGCATCTTTAAAGCTGTCAAATTCAAGGAAGGTCTTACCCGCTCCGGTCGATTTGAACCCCTTCACAAATGTCGGAATACGCGCAGGGCTAACAACAAGGCAGATATCGCAAACCTCGCCCGCCGATTCCCCGATCTTTTCATGCGCATCATTATGCGCCACGCCAAGCTCGACCATACCGGGGGTAATCAAAATCTTGCGCCCGCTCTGCGTAATCGTCGCAAGCAAATTAAGCGCAGATTGAAACCCGATTGGATTGGAATTATATGCATCATCAATAAGCAAAGTACCACCCGGCTGCTTCTTCACCTCAAGGCGATGCTGAATTTGCGGAACACTAGAAAGCGCATCTTGAATATCGTCTGCTTCAATCCCAAGCTCAAGCGCGGTCGCAAACGCAAGCGCAACATTATGGCCATGATGAATGCCGAAAATCGGAATTTCTGGTGAGTAAATGACATTTTTATATTCAAAGGTAATCGCAATCCCTTTGGTGCGTTGTTCGATCTTTTGAATTTGTAAATCCTTGGGCTGAATATAGCTGACTTCTTTTGCACTTTTCTGCGGATTAACGGCGTCGCCTGCAACGATAAAATTCAGCGGATATTCAGCCTTCATTTTGCGTGCATGCGCAAAGCGCAATGTGCGTTCATGAATAATCACACGGCCTTGATCGGGGTTTTTATTAATCACCGCTTCCGCCAATTCAAATTTCGCCTGCGCAACCGTATCAAGCGATTTAAACCGCTCATAATGCGCATGACCAATCGAAGCAATGATCCCCAAATCCGGCGGCGTCAAATCGCATAATCGCTTAATCGATCCAGGGCCATAAGCACCCATTTCCACAACAAGATATTGATGCGTCGGCTCAAGCTCTTCACGAATAACGCGCGTAATTCCCATCGGCGTATTCACACTGCCCGGTGTAATCAGCGTCGGCGCTTGGGTTTTAAGGATATGCCCTAAAATATGCTTAATCGAGGTTTTACCGTATGATCCGGTAATGCCAATCACTTTGGGCTGATAATCCAAAACCTTCTCATGCGCCTCTTTCCAATATCCTGCCTGAACAGCGTCTTCAAAGGGTTGAAGACAGAAATTGACCACAATCAACATAAACGGCAAAAGCTGTACATTGATGATCCATAAAAGCGGATTTGCGCCCAATACATATGGAATAACGCTGACAACGGCCAGAATAAAAGCAGGAAAGAAAATACGTTTCGCACGGGTCGTAGAAACCAGTTTCTTCTTCGAGTTTTTGCGTGGATCAATTTCTTTGGATGCGCCAATCACAAACAGGATAAACATCAGGAAATTCACCAAAACCTGGGGCAAAAATGCGCCATATCCGGCGATGTTAAGGCCGATAACCAAAACACCAACCAATATCAGACCAAACGTAATCCGCTTATCAAATGCGCCATTTGTTGTGATCCATGACAATAGACGATCATTATAATAATCTTCTTGCTGCAACACATGCATATAGGTCATCAATCGCTTTCCCGCGAATGTAAAAAACGCAATAAAAACAAGGAAAAAGCTGGCGATATCAAGAATATTCATAGTGAAAACCTTTGGCTTTATGCCGTTAATGTATCAATAAATGTCTTAAGCAGTGCGGTAACTTGATGGCGTCCTGTCCCCAAAACGCTGTAATGATCTTGCCCTTTTAGAAGAGACAATTTTGAGGTCGGAATCAACCCCGAAAGCGCCTGTCCGATTTTCGGCGGTGCTTCGGTATCGTTCTCGCCATACACAAAATGAACAGGGCAAGTGATCAGCGGCGCAATGGTGCGCAAATCTTCATTCACAACCCGCACCAGAATTTGACGCAAAATTGGATCGGCATTTTTATAATCCGCGCTGCCAAATTTCGAAATCAGCCATTCTTCGGGCAGGCCAAAGGGAATAAGCTTTTTCAAGGATTTATACAGCGCGATACGAAGCTTGAAATACACGCTTTTGTGAAGCGGCAATTGTTTGGGAATGCCTGCGCCTGCAATCAAAAACAACCCCTTAATCAATTCAGGATAATGCGCCGCCAATTGCAAACCCACACGACAGCCAAAGGAATGCCCAACCCAAATCACGGGCTTATCGCTCTGTGCGCGGATAAATGCCGCCATATGATCCGCATATTCTCGCGTGCCCCAAACCTCTGGCGGCATGGGCGATTGCCCAAAGGCGGGAAAATCAACAATGATATGCTTGGCCGAATTTTCAAGCGGCGCGCAAAGATCCAAAAACGCGCTATGGCTCTGCCCCCATCCGTGCCCCCACACAACCAACGGCGAATCTTTCGACCCTTTTTCCAAAAATTTTACGCCATTATGCTCTTGCACGCACACAACCCCTTTGATGCCTGTGTCATTTCATGATTTAATCAATATGTCTTACCAAGGATTCTCATCTGAACCAAGTGACAAACGAAGCATCAAGATTTAAATAAACACATCAGGCAAACCTAATATAGGCAACGAATTATAAAACCCCCAAGGCAAACAACGTGACCAATACCTCGACAGAAATTCCAAAACAAAGCAAAACCGATATGAGAAAACAGGTCGCCGTCTTTTTCGGCGGTCGCTCCCCCGAACATGATGTCAGCGTCGTCAGCGGCCTTCAGGTTTTATCGGCAATCGACGAATCCAAATATGACGCATTCCCCGTCTATGTTGCACCCGACGGACAATGGTTGGTCGGCGATATCTTGCGCGAGCGCAGCAGCTATATGCTCGGCGCGGACGCTAAAAAGCAAACCACATCCATGCTGCTCGACCCCATCGCCACACGCGGCGGGCGCTTAATCCCGAAGAAAAGCGGATTATTCAGCAAGGCAAAACCCATTGATTTCGATATTGCAATTCCATCTTTCCACGGCCTCTATGGCGAGGATGGCAACATCCAAGGCATGTTCGAGCTTGCCAATATCCCGTATACAGGCATGCGCACGATGGCATCGGCGGTATTGATGGATAAAGCCGCGACAAAGAAAATGCTGCAATCTGCGGGCATTCCAACCCTTGACTACGCTGTCCTCAAACGCCCCAATAAAGGGCTTATGATCCCCACAGAGGAGATCAAAGAACAGACCAAACACCTAAAATTCCCATGCATCATTAAGCCTGTCCATCTCGGCAGCTCAATCGGCGTGGCAAAGGTCAACACCCCCGAAGACGTCAAGGCAACATTGCCCGCTATCTTCGAATTCGATGACAGCGCAATCCTTGAGCCATTTGTTGAAAACCTCGTGGAATATAATGTCGCCGTATCAAAAGCCTTTGGCGAGCTTGCGCTCTCGGCGATTGAGCGCCCCAAAGCAACCGAAGAGCTGCTTGATTTTAAACAGAAATACCTCTCCGGCGATGGCGGAAAAACAGGTGATAAAATGGGCGGCACAAAACAAGTCGGCGCAATTAGCGAGGGGATGCTCTCTCTCACGCGAGAGCTAAACCCCATGCTTGATGAAAAGCAAACCGCCGCCATCAAAAAGCATGCGGGCGCAATGTTCGAAGCGGTCAATGGCACAGGCGCGCCGCGCATCGATTTCATCGGCAACAGCAAAACTGGCGAGCTTTGGCTCAATGAGGTCAACCCCATTCCCGGCTCCTTCGGCTATTTCCTTTGGGAGGCTGCGGAAAAGCCAAAGCTGTTCACTGAATATCTCACCGCGTTGATTGAGGAAGCCGTGCAGGAAAATTATGGCCGCCTCATCCCCAAAGATCCCGTCCCCAAAGATGCGAGGTTGTTTAAACGATAATGGCCAAACGCAAAGTCATCAAACGCGGCACACGCAAATCAACCTTCGTCAATAAGCGCAGGAAAGGCCTGCGCGCGCGTCTATTCCCATGGTTTAAACGCTTCGGCATATCTCTGGCTGTGCTGGTCACGGTTTTATGGATCGGCGCGTGGTTCTTCCTCAGCGATGCGGACACCGTAACCGCCGATTGGGCCAATAACAAAATCGTCAATGCAACAGCAGGGTTAGGGTTTAAGGTTGATAATATCTTGATCGAAGGGCGCGTCCACACCGATCCCGAAATCCTCAAGGCCATCATCAATGTTAGACGCGGCGAACCGCTCTTTGCATTTGATCCCAAACAGGCAAAAGAAGGCGTCGAAAAAATCGCATGGGTCGAAAGCGCACATGTCGAACGCCGCTTGCCTGATACGCTGTATATAAAATTGAATGAGCGCAAACCCCTCGCGCTCTGGCAACAAGATAAAAAGCTCAAACTGATCGACACCCATGGCGATGTGATCCCCGTAAGCAACCTTGATCCGTTTTATAATCTTGTGATCGTATTGGGCGATGAAGCGCCAAAAAACACGGCTGCGCTGTTTAACACATTGATTGGTGAGCCTGAAATTTTTAAGGATGTCGAGAGTGCAGGGCTGATCGCGGATCGCCGTTGGGACATCATCATGAAAAATGACATGCGTATAAAATTGCCCGAAAATGACGTGGCGCTTGCTGTATCGCGCCTCGCAAAGGCACAACGCGAAGATGGAATATTAGATAAAGACCTATTGGGGATTGATTTGCGCGATCCTGTGCGTATGATCGTGCGCACCAAGCCGGGCGCATCACAAGAATATGGCGCTGGTTATTCCAAGGCCTCAAGTAACACAACCGCCAAATCTGGCAACAATATCTAAATTTATGAGTTTATTCACACGCCCATGAAACCCAAGAAATCCAGCACCATCAGCAAGGGATCACTGCTCGCCGCTCTCGATATCGGCTCATCCAAGATTGCCTGTTTCATCGCACGCATGACCGATGATAACGGCACATTCGAAGTGCTGGGCGTTGGGCATCACGCCTCTGCGGGCGTAAAGGGCGGTACAATCACTGACCTAGACCGTGCCGAAAGCGCCATTCGCCAAACCGTTCACGCCGCCGAAAACATGGCCGCGGATGTGATGAAGGGCTATCCGCTGCGCGAAGTTGTCGTCAACCTCCCCGGTGTCCACGCCACCAGCCATGGCCACACCGCCGATGTCAGTGTTGCTGGGCATGAAATCACCGATAACGATATCCGCCGCGCCCTGTCAAAGGCGCAAGACCAAGTCTTAAGCGAAGATTACGAGCTTGTGCACACAATCCCCGTCGGCTTTCGTATTGACGGTAATGAAGGGATCGTCGATCCGCGCGGCATGTTCGGGCAAAACATGGCAACCGATATCCACATCGTAACCGGCGATATCGGCGCGCTCAGGAATATCGCAACTTGTATCGAACGCTCCCACCTTGATATCACCGCCTTCACCCACGCCGCATACGCCGCTGGTCTTGCGTCATTGGTTGAAGATGAAATGGATCTGGGCTGTACTGTCATCGATATGGGCGCAGGCACAACCAGCTTCGCCGTCTTCCAAAGCGGCAATATCCTCTTTAGCGACTCTATCCCCATCGGCGGCGCGCATATCACCAATGACATCGCCAAGGGCCTAACCACCCCCATCCAAGACGCAGAACGCCTTAAGGCGTTATACGGAAGCGCGATTGCATCCAATAGCGATGAGAACGAGTTGATCGACGTGCCGCGCCTGGGCGAGTCCGAAACATCCGAACACAACCACGTCCCGCGCTCCTTGCTCGTCGGTATCATCCAGCCGCGCGTTGAAGAAATTCTGGAGCTAGTGCGCGCCCGCCTTAACGATAGCGGCCTTGGCCCTGCGCTCGGGCGGCGCGTTGTCCTGACTGGCGGCGCAAGCCAGCTCAACGGCATCCGCGAACTCGCCGAGCATGTCCTTGATAAACAAGTGCGCCTCGGCAAACCCATCCGCCTCAGCGGTCTGCCCGACGCCGTCAGCGGCCCAGGTTTTGCAACGGTTGCTGGTCTGCTCACATATATCGCGGAACACAGCCACGAAATGCCCGCGCAAATCATGGCACAAACCGCTCCCGGCTCCTTCATGGAGCGCGCAAAACTCTGGCTCCGCGAGAATTGGTAGCAAATAACTTATCCACAATAATGTGTGCATAGCTTTTGTATAACCACGGGAGTATGTGTGTATGACGTAAAATGTAGGCAGAAGAGTCACTTAGCGCTATTTTTTGAATCTGCACATCAGACGTGCTAAGATTTGGATATCGGAAAAGTGGTATAACCCTGTGAATCCTTCGCATTTTTCACTTTTCTAAGATGTTAAACGCATCTAAGCTTACTCTAACTTTCCACCGACGCTTATCAAAAGCAGACGTAAAACACTTTTCAAAGGGATCACGCCTCATGATCGACATTAAAATGCAACCTACGCCAGCAACCAAGCTATCACCAAGAATCACCGTTATCGGTGTCGGTGGAGCAGGTGGCAACGCCGTCAACAACATGCTCGCCTCCGACCTTGAGGGGTGCGAGTTCTTGGTATGTAATACGGACGCGCAAGCATTAAACGGATCATTAGCGCCGGAAGATCACCGTATCCAGCTTGGGCCAAATGTAACAGGCGGGCTTGGGGCAGGCTCAAAACCTGAGATTGGAAAAGTGGCTGCTGAAGAATCAATGGATGAGCTTATGAGCTATCTTGAGGGCGCGAACATGGTTTTCGTAACCGCTGGTATGGGCGGCGGAACAGGGACAGGCGCAGCGCCAGTGATTGCAAAAGCATGCCGCGACCAAGGCATTTTGACCGTTGGTGTTGTCACAAAGCCATTCCATTTCGAAGGGTCGCACCGCATGAAATCTGCGGAAGCGGGCATCAAGGAAATGCAAGCTTATGTTGATACACTCATCGTTATTCCAAACCAAAACCTCTTCCGTGTTGCCAATGAAAACACAACATTCGCGGATGCATTCCAAATGGCAGACAGCGTGCTTCAAGCCGGTGTGCGCGGCGTGACTGACCTTATGGTTCGTCCTGGCCTTGTGAATCTCGACTTTGCAGATATCCGCACCGCAATGCTTGAAATGGGCAAAGCGATGATGGGGACTGGCGAAGCTGAAGGCGATAAACGCGCCATCGAAGCCGCCGAAGCCGCCATCAACAACCCGCTTCTTGATGATGTGTCTATGAAAGGCGCACATGGCGTTATCATTAACGTCACTGGCGGTTATGACATGACGTTATTCGAAGCCGACGAAGCGTGTAACCGCATCCGTGATGAAGTTGATCCTGATGCGAATATCATCTTCGGTGCAACATTCGATCAAAGCCTTGAGGGTAAAATGCGCGTGTCTATCGTGGCGACGGGGATCGACAAGGAAGCCGCAAGCAATACACGCGGCACAACTGGCTCCGTTAAGCTTGACGCAAATAGCAGAACCTTGCTTGAGCGCGCAACGCCAAACACCGAAAGCAGCGACACCTCGCCGACTGTAAGATCACAGCCAATCGCAACAACACCTTCGGCCCCATCATATGTCGCGCCGTCTCAGCCATCTTTGGGCATCACCGCCCCAAGCGCATCCATGCCAACTGCTCCTGCCGCGCCAAAGCGTGACACGGAAGTAGACATGTTTGAACAACGTGAATTCGTGCAGGGTGCAACAGAAACCGCAGAAGGTCTTCCTGAAAATACAGCAATGCGCGGTACACGCTATAACGACTCGTTCATTCCACCAAAACCAGTGGAAGCAATGGGCGTGGACGCACCGCATATTAGCAATTTCGGCGCGGCGCACGTGCCACAAACCCAAACACAAGCGCAGTCAAGCACGCCTGCGGGGATGACAACATCGCCGATGGTAACAGCAAAGCCGTCATCAACTGCGCCTGGCCTTAAGCTAACGCCACCGTCACAGCCAAATGCGAATAAAAAACGCTCACCCTCATTATTCGAGCGCATCAGTGGCACTGTCCATGACAAGCTTGAGGAAATCAGTGGTAAAGGCGACCATGAACAACGCCCGCGCAGAGAGCCTGCACCGCAATTCATGCCAAGCTCGGCTGCGCCATCACCACAAAAAGCACCGCCAGCATTGTCGCAAGGCAGCCTGAATATCGACTCCCCGTCAAAGCCATCGTCACAAGCTGATGATGAGTTGGACATCCCGGCTTTCCTAAGACGTCAGGCAAACTAAAACCTGCGTTTACAGTTATAATTCCAGACTATGAAGCTCCCTATGGTTGGGGGCTTCTTTTATTGCGCCTCTGTTTTTTACAAATTGAACCGCCATATTCAGATCGCGCCTTAGGGATGATGCTTGTATGTCTGCATGATCAAGCGCAATCAATTTATCAGGTGGTAATGTATTGCGAACGCCGAGCACCGCCGCTGTGGACAGTAAGCCGGGTCTGACTGAGTGTCTAAACTCATCTTTCGCCTCTGGGTCGCCAGGCGAAACAGGGCGAGGTCCGACGATACTCATTTGGCCACGCAAAACATTCCATATCTGTGGCAATTCATCGCATTTATGTGATCTGAGCCAATGTCCCACTGTTCCAATGCGCTCATCATTACTTTGTCCATCATACTCTGGGTCGCGCATCGTTTTAACTTTAAGTATCTTAAACTCTTCTCCGTGGCGGCCTGTCCGCATTTGATTGAAGAACAGCCCTTTGCCGCGCAGTCTTTCTAGTAAGCTCAGCTTTGTGCCATGTGTTTTTAAATCATCATGAGCGCGCGCAAAGGCGCAAACCAAGGAGATAGCTGCTGCCGGAGCAATCAAAGCTGCTGCTGCTGCAATATCAAAGGCACGTTTGCCGCCATAATTGTTGTAAATATCCATAGTGGCGGACGATACATAATAAAATTTGATTATGTCAACTAATTTATTGCGTATGTTATGTATCTAAGCGTCGCCACAATCGTTACATCAAATGTTACAGGGGGTAACAAACTGTTATTTGAGCATATGCAGCAATCACTCTATATTTTACAATGGTAATATAAGGGTAATACATAAATGCAAAAAACAGTTCTATCAGATGTATCAATTACAGGTGTCGGTCTTCACAGCGGGCGCGACATTGATCTTTGCATTAAACCCGCACCCATCAATGCGGGCATTACATTTATCCGTACCGATATCACAGACAAGAATAACGAAATCCCCGCCCTCTGGAATAACGTGACAGACACGCAGCTCTGCACCGTGATTGCCAATGATGCGGGCGCAAATGTGGGCACAATCGAACATCTGATGTCCGCGCTACGTGGCCTTGGTGTTGATAACGCTATCATTGAATTAAACGGCGCGGAAGTGCCGATCATGGACGGCAGCGCAATGCCCTTCATCAACGCGATTGACGCGGTCGGCATTGAAACGCAAAGCGCACCACATAAAGTCATCAAAATCCTAAAAGAAGTTAGCGTGATGCATGACGGCAAACGTGTGACTCTTAAGCCTGCAAACGGATATATCTTCGGCGGGGAGATTGAATTTGATCACCCGAAAATCGGCAATCAAAAATTTGAAACACAATTGGTCAACGGCAATTTCCGCCATGACATTGCCGAGGCACGCACATTCGGTTTCTTGCATGAGGTTGAGTGGATGCGCTCACAAGGGCTGGCGCAGGGCGGCTCTCTCGATAATGCGATCGTTCTTGATAAAGATGCAGGCAGCATTATGAATCCTGACGGGCTTCGCTTTGATAATGAATTCATTCGCCATAAATTGCTCGACGCGATTGGTGATCTCTATCTGGCGGGTATGCCGATTCTTGGCGCGTATGATGGTGTTAAGGCCGGTCATGCGATCAACAACGAAATCTTACATGCTCTCTTTGCTGATGAAGACGCATACGAAATCGTAAGCTTCGGCGCGCCCGCAAACGCACAGGCACAACAAGCAGACGCGCTCTACGCATAAATTATCCTGTTCTTTAATCATGAAAAAACCGCTCTTTTCCTTTGCGAAGGGGCGTTTTCGCGCTATGTATAGTGGTATGAAAAAGATTTTGGATATCCCTATGTGCGCAACACACCACACCACAAAAAGCTCCCTAAAAAATAGCATGAAATTCGCTCTCCTGACGGGCTTGTCGCTTGTGATGATCTCATGTTCATCATCGAAAGACGCGGGCATCAACCCGATGGAAGACGATGTCGACGTGCTTTATAACCGCGCCGCCGCCGCGCTAGACGCCGAAGATTACGCCGCCGCCACACAATATTTCGAAGAGGTCGAGCGCCAGCATCCCTATTCAAAATGGGCAACACAGGCACAATTAATGGCGGCCTACGCTTATTACGAAGGACAACGCTACGATGACGCCCTCATCGCGCTAGAGCGTTTCATCGAACTTCATCCCGGTAACAAAGACATTGATTACGCCCATTACCTCAAGGCGCTTTGCTATTATGAGCAAATCTCCGATGTGCGCCGCGACCAATACCTCACCGAAGAAGCGATGAAAGCATTTGACACGCTCATCCGTCGCTTCCCCGACAGCCGCTACACGCGCGATGCGAAATTGAAAAAAGACCTCACCATCGACCACCTTGCGGGCAAGGAAATGGAAATCGGGCGTTACTATCTCGTGCGTGGCCACACCAATGCGGCGATCAACCGTTTCCAAAAGGTCGTGACAGAATACGAAACCACAACACACACACCCGAGGCGCTGCATCGCTTGGTTGAGGCAAATTTGACGCTCGGTCTGACCGAGGAGGCGACACGCGTTGCCGCTGTTCTCGGGTATAACTACCCCGGCAGCAAATGGTACGAACAGAGCTTTAAGCTGTTAGATCCGCAATCGCGCCAACGTATTTTAGACAATCGTGGCTTTGTTGACCGCACGATCGAATCCCTGTTCAAACCCGATTAACCGAAAGCCAAAGAGGCGTGCCCACATGCTCTCAAGCCTGCGTATACAAAATGTCGTATTGATTGAAAAGCTGGATATCGCTTTTCAAGGCGGCTTGTGTACGTTAACGGGGGAGACAGGCGCAGGAAAATCCATCCTGCTCGACTCCCTCGGCCTCGCCACTGGCGCACGCGCCGATAGCGGTTTGGTACGCAAAGGCGCAGACAAAGCCAGCGTCACCGCAACATTCGAGGTTGCCCCCGACCACATCGCCAAAGCCATATTGGAAGATCAGGATTTAGAGTTTGATGAAATCCTCATGCTCCGCCGCACCCTCAAACCCGATGGCAAAAGCCGCGCCTATATCAATGACCAACCCGTCAGCGCAGGCCTGCTGAAGACCATCGGTCAAACCCTGTTAGAGGTGCATGGGCAGTTCGACACCCAAGGATTGCTCGATCCCAAAACCCACCGCAAAATCCTCGATGATTATGCGCAGATTGATGGAGGCCTTGGTACGGCTTGGGATGAATGGCGCGCCGCCGAACGTAAATTAACCGCGTTAAAAGATACCGCCAGCGCGAGCGCGGAACAAGAAGATTACCTCCGCCAATCCCTAGAAGATTTGGACGCGTTAGAGCCACAAGCCGGCGAAGAAAAATCCCTCGCCGATCTGCGCGAAAGCTTGATGCACCGTGAACAAGTGATGGAGGCGCTCAACGTCGCATATCATATCCTAAACGGCGATAGTGATCCCATCCGCGAAGCATGGTCAGCCCTTGATAAGGTTGCCGATAAAATCGGTGAACAAGCAAGCGAGGCCATTAATGCCCTTGACCGCGCCAGCGCCGAAACGGGCGAAGCGTTAATCGCCATTCAAACCCTCTCAAGCGATATCGAACATAGCGAGCATAACCTTGAGACGATTGATGACCGCCTGTTTGGCCTGCGCGCACAAGCACGTAAGCATCATTGCGCCGTCGATGATCTCGCCGATAAGCGCGAGCAATTGGCGCAGCAGCTTAACGCCATTGAGCACGCCGATGATATCCTCGAAGACGCCGCAAAAGCCGCCCAAATCGCCAAAGACGTGTATCATAAAAAGGCATTGGAAATCTCCGGTAAACGTAAAAAATCCGCCCAAATGCTCGATGCATTGGTGGCCAAAGAATTAACCCCGCTAAAGCTAGAGCGGGCGCGCTTTGTGACGGACGTAAAAGCATTATCAGAAGAGGACTGGACAAAACACGGCATCGACCGCATCCGCTTCCTCGTCGCAACCAACCCCGGCAGTGACCCGGGGCCGCTCAACAAAATTGCATCTGGCGGTGAAATGTCACGCTTTATGCTCGCCCTGAAAGTGGTCATGGCGGAGGTTGGCGCGGCGGGTGCATTGGTCTTTGATGAGGTTGATGCCGGCATTGGCGGCTCCACCGCAGATGCCGTTGGCGAACGGTTGGCCGCATTATCACGCAAGAAACAAGTGCTTGTTGTGACCCATTCCCCGCAGGTCGCTGCACGCGGAAATCACCATTATATCGTGTCAAAACAAGGCGATAAGACGCTCACCACATCCGTCATCGCGCTTGATAACGACCAAGCACGCCGCGAAGAAATTGCCCGCATGCTGGCGGGAGCAGAAATCACAATCGAAGCCCGCGCCGCCGCCGATAAACTCCTCGAAACAAGCAGAGCCGCCTAAATGTTAATCGACTTCGAACAAGAAGACGCCGCGAATCGTCATGCCGCATTGGTAAAAGCCATCGAAAGCGCCGATAAAGCATATTACCAAGATGACGCGCCAAGCATGGATGACGGGGAGTATGACAAGCTCCGTAAGGAATTGCTTGAGATCGAAAGCAAATATCCCGCGCTCGCCGCGCAAAGCCCATCTCAAAAAGTCGGCGCTAAACCATCCGAGGGATTTAAAAAAGTGCAGCATGCCGTTCCCATGCTCTCGCTATCAAACGTATTCAGCGAGGACGATGTCAGCGATTTCCTCACCCGCGTACGCAAATTTTTAGGGCTATCTGAAGATGAGCCGTTGGAGATTATCGCCGAGCCAAAGATTGACGGCCTCTCATGTTCGCTGCGCTACGAAAACCGCATCCTTGTGCAGGCCGCAACCCGCGGTGACGGACAAGAGGGCGAGGATATCACCGCCAATATCAACACCATCGACGAAATTCCCAAAACCCTTCCTGATGATGCACCCGATATTTTGGAAGTGCGCGGCGAGATTTATATGGGCAAGGCCGATTTCAAAGCGCTTAATGATAAGCAAGAAGCCGCAGGAAAACCGCCTTTCGCCAACCCGCGCAATGCCGCCGCCGGAAGTGTCCGTCAGCTCGATAGCGCAATCACCGCCGCACGCCCCATTCGCTTTTTCGGCTATGCGCTGGGGCAGGTCAGCGAGAGCTTTGCCAAAACGCACTTCGACATCCGCCAAAAATTAAAACAATGGGGAATCCCCGAAACGGGATATGCGGTGTGTGGCTCGGTAAAGGAGATCATGGATCATTACGAATCGATCCTTGAGGGGCGCGCCGATCTCGATTTTGATATCGATGGCGTCGTCTATAAGGTGAACCGCCTTGACTACCAAGAACGCCTCGGTTTCGTCGCCCGTGCCCCGCGTTGGGCGACCGCGCATAAATTCCCCGCCGAACAGGCAATCACGCGCATTAATACCATAGATATTCAGGTCGGTCGCACCGGTGCGCTCACGCCCGTTGCCCGTCTTGAACCCGTCACTGTTGGCGGCGTGGTTGTCTCCAACGCAACATTGCACAACGCCGACGAGATCAAGCGCAAAGATATCCGTATCGGCGACATGGTCGTGATCCAGCGTGCCGGGGACGTGATCCCACAAGTGGTCAAGGTGCTTGCGGATAAGCGCGAGGGTGATTTGCCCGAATATGAATTTCCAACGCATTGCCCCGAATGTGGATCGGCAGCGATCCGCGAGGGCGATGACGTTGTCACGCGATGCACCGGCGGCCTCGTCTGTCCCGCGCAAGCCGTAGAACGGCTCAAGCATTTCGTCTCGCGCCTCGCCTTTGATATCGACGGCCTCGGTGCGAAGATCATTGAACAATTCTACGAGGATGGCCTGATCACCAATCCCGATGATATTTTTACCCTGGAGTCGCGTAACAAAAACACCCTTACTCCTATTCGCGCACGAGAAGGGTGGGGCGATACATCGGAAAAGAAACTCTTCCAATCCATCAATGAGCGCCGCGAAATCGCCTTTAATCGCTTTATCTACGCGCTCGGCATCCGTCAGGTCGGCGAGGCCACCGCAAAACGACTTGCGGCAACATATGGTGATCTGCCCGCGCTGATATCGGCGATGACCGCCGCAAAAGACAGTGAAAGCGAAGCCTACCAAGATTTGATCAATATCGAAGATATCGGCCCTGCCGTCGCCCAAGACCTCATCGCGTTCTTTAACGAAGACCACAACATCCCCATCCTCGTCGCGCTTGATGCGCATCTCGATATACAGCCATTCACGCTGCCCACTAACAGCGACAGCCCCGTGGCGGGCAAGACACTTGTGTTTACCGGAACGCTGACCAAGACCACTCGCCAAGAAGCCAAAGCCAAAGCCGAATCGCTTGGCGCGAAAGTCTCAGGATCTGTGTCGAAAAAAACCGATTATGTGATCGCGGGCGAGGATGCTGGATCCAAGCTTAAAAAAGCAAAAGACCTCGAAATCGAGGTCTTGAGTGAGGATGATTGGATTGCGTTAATCGCTTAAACTGCGTTTTCTTTATCGCGAAGATCATGCAATTGATCCATCGCTTTTTCAATTTCCGGCGGATAATCACGACGTTCAATAAACTCACCACCACCAGTATTGCGGGTCATTGCCAATTCCAATGCACGCGATAGCAATTCCGAAATTTTCACATCCTCTTGTTCCAAGGCAAGCTGCAGGGAAGAAAGGATGCGATCGCTAAGGCGGATTTTGTCTGAAATTGAAGTGTCATGTTGCATAATGGATATCTCTCCGAAATTTGTATTAATCAATGTGCCCGTTTATTAGAACGGTTTCAAGGTTTCTGGTTTATCTATGATTGTTTTTTGAATAAGTTTCTTAAATTCATCAAAAAATTTGTTACGGATATCATCTTTTTCCATCAATATTTCATGCGCCGCATCCTGAAATTCAAGCATATGCGCGTGCTCAAGGTGGGAGGCGACATGCGCCGCGTCGAAATTATCAACGATGCTCTCTTTACCTGCGATGGTAATCAGGCATTCAGTTTTGATATGCGATAAAAATTGTTTGCTCTTAATTTTGCGACAGCTTTTCGCGGCGTGATGAAGCCAGCCATAAGTTGGACTGCCGATGGCGAGGCTTGGATCGGCATCGCACCATGCATCGTGAACATCCGCACGGATAGGATCATGCGAGAAGATATGCGCATCATTGCTCTTTTCGCGCGTTCTCTTGTGCCAGTTACCGCCGCCATAGATAAAGGCTTTGGGCATTATGATGTTTAAAATCGAGAGCAATGCCCCCGCAAAGGGAACGCCATTAAGCCGCTTTATGCCAAACATCGGCGCACTGAATGCCGCGCATTCGAATGTGTCTGGATATTTTTCCAAATACCGTAAGCCGATATTTGCCCCCATCGAATGCCCAAGCATCGCCAGCGGAATGCGCCCGACATCAGGGTGCACGCTTGAATGCTTGATATAGCTTAAGATGAAATCATGAAGGCGCTCAACCTCGATATCAAAATTTTGGGAATGGCGCTTTTGCGTGCCCTTAACATAGCGATCTGAGCGTCCTTGTCCCGGCCAATCCAAAACCCAAAACGCCAAATTCATGTCCAGGCAGGTGCGCGCAACCTCATAATATTTTTCGGTAAACTCACTTAAACCAGGAAGGCAGACAACAACCGCATCCGGCACACTGTCTTCTGGGAAGACGGAGCCGAATGTGATGCGCATGCCATGGCTTTCGAAGTGATGCGCCCGCCAGCCTTTAGGCTGCAAAAAGCGCTCTTCCAGATTGGGGATATGTGTGTCTGATTCTGTCATTCTGACTTGAGTATGCCCCTAAACCTTTAAAGAAAACCTAATATAAGAAAAATGGAATGTCTTATTATTCCATCGCCTTAATGATGTCTTCTGTCATTTTCTTGGCATCATCCAAAAGCATCATAGTGTTATCTTCAAAGAACAGCGGATTATCAATACCAGCATAGCCAGACCCCATAGAACGCTTAACGAAAAGAACAGTTTTTGCATCACCAGCATCCAAAACAGGCATGCCGTAAATGGGCGACGACGGATCATTCTTCGCCGCTGGGTTTGTGATGTCATTCGCGCCAATCACGTAAGCCACATCAGCCTGCGCAAATTCGCGGTTAATATCTTCCATCTCGAACACTTCGTCATAAGGAACATTAGCCTCGGCGAGCAAAACATTCATGTGACCCGGCATACGCCCGGCAACAGGGTGAATCGCATATTTCACGTCCACACCCTCTTTCTTAAGAAGGTCAGCCATCTCACGCAAAGCGTGCTGCGCCTGCGCTACCGCCATACCGTAACCGGGGATGATGATCACTTTAGACGCATTTTTCATGATATAGGCCGCATCTTCCGCCGCGCCGATCTTTGCCTGACGATCAGGATCATGTTCTGACGCGCCTGCTGCTGCGCCGCCTTCTGCACCAAATCCACCAAGAAGAACGGATATGAAAGAGCGGTTCATGCCTTTGCACATAATGTAAGACAGGATCGCACCCGACGCCCCAACCAGCGCACCGGTCACGATCAAAAGATTGTTGTGAAGGGTAAAGCCGATCCCTGCCGCTGCCCATCCAGAATAGGAGTTGAGCATGGACACGATCACGGGCATATCTGCGCCGCCAATCGGAATAATCATCAACACACCAAGCGCAAGCGCAAGCATCACGATCAGGAAGAACAAAAAGCCGCTTTGTGTGATGCAGAGCAAGATAATCAAGAGCACAAGCAACGCACCAAGCATACCGTTCAGCGCATGTTGCCCGCCAAAGGTCACGGGCTTGCCCGAAATTGTCCCTTGAAGCTTACCCCAAGCAATAACAGATCCAGTGAACGTAATCGCACCAATAGCAAGGCCGATCGACATTTCAATCAATGAGGTCAAATGAATGTTGCCATCAGTTGCGATGTTAAAGGCTTCGGGGTCCATGAAAGCGGATGTAGCAACGAAGACCGCCGCAAGACCAACGAGAGAGTGAAACGCCGCCATCAATTGTGGCAACGCTGTCATTTCGATTTTCTGTGCAATCACGGTTCCGATCCCGCCGCCAATACCAATGGCGATCAAAACCCAAAACCAGCTACCCACATTGGGCAGCAAGAGCGTTGTAACAATCGCAATCGCCATACCGGCAATCCCGAAATTCAACCCCTGACGGGCGGTCTCTGGATGAGACAATCCACGCAACGCGAGGATAAAGAGCACAGAGGCAATGAGATATGTGAGAGCTGCTAAAGTTTCCATTGTGATCTACGCACCCTTCTTTTTAAACATGCTGAGCATACGGCGGGTAATGATGAAGCCGCCAAAAATATTAACTGACGCCAAAATCACGCCGATAAAACCGAATAATGAAAAACTGCCATCCGCTGGCCAAACGGCGACAATCGCACCGACAATAATGACCGACGAAATGGCGTTTGTGATACCCATCAATGGGGAGTGAAGGGCAGGGGTCACACGCCAAACAACGTAATACCCAACGAAACACGCGAGGATAAAAACCGTAAGCCCCGTGATAAGAAAAGGAGCCGCATGACCTGCGCTATCGGTGATGTGGGAGCTTTCAACGGCAATAGAGGCCGCCTTATCGGATAATTCCTGAAGGCGCGTCGCGAGATCCGCTGCGCTCTCTGTCACTGTCTTTGTTTCCGCCATAATGATTAATCCTTCTTCTCAGATGTCTTTGTTTTTGCTGCTGGCTTTTTGGCCGCTGCTTTTTTAGGCGCCGCTTTTTTAGCGGGAGCTTTTTTCGCAGGTGCTTTTTCGGATGCGTCTTTATCATCCGCCGCTTTATCGTCCGATGGCTTTGCCGCCGAAGCTTTCGCTGGAGGCTTCGCATCCGTAAAGTTTGGATGCACAATCGCGCCATCTTTGGTCAAAAGCACGCCCTTAATGATGTCATCATCAAGGTTCAGCGCAATTTTCTTGCTCTCTTTGTCGATCAAAAGCGTTACAAAATTCAGCAAGTTTTTCGCATAAAGCGCAGATGCATTCGCCGCCAAACGTCCAGGAACATTCAAATGTCCAACGATGCTGACGCCATATTTCTTAACCACTTTACCCGCTTCAGACGCGGCGCAGTTACCGCCGTTTTCTACCGCCAAATCAACAATGACAGAGCCCGGCTTCATGGATTTAACCATAGCATCCGACACAAGCTTAGGGGCAGGGCGGCCAGGAATAAGCGCGGTAGTGATAACGATGTCTTGTTTTGCAATCGTATCTTCGATCAACGCTTGTTGCTCTTTTTGATACTCTTTGGACATTTCCTTGGCGTATCCGCCCGCGGTCTCGGCTTCTTTAAATTCTTCATTTTCAACCGCAACAAATGTCGCGCCGAGGGATTCAACTTGCTCTTTCGCCGCTGGACGCACATCCGTCGCAGAAACAACGCCGCCCAATCGACGCGCTGTCGCAATCGCTTGCAATCCTGCAACACCCGCGCCCATCACGAAGACTTTGGCGGGGGGAACCGTGCCTGCTGCGGTCATCATCATTGGAAATGCGCGGCCGAAATGCTCCGCCGCATCCAAAACAGACTTATATCCAGCAAGGTTAGATTGCGAGGACAGCACATCCATGCTTTGCGCCCGTGTGATGCGAGGCACCAATTCCATGGAGCACGCATTGATATGAGCCGCAGCTAATTTTTTAAGCAAATCAGCATTGGCATAAGGGGCAAGCATACCAATCAGCAAGGTCGCTTTTTGAAACTGTTTAATCTCTGCATCGGTCGGGGCGAGCACTTTCAGCACGATATCCGCGCTCTTGTAGGTTTCTGCTGCCGTTTTGCAAATCGTTGCGCCTGCATCCTTGTAATGATCATCAAGAATGTTGGCACCCTCACCCGCATTCGTCTCAACGCTTACGCGTGCACCAAGTGCAATCAGTTTCTTTACGGTTTCCGGAGAAGCAGCAACACGCGTTTCATTTGCGGTTGTTTCTTTTGGGATGGCGATTTTGAGAGCCACAGGCCAAATCCTTATCTTTAAGGTTATACAAATTGGTGAAACGCAAAGATGCCCGATTGCGCACGCTTTGTGAAGGGGGATTTCTGATTTATTCACGAATATAAGTGATAGAAATCTAATCCCTTGAATAAAGCGTCGTTTTTGTTAAGATTCTAATGCGCGCTTACATCATGTGCGTTTTCTTTAGTCCCACTTCCTATGCTTTTAAGCTGATTGTTACTTTGTTATGATGATGACTGTAAAAAAATATTTGCTTTCTAGCGCCCTCATGATCGGCTCTTGCGCGTTTACATCACATGCAAATGCGCAATCTATTCAAGCCGCGGTTCAGGCCGCCATCGCTAATAACCCGCAGATTGAACAGGCATCAGCCCGTGAAGGCGCGGCAAAAGAAGAGATATCTGCCGCCCGCTCCGGCTTTTTCCCGACACTGTCTGTCGGTCTGACTGCTGGACGTATGTACGCCGATAACGCAACATCGCGCGGTACGTTGACAACACGCGGCGCGGCTTATTCAGGCGTAGGTGAAGCGAACGCCTCTCTGCGCCAACCCATTTTCGATGGTTTTGAAACGCTCAACCGCCTCAGATCCTCAAAAGCGGGCGTGCAAGCCGCCAATTTAGAGCTACAAGACACACGCGAGCAAATCGCGTATCAAACTGTGCAGGCCTACTTAAATGTTCTTCAAGCAAGATCAATCCTCATTCGCCTGCAAAACCAGGAGACAAAAGTCGATAGCTATCTAGGACGCATTAAAACCAATGTCGATGATGGCGGCGCAGACGAATCGCAATATCAACAAGCAAGAGATGTGCGCGTCCTCCTCAGCGGCTTTGTCGCCGATTATACGGGGCAGCTCCGCGCCGCAGAATCACAGTATATCGCATTGACCGGAACCCCGCCTTTGGCCGATATGAGCGTGCCAAGTCTTGATGTCAGTGGCGTTCCCGTCACGCTGGAAGATGCGCTTGCATCCGCGCGACTTGACCACCCCGCGATCCGCGCAAGGCAGGCCGATGCGAAAGCTGCTGATTTCGATATCGACGCCGAAAAAGCGCTGCTATACCCCGATGTGATCGGTGAATTGTCATACCTCAAAAGCGACAAGAAAGAAGAAATTGGCGGAGAATTGGAAGATCGCCGCGCCGTGCTTCGCCTCAATTGGGATATGGAGACCGGCGGCGGACAATACGCCCGTATCAAACAGCGCAAATATCAACACGCAGAAATGATCGCGCGTGAAAAGGAAATGACCAACCAAATCGAACGCGATATCCGCATCGCCTATGCGGATCGCCAAGCCGCGCAAAAACGCCTCGCCAATCAGCGCGAGCGTGTTGAGTTAAATCAGAAGCTATTTGATACATATGAAGCGCAATTCGAGGGCGGGCGTGTTGATCTGCTTCAATTGATGCAAGCCGATAACCAGCTTTTGAATACACAAATCGAAAACATTATTTATCAATATCGCTTCCTCGCCGCGCGATATGGCGTGGTCGCAAGCATTGGTAAGCTGCAAGAAGCGCTCTTTCAAACTGCCGCTTTGGAAGCCATGCCAACAAAATCCGCAGTCATAACAGATACACATGTGAGCGCGGATGAGCCGCAAGAATAAAGATAACCAGCAAGACGCGGTGGATGCGTCAATCACCGCCACGACAAGCGACCCACTCTTGCAATCTTTGGTGTTTTTAACCGCATATTTTGGCCGCGCCAAATCCGCACAAGCGCTAACCGCTGGCTTGGCCTATGACGAGAACAGCATGCGTCCCAATTTATTCTGCGAAGCGGCAGAACGATTGGGGTTAAAAACGCGCATCGTCAAAAAGGCAAAATTAATCAGCATCCCTCAATCCGTCCTGCCAAGCGTCCTCGTTTTAAATGATGAACAAGCCTGCGTGCTGTTATCGGTAAAGGGGCAGCAAGCCAAAATCTACCTGCCCGAAACCGACAGCGAGAAATTGGTTGAGCTGAATGCATTGCAAAATGATTACAATGGCTTCGCAATCTATATTCACCCGCGATCCGAATTCACCAACCCCGAGAGCGCATCGCTTGAAGATACTGATAATCATTGGTTTTGGGGCATTGTTAAGCAAAACCGCAAAATTTACGGCCTCGTTCTGCTCGGCGCGATTTTTATCAACTTGTTCGGCCTGACCAGTCCGCTTTTCATCATGAATGTCTATGATCGCGTGATCCCCAATAACGCAATCGAAACGGGCTGGGCGCTGGGGCTGGGGGCGTTGGCGATCTTTGTGTTTGATTTTATCATGCGCACATTACGCGGCTATCTGATTGATTTTTCAGGACGCAAATTGGATGTCATCGCAGCGCGCCGCATCTATGATCAGGTGCTCAATATGCGCCTGTCCGAGCGTCCGAAGTCAAGTGGCTCATTCGCCAATATGCTACATGATTTCAGTGCGGTACGTGAGTTTTTTACATCCGCAACCATCACAGGTTTGGTGGATTTACCGTTCACGATTTTCTTCCTGTTTATTATCTATCAACTCGGCGGGTCTATTGCGTTTATCTTACTCGCGCTGATCGCGATCGTCCTTGTGGCAGGGTTTGTCTTACAATTTCCGCTCAAATCCTTGGTGCGCAAGGCAACCCAAAGCGCTGAAGCCAAGCATGGCTTGCTCGTTGAAACAATTCATGGCCTTGAGACGGTGAAAGCCATCGGCGCAGATGGCCGCTTTCGAAGCCGTTACGGCGGCTATGTAGGTGAGAGCGCAGCGTTGGGGCAGGGCTCGCGCTTTGTATCAAGCCTTGGCGTGAATATCGCAACCTTTATTCAGCAAATCGCATCCATCGTTATTGTTTTGGCGGGCATGTATATGGTGCAGGCGGGCGAGCTTAGTGTGGGTGGATTGATCGCCTGTGTCATCTTGAGTGGGCGCGCAATCTCGCCGATTGGTCAAATCGCAAGCCTGATGACCAAATACCACCAAGCCGACGGCGCGCTTAAAACCCTCGATAAGATCATGGCCAAAGACGTGGAGCGCCCGCCCCATCAACAATTCCTCAACCGTCCTACAATCAGCGGCAAAATCGCTTTCGACAAGGTGAGCTTTTCTTACCCATCGGTGCAGCGCGACGTCATTATCGATATCAATTTCACCATCAATCCGGGCGAGAAAGTCGCCATTATCGGACGCATCGGATCGGGCAAAAGCACAATCGCCCGCCTGATGCTTGGCCTGTATCAACCACAAGCCGGATCGTTATTGGCCGATGACACCGATTACCGCCAAATCGACCCCGCCGATCTGCGCCGTAACATTGCTTATATCGCACAGGATGTCGTGTTGTTCACCGGATCTGTGCGAGATAATATCTCCGCAAGCATGCCTCATGCGAGCGAAGACGCCATCCTCACCGCCGCAAAAAGCGCAGGTGTGCATGATTTCATCGCCAAGCACCCGATGGGATATGACGCGCCCGTGGGCGAGCATGGATCAAACCTGTCAGGTGGACAGCGCCAAGCCATCGCATTGGCGCGCGCCATGCTCACACAGCCAAAAGTGTTGGTATGTGATGAGCCGACAAACGCAATGGATATGCAAGCCGAGGCGGCGTTTAAATCCTATGTGGCAAAAGAAATTAACGACAGAACCTTTATTCTTATCACGCATAAGCACAGCATGCTGGACATGGTTGACCGCCTGATCTTGATGGATAACGGCAAGCTTATTATGGATGGCGCGCGTGACAAAGTGATCGCCGCGTTGCAGGCGGGTAAGATTGAGGTGCCGCAATGAGTATCTTTAACCCCAAAGCCAAAGACACGGATTTCATGAGCGAGCTAGAGGCGGCGCACCATATGCGTCCGAACAAAGCTGCGATTTTGTTGTTTATAAGCATTATCGCGCTTGTGACCTGTTTGTTCTTCTGGTCGGCGGTGGCAAAGGTCGAAGAGATCACCCGCGCCCAAGGCAGCGTTGTCCCCTCGCAAGACGTCCAAGTCGTGCAAAGCCTAGAGGGCGGCGTGTTAGAAGCGCTTTTGGTGCGCGAAGGCCAGCAGGTTAAAAAAGGCGATATCTTGATGCGCATCAGCGACGTGCAATTTGCCTCCCAGGAACGCGGAACAGAGGCAAGGTCACTTAGTCTGCGTGCTAAAAAAGCACGGTTAGAGGCCGAAGCGCGTGGGCTTGATTTTAAACTGCCGCAGGAGGTTTTGGACAAAACACCGCAAATCGCGGCGAATGAAAAATCGCTCTATGAATCGCGCCAAAATGAATTGAATAATACTTACGCCATTTTAGACGACCGCATTAGCAAAGCCTCCGCCGAATTGGCAGAAACCAACGCGCAGATTACACGCTTTTCCAATTCCAAATCCTTGCTCGGTAAGGAGCTTGAAATCACAAAAGAGATGGTCAGAAAACGTGCCGTCCCGAAAATCGAAGAAATTCGTTTAACGCGTGAAATCAGTGATTTAACGGGGCAGATTAACGCAAATGTGCAGCGTCGCCGTGCCCTCCAGGCGGAAGTGGATGTGACAAAGAAAGAACGCGCATCCCAGCTTGATAAATTCCAATCACAAGCGCTGGGTGAGTTAAACCAGATCGAAACCGAAATATCCGGATTGAAAGAAAATCTGGCCTCCATCGGTGATCGCGTTGACCGCGCAGAGCTTCGCGCACCCGTTGATGGAACCGTCAACCGCATCGCGATTAAAACCATTGGCGGTGTTATCGAACCTGCCGCGCGCCTTGTCGAAATTATCCCGCTGGATGATGAGCTTAAAATCATCGCCAAGGTTAAGCCCAATGAAATTGCATTTATCCGCCCTGGCCAACCTGCCAAAGTCAAAATCACCGCATATGATCCGCAAAAATACGGCGCGCTGAAAGGCGAGTTGGTGCGCATCGGCGCAGGCAGCGTGACCGACAGCCAAGGCACCGCGTTCTTTGAAATCGAAGTGCGCACCGTAAAAAATCATATGGGCGATGCCGATAACCCGCTGCCTATTACCGCGGGCATGGTTGCGGATGTTGAAATCATCACCGGCAAACGCACGATTTTAGAATATATGATGAAGCCGATCCTGCGCGGTAAAAACCGTGTCTTTACAGAGCGATAGGCGGCATAGATGCAGCATTTTTTTATCCATCCTATAACACGTTTTTTCTTCATGCTGATGGTTTTAGGCGCTCTGATCTATACCGCATTAGGCTCAACAGGGTTCAAAGAGCGCATCAGCAATGTGGTGTTTGAACAATATATGAAAGCCAAACCACGCGAGGCATCAGGGCAATTGATTTTCGTAGACATTGACGACGTATCCCTGACTAAAATCGGGCAATGGCCATGGCCGCGAGACAAAATCACGCAGATGATCACCAACATCAACAAAGCGGGCGCCGCCGTCATTATCTTTGATGGCGTATTGGCCGAACCCGATCGCACCTCACCGGAAAATGTGGCGCGCCTGCTCGATGATAACCATCCAGCGAAACAAGCGCTTATGGGGATGCCACAAAACGATAACGCCTTGGCCGAAGCCATTGAAGATACCGGTAAATTTGTCGCAGGGTTTACGCGTGGATCAAACCAGCAGCCACCCATCCTTAAAAAACGTATCTTGGTCAAAAAAGATGTTCAGCAATTCATCACGGCGAACAAAGATTTTGACGCTGGATATTTCGAAACATCGGCACAATTTCTGCCCGTTTTGCAAAATGCGTCGGCTGGCAATGGAAGCTTTATGGCATCCGCAGAATCGGATTCTGTTATTCGCAGGACAGGGTTAATCTTTCATAACGGCAATCAAATCTTTCCATCTCTCGTCCTTGAAGGATTGCGCCTATATGAGCGTGACGGTAAAGAAGTCATCAAAATCAGCGCCAGCGACAACTATTCCAATATCAAAATCGCCGAGCCGTTAACTGCACATATCGGGCGTTATGAAATCCCGATGAGCGCGGACGGCAAAATGTGGGTTTATTTCAGACATTTCAGCGACGATGAAAACCTCCCCGCCCATGCATTCATCGGCAACGAAATCTTGCCTGATCTAAGCGGCAAGATCGTATTCATCGCATCCAGCGCAGAAGGGCTCATGGATTTGCGGGCAACACCGCTCGGTATGCAGCCAGGTGTTCGTATTCATATGAACGCTCTAGAACAAATCTTACAGCATAAATACTTGATCCGACCATTAACGGCGAATGACTTGGAGCTTGGCGCGGCAATGGCAATATCCGTGATCATCATTTTGCTGTCATTCTTTTTCAATCCGTTATGGTTATCGGGTATCGTCGTCCTCGCCTCTGGAGGCGGATTTTGGCTGTCATGGCATTTATTCGTAACACGCGGCGCATTATTTGATCCCGTTACACCGACCATCATTGTCGCATTGGTTTTTATCGTCGCTTCAATTCTGAGCTATCTAAAATCAGAATATGAGCGCCGCCAAGTACGTGATGCATTCGGCCTATATATATCACCCGATTTCATGGAGGAGCTTGCCGCTGACCCTGATAAATTGCGCCTCGGCGGTGAAATTCGTGAACTCAGCGTCCTGTTCAGCGATATCCGCAGCTTCACCTCTATCTCCGAGGGCTTATCGCCCGAAGAGCTGATCCAGCTCATGAATGATTTCCTAACCCCCATGTCCGATCTTGTGATGCAAAATCGCGGGACGATTGATAAATATATGGGCGATGCAATGATGGCCTTTTGGAACGCCCCGCTTGACGATGCACGTCACGCTCGCAATGCCTGTAACGCCGCACTTGGTATGCAGGCCGCGCTTGATCCGATCAATGAGACCGTCGCCAAACGCGCGCAAGAAAGAGGCAAAGCCCCCATCCTTCTAAAAGCGGGAATCGGCATTAATACTGGCCCCTGCGCGGTGGGGAATATGGGGTCAAAGCAACGCTTCGCTTACTCGGCATTGGGGGACGCGGTTAACCTTGCCTCACGCCTAGAGGGGCAGACCAAAAATTATGGCGTGAATATCCTGATCGGTGAAAACACATATAATGCAGTGACCGATTTTGCATGTCTTGAAATGGACCTTATTCAGGTGAAGGGCAAACAAGAAGCGGTGCGTATCTTTGCGCTAATCGGGGATGAATCGATCAACGCGGATACTGCATTTATGGCGCTTAAATCAGAACATGATGCGATGATCAATGCCTACCAATCTGGTGACTTTAAAGCCGCAAAGGCGCATGCAAAAACTTGCGCGAAGATACAGTGTTTCGACCTTGATATGGTCTATGATGTGTATACCAAGCGATGCGATGCGATGATCAAAAACCCACCCAAAGATTGGGATGGCGTTTATGTGGCGACATCAAAATAATTTAAATTTCAAATGGTGCTTGCGCGCGTATGAATGTGATGACATCGCCTTCTGGCATAGGTCTCGCGAAGTGATAGCCTTGCGCAATTTCACATCCCATATCTTTGAGCTGGTGCGCTTGCTCGGCGGTTTCAACACCTTCTGCAATGGTCTTCATGCCCATATTGTGGCTAAGCTGCAGCATTGATTTCACGAGTGCCATCGCACCGTCATCATTCATCATATCATTGATAAAAGACCGATCAATTTTTAAGGTGTTGATCGGAAAGGATTGTAGATAGCTGAGCGAGGAATACCCAGTACCGAAATCATCAATCGAGATCCCCATGCCCGCCGCGCGGCACATATCAAGGGTCTCTTTGGCTTGCTCGGGTTGGCCCATCAACAGGCGTTCCGTAATTTCAAGGTGAAGGTTCTGAGGTTTTACGTCAGTAACGCTGAGTGTTTCATACACGCTTTCAATAAAGCCATCCGCGGCGAAATCATGACTGGTGAAGTTCACGCTCATGAAATAATCATCATGCCCGGTTTGTGCCTCGATATTCTTGAGGGCCATCAGTGATTTTTTCAAAGCCCATCGTGATGCTTCAACAATAAAGCCGCTATCTTCAATAATCGGGATAAATTGTGATGGCGGGATAAAACCAGCTTTAGGATCGTTCCAGCGCATCAAAGCCTCAAACCCAACAATACGTCCGCTCGTAAAGCTAATCAAAGGTTGATAATGAAGCGATACATCGCCATTCATCAGCGCGAGCTTAAACTCATTTTCAATTTTAATGGACTCAACCACTTCCGAGCTTTGCACATATTCCAGCTCTGCCGCTTCCGCGCGTGAACACGAATTTTCATAGCTCATGATGCCCGTGCGCATCAACATGTCGCGATAACGTGTTAAGATCACCTGTGTTGTCATCTTTAAGACAGGGTCAGCCTTTTCAAGGCGCTTTGAAAAATCCTCTTTGGAAATCTCAAGCAATTGGCATTCTTCAATCGCACGGATCGTTGCGGTACGCGGCGCATTATCAATCAGAGCCATTTCACCAATCATCGCACCGCTTCCACGCGTGCCTAGGCTTTGTTCACTGCCATCGCCATTGGTAAGGATGATCTCAACGCGCCCTGATTCAATGATATACGCGTTCATGCCGATATCACCCTGTTTCATGATGATGTCGCCTGATTTAAACGCCCGTGCTGCTTGTTTATGATGCATAAAACCTATTTGAAAAAAGAAACTTTGAACACACTATATATAAGTCAATTTCGTTAATTTTATCTTATCGAGAATGCGTTTATTTTGCCATGAAAGCAATGTTTGCGTAAAAAACATGCCTGTGCATATCAAATCACTGCTTGACAAGCGCGCGCAATAATAGCTAATGTCCGCTCGCGTTAAAAAATTTACAGATTTGGATTAGACCGATGAAAGTTACAAACTCACTGAAGACTCTTAAAAACAGAGACCGCAACAATCGTGTGATTCGTCGCAAAGGTCGTGTTTATGTGATTAACAAGAAAAACCCTCGTATGAAGGCACGCCAAGGCTAAGTCTTGCGCGTTTTACGCTTGTGAATCTTTTTTAAGCCGATCCTGTTGAAATCTGGGGTCGGCTTTCATAATTGTAATGCATTATTAATTTGGGTCTGCTAACACTTGTATCTAAATTAACTTTCAAGAAACAAAGCTACAATGTTTTCCAGACTTTTCGGATTTATGTCTGCCGATATGGCAATTGACCTCGGTACTGCAAATACCCTTGTTTACGTACGTGACCAAGGGATCGTGCTGAACGAGCCCTCGGTTGTTGCCATCTCTCACATACAGGGGAAAAAGCAAATCCTCGCTGTTGGGAATGAGGCCAAAATGATGTTGGGCCGCACCCCCGGAAGTATTACCGCAACACGCCCTTTGCGCGATGGTGTGATTGCCGACTTCGAAGTGACCGAAGCGATGATCAAGCATTTCATTCGCAAGGTGCATAACCGCCGCTCTTTCGTATCCCCTAAAATGGTGATCTGCGTGCCCTCTGGCTCTACCGCTGTTGAACGCCGCGCAATCCAAGATTCTGCCGAACACGCGGGCGCATCTGAGGTTTACCTCATTGAAGAGCCTATGGCTGCCGCAATCGGCGCTGGCCTTCCTGTGACTGAGCCATCTGGCTCTATGGTCGTTGATATTGGCGGGGGGACAACTGAGGTTGCCGTGATCTCACTCGCGGGCATTGTGTATGCGCGTTCTGTGCGTGTTGGCGGCGATAAAATGGATGAGGCGATTATCGCCTATATCCGCCGTGTACATAATCTGTTGATCGGCGAAAGCACCGCCGAGCGAATCAAAAAAGAAATCGGGTCCGCTTGCCCGCCCGCAGATGGGGAAGGGCGCACCTTGGAAATTCGTGGACGTGATTTGATGAACGGTGTTCCAAAAGAAATCGTCATCACCGAACGCCAAGTCGCCGAAGCATTGGCCGAGCCGGTTGGGCAAATCATTGAGGGTGTAAAAACCGCCCTTGAACACACCGCGCCGGAGCTTGCGGCGGATATTGTGGATAAAGGGATCGTGATGACAGGTGGCGGATCGCTGCTCACGAATCTTGATTTTGTCTTGCGTCATGCAACTGGATTGGCTGTCACATTGGCCGACGACCCACTTTCATGTGTGGCGCTAGGCACTGGTCACGCGCTTGAAGAACGCAAAGCACTGCGTAATGTGCTTGTTGGTATGTATTAAGGTATTCATTTTGCCTATCTTCATTGTTTTTCAATAACTTTTCTCGTAAAATTAAAAGATAAAATTGTGTTGCGGCAATGATGTGCTGTAATACTTTATTTTTACAAAACCATAAGCGAATAAATTTTTAGTGAAACGCCGTTCTTCATTACGATCAGATAAATCTTTTGGCGCACAGGCCATTGCAGGATTCTTGCCTGCAAATGGCGCGTCGAGCTTTTTATTGATCGGTATCGGCTTTTTGATATTCCTCTTTTCCATCGTCAGCCCACAAAGCGTAAGCGGCATTCGCATGAGCGTCTCCGATGCGGTCACACCAATCTTCGCATCACTCACCAAGCCGATCGTCCATGTCTCTGATATCGTAAGAAATGCATCGGGTTTGGGGGATTTGCAATCAGAAAATATCCGCCTTAAACAGGAAAATATCCGCCTCAAAGAATGGTACCAAACTGCGCTCTTGCTTCAGGCAGAAAACAAATCTCTGCGTGATCTTTTGAATGTGAAAACAGAGCCACATTACAAAACAATCACCGCGCGCGTCTTTACCGATAATGGCAACACCTTCGCCCGTAGTATGCTTGTCTCCGCTGGTAGCGCGGATGGCGTACAAAAAGGGCAGGCGGTTATGTCTGGCGATGGTCTGATTGGCCGCGTTATTGAAACCGGGGAGAATTCATCGCGCATTCTTCTGGTGACCGATATCAACTCCCGTGTTCCCGTCCTTGTCGAGGACACGCGCCAGCATGCAATCCTCGCAGGTGACAACAATCACGAAGCCAGCCTGATTCACATCCCGCCCAACAGCGCGATTAAAAATGGCGCGCGCATCATTACATCCGGTCATGGCGGCGTATTTCCGCATGGCTTGGCAATTGGCCGTGTGACAAAAACAAAAGATGGGCAATTGCATGTTAAACCATATGTTGATTTCAACCGCATCATCCATGTGCGTATCCTCGACAGATCCGCTGACCCGAACCTATTGCCAGCCGGCTCCAATAAATCTCTCAATGTTTTGCAGTAAAGACAATGCTGCCGTTTTCTTCCATCAGCGAAAGATTTGAAGATGTCGCCAGATACGCCGCCGTTTACGCGGTAATGCTTGTTTTCTTTATCGCCGACGTGATCGCCATTCCAAATCCATTCGATTGGGTCATGTCCATTCCCTTTCTTGTTATCGCAATTTATTACTGGGCGCTATACCGCCCGACCATCATGCCCGCGATCCTTGTCTTCGCGCTCGGTTTTATGGTCGATATCTTAAGCGGCGCGCCCTTTGCCCTGAACGCCATGATCTTCGTGCTGCTGCAATGGGCAGTATCAGATCAGCGCGTGTTCATCGCGGCTCAAGGCTTTGTCATGGTGTGGTTGATTTTTGGAGTCGTGTATAGCGGCCTGATTATCTTGCAATGGTTTGTAAACGGATTGATCAATTTAAGCTGGATGTCCGTGACACAAATATTCCCGCAAATCGCAGTGGCGCTCATTATGTTCCCCCTGATTATGATGATTTTGCACTTTATCCATAAAATTCTCCCCAATATGAAGATGTCGTTGTCATCTCGCGAATTGCATTGATCCGCCGCCTGACTATAATAGTGACATGAAACAAAATGCTGATACCGTAAAGGTCTTCTCGCGCCGTGCATTCGTCATCGGCGGATTACAGGCCAGCCTCCTCGCCGTTCTCGGCGGGCGCTTGGCGTATCTGCAGGTATCCCAAGGGCAGCGCTATAAGATGATGGCGGATAAAAATCGCATCAGCATTAAGATGATCGCCCCCTCACGCGGTGAAATCGTGGATCGTTTCGGTGTACCGCTTGCGGTGAACAATCAGAACTTTCGCGCGCTCATTGTCACCGAGCAAGCCAAGGATGTTGAAAAATCCCTACGCGAGCTTCAAAAAATCATTGATCTCAGCGATAAGCAGATTGAAAAAACAATCAAGGAATCCAAGAAACGCCCTAAATTCACCCCGATCGAAGTCAAAGATGACTTAAGCTGGGAAGATGTGGCGCGGATTGAAGTCAATCTTCCTGACTTGCCCGGCATATCAACCGATGTCGGTGAGCGCCGTACATACCCATTCGGCGAATCAACGGCGCATATCGTTGGCTATGTCGGCGCGGTGAACGAAAAGGAAATCGACAAAGATCCCGTTCTTTCGCTTCCTGGATTTAAGATTGGCAAAACAGGGATCGAAAAAAGCTTCGACAAAGAGCTTCGTGGAACCGCAGGCGCATCGGAGGCCGAAGTCAATGTGATCGGCCGCGAGGTGCGCGAGTTAAACCGCATCGAAAGCGGGCAGGGCAAACGCATCACGCTTACCATTGATGGTGAGCTACAACGCTTCGCCCAAGACCGCCTCGCCGAGCAACGCAGCGTATCCGCCGTGGTGATGGATGCACATACAGGCGCAGTATATGCCCTAGCGTCCTATCCCGCGTTCAACCCGAATGAGTTTACCAGCGGCCTGTCGGTTGAAACATGGCAGGAGCTTTTGGCCGATGCGGCGCACCCGCTCACCAATAAAGCCATTTCAGGGCAATACCCACCCGCATCCACATTCAAGATGATCGTATTGATGGCAGGGCTAAAGTCTGGGCACATCAATGCCAATACGACCGTCTATTGTCCCGGTCATTACACATTCGGCACAGACAGGTTTCATTGCTGGAAAAAAAGCGGGCATGGATGGGTCAATTATATCACGGCGCTGGCCTATTCTTGCGATACCTTTTTCTATGAACTCTCCACCGAAATCGGCATTGAAAATATCGCCGCCATGGCACGTGAAATGGGCCTTGGTGAGCGTTTAGGCTTCGATCTTCCCAATGAAAGCGCGGGGCTGGTTGCTGACCCTGCGTGGAAGTTTGCCAACCGCGGGCAAAAATGGCAACCCGGCGAAACCATCGTCAGCAGCATCGGCCAAGGTTCAATGCAGGCAACACCGCTGCAGCTAGCGGTGATGACAGCACGCCTTGTTAATGGCGGTTATGCGGTAAAGCCATGGGTGAGCGGATATGTGGGGGACGTGCCACATCAAAAAGAAGACTGGCCAAAGCTCGACCTCAATGCCAGCCATTTAGCGATGGTTAAAAAGGGCATGGATACCGTTGTGAACAGCAATAAGGGCACGGCTTACGGATCAAGAATACAAGAACCCGGCATGGAAATGGGCGGTAAAACGGGAACCGCACAGGTCAAACGCATCACAAAGGCAGACCGCGTTGCGGGCATTAAAAACGAAGATCTTGTCTGGCAACATCGTCACCACGCATTATTCGTTGGATATGCCCCCGTAGACAATCCACGCTATGTTGTGTCCGTAGTGGTCGAACATGGAGGCGGGGGATCAGCCGCCGCCGCGCCAATCGCGAGAGACCTTATGCTTGAGGTTCAAAAACGCGATCCCGCCAATACTTCAATTTTCGCCGGTCAAACAAAAGGCAAACCCGCATGATATCCTCCGCCAATTCATTCCATAGCGAGATGACCTTTTTTCAAAAGGTGCAGGGGCTGAACTGGGGCTTAATGGTGCTGATTATTGCAACGGCATGCGTGGGTTTCGCGTGTCTGTATTCGGCGGCGGGTGGTTCAATGTCGCCTTGGGCGTCGAAACAGCTGATGCGCTTTATCGTTGGTTTTGTGGGTATGCTTATCATTGCCCTGATTGATATCCGCTGGTGGTACAAACTGAGCTGGCTGTTCTTTTTCGGTGGCATGGCGTTGTTGATCATCGTTGAGGTCATGGGGCATGTCGGCATGGGCGCACAGCGCTGGATCAATTTAGGCGTGATCCAGCTACAGCCTTCCGAAATCATGAAAATCGCGGTGGTTATGGCGCTGGCGCGGTATTTTCATTCCGCAACCATCGAAGATATGCGCAGGCTTAAATTCCTCATCATTCCTGCAATCGTGATTGCTGCTCCTGTATCGTTGGTGTTGCTGCAACCTGATCTGGGGACATCATTGATGATTATTATGGCTGGGACATCCATGTTCTTTATGGCGGGCGCATCCATATGGATATTCATCGCAGGTGCGGTGATCGTGTGCGCCTCTGTTCCAATCGCGTGGCAATTCCTGCATGACTATCAAAAGGCGCGGGTGATGACATTTCTCGACCCCGAAAGCGACCCATTGGGCGCAGGCTATCACATCATGCAATCAAAAATCGCGCTCGGCTCCGGTGGGGTGGAGGGCAAAGGATTCCTTCAAGGGACGCAAAGCAATCTCAACTTCCTCCCCGAAAAACAAACCGACTTTATCTTCACCCTATGGGCGGAAGAATGGGGGCTGTGGGGTGGTTTAGGGCTATTGGTATTGTTCTGGATGATCTTCCTCTACGGCACATGGATAGCGCTACGCGCGCGTCAAAATTACTCTCGTTTCCTTGTGCTGGGTTTGATCGTCAATTTCTCGCTTTATGTGTTTATCAATATCGCGATGGTGATGGGGCTAATTCCAGTTGTTGGCGCGCCGCTGCCGCTCATCTCATATGGCGGTACATCCATGCTCGCCGCGCTCGCAAGCTTCGGCCTCATCATGAGCGCAAGCATACATCGCGACAGCAAAGTGACCCGGGTATAATTTTAAAAGAAGGAGTGGGGGAGGCGGTTTAAGCCGCCTTAATGCCCTTATCTTCAAGCAAAGCCTGAAGCTCGCCGCTCTCATACATCTCACGAACGATGTCACATCCACCGACGAACTCACCCTTAACGTAAAGTTGTGGGATGGTTGGCCAATCTGAGAAATCCTTAATACCTTGGCGGATTTCATTGTCCTCAAGCACGTTGATGTCTTTAAATGTCACACCAAGTTGAGAGAGAACCTGTACCACCAATGAAGAAAAACCACATTGTGGGAATGCCGCTTCGCCTTTCATGAAAAGAACCACATCATTGCTATCAATGTCTTTTTGAATACGCTCATGCATTACGTTTTGCATCTTAAATTTCCTTTGCTTGTTTGATTATGAGATTATTTATTCTGGCGTCGATGTCTGTATCGCTAGCGCGTGCAGATCGCCGCCCATTTTCCCTTTAAGCGCGGCATACACCATTTGATGCTGTTTCACGCGTGAAACGCCCTCGAATGATGCGGATGTAATATACGCCGCGTAATGATCACCATCGCCGCGCAAATCTTCAATCCGCACGCTCGCATCGGGAATGCCTTCGCGAATAAGGGCTTCAATCTCTTTTGCATCCATGGCCATAATGGTCGTTCCTTAATCCTGCGTAAGTTGTTTGCGTGCCTCGACAAGGCACTCTGCAATCATCACATCCAAAACATGATCCGAGATCACGATGTTTTTTTGTTCCAAATCTGGCTTCACCTTGCGAAACACATCGTCAAAGCCAGGCTCTTCAAGGTTTGCAGAGACCACGCTCAAGGCATAGGATAGCGCTTCCTCACCGTCAAGGCCGATTTTTTCGGCAATTTTCAGCCCGAAAAGCTTGCAACCGCGTGCCTCAACTTTAAAGTCGAGCCCTTCGCCATATGCGTATTTTGACTCCATCGCATTTTCGCGATCATCCATTCCTGCCATCTTTATTCCTTATATCTCAAAAAGTTAAGCGTCTACCTCTGGTAACACCTTATGGAATCGCATAAAATGCTTTGTATTACCAGCATATTTAAACTAAAACGCATAATACCTGATTTCAAGATAGACAAGGATTTATATTCATGGCTCGGCGCAAAAAACTATACGAAGGCAAAGCAAAAATTTTATACGAGGGTACAGAACCCGGTACTGTGATCCAGTATTTCAAAGATGATGCCACCGCATTCAACGCGGAAAAGCATGATGTGATCGCCGGAAAAGGCGTGCTGAACAACCGTATCTCTGCGCATTTGATGACAAAGCTTGAACAGCTCGGTATTCCAACGCATTTCATTCGCTCAATCAATATGCGCGAACAGCTTGTACGCTCGGTCGAGATTATCCCGATCGAATTGGTCGTGCGTAACATCGCGGCGGGAACACTTTGCAAGCGACTCGGCATCAAAGAAGGCACAGTGATGCAGCGCCCCTTGGTTGAATTCTTTTACAAAAAAGACGAGCTAGGCGACCCATTGATCAGTGAAGAACATATCTTCGCATTTGGCTGGGCGGATCCGTACGAGCTTGAGGAAATGGTGTCTATGGCGTGGCGCGTCAACGACTTCCTCAGTGGTCTCTTTTCAGGCATCGGTCTTCAACTTGTTGATTTCAAATTGGAATTTGGCCGTATCTACGGTGAAAATGGTGAGCTTTATATCATTCTCGCCGATGAGCTATCACCCGATAACTGTCGTCTATGGGATTCTAAGACAGGCGAGAAAATGGATAAAGACCGTTTCCGCTTCGACCTTGGTGACCTCGTAGAAGGATATCAATTCATCGCGGAACGCTTAGGGTTAATCCCCGAAGGCGGCATCGTTAAGGGCGGGAACATCAACGAAAAACTCGCTGAAAAGCTTGATCTCATTGAAAATGAGCTGGCGGAAAAGCGTAAGTTGCGTGATTTGAACCCCGGCAATAAAAACCGCAAATCCTAAATATTGATACAGTCATTGCGCGGAGCATAACCTTCGCTGCAATGGCTGCAATATTGTCCTGCCAAACCGCGTAATCGGCGAACTGTTCCTTAAAGATACGATCCCCGCGAAGCAAACCGTAGGTTTGTTCGTACACAAAAGCTTGGCGGCAGGCGTTAAATCGCGTAATCCGCAAATTGTTCCTTAAAGATACGATCCCCTAAAGTGTTCTCATCATCAAAGAGGAGAGCCTTGGTGACATCCGCTGATTCTTGAATATATACCTCGCGCACATCGCGTACTTCTTTGGAATCGGCGGTCACCGAAACGGGGCGTTCGACGGGGTTGATAATCTCAAAGCGTATCTTCTTATCATTGCGCACCAGCGCCCCTGGCCAATGGCGCGGACGAAAAACAGAGATCGGCGTGATCGGCATGATATTCGCCGTCAGCGGTAAAATCGGCCCACCCGCAGAAGAGTTATAAGCCGTACTGCCAACGGGCGTAGAGACCAAAACCCCATCGCACACCAATTCTTTCAGGCGCAATACATCATTAATATAAATCTTAATCTTCGCGGAATTATGTGTCTCCCGCAAAACGGAAACCTCATTAAACGCAACAAGCTTGTGCGATTCACCGTGTTTATCAATGGCGGTCATCTCAAGCGGGTGAATGGTAAAGCGTTTGGATTTTTCAATCCGCTCCAGCAATCCCTCACGCTTATAAGTGTTGAGCAAAAACCCAAGCGTCCCAAGGTTCATCCCGAAAATCGGCGCGGCGAAATCGGCATAATCATGCAGCGCATGCAACATCGTACCATCCCCGCCAAGCACGCAAATCAAATCGGCTTTCTCTGGCTCAACATGGCCGTATAAACCCTTAAGCTCTGCCAAAGCCTGCTGCGCCCTCGGTTTATGTCTGGCGGCGTAAAATGAAATATTCATGATTTACACGCTCCAATTTTCTGGATCATGAAGGAAGCTCTCAACCGAGGCCAAGGTTTCATCATCAAAATAATCATGCGCGCGCGCGGCTTCCAAAACATCCCACCATGTCGCAATCGCATGTAATTTCACGCCCATTTGCTTCACGTTCTTCTCGCTTTGCTTAAAGATACCGTAATGGAAAACAACGAAAGTATGATCCACCTTCGCGCCCGCATCACGCAGCGCATCAATAAAGATCTTCTTGCTGCCGCCATCGGTTTGCAAATCTTCAACCAAAATCACTTTTGGTTTGCCTTTAGAGGGTAAATGCCCCTCAATCTGCGCCATGCGGCCATATCCCTTTGGCTCTTTACGCACGTATATCATCGGCTTTTCAAGGCGCTCGGCAATAAACGCGCCATATGGAATACCCGCAGTCTCGCCGCCGGCAACGCTGTCGATATTCTCAAAGCCCACCTCATCGCTCAATATCTGCGCGCCATAATCCATCAGGCGTTTACGCTCATCCGCAAATGAAATCAGGCGGCGACAATCAATGTAAACCGGGCTTTGGCGGCCAGATTTTAATGTGTACGAGTTTTTCGCATTGAACAAAACAGATTCGGTTTCAATCAAAATCCTCGCCGCATCAAGCGCCATCTCTTTACGCGACAGCGACGTAAAATTCTGTCGCCCCCCATCATCAATCAACGATATAAAATCGCTCATCGTAGAATCGGTCACGGATAATATCTTGGAGATACTCTCCGTCGACGGCCACCGTAGCTTCCCATCAGGGCTGACGCGCTTGCTTTTGTTAAACGATGTCGGATCAAGCCCCGCTTTAATGGCTAGTCCTGACGGTGAGAAACCTTTACTGGCCGCGAGGCGTTCAATGGCTGTCCAAATATCTGAGTGAGTCAACATAGGAGGATAGTCCCATTTTGGCGCGCAAAGGTAAATAAGAATATTTTCCTATTTTTATCTTGACTTCGCTCAAATTTTATATCATAAACGAGAACATAAAAGGAACATCTATATTTAAAAACAGAGAAAAAGAAGAAGGACAAAAGCGCATGAACAGCCAAAACCATTGCTCACAAACAAAAACTGCCGCATCGCCATATGCATTAAACGACACAACGCCATTCGAAAGCGCGCAAGAGGCTTGGTTCTGGTTCATGGCGGCGCAGGATGCAAAAAATGATGGGGCTAAGTTTGTCGCGGGGGCTGGTTTGTATAAACGCCCGTGTGAACCGATTGATATTCTAAAGGTTCTTGATCGCCTCCACCGTAATCGCCGCCTCGATCGCGATCACCTTCTCGTGCTGCGCCATTATGGTCGCCGCCACATGCCGCCCGATCAATTCCGCGCCAAAGAAAAACGCAGCTTTCATGTGTGGAGCGAGGCATTGGAGAGGATCGAAAAAGTGCTCATCGCTAAAGGAATCGTGGAGAGAAAATCCACATTCGACTTCCCTGCCTATATCCAAAATGAAGCCGCTTTATTCGCAGGAGCCGCGCAATAATGAGCCAAACACCGCACAATAAACCAAAAGCATGGGTCGTGTTCAGCGGCCAGGCCGACATAGCATGGCTTAAAATCCTCAAATCAGGATACCGCCATTGCTATGTGCTGCTAAGCGACGGCAAGCATTGGATCACCATTGATCCGCTGTCGAATTATATGGATATCACGGTGCATGACCTGCCGCTTGATTTTAACCTGCCGCTATGTATGCAAAATCGCGGTCACATGATCATGCCCGCCGATATACGCCACATCGATAAACAAGCGCCATGGATGCCCTTTAGCTGCGTTGAGGCGGTCAAGCGCGTTCTCGGCATTCATCGCCGACGCATCATTACACCGTGGCAGCTTTATCGGTATTTGTGCAAACAGCAAACCGCCAAAACATGTCAACACGCATCATCACAAGGAGATTTCGCATGGGAAGCCTAACATCAGGGCCAAAAGCGCCCACCCCACAGCCACAAGTGGTCTATCTGCCGCAAACACCAAGCCCGACAACGCCCGTTCAAACACCGACCGCGCCAAGCGCGCAGGAAACATCGGCGGAAATACGAAAGCAAAACCTACTCGGTCGTGAACGCAGCCGTTTCGGCACAATCCAAACCAGCTTTCGCGGCTTGCTAGGCCTGTCTGATACAGGCGGCGCGCAATCACGCAAGACATTATTAGGAGAATAAAATGCCAGCATCCCAAAAACAGCCACATGACAATGACGCGCTCAAAGCGCTTCAGCTAAAGATGGCATTCATCCTCAAGCGTTTCGACGCCGCCCATAAAAAGCGTAAAAATTGGGAAAGCCTATGGGATGAATGCTACGATTACGCCCTGTCACAGCGCGGCGGATTCACATCATCCCCCGTCAGCGGTGGCAAACGCACCCAAGATATATACGACGCAACCGCCATGGACGCCGCCGACCAACTTGCCTCAAGCATGCTTGGCAATTTAACGCCGACATGGTCGCAATGGTTCGGCCTAAAACCCGGCCCTGATTTAACCGATGCCGAGGCCGAGCGCCTCGCACCGATTTTGGAAAAAGCCGCCAAAACAATTCAGGATCATTTCGACCGCTCAAATTTCGCCGTGGAAATTCACCAATGTTACCTCGACCTGATTGTCGGCGGCACAGCGAGTATGAATTTCGAAGAATCACAAATCGGCAGTTTCTCCGCGTTTAAATTCTCCGCCACACCGCTCACGCATATTGTTTTGGAGGAGGGCGATAACGGCTATCTTGATGGTGCGTTTCGCCAGATGAGATTAACGCTCGACCAAATCACATCGCGCTACCCCAATGCCGCGATCCCTGCGGAGATATTGAAACGCGCCGCGCAAAACCCGCAAGAGACATTCAAGATTTTGGAATCGGTTCTGCCTGATGCGCTGATTTATGAATATCACGCGTTGTTGATGGAAGATGAGGACAGCCCCGTCCTCCTTGCGACAGGGAAATTTGCGCAAAGCCCCGTGATCTCATTTCGCTGGCTCAAATCACCGGGTGAAATTTACGGACGCTCGCCCGTGATGAAAGCATTGCCCGATATCAAAACCGCCAATAAGGTCGTGGAGCTAGTCCTTAAAAACGCCTCTATCGCGGTCACGGGGATCTGGCAAGCCGATGATGATGGCGTCCTGAACCCCGCCAATATCGAGCTAACCCCTGGCAGCATCATCCCCAAGGCGATCGGCTCAAAAGGCCTGCAGCCGCTGGACATGCCCGGTCGTTTCGATATCTCTCAGCTTGTCCTCGAAAGCCTACAATCGCGCATCCGTCACGCATTGCTTGCCGATAAGCTCGCCCCCGTTGCATCACCAAAAATGACCGCGACCGAGGTGATCGAACGCAGCGCGGAAATGTCGCTTTTGCTTGGTGCAACATATGGTCGCCTGCAATCCGAGCTTTTAACACCGCTCATCAAACGCGCCTTCGCCATCCTCAAACGCCGCGGTGAAGTGCCCGATATCGATCTTGATGGACGATTGGTCGTGGTCGATTACCGCTCACCGCTGGCGCGCAGCCAAGGGCAAAAGAACGTGCAAAACACGCTGAGCTGGATTTCGTCCGTCCTCGCCATGGGGCCTGAAGCCTCCGCCGCAGTAAATCTGCCGCAAGCCGCAAGGTTCTTGGGTGACGCGCTGGGCGTGCCGAGTGATCTGATCCGAAAGGATATCCCGCAATTGAATTTGGGCGATCTGGTCAAAGCCATTGATCCAACTATTGCCGCCGAGAATGCGCCAACGCCAACGCCAAAACAAACCGCAACACCCAAACCAGAAAAAGAGAAAATAGGAGAACCAGTATGATATTCGACCTCATGAA
This sequence comes from Alphaproteobacteria bacterium, assembly GCA_009995045.1. Lineage (GTDB taxonomy): Bacteria > Pseudomonadota > Alphaproteobacteria > Micavibrionales > Micavibrionaceae > TMED27. Next base: position 46,591 of record JAACQG010000009.1, read on the forward strand.
ACCACGATACGAATTGCCGATCACCCCTGCGGAAAAGGGCTTAACCTACGCTCAGCCGGAACCCGGAAAAATTGAGAGGCGCGACATCGAAAAAACTTTTGCTCGCCTATTCTCAACCGATGACGGCCAAAAAGTCCTCGCCCACCTACAGGTCATAACCTTTCAACGGGCAATGGGGCCGGGCGTTGCCGATGAGCATTTACGCTATATCGAGGGACAACGCTCCATGGTCGCAACCATCCTGCGCCTCATCGACCGTGGCAGAAAACCGAGATAGTCAAAACCCAAATTTAATACTCAACCAAAGGAGAAAACCAAATGACAAACTTACTCATCGAAGATGTCGACCCATCCATCGTCCCCGACAAATTCAAAAACCCGGAAACAGGGGCAATCCGCCTCGATGCGCTTGTGAATTCATACGGGGAATTGGAAAAGAAAATGTCGGAAAAACCAACGCATAACGCCCCCGCATCGCATGAGGATTATTGCGTTAATTGCGACCACGGCATGTTCCAACCCGACAATGACATCAACCAACGCCTCCACGCCAAGGGCATGAGCCAAGAACAGGTGCAGGAAGTCTATGATCTTGCGGCTGAAAAAATGGTGCCAATGGTCAAACAAATCGCGGGCGATTTCAGCGCCGATCAATGGAAAGAAGTCTCCCGCCAGCTATTGGCATTTGGAAACCGCAACCTTCCCGCTGATGTGCTTGAAAATCTATCAAGCTCCTATGAGGGTGTGCTTGCGCTGCATAAAATGATGCAATCCGAAGAACCATCAATGAAAAAACAAACCGCCAACCCATCGAAAACAGGCAGCGAAGATTTACAATCCATGATGCGTGATCCCAAATATTGGCGTGACAAAGATCCCGCCTTTGTTAAAAAGGTGACCGAGGGATTCCAAACGATATACGGTGAATAACAAGATAAGCCCCGATCACATGATTGGGGCTTTTTTTTATTAATGCGCGAGCTGGGATTCTGCGAATTTTGAAGAGACATAATCATCAACGACCAATTGCAAACCTTTGCGCATTGTGTCGCTTAAAGGATCAAATTCAAATGCAATGCGATCATTGCTCTTGCGAACAACCCGCGCAGTATGCGGCAAATCAATCACATCATTGCTTAGCTTAAATTTCATGGTGACATCAACCGTTGTGTTCACACCAAAGCCCCGCGAATCGCCGTTGACAGCAACACCGCCCATTGACCAATTTTCAACAGGATAAATTTGACCATCAATAACAACAGCTGAATTATCACAAGAACGTCGCGAAAACCGCCTGCGCGTGGAATATTGCTCATTGGTGTTTTCCGCTTTTAAACCTGAAAAGAGTGTTTCAAACATATGTGCTCCCCGTGCATGTCTATTATTGATTAAATGCATTATAAGGATTCGATCATAAAAATGCAAGTTCACACAAAATAACCCTTGACATTATAGGAATAATATCCTATATTTAAATCATCAACACCACCAATGTATCTTAAAACATGCGGTTAACGCGGATTGCACCCCTACGGTGTTTATTCATGCGCCCGCATGTTTCTCGCGTATGGCCGTTCTTAAACGATGAATGAAAACCACAGAGGGCCGAGCCTCAACCCCCGAACATAACCCATTAAAAACAAAAGGATAAATTTATGTCTACATCAATAGATCAGGCCTTCATCAAGCAATTCGAACGCGAAGTGCATGAAGCCTATCAGCGTCAGGGATCAAAACTGAGAAACACTGTACGCACCATTTCAAACGTCAATGGCAGCTCGGCAGTCTTCCAAAAAGTCGGCGTGGGAACGGCCTCAACAAAATCCACACACGGTCTCGTCCCTGTTATGAACCTCGATCATTCCAATATCGAAGTCACACTTCAAGATTATTACGCGGGCGATTGGATTGACCGCCTTGACGAGCTAAAAATCAACATCGACGAACGCCAAGTCATCGCCAGCGCAGGTGCAAATGCATTGGGCCGTAAAACCGATGAACTGATCATCGACCAACTTGCCAGTGCGTCGGCGACCACAATTGCGGATGGCAATATCGGCCTCACCAAAGATAAAATCCTCAACGCATTCGAAAGCTTTGGCGAAAATGATGTGCCTGATGACGGCCAACGTTTTTGTATCGTCGGATGGAAGCAATGGAGCGAGCTACTCTCAATCGATGAATTCGTAAAGGCGGACTACATCGGCAATGACGCCCTGTCATTTGCATCCATCACACAAGCCAAAATGTTCCTCGGCACAATATTCATTCCGCATTCCGGCCTTCCGATTGATGGAAATGATATCCGATCATGTTTCTGGTATCACAAAACCGCAGTCGGTCACGCAAGCGCATCCGATGTGGAAACAGATGTCAGCTGGCACGGCGACCGCGCCGCACATTTTGTGAACAACATGATGAGCCAGGGCGCAGGCCTAATCGACGAAAACGGAATCATCACAATCAATTGTGACGAAACTCCCGATTAAATCTTAATCCCCTCCCTGTGTCATCCTGAAGGGCTTTAGACCTGAAGGATCTCCTAAATCAATGAGATCCTTCGCTGCCGCTCAGGATGACATTCTTTAAATTTGAAAGGAACACCCATCATGGCTTTTAACCCATCAGATATAAGCGTACTCGCCTACGCCAATAACTTCACGCTGTGGCACGTCGCCACAACGGATGCCGACGTAACAACCGAAGGCTATTTCGATACAGCCGCCGAATTGTTGCGCGTCAATGACCTCGTGATCGCGAATGTCGATACCGATGGAACCCCCGCCACGACGTTCTATGTCGTCACCGGCAATAGCGGCGGCAATGTGACAATCGCAGCTTACGCATAAGCGCGATATCCTCCAAAGCATAGCATTGCCATTGGCTGGAGCGCGGATCATCCCTTCGATCACCACGCAGCTCGCCAGCCCTATGCCATGGATCCATCGTATACGACCCTTGGCCGCCGCAAGATCTGCGGCCAAATAACGGTGCAGCCCTGACCCTTCCTGTCCTCTCACAAAAGGGCAGGGCTGCATTTTTTTTAATTCATAAGGAGACCCAATATGGCACTCAACGACGTGGCATTGTGTTCACGCGCGCTCATTCGCATTGGCGCCGCACCCATTACATCATTCAACGGCGGCACCGCCGAAAGCGAAATCGCAGGGGCGCTATACGGCTCAACCCGTGACGCGCTGCTCTCTGCCTATCGCTGGAGTTTCGCCAGCGCGCAGCTTGCCCTCTCACAACGCGCAGCCGACCCCATCGCCGATTACAGCTTCGCTTACCAACTGCCCAATGACTTCCTGCGCGCCGTCTCGGCTGGAACAGGTGCGCGGGGGCGTGGCCTCAATTACCGCATCGCCCGAGGCGCGCTTAACACCAACGCAAGCGCAGTTGTGCTGACCTATATTTTTCGCCCCGATGAGGCAGAATTCCCGCCTTATTTTGACCAAGCGCTCATCGCGCGGCTATCGGCGGAATTCACAATCCCCATCACCGAAAGCACAAGCCGCGCCGAAAGCCATTTCCGTATCGCCGAAAACGAATACGAACGCGCCCGCCAAATCGACGCCCAACAAGATACTCCCAATAGAATCGAAAACTTTTCTCTCATTGATGTGCGTGATTAGGGATTCAATAATAGCTATATATGCATTTATATTGACTTTTTGATTGTGTGTGTTTACATATTTTTAAATGAGCGCAGAACGCAGCAATCCCGAACTTGATTTATCATCTGTATTCCGTCATCCGGAAATGGAAAATCTTGTGTATGCATTGCTGAGTGACCCGAGCCATTTCTTTGACGTTTTATCAGAAACTGACTTATCTGTATTTGATGATGGAAACCCAGAAATGCAGAACAGAGTTTTATCTGCGGGGTTCAAAAAAGCTGCAAATCCGGGGGTCGTTGACATTGTAACCTTACTGCGTGCACATCCTAGAGAAACGATAAGTCTTTTCTTATGGGCGAAAGAACTATCCGAAGGTGTGCCTGATTTAGAAGCCAGCATTAAACCAGATGATCCAATCATGGAGTTTTTCGCCAAAGTTGGTTTCTTGAACGAACGGGCGACTGGCCCTGCTAACTCGGTCTTTGAAATCTTGGGGCTTGAAATCCCTGAGCGTATGGGACGAATGAGAACACCAAGGCGTCAACAATTGCTTGATATTCAAGGGCCTTCACGCTCATAAAACGCGCTGCAAAGATAATGTAATCCCCGAAAGCCCCGCCATCAAGCGGGGTTTTTTCATGCCCACATTTCAGTCTTAAAAAGGAATAACAATGACCCGAATTCGTGAAACAAAAACCACATTCACCGCTGGCGAGGTTTCGCGTGAGCTCCTTGGTCGCGGTGATCTTCGTGCCTATGAAAACGGTGCGCTTGCCCTGCGCAATGTGTTCATCAACCCGACGGGCGGCGTCACCCGTCGTGCCGGTCTTGGCTATATTGACACCGCACCCGGCGACGGCAAGCTAATCGCGTTTGAATTCAATAGCGAGCAAACATCGCTCCTTGTCATCACTGATGAACAAATTGATATCTATACAGGCGGCGTGAAAGAGGCGAGCATTTCGGCCCCGTGGACAGCGGCGCAAATCGACCAGCTCGCATGGACGCAAAGCGCCGATACGCTGTTGCTCACCCACCCCGATGTGTCGCCGAAAAAGCTGGTGCGCAGTGCCAATGCTTCATGGAGCCTCAACGATTGGGTGTTCTTCATCAAAGATAACATCAAAAGCCAGCCCTATTACAAATTTGCCGCCAGCAATGTCACCCTCACACCCAGCGCAACCAGTGGAAGCATCACCCTCACCGCGTCTGAGGGTGTTTTTACGCTCGCGCATGAAGGAACACGCTTGCGCGTTGCGGGCAAGGAAGTCGAAGTCACCGATTACGACTCTCCAACCGTTATAAGGGTAAGTGTGCTGGAAGAATTACCAAACACCGACCCGACAATTGATTGGTTCGAACAAGCCTTTAGCGCCGCCCGCGGATATCCAGTGACCGTGGCATTCCACCAAGATCGCCTTGTCATCGGTGGCTCGCGTGATTTGCCCAACCGCCTCTGGTTTTCAAAATCTGGAGATTTGTTCAATTTTGACCTGGGCGAGGGATTGGACGATGAAAGCATCGAGTTTTCAATCCTCTCCGATCAGGTCAATGCAATACGCGGCATATTTTCCGGTCGCCATCTACAGGTTTTTACATCGGGCGCGGAATGGCAAGTCACGGGAGATCCGCTCACGCCGTCATCGGTGCAAATTCGCCGCCAAACCCGCATCGGATCGCGCATCGACAGATACGTGCCGCCAACAAATGTAGACGGCGCAACGTTATTCATCGCGCGCAACAAACAAGAGGTGCAGGAATTCCTTTATACCGATCTGGAGCAAGCCTATAAATCTAGCGACCTCGCGCTCTTGTCAAAAAGCGTGATCATCGACCCTATAGATATGGATTACGATTCAAAACGCAGGCTTTTATTCCTCGTGCGCAGCGACGGAAAATTTGCCGCCCTGACTGTGTTTCGCGCGGAAAGCGTGGCAGCATGGACACTGCATAATACGCTGGGGCAGGTTAAATCGGTTGCGGTTGTCGGCGATGATGTCTTCATGCTGGTTGAGCGCGGCGGCGCGTTCCTCGTTGAGCAGCTAGACGACGCCCTCAACCTCGACAGTGCATTAACGGGCGAGATTGCCTCCCCCGCAACCCAATGGTCAGGATTAGATCATCTGAACGGCGAGAGCGTTTCAATTGTGGCCGATGGTGAGGTTAAGCAAAACCAAATCGTCACCAGCGGCCAAATCACATTGGACGAGCCCGCCAAGGCAATCCAAATCGGTTTGCCATACACCCATATCATCGAACCCCTCCCGCCAAGCGAGCTGGGCGCGGCAGGGGGGGGGCGGCGTATTCGTCTGGTCGAGGGGCTGTTTCGCCTGCAAGATACACAAAGCTTGCGGCTGGATGTCGGGCGCGGGCTGCATGATATTGCCCTGCGTCAGCTTGGCGAAGACCCCATCCTCGACAGCGCCCCACCCAGCGTCAGCGGCGATATCCGTGTGCGCGCATTGGGCTGGCAACCTGACGGTACGCGAGCCTTGTGGCGCATCGAACAAGACGTACCACTAGCCTTCACCCTGCTATCGGTCACCACCGAGATTAAGGTGAATGATTAATGATACTTGCTTTATAGTCTCAATTGTGATTACATTATGAAAAATATAGGTGAGAAATGGCTATAAGCATAAAATTTGACGAGCAATCAGTTCTGCCGGAATTGGCGCGACAATTAGTTGATACATTGAAGAAAAACCCAGCAGCAGTTGTGTTGGGCATAGAAGATGATGGATCGAGAGCAGATATAGTCTTTGGTTTGGATGGCACTCCTTCAACAGAAGAGCGATTTATATATACGGACGTAGATGTATTGGTTGGGGCAAAGGCGCATTGTGCAAGTAAAGAGCCCGAGTTTACGCCCCAGTTACAAGGTTACATTGAGAGAGTATCCGCACTTGTGAATAGTCCTGCGGGGCCGATAAGAAGCCCAGGATCTTTAGCGCGTCAAGCACCAGAGCCATCAACGTCATTAGATTAAACAAAATTACTAAGCATTAACCAAAAGCAGCCTTTTTAGGCTGCTTTTTTTTATTCCAAAAAAGGAGAAAACACATGGGAGCAATCACCCCAATTGCAAGCGGCCTAACAACGCTTGTCGGTGCGCTTGGCACTGCAAACCAACTCGCGGGGACAATCCAAACTCTGAGCGGTAATAGCCCGCAGCGCCAAGAACAAGATTTAGCGCTCAAGCAATTGCAGGAGCGTCAAACACTGAGCGCCGCCCAGCTCGCGCAGGACAACGCGCTAGAGCGCGAGCGCATCGCCTTGCAAGGGGCGCAAGATGAGGACGATCGCCGCGCCGCTCTACGCCGCGCTGTCGCCCGTCAACGCGCCAGCTTCGGCGCGAGCGGTATCAGCCAAGATAGCGGCGGCTCATCACAGGCGGTCTTGCTTGGTCTGTTCGATGAAACAGAAACCGACCTCGCACAGCGCGAGCAGCTCGACACACTGCGAAACCGCGCCCTTGATTTAGACAGCGCCCAAAACAAAAGCCTTAACCTGCTTCAGGCAACCCAGCTCAAACAACGCCAAGACCTCAACCGCTTATTCTAGGAAATTCATCATGCCCGAACACGTTAAAGTGCCGGACATAACGCCAATCACGCGTTATGTCGCTAATGGCACGCAAACTGATTTCTCATACCCATTCCCGATTTTCGCCTCCGAAGACCTCGCTGTCTATATTGATGGCGCACGCCAGGCAAGCGGCTATACGATCAATGGCGCAGGACAAAGCATGGGCGGAAGCGTTACATTTGATACCGCGCCCGCTATGGATTCCGTCCTCACATTTGCCCGTGAGCTAGCCATCGAGCGTATAACCGACTTCCTTGAAGGCGGGGATTTCAGCGCGCAATCCATCAATAACGAACTTGACTATATGGTCGCCGCCCTCCAACAGGTCAGCCTTGAAAATACGGCAATGCTCCGCTATAGCGACAATGAAGCCCCCGCGAAAACCGAGCTACCCGCGCGCAACCTCCGCGCCAATAAAGGCCTCGGCTTTGACGGCAATGGCAACCCGATCGCGCTAGATTTAAGCGGCGCGGCTGCGTCCCCCGATTTCACCGCAAGCGGGACAGGCGCATCAACACGCACCGTCACCGATAAGCTGGGCGACGCGGTATCAGTTAAAGATTTCGGCGCAAAAGGGGACGGCCTGACCAATGACACCATCGCCATTCAAAATGCCCTGGCCGCAAATGACAGCGTATTCTTGCCCGCGGGTGAGTATCTTATCAGTGGCACAATCACGATCACGGCGCGAAAAGCGTTAATCGGCGCAGGGCAGAAATCGGTGCTGAAATGCAATGGTCAAAATTTCAACGCCGTTGAGATCACCGAGGATCATGCCGCCCTCCATAATTTGCGCATCATCGGCGGTGATATCGGCATTAAGCTGTTTGGCAAAACCCGCCCATGCGTACAAACCGCCATCAGTGATATAACGATTGTCGGCCCCAATATCGGCGTACAATTAGATGGCTATAACAACACCAATTTCCCCTGCTATTGGAACACGTTAAGCCGCGTCCTTGTGGAGCAGTTTAAGCTGCACGGTTTCCACCTCACGCGCAGCGGGGCGGGGGACACGCCAAACGCCAATAAATTCCACGCATGCCGCGCATATTCCCTCGGCGAGCCATCAACGGGGCATGGCTTTTACATCGAAGAAGGGCGCTTTAACAACTCCCTCATCGACTGCGAAGCCAATGTCAACGGCACCGCACAAGGGTGTTTCACGATTGGCGCGGGCTGCGATAAAACCTTGCTCATTAATCCCTATGCGGAGAGTTTTAACAGCGTCCCCAATATCAAGCTTGAGGCAGGATCAATCGAAACCTCGATCTTTAATCTGCTTTCGGTCAGTGACGGCGCGGCCATTTGGGATTTGTCCGGCGGGGAATATACCGCCTATAACGCGGGCTTTCCTTATAAGAACCGCATGCAGCGCACAACCTGTACGGACATGACCGCCACCCTACAAAGATATGACACTGAATTTATAGATACGCAAGGTATCGTATCGCTCGATACATCCCATTCTGTGCATCTTGTGTCCAGCTTCGGCGGGGCGCTAACCGTTAATCTTCCCAATGCGGCGGATGCGGTTGGGGCAATGATGGTCATCAAGAAAACCGACAGCTCAAGCAACGTCATCACCATCAAAGAAACTGGGGGCGCTGGCCCCGATGGGCGTGATTATTTCCTCGGCGCGGAAAATGATTTCATGATGGCGCAATCCAATGGCGCGGAGTGGTTTGTCTTATCCTCAAACCGTGCGCCCGGCAATACGCGCTTTTTCGACGGCAGCGGAACCTATGACATCGACATGGCGGTCGATAGCTATTTGCTCTCGTCATTCGGCGGCGCAATGACCGCCCGCCTGCCGCCCGCGAATTCATCACAGGCAATCGGACGCACCATCACGATCAAGAAAACCGACCCCTCATCCAATACCATCACGGTCACGGAGCAGGGCGCAACCGGCCCCGATGGATACGCACAGCCATTAAACAGCCAATATAATGCCATCACAGTCGTATCAAATGGCGGCCAATGGTACATCATCAACCGCTTCTAGAAAGGCCACATATGCTCAAAATTGAACAGGGAATGCGGCGCGATATCGCCGTATTTCTGCCCAATGCCATGAAAACCACAATCCAATCTTATATCAGCTTTTCCGAAGAGCAAGCCACAAACCCAGAAGGTGACGTGTCGCCCAAATCATTCAAAGAACATCACGATGCCTGCAAAGTCTGCATCGCCCATATCGAGCTTCTCATCAAGCTCGCGCAATGGGCGGATATTCCGCCGCCTGAATTTGAGGGCGAGTTGGAAAACGCCATTTTACGATCAGTCATCGAAAACGCAAACGCCGAATTAGGACGCTAAGCCATGGAAGAAATCGTTGATATGCCAACGTGTTATAATCCACAAAGCACGAAACACGATATAACAGATGCGGATTTAGCATTGTTTTTGGTGGCGTGGAATCAGGCAATGAAAATGCGTACGCCGCAAATCCACCTGAAAATAGCAAGGTGGCTGGAATGGAATTGGAGCTGCGGCAACACGCGCTTACTGCTGATGGCGTTTCGAAGTGCGGGTAAAAGCACGATTGTCGGCCTGTTTGCCGCGTGGCTTTTATATCGCCAGCCAAATTTGCGAATCCTCGTGCTGGCGGCGGATCTGACCTTGGCGAAAAAGATGGTGCAAAATGTCAAACGAATCATCGAACGCCACCCCCATACAAAAAAGCTCAAGCCCAATAAGGCCGAGCAATGGGCATCTGACCGTTTCACCATCAAGCGTATGTTTGAGGCGCGCGATCCATCTATGCTGGCAAAGGGCATTACCGCCAACATCACCGGATCACGCGCCGATATCATTATCTGTGATGATGTTGAGGTTCCCAACACATGCGACAGCGCCGAAAAGCGCCTCGCCCTGCGTGAGCGATTGGCGGAAATGCAATATGTCCTCGTCCCCGATGGCACGCAGCTTTATGTGGGCACGCCACATCATTACAACACAATCTACGCCGAAGAGCCGCACGAGGAATTGGGCGAGGATCACGCGTTTCTAAGCGATTTCAAGCGCCTCTCACTGCCCATAATGGACAAAGATGGCAATAGCATTTGGCCGGAGCGTTACACGAAATACGATATCAAGCGCATGAAACGCGCCAGCGGCCCGAATAAATTCGCCAGCCAAATGATGCTAGAGCCACGCAACCTCATTGAGGGGCGGCTCAACGCGGCGCGGCTGAAGGTGTATGATGATGAGCTCGATTATACCAAGGAAATACAGACCCTTTTCCTCGGGCAAACAAAGCTCGCCGCCTCCAGCACATTCTGGGACCCCGCATTCGGCAGCGAAAAAGGCGATCACAGCGTTGTGGCGGTCATTTTCACCGATGCTGATGGGCATCATTACCTGCATCACATCGCCTATATCAAAATCAATGACGCCGATAAGCAGGACGAAGCCACACAGCAATGCAAAGCCATCGCCCAAATCGCCAAGACGCATTATCTGCCCTCAATCACGGTGGAGACAAACGGCATCGGGAAATTCTTACCCAAATTACTGCGCAATGAATTATCCGCCGCTCACGCGCCATGCACGGTGCGCGAGTGCCATCAAAGCCAAAACAAGGATATGCGTATCATCGAAGCCTTCGATGCCATCCTCGCTAGCGAGCGCTTATCCGTCCACCGATCTGTATTGAAAACACCGTTTATGGGCGAGATGCAGGAATGGCGACCTGGCGCGAATAGGGGGCATGATGATGGCTTGGATGCCGTCGCAGGGGCGCTCGCCCAAATCCCTGACCATTTGCCACGCATATACGGCAAAGGCGCACATAGCTGGATGCGTGGACAAAAACCCCACAAAGCCAGCACCGATTTTAAAATCTAGGAGACAGCCCATGGAATATTACGAAATGCTCGCCGGTATCACCATAAGCCTGTTCGCTGCAATCTTGGGCGCGATCTGGCGCAAAGCCGACCGCGCAGAAAAAATGGCGGAAAGTAACAAGGTGATCCTCACCTATCTCAGCCGCAATCTGGATAAAACCAGCAACCTCAATGAACGCCTCAGCTCATTAGAGGCATCATTCGGCGCAGAGATCAAAAACCTCTCAATCTCAATCAAACGCATGGAAAGCGCCCTCATCAGGATGGATCAAATCGCATCATGCCATCCCGCAAGCCGCCCGTCCTGAGGCCTGTCCCCTTGGGCAATCATGAAATTAAAATAAAAGGAATTCACAGATGAAAAAACCAACTTTGACCGCTATCGGCGGATCGGATGTGCCACCGCGCAGCGACGCCGAGGCGTTCTATCGCAACCTTGAAAACGACGTTCTTGCCCGCACATTATGGGGCGAGGCAAGGGGCGAGGGCACAATCGGCCCTGAGGCGGTTGCAAATGTCATTCAAAATCGCGTGAAAACCGCCCAAGACAATGGCGGTAAATATTGGTGGGGTGGCAACATCATTCAGGTCTGCCAAAAACCCTATCAATTTTCTTGCTGGAACCGCTCCGACCCATCATTCAAAAAACTACAAGCCGTTGGCGAGGATGACCTCTATTTCGCAACCTGCCTGCGCATTGCCCGCCGCGCGGTGCTGGGGCAGTTAAACGACCACACGGGCGGCGCCACCCATTACCACGCCGATTATGTCGCGCCATATTGGGCCAAGGGTGAAACCCCGACCGTCACCATCGGGCGCCACATTTTCTACGATTTGAAAGGGCTATAATTAACCCGGAATTAGGAAAAATCGTTTAAGCTCAACCAATGAACAGCTACGAACAAAACGTGATAAAAAACATTGAGAAATTCGGCTGTAGCGTGACGCACGTTATGGCCGATGAGGATGGCCCTGGATTCACTTATTCTATCGGTATTCAGCAGCAAACCGCTAAACCCGAAGTCATCGTCGTTGGTCTACCGCCTAAGCTGATGCATTTTATGGTCAATGAATATAACAAGCGCGTAAAAGCAGGCGAAGAATTTACAGAAAATGAACTTTACGACGGCTTCATAGAAGATTTTCAAGTCACGTTCAAAGCAATCGACCCCAAACATTACGACGATTATATGGGATCATGCCAATGGCTCTATAATGGTGATGATTTTCAGGTGTTTCAAATCGTTTGGCCAAGCACGTCAGGAAAATGGCCGTGGGACAAAGATGCCTCAGAGCAGTATCTCAATAGTATGACAATTTTATATTAACGATATTCGATATGACGGATATCAAAAAAAGGATATCCAAAATGATCGAATCAATCCTCGCAAAAATCGGCTTACCGCTTTTAATTACCTTTATTTCAGAATCGCTTAGGGGCATTAATTCACCTGTCACCCGCACCGCCGCCGACGCGCTGGAGCGTGTCGATGATGCATTAAAGGCCGGAGCCATCACGCCCGAGCAAATGGCGGAGGCAAACAGGCATTTGGAGAATTTGGCGCAGCTAAAATCTGAGGAATTCAAGGTAACCCTTTCTGAAATAAACCAAACCATGCGCGCAGAAGTCGCATCACAAGATAAATATGTTCGCCGTATGCGCCCGACATTCGGGTATCTCATGGCGTTAACATGGGCGGCGCAAATGTTTGGAATTGCTTACGTAATTATTTTTGATACTGATCGTGCCGGTGCAGTTATGGCGGCCATGGGCTCGCTATCGGCCATTTGGGGCATCGGCTTATCCGTTTTGGGCATCTACGTCTATCGCCGCAGCGATGATAAAAAGCTCCCCACGCCCGAAGTTATCTTTTGGAATAAATAAAGCCGCAATGATTATAAAAGCGCGCTAAGCCTATGATGATATTTTTGGGATAAATAAATCCGAAAAGGCTTTCTTCTGTGAGAAAAACCGTTATATTTTACCCTGTTAAAATGAAACGGAACATAAGATGTCAGATGCAGATAACCCATACGCAGCCCCCATCGAAACAGGCGCAAAGCGCATTTTCAAAGCAGCGAACGTCTTTTTACGCATGGAAGCTTCAGGCGGTATTTTATTGGGTTTGGCAGCAATACTTGCGCTGGTGATCGCAAACAGCCCGCTTTATCATTATTATGATCACATCTTGCATGAAATTTATTTCCGCATCGGCTTTGACGAGATCGGCGGTAGCTTTGATTTCGAAATCAAAAAATCACTGCTCCACTGGATCAATGATGGTTTCATGGCGATCTTCTTCTTCCTTGTTGGGCTAGAGCTAAAACGTGAGGTTAAATCCGGTGAGCTTTCGACACGCTCGCGCGCATTGCTACCTGCGATCGCCGCTTTGGGTGGAATGATCGTACCTGCGTTGATCTATTACTACATCAACTTAGATACACCGGAAAACCTTTCTGGTTGGGCGATTCCCGCTGCAACGGATATCGCATTCGCGCTGGGTGTGCTTGGCCTCCTTGGCAGCCGCGCACCTGTGCGTCTCAAAATATTGCTGACCGCCATCGCGGTGATTGACGATTTGGGCGCAATCTTGATTATCGCTTTCTTCTATACCTCTAATCTACAGCTTGAGCCGCTGGCTTTCGGTGCTGTCGCTTTGGTGGGGTTGTTGATCCTTAATCTCCGTAATGTTGTTGGCACCGCGCCATATATCATATTGGGCATTATCCTATGGGTTGCTGTTCTTCAATCGGGCATTCATGCAACGCTTGCGGGGGTTGTAACGGCGTTGTTTATTCCTGTGGTCTCGAAAAAAGATCCATCCATTACGCCGTGTAAAACGCTTGAGCATGCGCTGCATCCATGGGTGTCATTCATCATCCTCCCCATATTCGCCTTCGCCAATGCGGGCATTCCGTTTAAAGGAATGGGCTTCCACTCTATTTTCGAACCAACAACGCTCGGTATTATCCTTGGTCTTGTTGTCGGTAAACAGGTGGGTATTTTCTCAATGCTTTGGCTTGCGATCAAAACAGGGCTGTCCCCAATGCCTGGCGGTGTGAAGTGGACACATCTGTATGCGGTGTCTGCGCTCTGTGGTATCGGCTTTACCATGTCGCTCTTTATCGGCGGGCTAGCCTTTGATGATGTGCATCATCAGGCATCAATCCGCCTTGGTATACTTGTCGCATCGGTGATATCCGCGGTGATTGGTTACACCATCTTGCGCCTATTGCCATGTCCTGATCAGGAAAAAGAAAAAAGCAAAAATGCAGGCGTATCAAGCCCAGGCGTATTGTAAACGTGCTGCGCTGTATTTAAGCGCTGGATTTAAATCATGATTCTGGTATCCTTGACCAACTGTCGTTCGACACTTCAAAAGGATACCAATCAATGACTCAAGGCACTAAAGCGACCCCAATCACAGTTGCAAAAGGCGACGGCATCGGCCCCGCCATCATGGACTCTACCCTCGAAATTCTTGACGCCGCTGGCGCTGCCCTCGATATCGAGGAAATTGAAATCGGCGAAGCTGTTTACAAATCTGGTATCAAAAACGGAATTGCCCCCGAAGCATGGGAAAGCCTTGAACGCACCCGCGTCTTCCTGAAAGCGCCCATCACAACCCCGCAAGGCGGCGGCTTTAAATCCCTCAACGTAACCGTGCGCAAATCCCTTGGCCTTTTCGCCAATGTTCGCCCATGTGTTGCCTATCACCCATTCGTCAAAACAAACCATCCTGATATGGATTTGGTCATCATCCGTGAAAACGAAGAAGACCTATACGGCGGTATCGAATATCGTCAATCCCAAGACGTGATGGCCTCCCTCAAAATCATCTCCCGCCCGGGTACAGAGCGCATCATGCGCTACGCATTTGAATATGCCCGCGCCAATGGCCGTAAAAAAGTCACATGCATGTCAAAAGACAACATCATGAAAATCTCTGATGGTCTCTTCCACCGTGTTTTCGACGAAATCGGCGAGTTTTATCCCGACATTGAAAAAGATCACATGATCATCGATATCGGCACCGCAAAGGTAGCCAACCACCCAGAGATGTTCGACGTAATCGTCACAACCAACCTCTACGGTGATATCATCTCCGATGTTGCTGCCGAGGTAACGGGATCGGTCGGTTTAGGCGGATCATCCAATATCGGCGAAAATTTCGGCATGTTCGAAGCGATCCACGGCTCTGCCCCTGATATCGCGGGCAAGGGTATCGCAAACCCATCTGGCCTCGTGCTCGGCTCTGTCATGATGCTCACCCATATCGGACAAGGCGATGTTGCATCAAAAATCCACAACGCGTGGTTAAGAACCCTTGAAGACGGAATCCATACGGGCGAAATCTTCCGCGAAGGCATCTCCAAGGAAAAAGTCGGCACCGAAGGCATGACAAAAGCCATCATCGAACGCCTCGGTCAGGTTCCTGAAAAATTCCCGGTAAAGAAATATCCAAACATCGCTGGCGGCTTAACGCTTCCGCCTGTACGCGAATCGAAATGGGAGGCCAAGGTGCGCGTTGGCGTCGATATCGGCATCAACTGGGACAAAACCACCGATGACCTTGTGGCGGCGATCTTGCCATGCGTGACCGACAATCTCGGCCTACAGATGATCTCGAACCGCGGAACCAAGGTTTGGCCAGACGGGAATGCGGCGACATTCTGCTCCGATAACTGGCGCTTGCGTTTCGTGACAAGCAATGATGACCACATCAAAACATCACAAGTGGTCGCGCTCATGAACCGTATGAATGAGGCGGGACTTAACTTCACAAAATCCGTGATGCTAAACACATATGATGGCGTTCCCGGTTATACTGTCGCGCAAGGTGAATAAGGCTATAACGTGATAGTGACATTTAAAAACAACAAATGCGGCTCACATAAGCCGCATTTTTTATGCTACGATAAATCTATGACGTTATTTAATAAGCCCCCTAAAAAGATACGAAAACCTGCAATGTGTAAAACACACAATTGCTTTTTAATGCTTGCAGTGGTCTTGGCGATTAATATTTTGGGTAATATTTCAGGCGCAAACGCACAATACGAACAAAGCGATAGCGAGCGTCAAAAGAAAATCATCATTGATCGTATCCATAAATATCATGAAATGCGTGCAACAAGTCCGCAGGGGCGGGAGCCTCTTGTCTATGTTAATGGTCGTCCATTGGGTAATAACCCACAATTGCGCGCGCAAATTGACATTGAGAGAACATATGGCAAAGAGATATCCAAATTAATCGGATATGATATAGATACCGAACCAACAATCCCGCAAATTCAATTCTATAAAGCAGAAGAGGCGCATACCCTTGGGCAGCGTGTAGACAAATTGCTTCATGGGGTAACGGTGATTTTGCCGCCGCAATACGATATGTATGGCTATGAAATCCGTCGCTATATGTCCTCTATCGCCGGAGAAGAGGTGCTTTCCGATCCGCATCGCCTCGCAAAAGAAGTCGCAAATAGCCAGCGCGCTGAAATCATTCTTGAGCATTGGGATAAAATCATCAGGGCGGAGATAAAAGAAATCGAAACCATTTTGGAAACAGATGAAACAGTTGACCCAACAATGCGAAACAATTTCAAATTCAAAAGCGGCAAGGCAAAAGCCTTCTTGATAGAGGCTGACAGCTGGATATCTAACAATAAGAAAATGCTGGAAATGCTTTTTGATGCCAGAAATAAATACGAATACATTGAGCCGCGTATCAATTTCGCGAGCGAAGAAGACGCTAAGAAGTTCTTAAACCTCTTTCGTGCGCGTCAGAAGTCGCTGGAAATCATGCATGAATATCCGCCATTTCGCGCCATGATCTATTAAAGGAAATGCGCTTTATGATGATGCTTTTGCGGCTTTAATGGTGTTTTGCAAAAGGCACGCAATTGTCATTGGCCCAACGCCGCCAGGCACGGGCGTAATCGCAGACGCCGCATTGAGCGCGCCATCATAATCAACATCCCCGCATAATTTACCATCTTCACCGCGATTAATACCGACATCAATCACAACTGCGCCAGGTTTGATCCAGCTTTCCTTGACCATTTTTGCACGGCCAACCGCCGCCACAATAATATCCGCGTTGCGACAAACGCTCTCTAAATCCTTCGTGCGAGAATGCGCCATCGTCACCGTGCAATTCGCCGCAAGTAACAATTGCGCCATCGGTTTTCCAAACAACAAGGATCGCCCAATCACAACCGCGTTAAGACCGGATAAATCATCACGCACGCTGCGAATAAGCATCATTGACCCTTGCGGTGTGCAGGGCACTAGGCCGCTTTTATCGCCCGCAATCAATTTCCCCTGATTGATAAATGATAATCCGTCAACATCCTTGGCCGGGTCAATCATCTGCACCAACGCATCGCTATCCAAATGACCGGGAACGGGCAGTTGTAGCAATATGCCATGTACGTTTTTATTGTCGTTAAACGCTTGAATTTCCGCCGCGATCTCGGCTTGAGTCGCTTTTTCGGGCATGCGTGCTTCGTAACTCTTTATGCCAACTTTTTCACACGCCTTAATCTTATTGCGCACATAAACATGGCTAGCGGGGTCATCGCCAACAAGGATAACCGCCAAACCTGGCTTCGTATCCATGTCGGCAACCTGCGCTGCCAAATCCTCGCGAAGCTGAGCCGCGATGGCTTTACCGTCAATAATTGTAGTTGAGTCTATATTATCCAAAGCTGCTTCCATTTCATTTACCCTTTATTACCAATACCCATAGCCGCCCATGCCGCTGACGATTGCGCCGCGTAAAAGCGACAATCCTAAAATCACCACAATCGGCGTAATATCAATGCCGCCAATATTGGGAATAACCTTTTGTAGCGGTTTAAATACAGGATCTGTTGCGCGTTTCAACAATGAAATCAAATTTTGCGCTTTTGAATTGCTGACGTTAATAACATCAAAAATAACAAGCCAACTAATCAAAACCTGTATCAGAATAATCCAGATATATATCGTAATGGCCAAGCTAATCAGTCCAATGATCGGTCCCATAAAGTCTCTCGCTAGCGTTGATTGTTAATACTTATAATGCGGATTTAGCATATACACCAGAAAATTGGAAGAGCGTTGGCGCGTTGCGTTGTAATTTTAGACAATATTACAACGTTAATATTTCATTCAATTCTATTTGCTATTATAGTGGTGCAGTAAAAAGGGACGCATATTTCATATGATTGGTATACTTGAACCTATAGCGGCCCTTGGCCTCCTCACTTTGGCATCTTCAAATCCATCAACCATCTGCAAAATGCCGGGCCCTGCGCAAATCCGCGTCATGCCTAAAACAGCGCCCGTAAAATATGACCTCACTCAAACCCGAGAGCAGCTTCAGGCATATACTATCGACACGGTAAGCCCATATGGTTTTGACACAAACAGCCATACGGATGGATTTATGCGCGGCAGAATTGGTATGCGCCCAATTGTTAAACTTAATTATGAATACGTATATAATAACAAAGCGGTTTGCATATGGTACGAAAACGTAGAGCTACGCATTGAAATTGATCCAGAAATCGTCATTGCAAAAGAAGTTGCAGAGGATCCTTGCCAGTTCAAGGCGGTAAAAGAGCATGAACTAAAACATGTTATGGTTGATCGCAAAATCGTTAATAAATACGCAAAGACAATGGGCAAAAAGGTGCATGATGGTTTGAAATCCAGAGGGTTTTTGGTCGGTCCAGTCCCCGCCAAGGATGCTCAAAATGTTATCAATCGGATGCAACAAACGGTCGGCCAGCTGGTCGAGCTTGAATACAAGAAAATGAACATTGAACGCGCCGAGCTTCAGCAGGGCGTGGACTCACTGGAAGAGTATCAGCGCGTTAGCGCCATATGCGAAGGTGAAATCAGCGCATCACGAGGCCGCAATAGGCGTTAAACCTGATCTAATGCCTGAGATAAATCATCAATCAGATCATCAATATGCTCAATCCCAATGGATAGGCGCAAAAGCTGATCCGTAACCCCCGCTTTCGCGCGTGCCTCTGCGCCCATTGATACATGTGTCATGGACGCGGGGTGGTTAATCAGACTCTCTGTCCCGCCAAGGCTTTGTGCAAGGCAAAACAGATCAAGCACCTCAACCAGTTTCGCGGTATCCGCCGCACTTCCCGAAAGCTCAAAACTAATCATCGCGCCGAACCCATCTTGCTGACGCGCCGCAATCTTATGTCCCGGATGTGTTTTAAGGCCTGGGTAATAAACCTTTCCAACCTTATCGTGACCATCCAAGAACGCGGCAATTTGCTCCGCATTTTCCTGCGCACGGTGCACACGAAGTTCTAAGGTGCGAAGCCCGCGCAATGTTTGATAACTGTCAAACGGCGCACCAATCGTGCCAAGTGAGTTATTCCAAAGCTTTAGCTCGTCTAAGACTTTTTGATCCTTGGCAATCACCGACCCGCCAACAACATCGCTATGTCCGTTTAAAAACTTCGTATTCGAGTGCCAAACAATATCCGCCCCTAATTTAAGCGGTTGCTGAAGCATGGGGGATAGGAACGTATTATCAACAACCACCAATGCGCCATGTTTGTGCGCGCGTTTCGAAATCGCTTCGATATCAGCAATGCGCATAACTGGGTTGGATGGTGTTTCCATCAAAACCATTGCGGGCGCTTCGCTAAACGCCTCATCCAGCTTGCTTTCATCATATTGGTCAATGAATTGAAGGCGGAAATGCTTTTTCTCCGCAAGCGCCCGAACCAACCAAAACGAACGCCCATAACAATCAAACGGCGCAAGCACCAAATCGTCTGGCTCAAGCAAATGCAGGATCAGTGTAAGCGCCGCCATGCCCGATGATGTCACACAAGCACCAACACCTTCTTCCAGCTCATTCAAGGCATCCGCCAAAATATCGCGCGTCGGGTTGCTGGTGCGGGAATATTCGTAAGGCTGGCGCTTATCAATGCCTTCTATCTTATAAGTAGATGACAAATAAAGGGGCGGCATCACCGCTTTATAACTTGTGTCTTGTCCAACGCCTGCCTGAACGGCTGCGGTGCGACGACGACGTGTATGTTTGTTTTCATTGCTCATATAAAGCTTATAACAGCACAGCAGCCATACTTTCAACGCCCATCTGCATTAACACTGCGTTTAGATTTTTACGGTAATATTATAATAATAATGCTCTAGTGATAATTTATTAAAGCCAATTAATAATTTATTAATGTTTTCTCTATATCATGCAAATTAATCACTCATAAAAGTGAAATTAATAATAAACGAGAAAATATTGAGTAAATACATAGAGGGTGCGAAAAGATGGCAAAATTTTATATTCCACAAGAGGTTAATGACCAAGACCGAACTATTTTAGAGGCGTCAGATATCGGCGCAATTAACGCTCGGCTTGGACAGATAAGAGACAGTCTTTTCAATCAAACAATAGATTTAACCGATGAGGGTACGGTTTCATTCATAATGGCAACGCATAATTTTACGCTTGCAAACCCGTCTAGTGGCGTCAGCTCTGTAGCCATGAATCCATTATTCGTAGCTCTTCAAACAAGTGCAGAAGGAAATAACCTTCTGGGCAAATATGCACAGGAATCTCAAGCATTTGATAATGCACAGGGCGTAGAAGCCTTAATAGAGGAGGTCAAGACGGCAGATCTTAGCGATAATGATACCGTCATTGATTTATACAGAAAAGCCATCGACCCCAGCAATGAGGCCGTAAAGCCGCTAATCCAGGAACGCTTTGCAGAAGCTGGCATTGCTATTCATGATGAGCGGTATTTTACAGGCGCCAATTCTGGTTTTGATAGTAATATCAATGTATTGCGTATAGACAATTATGATTTTGATATGCGCCCCACCAGTAACCCAGATGGGTTTGTATGGATGGATGACTATGCCATCCATGACCTTCACAGAGCGAAGCTTGATCCTTTCAACGCCGGAGTTGCAGATCAAATAGAAGATCTGTTTAAGAAAGAAGGCGTCGAAATAACGGATAACCGTACCAATCAAGGCCCCAATGAAGGAAGAGATGGTAGAATTGAATTGCAACGAGTAGAGCCTGTTGAGCCAGCGCCAGAAGTAACTCAAGCACCTACAGAGCCTCGCTTCCCCGATGGGGCTTATCCACCGGGTGGGCTTGATGGTACAGGCGAAGAATTGCCTCCTACTGAACAGGCAGCAGAGGCTACACTATCGCCAGAAGAGCAGCTCATGGAGCAGCCAGTCGTCCCAGCAGAAACACAGACAGCGGAAGAACCGGCAACAGGCGGGCCAGCAACAGATGATAATGGTCCGACAGTAAGCACGGCAGGGCCTACGACTGGCGAGTTTAATGACGCAAATTGCGCCGATGACGTGCACAGCACCTACACTGTAGAAAAAGGCAATGTTCTATCCGATTTCGCACCACGCATGTTGCATGATCAAAATAACGACGCATACATGCAAATGTTCGAAGGAATGGATAAGCAGGAGCGTATAAAGTTCTCATCTGCAATTGTAGCAAAATTCAACGGCCTTGAAAGCATTCACGAGATCGGTATTGGTACAGTAATACAAATCCCGACACTTGAAGAAGCCCAAAACATCTTGAAGCAAAATGACGCAGAACTCCAAGGGCGTTTGAGAGAATATGGTATTCATGAAAATCCGGGCGCAGAGTTTTCTAAGGCTGGCCCTGCTGATAACGTGAATTGCGCGCCAACTGGCGTCGATAGCATGAGAATATCGAGCTAAGTAAAATTACGATTAAGCCAACAATAAAAACCGTTACCCGGGAAAGGTAACGGTTTAATTATAGGTGTGAGCATTTTTAGGAAATAGAGACAATCGGCGTTAAACAATAAATCCCTATATATTATTATGGTAATATAAAAATATGGCGCAATTAAGGCGTTTTCAGTGGTTTTCCTCAATTATTTTACTTTTTTCATAAAACTTTGAATTCGTTGGTATTTTTACCATTTTTAAACCCTTTCGAGTCATGATATCCTACTCTAGATTTTTAAATCATATACCAAGGATTAGGATAAAACATGACACGCACCGGACAGGACACCTTAGGCACACGCAAAAAACTTACCGTTGACGGTAAGGAATACGATTATTACTCGTTAAAAACCGCCGCAGAAAAGATCGGCGATGTAACCACACTGCCTTACACATTGAAGGTTCTTTTAGAAAACCTCCTGCGGTTTGAAGATGGTCGCTCCGTGACAATCGAAGATATTCACGCCATTTCAGATTGGCAGAAAAATAAAAAATCATCACAAGAAATCGCCTATCGCCCCGCCCGCGTCCTCATGCAGGATTTTACTGGCGTTCCTGCGGTTGTCGACCTCGCCGCAATGCGCGAAGCAATGAAATCTTTGGGCGGTGATCCACAAAAAATCAATCCAATGGTGCCTGTTGACCTCGTCATTGACCATTCCGTGATGGTTGACGAATTCGGCACACCACAAGCATTCCAGCATAACGTAGAGCGCGAATTTGAACGCAATGGCGAACGCTATGAATTCCTCAAATGGGGGCAGGGCGCGTTTAAAAACTTCCGCGTTGTGCCACCGGGTACAGGGATTTGCCATCAGGTAAACCTCGAATATCTGGCCCAAACCGTTTGGGAATCCGAAGGCGTGATTTACCCTGACACACTCGTCGGTACAGACAGCCACACAACAATGGTCAACGGACTATCCGTTCTCGGTTGGGGCGTTGGCGGGATTGAAGCCGAAGCGGCCATGCTCGGTCAACCAATCTCGATGTTGATCCCTGAAGTTGTCGGCTTCAAGATCACCGGAAAAATGAAAGAAGGCACAACCGCAACTGACCTCGTGTTGCGCGTTGTCGAAATGCTTCGTGAGCTTGGCGTTGTCGGTAAATTCGTTGAATTTTACGGCAGTGGCCTCGACCACCTAACCTTGGCTGATCAGGCGACAATCGCAAACATGGCTCCCGAATACGGCGCAACATGTGGTTTCTTCCCAATCGACCAAGAAACCCTCAATTACCTGCGCTTCACCGGACGCGATGAACACCGCGTTAAAATCGTCGAAGCTTACGCCAAGGAACAAGGCATGTGGCGTGATAGCAACACGCCTGATCCTGAGTTCACAAAAACGCTCCATCTCGACCTAGAAGATGTCGTGCCATCAATTTCCGGCCCGAAACGCCCGCAAGACCGTATCGCATTGACCGATTCAGTCAGAGCGTTCAAAACACATCTTGCCAACACATTGGGCATCGATTCCATCGGAAGCGAAGGCGCGATGGCGGCGGAGGGCGGACCTGTTGACGCTGTCCCCGAAGATCAAGGCATGCGCAAATCTGTCGCGGTTGAAGGCGAGGATTTTGAAATCGAACAAGGGCATGTTGTGATCGCCGCGATCACATCCTGTACCAACACCTCAAACCCTGCTGTTATGCTCGCCGCTGGCCTCGTTGCGCGTAAAGCACGTGCAAAAGGGTTAATGGTCAAGCCTTGGGTGAAAACCTCCCTCGCACCAGGATCACAAGTGGTGACGGATTACCTCGATAAAGCGGGGCTAACCGAAGACCTCGACGCACTTGGCTTCGATACCGTCGGCTATGGCTGTACAACATGTATCGGTAACTCTGGCCCATTGCCGCCCGCAATTTCAAAAGCGGTCAATGATGGCGATTTGAACGTGACATCCGTCCTGTCGGGCAACCGTAACTTCGAAGGGCGTATCTCTCCTGATATCAAATCCAACTATCTCGCGTCACCGCCGCTTGTTGTTGCATACGCAATCGCAGGCTCCATGAAGGTCGACCTCTACAAGGATCCATTGGGACAAGATAAAGATGGCAATGATGTTTTCATGAAAGATATCTGGCCAACCAATAAGGAAGTGCAGGAATTTATCCAATCCTCCCTCACACCGGAAATGTTCTCAAGCCGTTACGCGGATGTCTTTAAAGGCACACCAGAATGGCAAGCAATCGGCACCGCCGCTGCAAGCGAGACATATGCATGGTCTGATGATTCAACCTACATCCAAAACCCGCCATTCTTCGAAGGAATGACAGGCGATGCAGGCGGCACAGATGATATCAAAGGAGCGCGCCCGCTTGCCATCCTTGGTGATTCTGTCACAACCGACCATATCTCCCCCGCTGGCGCGTTCCGTTCGACGCATCCTGCTGGTGAATATCTTGTCGATCATGGTGTTGATCCAAAAGATTTCAACTCTTATGGATCACGCCGCGGCAATGACCGTGTCATGACGCGCGGAACATTTGCCAATATTCGTATCAAGAACGAAATGGTACCGGGAACCGAAGGCGGCTACACCAAGCACATGCCCTCAGGCGAGGAAATGAGCATCTATGACGCCGCAATCAAATACCGTGAAGAAAATACCGAGCTTGTCGTCATCGGCGGCGCGGAATACGGAACTGGCTCTTCACGTGACTGGGCTGCAAAGGGGACGCGTTTGCTCGGCGTTAAGGCGGTCATCACCGAAAGCTTTGAGCGTATCCATCGCTCCAACCTCATCGGTATGGGCGTGCTGCCGCTTCAGTTTAAAGACGGCGATGATCGTAACACGCTCAAGCTTAAAGGGGCGGAGACATTTGACATCACGGGCATTAGCGGCGGTCTAAAACCATCGCAAGATGTGTCCATGACAATCCATTACGAAGATGGCTCCAGCAAGGATGTAACGCTCCTTTGTCGCCTCGATACATTGGATGAAGTCGAATACTTCCAAAACGGTGGCATTCTGCACTACGTCCTAAGAAACATGGCGCAGGCGGCTTAAGTTTAGCCAGTCTATACCCGAATAATACGCGATGCCGCGCCGAAGATAAAAACTTCGGGCGGCATTGTTTTTGTGTCTTTGATTTTATTTGACTAGCCGAGAGGATGAGTGCCTATGAATCGCCTTGCGGAGCCTCAGCGCTTTCAGGCGGCGGATCATCCGCGCCAAATGGCTTTGGCTTTTTCTTGGGGGTTTCTATGGTGCGCGCCGCCAGTTCTTCTGCTTCGCTCATGATGAGTGAAAACTGTGGTTTTTCAGGGCGATAGCGCACATTATATGTACTGTCTAAATTCGTAATCTCCGCATCCAAACGCGCAAGACGCCTCTGTGCTTCTTTCGTCTTTAGGTCATCGTGAGATGAGCGTTCAATCATGCCGACACGAGTTTTGAACATGTTGATGCCAGCCATATAGGCAAGCTGCACACCTTCCAAAAATGCGGCAGCGACAGACAGGCATTGTGGAATATTAATTGGCTGCGATGCTTTTTGGGGTGTCGATGGCAGAGGGGTCACCTTACAATTAAAAGTCGTCGTTCCATCAACGCCGCGCAAAATAACACCGCATCGCGCGACCCCTTTTTCAAAGGTGAGAACGAGCGCAACATTGGCGGAATATTCAATTTTGACAATTTTACCCGATTGCTTGAATGCGTTTTCCGCCATAGGGATAGCGTAGTCATAGTCATTGGTGTTCTCGTAATCGCATTTTTCGATCAAATCCAAAAACACATGATGCTCACCGCTTGAAAATATAACTTTCCCACGATGATAAACCGCCACCCAGAGGTCATCATTAAATGTGCGCTCATAGCCAGTTATAATCGGATCCCACGCCGCGTGCCAATCATAGGGTTCGCCGCGCGTTAAAAGCGACCCGCCGGTATTAAAGCTTTGAAGCATACGCCCTGCTAAGCGCACGCAAACATGCATATTTTGCGCTCTGATAACGAAAACCTCTGCATCTTCTTGCGACGGTTTTTTAAGGGTGATAACCATGCGGTTACTCAGCGCGGTAACAGAGCCGTTGTCCTTGCGTGTCTTATTCGGGTCGTGAATGATAAATTTCTCACGGAGCAGTGAGGTTTGAAAATCTGTAATAGCAAACATAAAACCTACAGGCAGCAACGGTTAATACATATATGATTATATCCTAAAAACGTTATGCTGACATCTTAAATTCTAGCGGCTCGTGCATATAAGGCGTAAGTGCTGTTAATTCATCGCGGATCATGGAGATTTGAAGCTTTAAATGTTCTTCAATGCGTGTAGCCCCCTGAAAGCTCATATTGAGCGTAGCTCTTTCTGACTGGGCATTGAAAGCCTGTGATGCGTTGGAAAAAATGCCGGGCTGTGCGCTTAAGCGTCTAAGCCTATGCATAAGCCCTAGCATATCCCCCTCAAGTTTTTTTATACGTGCCTTAGCGACATCTCTTGTAAACATAATAACCCCTCTTGAAGGTTATTATGCTCGGCGCAAGTAAATATCTTTTTAATTATAGTTAAAATTCGAAGTAATAGTTTTTAATTACTTCAATACAATTTGTATAAAATTTTATCTATATCGGGGGCGGCGCTAATTAGGGTAATTAATCATCGAATAAGGCGTCAATATCGTCTTGCGTAGCGGGGGTTGTGATTGCAACAGGCGAGGATTGCAGCGTCTGATGCTCAACATCAACACCAATACCATCAAGCGCGGTGCCAAGACGATCCTCAATGCTCTTTAAATTCTCTAAGGCCTTGCGCACGCGTTGTCCTGTAATGTCTTGGAATGAGCACGCCATATAAATTTCTTCAATATCTTTATTAATGGCCTCGATCGCTGCGGGCTCAGCGGTCTTGGCAAGCGCATCATTGACCTGTGTGCTAATGCGGTCGGCGGCATCCATAATGGTGTTTGCTGCTTGCTCGGTTGCTTGTACAACCGCGTCTAATTCAACACCCGTATTGGCGGGGGTGTTTCCATCCCCTGAAAAGGAAACAGCCTTTATAATTTCCATGATTTCACTAAAACGGCCGCTCATGTCTTCTTCGGCCATGTCCATTTGCTGTGACGTCGCATTGATCTCCATCGAGATTTCATCAAAGCGGCGCGCGACAAAAGTTTCAATAGCTTTGAGCTGCGCAGAGACACTGTCAACGGCATCAAAAATATCATCCGGAGACCCTTGCGTATTCGCATTTTGTGTATCGGCCATAATCTAAAAAATCCTAAGCTATTTGGTAAATGATCAAAGCACTTATAATAGCAGAAAATCCTTTAAAAAACCCTCAATAAATTTGGCCAAGTCGTGTTGGTATTCAAATATTAATCGTAATGCATGCTGTTAGTGTAGCCGCCAGTAGGGGGCACAGAGCCCATTACGATTTTATTCACTTTACCGTTCGGGCTAATACGACGAATTTGCATACTATTGTCACCAGAAAAAGCCAGAGTTAGGCCGTTATTTTTCGCAACTTCCTGCAATTCTAAAACACTTGCAAGCCATGCAGATTGCAGCTCGATTAATGGATCAGATTTAACAAATTTTCCTGTAAGATCGTTCATGAAATACTCCCTATAATGTACTTAAGTTTATTAATTTTGAGAATTATATATAGATTAAAATCTATAAATGCAAATGTTGCATGATAAGTCTGCGCAAAATATACGGGGAAAAAAGACACGATGCCGCGCATCCGCTTTACAAACAGGTGAAATGCCCATACAAAAAACTATGCCAAAGGAAGATCGCCTAATTATTTTC
Source organism: Alphaproteobacteria bacterium (assembly GCA_009995045.1). Taxonomy (GTDB): domain Bacteria; phylum Pseudomonadota; class Alphaproteobacteria; order Micavibrionales; family Micavibrionaceae; genus TMED27. Next base: position 74,186 of record JAACQG010000009.1, read on the forward strand.
AGCAACGAAGAGGTCTATAAAGCCCTCTATGCCTTGTCTGCGCAAAAACAATTGAAAAAACCACCTGCTGGTGTGATCACAAAAATTGAAGAAGTGAAGGGCGATCGAAATACCATCTGCCTCCATCTTAGTAACCCCCAAGAATCATTCGACTCTGATAAAAAACTAGATTACACGAGGGATTTCTTGGCGGCTGCGCTTATGCTGTTTTGCCGTGGATTGGGGATTCCCTTGCCAAAAAGCGCGCGTAAATCCGTGATGCTGCGTAACGGCGAAGTCATGCTACGCGTTCAGATTTAAGCGTTTAGGTGTCAATTTATTCATCATTTGAGGTATCAGGGCTATCGCTAGCGTCTTGCTCGGGCGAATTCTCTGCAATCGCTTTTTCTTTAAAGATATCAAAGACATCAATGATCTCTAATATCTGATCAATTTCTTTTCGGCATTGTTGAGCGTGTTGGCGCGTCTTTACGGGAATATGAATATCCGATGCCTCGAACATATCATGCGCATATGGAATCATCATAAACACATATTTTTTGCGAAACAAAACTGCGGTAATGGGTGCGTTCTTGAACACGACCGATGCCTCTGACAATTCTTTTAAAAATGTCTCCCCTAGAATAGAGGCCGCAGATTCAGGGGCGCTTGAATAAGCTTTAAATGCAGCGCAATCATCGGGAAGTTTTTCAAATTGAACAGGCGATAGGTTTTTCCAACGCTTGCTTGCATAGGCTTGTGTCATGTGATGGTCGGAGGAGATAATCGTATGTGAATCAAACAGATCACTGGAGGCTTCCAACAAAACAAAAATTCCATCAAAAAGCGGCGCAACTTCTTTTTTGCTTTGATATAGGCGCGCTTCTGAAAATATCACCTTCACGCCTTTATACTTGCCCATAAAACAATCTTCGGCGCGATATGTTTCAAATTTTGGCAAAACACCTGTTTTTTCCAATATCCCTCTTCCAATGCCGCGTGAGGGAAAAAATCGTAAACCGCCAAGCAATCTCGCAAGTTTGGGCATGAATTGAAGCTTATATTGCATCTTATATGCCGTGAGCGGCTTTTCCGACCACATATGCACCATGTAGGAAAACACAATCGCGAGCATGACGCACATCATGCCAATATCAGCGCGTCCTTCAAATAAAAGAAAATATCCAAACCCAATAGAGCCAATAAGAACAAAGAAAATAAAAGATGCCGTTGCAACGCCTGATCGCGCGCGATGTTGCCGCATAAGGCTCATCCGCAATTCCTCGGCAAATGCGATGAGCTTATCAATCTCCGCATCAAACCGTGCGTCATTCATGCGCTCAACCGGATCAAATATTGTTTGCTTTTCTTTCATCTTATTATTAGATCAGCCATCCCCGTTTCATGCAAGCCGAAGGTGAATTATACCTTGCTTTATTAAACGACCATGGCAATGCTTGTACCATGAAAAAAGCAGCCTTAAAATTACCGATCATCGCCCTCGTACTCATGCTCAGCCAGACACCTTTTGGCGCGGCACATGCGCAGGATAGAGAGTATAAAAAACGCGAATCCGCAGTCGAAAAAAACATGACATTCGCACGTCGCTTGAAAAATATTGCTGCGCCAATCCGCATTAAATTTGCAAAAGCTTGCGGCAATATGGTTGCCCCGTTTATTGGTGCGGAATTCGCAACAACCGATAGCGTGGGTGAAAACTATCAGCTTGTCATGCAAAATCTCTATGGCACGACATTATATCCGACCATCACAATGATCGGAAAACACAGCCCCGCGGCAGAAAATTTACAGATCGGTGACGTTATCACGCATGTTAACGCTATTGCCTTAACCAAAGGTCAGGACAGCCTGATAGAAATCAAAGACTACATCAGAAAGTCTAAAAACGTCCCCCTGATGCTATCGGTTCAGCGCGGTGATACGACACAAGACATCACGGTCAAACCCGTCACTGCCTGCAGCAAACCTGTGCGCCTTGTAAGTAAAAATGATGCAGATATTTTCGTGGATGATACAAAGATCGGCGTGACAAAAGGGATATTGGAATCATCAGCAACCAATGAAGATATCTCCAAAAAAATCGAAGAAGCATTATTCAATAGCCTGAATTAAGGAATAAAACTAAGCCGCTTCTCCGCCGTCATAAACATCAGATAGCGGCTCATACCAATCGCGGATCATGCCTGCATCTTCGCGGCTAGGATGGTTAAAGGGTGCTTTCAGCTTTCCATCAAAATATGTCCGCACCAGATCCTGCCAATACGCTTCCACATCATGTCCATGATGCGCGCACCACGCCTCAAACCAAACCGTTCCGGCGCGAACATGTGTGATTTCATCATCATGAATAATCCGTAGCATATCTGCGGTTTCTGTATCGCCCTGGCTCTCCATGAGCTCAATCATATTGGGCGTAACATCCAACCCGCGCGCCTCCATAACCATCGGGACAATCGCCAGCCGCGCAGCAAAATCATGCGCCGTCTTCGCCGAGGATTCCCAAAGCCCGTCATGCGCGGGAAGATCTCCATAAAAAGAATCCAGATCATTGAGCCGCTGCTCTAACATCAAATGATGTTTTGCCTCATCATCGGCAACCTTAATCCAATCATCATAAAATGCATTCGGCAAAGCAAAGCCGCCCAAATCAAAATCCCGCGCAATCACATCCCACGCCAAATCAATCGCATTCAGCTCGATATGCGCAAGCGCATGCAACAAAGCAATTTTCGCCCGTGGGCTTCCTGCTTTTCGCCGCTTGGGCATATCATAAGGATGACGAAGTTCGGGTTTTTCAGGGCGGGCAGGGCGCGAAGGGAGGATAGCAGAGCCAATCTCTGTAATGTCACCGCCGCGCCATGCAATCGCATAACGACGCGTCTTTTCTGCTTTTTCACGCGCACAAGGCGTGCCTAAAACATCAATAGCCGCGTCGCATAAACTGCTCATTACCGCAACAATGCTTTTGCGCTAACATTCATGGTGATCGTTGTCTCACCCGCACTCGCAACAGGCGCTTCCATATCGGATGCCATAGACATCATCTCCATCTGCGCGCCGCGGAAATTCGCTTTCGGCATTGGAACATAATTACCCTGCGTATCAATTTCCTTAAGCTCGGCCTCAGCCTTACCAAGCGCTTTTGCTGCGCGCATCGCGCGTGCCTGAAGCTTCTCTAAAGCCGCCTCAAGCATTTCATCTTGAGCCTGCGCCGCGACTTCTGGCGATAGCGTATACTCAAGACCATCCATCAAAAATCCCGCACTTTGTATCTTGCCCGCAAGCTCAAGCAATTTATCCGCATCTTTGGATTTTAGCTCAACAGTCTGCGATCCTTTCCAAACCATGTCACGCGGACGGTCTGGCTTGCTGCCATTTTTATCATATTGGTTGATGTTATAGCCGCGTGTCACCGTCTTCACATCCGCATAATCCTTCGCCAGATCGAGCGCCGCTTTCATGCCTTTATTGACGTCGTTTTGCACTTTCTTATTGCTGGCATCTTCAACCTCAATACGCAAAGTCGCGATCAATAAATCCTGATCCACGGCGCGCGTTTCGGTCGCGTTAATATGCAGCAAGCTATCACCTGCTGCCAATTCAAAAACCGGATCTTTATATTGGGCATGTGCCGAAAAAGGGAATATTAAAAGCAGAGCAAAAATCATTAAAACGCGCATCGCGACATCTCCTGTAAAATTGAATAAAATCACCATAACCACTCACGGCCATGAACACAATTTCAAAAAAATGCCCTACCAATAAAGGCAGGGCAGATTTTAATATTTAATCGGCAAATCTATTATGCCGCTAATTTTTCGTAGGCTGCGGTCACATTTATGAAACCTTCTGCAATTTCGCTCATACGTTTATCGGACGCATATTCTTCATCCAATGTTGATCCTGCCAAGCTCTCAAGCTCTGGCTTGTTCAACGCTTTTGCGAGGGCGCGAATGCTGCCATATGTTGCAATTTCCTGATGTTGAATGCGCTGTAATGCGATCAATAATGCTGCGTCACGTACCGGGCCTTCTTCACATCCTTTGTAAAGAATATTGCCTTGTTCAATCAGGGCATCTGTAATGGGTGATTCCACATCCTTACGTTTTGCATCCAATTGGCGGAACGCATTATCCAAACGCTCAAGCTGAGATTTGGTTTCGGAAACGTGGTTGTGAATGATGGTGCGAACATCTGCGTGATTTGCGGCATCTGCCATCTCTTGCAATGTCTCTGACATCGCTTCTTCAATTTTATAAGCATCGCACATCAATGTGTGTAGTACATTTTCTAATTCAGTGGTTTTCATGGTTCCAAACTCCTTTTGTTGGGTTCGTGTGTTCCAACGGATGAAAATGGAAATAGTTCCGGTTGTCTTTAATATGTTCGTAAAGAGGGGCGCGGAAAGTTATTCATGTGAAGGTGGAAAGCCAACGCGCGCTGCTGAAACAAGCCCGGACGGTAGCAATTTACTGGCATCCCTATCTATGGGCAATCCCACCCATTCTTCAAGTTCATCGCGAATAATATGAAATTTAATACCCTCAGGTATATACCCTAAAACAGTCCCCAATTTCCGCAATGTCCTATGGGCTTGCTCGTCATTGGCGGGCGGTTGAAAGCCAATGCCGCGAAGATCAAACCCAACCTGAACACTAAAGCCACTTTCACGTATAAATACCTCGGCGAGTGTATGGCGCGCTTCATCAAAGACAGCGCTTAAGCACAATATGTGTTCCTTTTTGATTCCATCTGATGCAAGAATGGCCCGTTCCCGAAAACCAGAGCGATTTTCGGCGAGTATCCGAACGCTATCGATACCGCGTATCTTATTCCACGCCGATGTAAGGTGACTGGGCGACACACGACGTTTCATGATATGCGCAAACGCATCGCGCGAAAAAGTAAACAGTTCTAAATCGCCATCACGATGCATATGCAATATCCCCTCTTGGAATACATAGAACATAACCGTATCTTATGTCAATAAAATGAGGGCTGCGCTTAATTTAAAAGGATTTCTCAAATCCGTCCGTAACAGGATGCGAGGGGCAATCTTAACCAAAGCAAGAGATCATTATGAAACATAAAACACTATTACTAGCCGCCATGGCCGCACTCCCCATGCTCGCCTTATCACCGACACAAGCCGAGGCAAGACTAGATCAACGGTGCAAAACCTATACTAAAACCATCAAAGAAAATGGCCGCAAAAAATACGCATCGGGCAGGGCGTGTCAGCGTGATAACGGCCTCTGGGAAATTGTTAACATTAACGCCGGATATTTAACCCGTACCCAAATGGCCGAACATATATATGACAGCCTTTACCGCCAAGGATATAGCGTTCTTATCAATGACTATTACGTCCCCGCTCCCCGCGGCACATATGCATGGCACAACGCCTACGCCAGATACACGCCACACCCAACCTACCGCGCTGGCTATAATAACGGCTGGAATGGTACAAGATATAAGAAGCATCAAAATAAACACAATGATCATCGCAATCATCACGACCATGAAAAAGACAGAAGAGGGCACAGGTAACGTGTCGCTTGTATGTAAGTGGCAGGGGTGGGCTTAGGTGATGTCTCCCAACATCACTCCCCCTTGCCTTCACGCCCGAGGCAGATGCGCTCGATCTCGTCCGTAAAAAAGCCGAAATCCTCTGCGCCCAAATAAGCCTGCTCACCGCCTGCTGTCTTTGCCTGAACAAGATTTTCAACGCATATCTCTGCTTCACTGCTATATGTGCTCGGTTGAGAGCGATCTTGGGGAAAGAACATGCCGCGAAACTCTTCGGCGCTGTATTCTGCCTGCGCGTAGCAACATGATGCACAATACGGCAGGGATTTCGCCGCGTCGCTATCCAAAATATCGCGCTGCGGATCGCCAGTATAGGTCATCATATCCGCCATCGTTGTCTCAACGCGATAATATAAATCACCATCATCAACCCACGCATCCGCATAACCGCCCATGCACCGATCCCCCGAGCTTAACGTGGCAATCAGCCGAAAAGTCATCGTCTGATCATCGGGGTTAATGGTCGGATGAACCAGCATGATCGTGCTAAAAATCCCCGATCCCCCGCCATTTTCGATCAACACCATGGCGAGGTAATTGCCGCCCTCATACTCAACCTGCCCGATCGCGCGATACCCGATAAAACCGTGATAGGAAAATGTCTCGCCCGCGTCTTCGTCATATATGGCCGATCTGTAGCCGCTGCTGACAAAGCGTGCCTCATCAAGAACGCTCTCGCCAATCCCCGAAATCTCTGGGCCCACACAATGGGCGGTCGGATAAACGGGCGCATCTTCGGTGCCGATATTGCTCAGGAAACACAGCGGATCAACCGCCATGCCGTTATGATCGTATAGCTGAGGTTTGTGTAAATCCTCCGCGATGGCAGCCAAACACGGCACAAGCAAAACAGCGATCAACAATAGCGCAGGTATATATCTCATAGCGGGCATAATATCACGGAATTTACGAATAGCACTATCCTCTAATCATCCCCCGCATCAATCGCCGCAATATGCGCAGGTGAAACCCCGCAACATCCGCCAACAATATCCGCGCCCGCATCCACCCATCGTTTGGCAAATGTCGCATATTCCTCTGGAGTGACATCATCGGTGCGCAGCGGAGTAATGCCCACATTCGCGCCGATGGATGGCCGCCGGAACAAATTCGGATACGCCCCAATCATCAGCGTGCGATCCGCCCCCAATAGCGCGCCAGTATGCGCAATCATATTTTCCGCTGTCTCCATGGGGCAACAATTATACAAAATCGCCTCCGCAGGGGTCTCATCACGGGTAAAGGCAACGACATCACCAATCGTCTCCCCCGTTTCCCCTTCACCCTGATGCAGGGCGCGCCAATCATCGCGCGTCGGGCAATACGCAATCCATAGCGGTAAATCCGATCCATTCCGCACAAGCGCATCACAAACCGCCCGTGCCTCCGCGCGTGAACACAATGTCTCCGCCAGCCAGAAATCAACATACGGCGCTTGTTCCTCAATAAACGCATCAAGCATCGCGGGCGCGAGCGCAGGGTCAAACAAATCAGGGCGATAAGACCCAAAGAGCGGCGGCAAGCTCCCCGCAATTTTTACATCTTTATTGCGCGCGTCTACGGCCTCACGCGCCAACACTGCCGAGCGTTTAATCCATTCCCGCCCATGCGCATCAAATCGCTCCTGCCCGATATGAAAGGGAAGCACCGCATAACAATTGGTGGTAATCACTTGCGCACCCGCATCAATGAAGTTGCCATGCGCGCGCGCGACAAGGTCAGGCGTTTCAATCAAAGACAGCGCCGACCATTCAGGTTGTCGAAACGGCGCGCCCATCCGCTCAAGCTCACGCCCCATGCCACCGTCGAGTATAATTGGTTTGTCCATGCGCAATATCCTTCTTCAAAAACCCGCAAACAAGGCGATCAAAAAGCATGAGTTTTTAAGATATGTCAATCCAAGAGACCTGGGAATCGTTGCTGCGCCGCGTGACATAGCGCCGCAACCCCTCACCGATCGAGCCAATGAGCATCAACGCAGAGCCAATCACAAAGAGCCACGTCCCATCATATTGCCAAGTATCGGAGAAAAACATAAAGCTGCCCACCAAAAACAAAAAATTCCCCAAAATCCCAAGGCATATATGCACCCACTCATAATCTTTAAAAAACAGGGTGAGGAGGGAATGGAGCGCATCAAGTACATGTTTCATAACGAAGAATTACCACACCCAAACACATGAATAAACCCATCAAACCCAACTGCATCGGCGGCAGCATGCCTGTTGCGGGGATGTCAGATTGTTCGGATGTTTGCGGTTCGTCGATCATAAAAGCCATCGTGTCATTGCGAGCAAAGCGAAGCAATTCGCTTAGTCATAACCGCCCTATAGAATTTCCTAAGATATGCTAGTGAAATAATAATATTATTGATTTTTGTAAGTATCGCTGTCGAAACAGTAGCTTTGATTATAAAAAGATTTGTAGTCTATTACTAGGTGGAAATTATCCAAAAAATTTGAAAGATGTTGCTGTTCTTCTTCCTTGGAAACGGGTAGTTCCAGTCTTAAGAGGCGTGTTTGTACTCCAGCCGGAATTACACCACCAGAAGTGTACGAATAAACATTTATCCCTGACTTAGAAAAATGTTTTTGGCAGAGGGAGATTACATCTTCATTTGTTTTACTAATGTTATTCTTTGCAAGTAACTCATTTTTGTAATAGGTGCAGAAATTTACAATCTCCGCAGGACCTAAGCCTTGATTGCCAAGGTAGTATTCATGGACAATCCAATCATTTCCTTCTTTATCTTTGTATGAATAGGTATGAGTTGAGGTGCCTAAAAAAGGACGTACTGATAATTTGTTATGTCTGACAACTGAACGAATATGTATTGCTGTAAGCAAAATTGCAGAAATTGCCGCTATGCCTTCCCAATACAAAGACGTAAAAGACCATATTGAATTTAGTATTTCACTCACTACTCATCCCCCATCTTCAACGCCGCAATAAACGCGCTCTGGGGTATCTCCACATTTCCGTATTGGCGCATCTTCGCCTTTCCCTTTTTCTGCTTATCGAGCAGCTTTTTCTTACGGCTGATATCGCCGCCGTAACATTTCGCGGTCACGTCTTTGCGCATCGCCGATACATTTTCGCGGGCGATAATCTTTCCGCCGATCGCCGCCTGAATGGCGATCTTGAACATTTGACGTGGAATAAGCTCCTTAAGGCGCTCACACATTTGGCGTCCGCGTCCCTCCGCGCTGTCACGGTGGCAAATCATCGCAAGCGCATCGACCGGCTCTTCATTCACCCGTATCTCTAACTTCACAAGCGCATTCTCGCCATACCCGTCCAGCTCGTAATCAAAACTCGCATAACCCTTGGAGAGGGATTTCAAACGGTCATAAAAATCAAACACAACCTCGTTCAGCGGAAGACGATACACAAGCATCGCGCGCCCACCCGCATAGGTCAAATCAACCTGAATGCCGCGGCGTTCCTGACACAGCTGAAGCAAACCGCCAAGGAATTCATCAGGCACCAAAATCGTCGCCTTGATCCATGGCTCCTCAATGCTTTCAATGCGCTGCACTTCGGGCATATCAACGGGGTTATAAAGCTCGATCTGCTCACCATTAGTCAGGTTAAGCTTATACACCACGCTCGGCGCAGTCGGGATCAGGTCGAGATCAAAATCCCGCTCAAGCCGCTCTTGGATAATCTCCATATGAAGCAAACCCAAAAACCCGCAGCGGAAACCTAGGCCAAGCGCCTGTGAGCTTTCCGGTTCATAATGCAGCGACGCGTCATTGAGCTTAATCTTGCCCAAACTCTCGCGCAGTTTCTCAAACTCCCCCGCATCCGCAGGGTAAAACGAACAAAACACCATGGGGATAGACGGCTTAAAGCCTGGCAAGCGCGAATCACACGGCTTTTTCTCATCGGTGATCGTGTCACCCACATTCGTCTCGCTAATATCCTTGATCGACGCGGTAATAAAGCCCATCTCACCCGGGCCAAGACACGACAGCTCAACCTTTTTCGGGGTGAACATACCCACGCGGTCAATCTCGCGTGTTGCACCATTGGACATGAATTTGATCCGCTGTCCTTTGCGCAAATATCCATCCATCACCCGCACAAGCACAACAACACCAAGGTAAATATCATACCAAGAATCAACCAACAAAGCCTTGGTCGGCTTGTCCGCATCGCCTTCATGTGGCGGGGGCAGGGTGGTCACAATCGCCTCAAGCAACTCATGAATGCCTTCGCCTGTCTTCGCGGAGGTATGGATTGCCTGTGAGCAATCAAGGCCGATAACATCCTCAACCTCTTGCTTCACGCGCTCTGGATCGGCGGCGGGCAGGTCAATCTTATTAATAACGGGAACAATCTCATGATCATTATCAAGCGCCTGATACACATTCGCCAATGTCTGCGCCTCCACCCCTTGGGATGCATCCACGACCAAAATCGACCCTTCACATGAGGCAAGCGAGCGGGAGACTTCATACGCAAAATCCACATGACCCGGCGTGTCCATAAGGTTCATCTGATACGCAATGCCATCCTCGGCGGTGTATTCAAGGCGAACCGTCTGCGCCTTAATCGTTATGCCGCGCTCGCGCTCGATATCGGTGTTATCAAGCACTTGCTCGCTCATCTCACGCTCTTCAAGGCCGCCACAGGTCTGAATCAAGCGATCAGCCAAGGTCGATTTCCCGTGGTCAATATGCGCAATAATTGCAAAATTTCGGATATGTTCTAATGGTTTGGATTTTAATTCGCTCATGGTATTCTATGTAGCTGTGAAACTCAGCGAATGCAAAAGAAATTAAGCCGTGATGGGCGTTTAAGGCTTAATAATGAATAAGCGCCACGCCGCACATAATCACACCGCACCCCACATACACAAAGAGCGCAGATATCCGCGCTCTTGAAATTTATTATTTAGTGATAGTAGCTATAGCTACTATCACATTCACTGTCGTGGTCATTAACTAACCAAGATTCATTCCATAATCATTGTTTATTTCTGGCGCCGACCCGAGGTCTGCTGACATTTCTGCACCCAAGCCAGAAATAGATGTCTGATTTGTAACGTTGCCTTGATCGTCAAAGCTATAACGTTGTGCTGTTGAATAAGTATCGGCTCCGCCGAATTCTGCTCTTAAATGGGACATATATACACACTCCTTAAATTAACACGCTCTAAACAAAACTGAATTTTTTGGTAATTCTTTGTTTCTGTTAGTCTTAATTATGCAGGATAGGTATTAACAAAACCTTAATTTTATGAATTATTAACCAATTATATTAGTTTCTGTGAATAATAAGCGGAACGTACGTTCCATCTGACGCTTCGCCAGTTTCATGATCAATTAAAACCATTAAAATTTGGTGACTGTTTTGCATATATTTTGCCATGGTTGGCGTTGCATAAAAGGCCGCGTCGCGGATTTCACCGTCATCAAGTACAAATGTTAATTTATTGGTGTCTAGGTCAAATTCAAACCATGAGATAGGGCCTTTAAAAGCGCGATTGTGAAAGAGTACAACTTTGCCTTTTTCGTTCACTGCAACTTCAATATCGAGGTGATTATTTTCATCGACGCCAAGAACAAAGCCGCTTAAGTCTTTAATCGGCTTCATTTCTGTGTTTGCATCTGAAATATTATCACTCATAAATCACTTATACCACTTTTCGAATAAACCCGTCACCCCCTTAAAACAAAAGGGAAAATGCTATCCGCTAATTTAATTAATGCTCGGCGCGGGCTTTCCTTTGTGAATAAGCGGCACGACAGTGCCGTCAATCGGATTGCGGTCCTTTGTGCGCACAATCGAAACTTCCTTCGCCTTGGTGAAATATGGGCGAACCAGCCACTGAATCTGCACGCCCAAATCCATGCGCGTATTATCTTTCATTACGACATCAACGGTTTTCTCAGCCGGATCATACTCCAAATACGCAATCGGATCATAATCCACCTCTTTGCCATGAAAGATAAAAGTCTCCAACGTGACCTTGTTACAATAGATATCCATCTCGTCCGATTTGAACAGCGCAGGCTTATTATGGCCTTTCCCAGGCTTAAAAGCATCCTTCATGGAGGATGTTGAGCTAGTGCGCTTATCTGGGTCTTGATCACTCATATTAAATCCCACCGCGAAAACGGGGGCCGTTAGAACAAAAAAAGAGACGTGGAAAACGAATTCCCACGTCTAGATCATAGCATTTGTAAACTTTTAGGGGAAGCCTTTGATTTAGCACTTCAAATCACTGCGGGTTTACCGCTTCCAACGTTCTGATTTTTGTATCGTCGATAATGCCAGGCAATTCATTGTCCAAAGTATAAGGCTTATCATTCAATCTTAATTCAAATCCTTGCGAAGGCCCGCCATTATTCTGAATGGATGTAACGTTTGCGGTTACACCTTCTTTTAAGCTGGCATTTTTGTCATAGAAAATGCCAGGCGTAAAGTTAAAGGCGCTCGCAACATCTTGCTTGCTTAAGATATCATTGGAAGCCCATGTTTCACTACCATCGGCATTCACCAATTGCGCAGCAAAATACTCATCTCCGTCGGTGTTGAAAAGGTTAAGCGTATCCATTTCGCTATCCCCATCAAAATCACCTTCGATGGTAATGATTTGTGGTATGTCGCCATCATGTGTCTGGTTTTGAAGTCTGAAGCCTTTGCCGGCAACATAATCGCCATCACCTTGTCCATTGCCTGATGTGTCTGTTTTCCCGTCACCGCCGTCACCGGATTTAAAGATATCCAAACCACCACCGTTAAGCGCCTTCCAACCAAGGAAGAATGACGCAAAGATCACAAGCGTGCGGATGCCGCGTGAGTTTAACCACCCAAATCCGGGAAGCTTGCTGAGCGCCCATGGCGCAAATAATGCACCGCCAAAAGCCATCATGCCGTTTAATGTTTGATTACCATCGCGCGTTGCCTGAAGATTACCAACCGCATTCGCCGCGCTATCCCAAACTTGCTTAACTGTACCCGAAATGGTGCGACCTGTCGCAGTATCAACGAAGAACCCTTGTCCATCGCCATCATGATCCGTAAGCGTGTTAAACCCACTCCACGCCGCCTCGCCAGTCTCGGCTAAAGTTTGAGGAACACGTGCATCCGTGCCTTCAAAAAGATTACCTACACCATCAAGCAGGCCACCTTTGCCCTTGGCTGCTTCTGCCGCTGCCTTGGCTCTTTCCGCTGCATCCGCCGCGTTAACAACACCGTCTTTTACTCCGTTTATTTCAGTGTCCAATGCTGCAATAAGGTCATTCTCAAGCATGGCCTGAAGGTCTGCATCGCTATATACGATGAATTGACCATTTTCAGCATTGCGATCATCCGCTAGTTTTTCCGCAAGCGAATCTAAAGTTGCCGCGGCAGAGGCTACAGTAACGCCATGTTCCCCAACAAATTTCTCACTCGACAATTTTCCAATGCCGTCAACAAGTTTCTGTCTAATGCTATTGTAACGTCCCTCAATTTGCATGAGCGTCGCGTAGTCAGCAACGGGGTTTAAGCTGTTGGCTTCTGCGAAGTAACCAAGACGATCAAATTTCGCATCTGTCTCTGCAAGCGTAACATTATTCGCCTTAAGCGCTTCAACAAGAAAGTAATCATACGCCGCTTGCTTAGACGCGTCTTGTGGAGATATCGTCGGAGTAGCAGCAAGCAACTTCGCCGCCCGCGTGCGAACATCATTAATCATGCCCTCATGCGTAAGCGTACCCCAACTAGAAGCATCAACATCAACCCCAAACGGCGCAGCCCCAAGCACACCCTCAACAGCTTTGCTTTCTGTAATATTCTTAATCGCAGAAAGATATGCTTCTGAATCCACATCTTCAGGAACAGGAATAACATCCTCGGAAAGGTATGCTCTAACAGGATAAGAAATTGCATTCGCTGCTGCTACTATTGGAAGTCCATTTACACCAAAGCCATAAACTAAGCCGCTGGTTACACCAAGGTTTAATGCGTGAGAACCATAATGTGCCAAATTAGATTTAAAATATACTCCCTTTCCGCCAAAGGCAGTTGATGGAACACTTCGAACAGCCGAAGGAATTAAATCAAGTGTAGCCAAACGGTATCCACTTAGTCCTCTTCTTAAAACCCAATCGGCTTTCCCGCGAAGGCTTCCTGTAGGTTTGGCTTTTCCGTCTTCATCAAAGCCTTTATAAATATATTTATAACTACCTGGCGTATTGTACCCACCTGTCTCGTTAGAAAAGGTAGCCTTATAATCAAGAACTTTCCCCTCAACAAAATGCCTCCATGCGCGAATAATTTTATTTGAGGGGCGTCCTAATCCTGACGGGCCTCTATATTCTGTCCAGTCCGCGGTTTTTCCAGGGCCTGTTTTATAAGAGTCTCGCATTTTCGGAAGCATTAATTCTGCTTGTGTTCTTCTGCGGTTTAATCTGGCCGAGTAAATATTTCCATCTCTATGGTAGAAAAAATTATCTATACCAAAGCCCAAAAAGCTACCTTTAAAAGTAGAGTTTTGTGTGTTTTTTTGCCACACGTTTTCTGACTCATGTTTTAATCTTGCTATAAATCCAGAAGCGTGCGGATCAGTAATTGTTACTTTGCCATTTTCAATTGTCCCAAGCCCTGCTTCAGCAAACATCTTTTCTAATGCAGGTAATACTTTTTGTTGCATCAGTGGTAGAGGGTCTGAGTGCGTAAAAGTTGAAGGAGTGGATTCACTAGCTTCGGCTAGTCCAATTTCTAAAGGTTCAAAAACCTTTACATTTTGAGAGTAAGCCTCGAAAAATCTATTCGCAACTGCCGTACCATATTCTGGATCTGCAGGATTAAGCTTAGATACATCGCGAAAAATTCTAAGGATTTGTTTGTTGCTTGAGTTTTCAGGGTTTTCTATAGCGCGCCCATTATTAAACTTGCGCTCTGCTAGCCCCATAAAAGCGCTTTCGCCATGCGTGATGTCTATTTGTAAATATTGGCGCATGTAGGTAGATGCTTCTCCACCACTCAACTGTGACGCATACAAATAATCTGACCACTTCATATCGTTAAAGTTGGTGGAAACATTTTTAATACGATCTAGAGAGCCTGAAACAAATTTTTGAGCATCACTAAGGCTATCCATACCCTTAATTTGATTGTCCCGCAAAAATTTAATTCGTTCAATATAAGTCTTAACGCCTTTGGCTTGAACATCAGTTAAGCCAGTTAAATGTTGCCTGCCATTCCTCAAATAAGTTCCTGAAGGCGCGGATTGAACAGTGCTTAATGCATTTTCAAGATCGGCGATTTCTTTATTTAGTGATGATATGCTATCTGCTTTTATGGCTGCAAAAGTTGTATCATCAGCTTTTGTGAGCTGATCAAGTGTTTTTTTCCATGATGCGCCAAGATTATGGGTAAAATCTACAACGCTCTGAGAGTTTCTTGAAGGTCGAATTAAGCGCCTAAAACTTGGTATTGCATCGACTATGCGATTATGAATTTTAGGAAGTAAGCCAACTGGTTTAGTTGTATCTAACGCTGGGGAAACCTCTGGCTCTGGTGCCTCCGCATCCGCCGCATCTACTTCACCTTCTGACGGCTTAGCAGCGGCATCAGCATCAAGATCTCCGCCTTCCACAGCATCTGCAACAGCATCACGATCCGCAGCTGGCTTGGGCGGGGCAGGGTTACGAGGTGCGTTCAGGCTGTCTTCTAAGCTCTTGATGCTGCTTGTAAGAATCCCAAATGTTTCAAGCGCTTGCGTATCCGCAGCTTTGATTGTGGTGTTATCAACCAATCCTTTGATTTCATTAATATCATTCTTTAAGGTGATGCGCTCTGATCGCGAGAGTGATCCAATATCTGCGTTGATACCTTCCAAAATCTCAGTAAGGTTAGCCCATTCTTCAGGTTGAATTTTAGAGGGGCGAAAACCCGTTCTGTGAGATGTAAGCGAAGCATGCAAATCTGCCATCAGGCCTTTTCCACCCGATGTAATATCAATAGAGCCTAAACTTGCGCCAGAGGGCGATGTAGCATCTGATGCCGCGCCGCTTGTGGCTTGCATGGTCGTTTGCTGACGTTGCTGCGCTGTTTGTGCGGCTGCGCGCTGAGGATCAAATCCCGGTCTTGCTTGAGGCTGCTGAACAGGCTGTTGCATCATATTGGACGCTTCTGGAGCGCGAGCGGTTGCATCTGCTAATGATGATGGAGCTGCCGCCGGTGTGACTGGCGCGGCTGGCGCTGGCGAAGCCGCTGTAGCGGTTGGGGTAACATTTGGCGTCGCCGCGTTGGCGGGGCTAGTG
>JAACQG010000009.1:90048-119872 GCA_009995045.1 Alphaproteobacteria bacterium
CTTAATTGTGTGCCTGCATTCTGCCAAGAGATTCCTCTGTCGGCTAAAGCTTTTGATGCCTTAGGTAAAACATATTGGCCGCCAAGGTGGAAACCCGCGCCCATTCCGGCGCCCATTCCGGCGCCCATAGCTGTTCCCGCGGCAAGGCTTGTTACGCTAAATTCATCTTGACGATCAATTTGCATTTCAACGCTCTGGCGCGCCGCGTTATCAATTGCACCCGTAACCGCGCCTTCGGCGGCAGCAAGTGCCGCGCTGCGTCCAACGGCTTTAATTGTTTGGCTTCTAACTGTGCTTACAACGGCTGATTTTACCGCAATACGTGCAGCTTGTTTCGCTGCTTCCGCCGCGGCAGTACCGGAGCCGAAAGAAAAAGCGCCCGCAATTACTGACGGAATGTTACTCACATCCGCAATCATGCGCGCACCACCTGAACCAAAGTCACCCCAGGTCCATTCGGTCTTATCATTCATATCAACAAGGAACATTAATGACGCATTTTCACGGTCTGTACCGTTTAAAGCCGCCAATGAAACACTACCAATATTGTTGTTAAACCAACTCACGCGTGCTTCCGCGTAATCCGCAAGGTCTTGATCGCTCCAATCCGCTGGAACGCTCTCGCCATCATGGCGCTCTTCATAAAGGACAGCCGCCGCCTCAAGGTATGATTTACCAAAAGCCGTGCTACGGTTTGCCATGTCGGCATCATCAATCTCAACGCCTTCTTCAACGCTGTAAAGACCTGAAGCATCAAAGCCATAAACTTCGCCTGCATCATTCCAATTAAACTCGCCCTCTGCTGGCGCTGTTGTTGTTGAATCTGGTGTTAATGTCTCTGCATTTGGATCAACTTGCACTGCAATTGTATCAGCGGCGGGAGAGTTAACATCCATAGATGTTTGCTCAGCATTTGGATCAACTACGTCTGCAGGCGACGTTACGTCAACGCTCGTATCTGTCTCCGCAGGTTCATCATTGTTGAAGAACATGCTGAATAAAGGAATTGAGGATGGAAACATGATTTGAACGGCTGAGATGAGACCATCTAGCCATTTCATGTCATTTAAATTTTCGTTATTGTCAGCCACTTGGCTACACCTCTATTTACTCATGCTATGTTATACCGCTTTTTGCGTAGAGCCTCTATTGGGCTTTTTCATTTTGCTTTTGCGGCTATACCCCTTTTATACACTAAAATGCTTAATATATGGTTAATTTTTTATTAAACGCCTGATTTATATACTTAATCAGCGTTATATTCCAGCTCTTCTGGGGTTTGTTTTAATAGGTTAGGATCAACGGCAAACCGTGCATTGCTTGCAACAATATCGCCAGCTCGGGCAAGCGGTACATGCTGTGCGCCAACCACAGCCGACGCTTTGCCTGATCGCAATGCGCGCATGCTTGCTTCTAATTCTGGGGCTTCAGCCGTTGCTTCAACAATATTGATCGCTGAACCAGGAATGAAAACAGCAGGTGTTCCTGTCGGATCGGCAGTAATCGCCGCTAAGTTGTCTGCTAGCGTTGATGTGGATGCAGGAGTAGCGGGCGTTGCATCACCTGGGCTGTGACTATTGAAATATGCTGCTCTGCGCTGCGCTGCAGCTTGTTCGGGGGATAATTGAGGCGCTGCGCCAGAATTACCAAAAGCTTTGCCTAGGTCACCGTTAAGCTCTCCGCTTTTATAATCTTGATATAGGCTAACTGCCATCCAAATGAGCGATGCATAAACACCATATTTTTTCATACCATCAGGAAAAACCGTTAATGAACCAGCAAGAAGGGATAAGGGACCTTCGCGACCATCTATGAGATCAGGAAAAATGCCTTCTTTAAGAAACGAAGCATCCATACCGAATGTCTCTGCCCAATCAGCGATAAAATCAAGGTCAAAGGCGCTGTCACCGTCCATGCCGGAAAACGCATTAGCCAAAAAGGCTGCGCCGACACCATATGTCCCTAATGATCCTAATATTCCTTTTACCATTTCGCTGGGTAACTCCTCTCAAAACCTTTAAACCGTTAAAGTGTTTTACCGAGAAAGCTTGCTTTGTCTTTAGGGGGATTCATTTTGAAAATCTCTAACACAAACACTCTCGTACCACTTTGTTTTTATTATTCTTTTTATTATACACCATTTTCTGGTATTTTCGTAATTCAAGCGCAATACGGGTATTAACGCTCTATCTATAGCTCACATGATATAGATAAGAGGTTAACGAATGGTTAATGAATGGGGGTATAGTTGAGAAAACACGCGCTCACCATCGACTTTAGCCGATTATAACACATCAAGTCTTCATGCGCGTAAGGGCAGGGGATTAATGTTTAAAGTGACGCATGCCGGTAAAGACCATGGCAAGGCCGCGCATATTGGCGGCTTCAATCACTTCTTCATCACGAATAGAGCCACCGGGCTGAATAACCGCGGTCACGCCTGCTTCTGCGGCTGAGATTAAGCCATCCGCAAACGGGAAGAACGCATCGCTGGCAACGACTGATCCCTTTGTAAGAGGCACATCAAGGCCGAGCGCTTTTGCCGCTTCTTGTGCTTTCCACGCCGCAATACGCGCCGAATCAACACGACTCATTTGCCCCGCACCAACACCGACAGTCGCCAAATCTTTCGCATAAACAATCGCATTCGACTTCACATGCTTGGCCACACGGAACGCAAATAGCATGTCCTTGACCTCTTGGTCGGTCGGATTGCGGTCAGAAACAACCTTTAATTCGTCTGCGGTGATGATGCCATTATCATGATCTTGGACGAGTAAACCACCCGCAACACGTTTGACCATGCGCCGTGTGCCCTCACGTGTGGGCATTTCACCCGTCGTAAGGACGCGGATATTCTTCTTCTTCGCCAATATCTCCATCGCCTCACCAGAAATATCAGGCGCGATAATCACTTCAACGAAAATACGGGTAATCGCCGTCGCTGTTTCCGCATCAAGCGTACGGTTCAGAGCAATAATGCCGCCAAACGCGCTAACGGGATCACACGCAAGCGCCGCTTCATAAGCCTTAACCATGCTTGATGCGCTCGCAACGCCGCATGGGTTTGCGTGTTTAATGATCGCCACTGTCGGTGTTTCAAATTCCGCAACCAATTCAAACGCTGCGTCTGTATCGTTGAGGTTATTATAGGATAATTCCTTCCCTTGCACCTGATACGCACGCGCCGCACCAGGGCGAAGAGAATCATCAACCGTGTAAAGCGCCGCTTCTTGATGCGGGTTTTCACCGTAACGAAGGGTCTGTTTCAAATTACCGGAAAAGCTGATGCGACGCGGGAAGCCATATTCCTCGCCCATCTGATCAACAAACCAGCTCGCGATGTTAGAATCATAAGTCGCGGTCAGTGCATAAGCCGTCGCCGCCAAACGTTTACGAAGCTTATAAGTGATCTCACCTTTGTTTGTGTCCATGCATTCTTTGATGTCTTTGTAATCTTGCGGGTCTGTGACAACGGTCACAAATTCATGGTTCTTCGCCGCCGCGCGGATCATCGCCGGCCCGCCGATATCAATATTCTCAATACAATTTTCATAGGATGGGTTTTCGCCCTGCATCGTCTCCACAAACGGGTAAAGATTTACAATAAGCATATCGATATCTGAAATACCGTTTTCATCCATTGCTTTGACATGCTCGTCATTATCGCGACGCGCCAAGAGCCCTCCATGAATGGTTGGATGTAATGTCTTTACGCGACCATCCATAATTTCGGGAAAGCCAGTATGATCGGAAACATCGGTGACAGGAATGCCTGCATCCTTCAACAATTTCGCCGTGCCGCCCGTTGATAAGATCTCAACCCCATGCTCAACAAGTGTCTGAGCAAGTTCTTCCGCGCCAAGCTTGTTGGAAAGGGAAATAAGAGCGCGCTTAATTTTAACGCCGCGAGGGTCACGAATAATCGTATCAGCCATGAGGATATGAACCTTTTAAAAGAGACTTATAATATTTGATACGGTTTTTTAGGGCACTTAAGCCCAATACGCAAGAGGCGGATTAACTATTTGTTGTCGTATTGGCCTTTGGCGGCAATCCAAACGCGCTAGTTGCAGGGGCGGCGGGCGTTGCAGAACCGCTGCCTAATGGCGAAGCCGCGCCCGGTGTCTCCACTTTTTTCTGCAAATGCGGGCTGTTCGGCAGAACATAAACGCCGCGATGATCGGGGAGTGTAACAAATTCCTTTGTTAATCCCATCACTGTCTCCGCGCCACCAAGCATCAAGAATCCATCAGGCGCTAGGCGTTTAGCCATGCCATCAAGAACCATACCTTTGGTTTCTTCATTGAAATAAATCAAAACATTGCGACAGAAAATAATGTCAAATGTACCAAGCGATGTCATCGGTTCGAGCAGGTTGAAATACTGGTATTTAATGATCTTTTTGATATCGTCGCTGATTTGCCATTTCTGCCCATCTACTTGCGTAAAATATTTCATCAAAAGCTGAATAGGCAAGCCGCGCTGTACTTCAAATTGCGAATAAAGTCCGGCGCGCGCTTGGTCCAGGATATCATGCGAGATATCTGTCGCCACGATCTCAAATGTCCATCCCGGATACTGCGCTTGCGCTTCTTTTAAAATCATCGAAAGCGTGTACGGCTCTTGCCCGCTTGATGCTGCTGCACACCAAATGCGAATGCGTCTGGCCGATCCTCGTGCCTGTTTCATATAGGTCAGCAAGTGATCTTTGAACATATCAAATGGGCGCATATCACGAAAAAAGGATGTCTCATTTGTAGTCATTGCTTCGACAATATCCGTGACAAGGTTCTTATCCGGCACGCCCTGCAAAGCAATCGTCATGGTTTCAAGCGAATTATAGCCCCACTTTTTTGCAACGGGGTTAAGGCGTGATTCCAGCAAATAGACTTTGTCTTCGGTCAAAACCAAGCCTGACTTTGTTTTTAAAAGATTGCTGTAAATATCAAAATCCGTAAGCTTCATAAAACTATCCTAATTCATAACCGCGGAATGTATCCACGGCCCTATTTTATCAATGGGTAATACTTGTGTGCATATATTGGCTTGCGCAACGGCACCCGGCATTCCCCAAACAACGCTTGTCGCTTCATCTTGGGCAATAACGCGCCCATGCTGTTCAACAAGTTTTTTGCAACCTTCACGACCATCTTGACCCATTCCGGTCAAAATAACACCTAAAACCCGTTGTCCATATGCCTGTATGAGGCTTTCAAACATGGGGTCAACCGCAGGCTTGCAAAAATTTACCGGCGGCCCTTCGTCTAGCTTGATTTTTAATGCACCGCTAGATTTTTCAAAAAGCATATGAAAACCACCAGGGGCAACATAGACTTTGCCAGCTTCAACCAACATTCCGTTTGCACCTTCATGCGCAGGAACACCAATTTGTTGCTGAATATGTTCTGCTAAAATCTTTGTAAATGTGGCGGGCATATGCTGTGTAATAACAATAGGAATATCAAACCCTTTGCAATGTTTGAGCACATTAAACAAGGCTTGCGGACCACCGGTTGAGCTACCAATCGCAACAATGGACGGCTTGTTTTTATAGGCCATAGGATCATTGATAAGCGTAAACGGACCCGATAATACGGATTTTTTAGCAGGCGCAGGCGCGGCGCTATTGGCCGTTGGGTTTTCTGGAACTCTGCGCTTTTGTGGCGGCACTAGATTTTCAATGAGCGATATGATCTGCTTTTGAAACGCTGACCCCTCACCAACATCCTGCGAGCTTGATGGCTTTACTATACACTCCACCGCGCCAAGCCGCATTGCATCCATAGTAACCTTCGCGCCTTTTTCAGTCAGGCTCGAAAACATAATGACTTTTGTATCGGGGCTGGCTTTCAATATTTGGGGAAGGGCGGTCAGACCATCCATCACGGGCATTTCAATGTCCAAAATCACAACATGCGGCTTTAAACGCTCGGCTGCGTTAATGGCCAGATTGCCGTCGCTTAATGATTTTATAACATTAATATGCGGAACATTTTCCATGAGACGCTTAAGCGCACCACGAATAACAGCCGAATCATCGACAAGCATAATTTGAATTTCAGTATTATTGGTGGTCATTAAGCATTTTGCTCTACGGTTGGTTGGCTAATAAAAAATATGTGTGAAATTTGAAAGCTTAGGGATGGAGGCCAATTTGTGCGAATTTTGATTCAATAATTTCGCTATCAAATGGTTTCATGATGTACTCATTTGCGCCTGCTTGAATGGCACGCTGAATATGGTTCATATCATTTTCAGTGGTGCAGAAAATAACTTTTGGCGACCCGCCATTATCCATTTCACGAAGCTTTTCCAAAAACTCAATGCCGCTCATTATAGGCATGTTCCAGTCAAGCAAGATTGCGTCAGGCATTTCACCCTGACAGAACTCATAGGCTTTCTGCCCATCTTCGGCTTCATCACATGTAAACCCAAGATCTTCAACAATACGCCTAGCCACTTTACGAACAACGCGGCTATCATCAACAACAAGACATTTCATAAGCATTTTAACTCCATATGGCACCCTACATGGGGTGGGTTAATTAATTGTGAATAGTCCCAAGAAATCTAGGAACATCTAAAACGACTAAAATTTCACCATCAAGACGATAAACGCCCGATGATATTTCTCGCCACACTGGGTCAAGAGTTCCCGGTGTTGGCTTAAAATCTTTGTTTTTCAGGCGCATAACATCGCCGATTTCATCAATGATAAGGCTGTAAAGCTCGTTATCATGCTCGACCACAACACTCATATTGGCGCGTGTGACATCCCCGCGTTCCAATCCCAGTCGACAACGCACATTAATGGCGGTCACAATCCGCCCACGTAAATTAAGCGCTCCCGCTACCTCCGGAGGGGCGAGGGGGATTTTAGTGACTTTTTGTTCTCCTAAAACGTCTTGCACCTGCAAAATAGGAATGCCAAAACGCTGCCCCGCGATAACAATCGTGAGAAGATCACGTGATTTTTCTTTGTCTTCGGCTTTTATAACCGCACTTGTTGAAGTGTCCATGACATCACTAAGTGTTTCCATATTTTATCCCTATCCCTATTTAATGCTGCGTAGCGCCATTTAATTTAGCGCAATCTGATAATGTGTTCGACATCGCGTTTAAAAGTGTGTCGCGATCAAATTTTGCAACATATTGATTGAAACCAACTTCCATGCCGCGGTCGATATCTCGCGGCGTGGCATGCGATGACAACGCAACCATTGGCGTATCAACCCATGACGTGTCTTTACGTACCTTTTGCGCAAATTCGAAACCGTCCATCTCGGGCATTTCGATATCACTGACAATAATATCAAAAGATGCACCGCTTTCACAAAGCTTGAGCGCCTCTATAGGGCTATCCAATGTGGTCACATCATACCCTGCAATGCTAAGCACTGGCGTCAGCATGTTGCGGAAGAATGAACTGTCATCAACAAGCAAGACACGGCGTTTCATTGCCCCGTTTTGGTGTGCTTGGCGACCGCCACCATTGGCATCATGCTTTTCGTAATTATCATCGCCGTGGTTTTTGAACCAATCCTTATTAATGCTGCTAAGGAAATGGGCAATATTCACAACATCGGTTGCTTTATCGTCAATAATCGCACTGCCGAATAGCCCTAGATCATCGCCGCTTAATTGAACATCAATAAACTCTTCCTTAATGTCGATAATTTCATCAACAATAAGGCCCATAGATTGGCCACGATCCGCAAAGACCAAAACAGGTTTTTGCCCCTCGGTTCCAACTTGAACCGAAGCGTTAAATGGTATGAGCGGCATTAACTGTCCGCGATACTGAACCATCATCTTACCGGATGAATGCTCAACATCTGCAAAATTCACATGCTCTAAACGGGCAACCAGAGAAAGCGGAACCGCTTTCGGCGCAGCATCGCCCGCTGCAAATAATAACAACGACGTTTTCTCATGCGAGCTAGATATTTTTTGTGAGTCTGCCTGCACGTCTTGCGGCGCGGTATCAAGCTCACCTGCCTGACGTGCAATGCCATTAGGATCAAGGATCATAATCACGCTACCGTCACCTAGAATGGTGTTACCAGAAAACAGATCAATGTCACGCAGCATCTTAGCAACGGGCTTAACGACGATCTCTTCAGTATCAAAAACGCGATCAACTATAATACCAAAATCAAAATTGCCGACATTGGTTACAACAATGTAACTATTGCGTGGAATTGTTGTGTTTTTAATGACGGGAATATCTTGGTCTTCACCATCTGCGTGGCTTTGTTCATTGCTGTCGGAAGCGCCAATATCCGGCACCTCCATTTTTAAAATCTGATCCAAAGAAACAAGCGGCAATAGGTTGTCACGCAAACGGTATACAGGCGCGCCCTTAATCATTTCAATTTTGCTCTCCCCCTGATTGGAGGCCATAACAAGCTCTTTAACCGACAATTGCGGGATCGCAAATTTCTCACCAGCAGATTCCACGATCAACGCGGATACAATCGCCAACGTCAAAGGAATCTTAATCGTAAATGTAGAGCCGAATCCTTCACGCGAATTAAGCTCGATTGAGCCGCCAATCTTCTCAATATTGGTGCGCACGACATCCATGCCAACACCGCGACCAGAAACCGAAGTCACCTTCTCCGCGGTGGAGAAACCAGCCTTAAATATAAACTGCTGGATCTGTTGGTCTGGCATATCACTAAGCTCATCTGCATTAGCTAGGCCATTGGCGATGATCTTCTTTTTGATCAAATCCATCGGCAAGCCCTTACCATCATCCTTGATTCGGATAATGATATGACCGCCCTCATGGAACGCTTCTAAGATAATTTTACCAGTTTCAGATTTGCCCTTCGCCGCACGATCCGCAGGGGATTCAATGCCATGATCACCAGAATTTCGCACCATATGCGTAAGCGGATCTTTAATCAACTCAAGCACCTGACGGTCAAGCTCCGTATCTTGGCCGATCATCTCAAGCTCGATCTTTTTATTCAATTCCAGGCTAAGATCACGAATAATCCGCGGTAATTTCGCCCATGCATTCCCAATAGGTTGCATGCGCGTCTTCATCACGCCTTCCTGAAGATCGGAAACCACAAGGTTCAAGCTTTGTAACGGTGCAGTGAAATCAGTGCCGCCGCTACCATTGGCGCGCTGAATCTGCATAAGCTGGTTGCGCGTAAGCACAAGCTCGCTCACCATTGTCATTAAGTTTTCAAGAACATCGACATTCACCCGCAATGATTGCGACGCAAGCGATGGCCCTTTTTTAGCTGTCGGTGTTGTGTCTGTTTTTTCAACGCCCGATTCTTGAACGGGCTCTGGTTCTGGCTCAGGCGCGGCCTCTACTTCTGGCTCTTCCTCGGGCGCGTCCATAGGCCCTGGCGTATCGTTGAACGCCGCTTCAAGCGCGTCTAATTCTGCTTGAGAAACATTTCCCGTTGGCCCACCAGGATACCCGCCGCCCGCAGGTGTTTCAGCAGCCACAGGTGCTTCTTCCTGAGCAGCAGCTGCATCACCGCCGCCTTGCGAGGCATCGCGCCCCTCATATACCGCATCCAGCTTTTCGATCAGCTCTGAATCATTGCCTTCTGGCTCCGTACCATTGGCTTCAATTTCACCAACAATATATTTAATCCGGTCAATACATTCAAAAATCAAAGTAACATATTCAGGGATAACCTCGAGATCGCCATCACGAAAACGCCCTAAAACATTCTCACCATGATGCGCAACTTTTTCCAAACGCGGCAAAGCAAGAAAACCACAAGTCCCTTTAATCGTGTGAACAAGACGGAAGATCTTACCAAGCAAATCGGCATCATTTGGGTTTTGCTCAAGGTTAACAATATCGACATCAAGCTCATCTAAGCTCTCATTGGTCTCTGTCAGAAACTCGGCTACTAATTCATCCATATTGACATCCCTTAAAACGTCCGACTTCTTCGGAGTTGTTATTTTAAAAATATAAAGATACGCAGGCTTATAATAATATGTGATTTGTCTTAAGCTTCACTTAAGATCTTATGGGTAATTGCGAGCCCAATGAATTAAAACTATATACGATTTTTGTGTAATCAAAAAGCAATCCCCGCGACTTATTCGTATATTTAAGAAATAAGCCTACAGATGTGTTCAGAACCATGCTTTTTATAAGCGAAAAAAGAAAGCGGCGTTACAAAGTAACGACGATTGAAACGCTTGTTTCATCAATCGGCTTCAACTTAATGTCAAAACCATATTGCTCGGCAAGCAAACCCATAACGTAGGGATGCACATTTTTCGCCTCAAGCGCATCGCTTGAAATCGCATGTGTCAGTGCTTCTTGTGTGCCGCCGCGGAAATCGGCGTTTGTCCCCGTGGCGATCACGGTGAAGTCTTTATCGCCTTCATTGGTCACGCTCAAAACGCCGCCTTTAGGCAAGCAATCCATCGCAAGCAATAACGAGCAAATCAAGATTTTCCCGAACCCATATGGGCGCTCAAATGTTTCTTCATTCAAACCAATCGGAACATCCTTATCCCAATCCTGTGTAATTTTATCTTCCGCGCCGACAATATCTTGGATGATGTTATAAACATCTTCAGGCTTAATAGAATTATCCGCACCGCCAGAACCATACGCCATGCGATACGCCGTAAGCTTTGCTGCGGCTTGTTGCGCGCTAAAGGCAATCAAATCAATCGCATCACCCGCATCATCTGCGCTCATCTCTTGCATGAACTCCACACCGTTATTCACCGCGCCAATCGGCGAGATAAGGTCATGACACACTTTAGATGTCAGGATTTCAAGGATACGAAGGTCAATAGATGGCATAGGAAATACTCGGCTGTTTAGTGGTTGGTTTGTTCGAACACCAAATCATAACCAAGCTTGGCCACTTGCGCAATCGCCATGTCGGTAAGGCGTTTCAATCCGGCCTCATCTTCGGCTTCCGCCCGCGCCACAAGCACGCTTTGCGTATTCGACGGACGCATTAACCACCACCCATCGGGCGTTGAAACACGAATGCCGTCAATGTCATCAATGTCAAAAACGCCCTCTGGCTTATTCTCGGTCATATTCGCCAAAATTTTCGGCACGATATCAAACTTCTCGGCTTCATCCACCTCAAAGCGAACCTCAGGCGTATTCACCAATTTCGGTAAATCCTCAGTCAATGTAGAAAGCCCGCCATTGGCTTCATCAACAAGATTGATCAAACGAATCGCGCAATAAGGCGCATCATCAAATCCGTAATATTTATCCGCAAAGAAAATATGCCCTGAAAGCTCGCCCGCAAGCGGCGCATTAAGCTCGGCCATTTTCGCCTTCACAAGCGAATGTCCGGTCTTCCACATCACGGCATTGCCGCCCATTTCGTTAATTTTATTGAACATAACCTGTGAGCATTTCACATCACCGATAATTGCCGCGCCGGGCTGCTCTTTTAAAATTTCTGCCGCATAAAGCGTCATAAGAATATCACAGCGCAGCACAGTGCCGTTTTCATCTACCACGCCAATACGGTCGCCATCACCATCAAACGCAATCCCAAGATCGCATCCGTTATCCGCAACCGCTTTTTGTAAATCAACAAGGTTTGCATCAACCGTCGGATCAGGGTGATGATTAGGAAATTGTCCATCAATATCGTCAAACAAAAGCACATGCTTACCGGGTAATTTCGCGGCCAACATACGCAGGATTTCACCTGCCGCGCCGTTGCCATTATCCCACGCAATGTTAAGATCACGCGTGCCACGAAAATCTTTAAGCAAGCGCTCAACATATTGCTCGCGAATATCAATATCAATGCGTGTGCCCGCGCCAATTTCAAAATCACCCGCCGCCGAAACCGCGCCGATCTCTTGAATTTTTTCACCAAATAGCGGCGCATTCAAAAGCGTCATTTTAAACCCGTTATAATCTGGTGGGTTATGCGATCCCGTCACCATAATCCCTGCATCCGCCTTGCGATCTTTAACCGCGAAATACAGCATGGGAGTAGGGCCGAGGCCAACATTTTCTACATCAACGCCCGTGCCAAGCAACCCTCTAATGAGGGCGTCAACCAACATGGGGGATGTTGTACGACCATCATAACCTGTACAAACACGATTTCCGCCTTGGCGTTTAATAAACGTACCAAAAGCACGCCCCAGCGCGAACGCATCATCTTCGGATAAATTGATCCCGATCTGCCCGCGAATATCATATTCACGTAAAATCGTAGGGTTAAAAGAATACCCCTCGTTAGTGTCTTTACTCTGCGGCTGCGACATTATGTTGTCCTTTGATTTGATCTGCATATTCTAAAATTAACTGTTCTACGCGTGCGCCGATTTCAGGATCATCAAGCCCGTAAGCCATATTCGCCTGAATGAAACCAAGGCGACTTCCGCTGTCATGTGTTTTACCATTAAAGCGCATGGCGTTGAATAATTGTGTCTTAATCAGTTTATCAAGCGCATCCGTAAGCTGAATTTCACCGCCCGCACCTTTTTCAAATGCGCTTAAGTGATCAAACACTTCTGGCTGAAGGATATAACGACCAATCACCGACATCTCCGATGGCGCGTCTTCCGGCTCTGGCTTTTCAACAAGCCCCTTAACTTCGATCGCTTTTCCGCGAATGGCGCCCGGTGAGACAATACCGTATTTATTGACCTCTTCACGCGGCACATCTTCAACCGCAATCAAATTTCCGCCTGTTTCATTGTAAACATCAACCATCTGCTTCAGGCATCCTTCGCCCTTTGCGGTCTTAACGAGAACATCGGGAAGGATGACGGCAAACGGCTCATTACCAACCAATTTCGAAGCGCACCAAATCGCATGCCCAAGACCAAGCGGTTTAGGTTGGCGTGTAAGAAACAGCGCACCTGCGGGCATAATCAAATCTTCAATTTTCTTTAAAACAGAATCCTTGCCGCGCGCCTTTAATGTGCTTTGAAGCTCGGGGTGCTCGTCAAAATGCTCTTCAAGCAATTCCTTATGACGGCCAGTGATAAAGATAAATTCTTCAATCCCTGCCTCTTTGGCCTCTTCAACAACATGTTGAATCAATGGGCGGTCATTCACGGGAAGCATTTCCTTGGGCATAGCCTTGGTCGCTGGTAAAAATCGTGTGCCTAATCCGGCAACGGGAAATACGGCTTTTCTGATGGGGCGGATAGTCATGGAATCTCTCGTTTAAAAAATATTGCAACGCCGCATTTATTGCACTTTTGCAAGCACTGTTCAAGAAAATTAGGCACTATGCTTGAACAAAATGCTAGTCTTTCAAAAGGAAATCCCGCGCCTGATTAAGCTTTGCCGCCATCCATTCTGATCCCTCGTGATCGGGATGAACCTTCTGCATAAGCTTTTTGTATGCGCTGTTAATGTCATCCGCGCCTGCATCGTCATGAAGCCCTAATACCTCGAGCGCATCTTTGCGAGTGTTGATTTCGGATTGAGTGCCTGAGGCGGAGGATGCGTCATGAAGATTGCGCTCACGCAGATACGCAAAGACAAACGGAACAATCGCTGTCGCCAGTCCGAGCGCCGCCGCTAATTTACCCGTAAGCGCCATGTAAAACAGCGCAATCACCAATGTCGCAATACATGCCGCAAGAAACAGCGCTTTAATTTGCTGAATATTCGCGTTGATGAAAAATCGATACAGCGCATATGCGCCAATCAACAATCCAAAAACAAGAAGCAGATAAGGCATCTGACATTAAGCCTTTTTACGGAGTGGACGCGCGCGCCCTTTTAATTTTTCAGGCGCCAAAGTCATGATCAATTGGCGTACTTCCTGACGTGCTGCAATTTGTGACATTGTCATCTTTGTGTCTGTGTTATCCTTTAAATCAAGCAAGGTTAGCCCTTTTAAAAACAGCTCACGAAACACAACCCGTTCACCAAAACCAGGGGCGATTGTAAATTCGGCGTATGTTGATATCTTTTCCAGCAACGCCCCAATCTGGCGCTTGTTCTTCGCATTAATATGCGACAGGCGATTGCGCATGATGATCCAATTGATCGTACCGCCATCGCGCAATTTCTTCTGCGCTTTCTGATCTTCAACCATCTTGGTGTAAATCGATGGCCCTTTAATCTCAAACGTCCCTGGTTCAATCTCCGCCAACAAATCAAGATCAATAAAGCTATCATTCATTGGCGTGATGAGTGTGTCTGCATGGCTATGCGCCAAGCGGCTTAAAAAATTATCGGTGCCGGGCGTATCAATGACAACAAAATGATTCTTTGCACGAAGCTCGGCCAATGCCATTTCAAAAAATGCGCGTTCTTGATCTTGCTGCTCTGCCACTGTTTCCGCGTCGCTTTTATCAATCGCCAAATGGTCTGGGCTTGGAATATATTTTTTATTGTTCTTTATAAACGCAAAGCGATTACGCATGTAACGCGTCAACGTCCCTTGGCGTGCGTCCAGATCAATCGACCCAACCTTATACCCCAATCGCAAGAGTGCGATAGCAACATGCATCGCCGTCGTGGATTTGCCTGATCCACCTTTTTCATTGCCAAAAACAATAATATGCGCACCATCACCCACAACAGGATCTTTCGGCTTGGCCGAAATTGGTTTATTGTGGTCTTGTATGGGTGGTATTGGCGCGTTAAGGTCTTCCATGAAATCCCTATAATAAAAGAACAATTAAGATCAGTGTAGCAAATATCATGGCAAAGCCAAGCGTAACCTTTTCAGAAAAATTAAAAGCCCTGCGCCGCGAAATGAAAACCCGCGGTTTGGATGCTTATATCGTGCCACGCGCCGACGAATATCAGGGCGAATTTGTCGCCCCCTATGCCGAACGCTTAAAATGGTTGACGGGCTTTACTGGCTCTGGTGGGGCTGCGCTCATCTTCCGCAAAAAAGCCTTCGTCCTGACTGATGGTCGATACATGATTCAGGTCAAATCGCAGGTTGATAACGCTCTATTTGAAACCGGCGATTACATGAAAAAATCTACGGCGTTGTGGCTTGCTGAAAACATAAACGAAGGCGGCGTGATCGGCTATGATCCGTATCTTTACACCCCTAAGCAAATCAAAGCTTTAGAAGATGAATGCAGCAAAAAATCTGCCACATTAAAACCAATCGATGAGAACCTGATTGATAAAATCTGGAGCGATCAACCCGCAAGACCGCAAGGGCAGGTCAGCCTGTTCCCCGACAAAATCGCAGGCGTTTCTTCAAAGCAAAAGATCAAAAATCTGGTCGCAGAAATTATCGATAATAACGCACAGGCCGTTATCTTCGCCTTGCCCGATTCAATCGCATGGCTGCTCAATATGCGCGGCGCGGATATTGATTACATCCCAAGCGTCCTATCCTATCTATTGGTCAGTCGTCGCGGCAATGTGCGCTGGTTCGTCGATCCGGAAAAGATTGATAAAGATATCCGTAAATCTCTGGGCAAGAACATCACCATCTGCGCACCGCGTGATATGGGCTTGCAATTTATGGCGCTCGCCCAAGCCTCCGCCGCAAGCGGACGCGATGTCCTCATGGATATGCGCCACACCCCGATACAGATCAAATCCATGCTCAAGCTCCGCGGCGCAAGCATTAAAGACCATACCGATCCAACCATCGCCCCCAAGGCGCGCAAAACAAAAAGCGAAGCTACGGCCATCCGCAAAGCCCATATCGAAGACGGTGTGGCACTGGTTAAATTCTTGAAATGGCTAGAGGAAAACGGAGTAGGGGAAAACGAAGTCAGCGTCGCTGAAAAGCTAAAATCCTTCCGCGCCGAGAGCAAAGCCTTTAAGGGCAATAGCTTCCCAACCATCGCAGGGTTTGGCGCAAATGGCGCAATCGTCCATTATCGCGCAAGCAACGAAACCGCCGCCACGCTTGAAAACGGAAATCTCCTGCTCATCGATAGCGGCGGGCAATACGCTGGCGGCAGTATCTACGGTACAACCGACATCACTCGTACCATCGCTATCGGCAAGCCAAGCCAAGCGATGCGCGAAAAGAACACCCGTGTCCTGCGCGGACATATCGGAATTGCCCAAGCAAAATTCCCACGCGGCACGGTTGGCGCACAAATTGATACGCTAGCCCGTAAACCGCTCTGGGATGCAGGCATTGATTTCGCACATGGAACTGGGCATGGCGTTGGCTGTTATCTGGCTGTGCATGAGGACGCCGCAAATATTTCTCCACGCGGGCAAACGGCATTTGAGCCGGGGATGCTGATCTCGAATGAACCCGGATATTATGAGCAAGACGCGTTTGGCATTCGCATCGAAAACCTCGTCATGGTGCGTGAGGAAGGGCATATGCTCGCTTTCGATACTATCAGCTACGCCCCACTGGATAAATCCCTCATTGAGGTTGATATGCTTGGGCGCGAAGAGCGCAAATGGGTCAATGCCTATCACCATGACGTATACGAACATCTGGCCCCAAAGCTAGACGATATCCATCGTGACTGGCTGAAGGAAAAAACTACTCCGCTTTAGGGGCTACCTGTTTTTGTTTGCGTCCAAAATCCATGTGGCGCTGAATTTCTTTTTGAAACGCCTGTTTAGGGGTGAATTCAACAAGATCAAAAAAGCTATTTGTAAAATTAGAATCAACCAAATGTCTTGGACCTACTACCTCTTGAACAATCATGTAGTTCCCCAAAAACATACCGCGCACACGTGCAAAGTTCACATACGGGTATCCCTCAGGCGGTTTAATGGCGTAATTTGCCTCAATATACGGCGTTTCCCCGATGAAATCTTTCCTGAGTTTCATGCCCACCATACTACGTCCATGGCGTTTGAAGTGTTTTTCCAACAATGCTTTTTCTGCCAAATCAAAGGACATCTCTGACTCAAGTTGGTATCCGGTGATGTTATAAAAAAGTTTTTGCGACCAAATGGGATCGGTAAACACCATACCGATCTTTTCCATCTTGTTATCTTTTTCTTTAAAAACGGTTGGCTCTTGCATGAAATATGGGGCGCTAATTTGTGGGATCTTCACAGCAAAGAGTGAGAGTGGGGATTCGATGCGCCGCCAATCCTCATTCATTGTGCCTTTTTCTGCTATATGACCGGATTTAACGTTGGATGATTTGAAGTAATCTATAACAAGTTGGGAATCTAGATCTTTTTCCGGCCCTGTAAAAACTTGATGAAATTTCGATGTGAAGGTAATAATAATTTTAACCTGAACAGCCTGCATCCCCTCATCCACATCATCATATACCATCTGCAAATTTGCGATGACTTGCTTTGTCTCTTCTATGATTTTTCGCTCAATGGTCTTGGCGTTTTGATCAGCATAAAGACTTTCATATAATTTCAATTCACGCTCAGCAATTTCAACCATGCTTTTTGTGCTTATTGCGGGGCCAATCGTTTGATCGAATTTAATCGTATATGTTTTTACAATGTCTTTATATGGGCGTTGATCAATAAACGATAAAACTTCTGATGTGCGCGCAACCAATCCGTTGCCAATACGAAATGATGACGATCTTTCATCCGGATTACCGGGCATCATAACGCTAAATAAATCCGTATCAGAAACAAATAGTTGCCATTCGTCGCTGGCTTTGGCGCCTTTTATGCTCGGGGCGATCACTATGGCGCCAACAGTAAGGCAGGAGAAAATTAAGAGTGTGAGATATCGCATAATCTACTAACGTTTTTGAATGTGTTAACCCTAAGTATGTATAGCAGTTCATAGCATAGCATAAAAAAACCGCCCATATACACAAGGATATAGGCGGTCTTTAAAAATTTCGTTAAAATCGCTGTCGACTTAGAAGCCGTCGCGTTCTTTGCGTTTACGATCCATCTTGCGCGAACGACGCGTCGCTTCAGACTGCTCACGAGCCTTCTTCTCAGATGGTTTCTCATAATGACGACGAAGTTTCATTTCACGGAAGAGTCCTTCACGTTGCATTTTCTTTTTCAAGACTTTTAAAGCTTGATCGACATTGTTATCTCGTACACTAACACTGACCACAGTGCTCACCTCTTTCTAAAAGGTTAGGGTTTAAAAAATTTGCTTTTCGAAAACAAAAAGCTCACATTTCCTATCATCCCTTATTGGGAATGCAAAGGAAAAAATTGGGCTAAGGTGTTAATTATATGTTTTTTCGACATTTTTTGCAAATAATAATGCTCTTCGTCCTCATTTGCGTCGTTGCACACCCGCAAAAATCCCACGCCGCAGACATTAAAAAACCACAACCGGAAATGGCCACTGGCCTGCAAACCATAAGCAGCGAACGCGGCGAGAGCTTCATGGCTGTCACCGCAAACCCTTACGCCACGCAGGCCGCCTATGACATCTTATCGCGCGGCGGCAGTGCAGTAGACGCAGCCATAGCGGCGCAGCTGGTCTTGGGGCTCGTCGAACCACAAAGCTCAGGACTGGGCGGCGGTGCATTCGCGCTTGTCTATGACGCAAAAAGCAAACGCCTACATACATATGATGGACGCGAAACCGCACCAAATCTCGCTGGGCCTTTTTTGTTTTTTGAAAATGGTGAGCCATTAAGTTTCAAAGAAGCGGTTATCGGCGGACGCTCTGTTGGCGTGCCTGGCGTGCCGATGCTGTTATCTGACCTGCATGAAAAATATGGCGTGCTGACATGGATGGAATTATTTGATGATGCCATAAAATTGGCCGATGAAGGTTTCACTGTCTCACCGCGCATGGCGAAAATGGTCGCCGCCGATGCGGATGACTTACGCAAAGACCCCGCCGCCCGTGCATATTTCCTGCCCAACGATAAACCCGTAGAAGCAGGATATAATCTCAAAAACATCGCTTACCGCGATACACTTAAAGATTACCAATTCTACAATGCTCGTCGCTTTTATCGCGGGGAAGTCGCCCGCAGCATTGTTTATAAAGTTCAAAATTATGACGGCAATCCGGGTCTGCTATCTCTCGCCGATTTCCAAAATTACAGCGTCAAGGAACGCCCGCCCGTCTGCGGCCCTTACCGCGCGTATATCGTCTGCAGCATGGGGCAGCCGTCCTCAGGGGCGCTTACACTCCTCCAGATTTTAGGGATGTTAGAGCATTTCGACATCCGCGCTGAAAACGCAAAAAGTTGGCATATCATCGCACAAGCCAGCGCGTTGGCGTTTGCCGACCGCGCGATCTATATGGCTGATCCTGATTTCGTCAACACGCCTGATATCGCGCTCATCAATCCCGATTACCTAAAATCCCGCGCCGCGCTCATTGATCCCGATAAGCCGCTTAACCAAATAAAGGCTGGCACACCGCCCGATTGGAACGGTAAGCTCTTCGACGCTGGTGAAACCCTCACACAACCCGGCACAACCCATCTCAGCATCATCGACAAGGATGGCAATATTGTCTCCATGACCTCATCAATTGAGGGCGCATTCGGCGCACATATCATGACCGATGGTTTCTTGCTCAATAACCAACTCACCGATTTTTCATTCAATCCGCTAGGCGATGATCGTAAATTCGTTGCAAACGCGGTCGAGCCAGGCAAACGCCCGCGCTCGTCCATGTCCCCCACCATCGTATTCAACGCAAAAGGCGATCCCGTCCTCATCCTCGGCTCATCCGGCGGAAGCCGTATCATTAACCACGTCCTACAACGAATCATCGCTGTCATCGATTGGGGGGTGCCCATTGATGATGCGCTCGCCGCGCCGCACATCCTTGCTCGCGGTGAAACAATCGAGCTAGATAATCCTGAGTATCAGGCCGCGCTGGAAGCCATGGGAGACACAACGCTCATCAATACCATCAACAGCGGTTTGACCGCGATTCAGATAAAGGATAAAATAACAATAGGAACCGCCGACCCACGCCGTGAAGGCCAAGCCAAAGGAAAATAATAATGAAAAAGAAACTTTTAACGCTCTCACTGCTTATCTCTTCCCTCGCACCATTCACCGCCGCCAACGCCGCCGACCCTGTCACGGGATATTGGCTAACAGAAAACAAGCGCGCCGTGATTAACCTTGCCGATTGCGATCAAAACCTCTGCGGCACGGTGTATTGGATCATCGAAGGCGGTATGGAATTTGATGAAAAAAACCCTGTCGAAGAGATAAGAAAGCGAAAAATCTGCGGCCTTAAGGTCGTCTATGGCCTTGAAAAATCAGGCGAAGGTGAATGGGAAGACGGCAATATCTACAAAGCTGATGACGGCGATACCTATAGCGCAGATATCAACATCCAAGACGACGGAAGCCTGAAGGTACGCGGATATCTTGGGGTATCATGGCTCGGTAAAACGCAAATCTGGAACCGCGTCGACGCCGCCGATTACGAGCAATGCCAGTAACCTAGGCCGTCTTCAAATTCAGCGCCGCCTC
Organism: Alphaproteobacteria bacterium; assembly: GCA_009995045.1. GTDB lineage: Bacteria > Pseudomonadota > Alphaproteobacteria > Micavibrionales > Micavibrionaceae > TMED27. Next base: position 110,354 of record JAACQG010000009.1, read on the forward strand.
AAGCAAGGCTTTCGTATAAGCCTCTTTTGGGGTGGCAAAGATATCCGCCGCGCGCCCGCTTTCGACGACTTTGCCATGTTTCATAACGATCAAATCATGCGCCATTGCACGTACGACACGTAAATCATGGCTGATGAAGACATATGAAATCTCATGCTCGCTCTGAAGCTTGAGCAGTAAATCAACAATCTGCGCCTGTACGGATAAATCAAGCGCAGAGGTAGGCTCATCCAGCACGATAAATTCGGGTTTCAGCGCAAGCGCACGGGCAATCGAAATCCGCTGGCGCTGCCCACCTGAAAATTCATGTGGATAGCGATGGCGTGTCTCGGGATCCATCTCCACATCCTTAAGCGCCTCAATCACCATCGCATCACGTTCCGCTGGGCTTGCCTCTTTGCGATGGATTTTCAATCCCTCGCCAATAATATCCCCAACCGACATGCGCGGCGAGAGCGAGGCAAACGGGTCTTGAAACACAACCTGCATATCCTCGCGCAGTGGCAGCATCTCTTTACGATTTAATGTCGAGATGTCCTGCCCCTGAAACACGATCATCCCTTGGGAGCGGGTAAGCTTCAATAGCCCCATGCCAAGCGTCGTCTTGCCTGATCCACTTTCACCAACCACACCAATCGTCTGGCCTTTTTTAGCGACAATGTCGATATCATCAACCGCGCGCACCCAATCCGTCGTCTTGCCAAAGAAATTCTTCGTCTTAGGAAAGTGAATTTTAATCCCTGTTCCTTCCATCACGATGGGGGCATCCGCTTTTGCCTTCAAAACCTTGCTCGATGGCTGCGCATTGAGCAGCATCTTGGTGTAATCATGCTGAGGCTTGGCAAATATCGCTTTGCTATCGCCTTGCTCAACAATCTTACCTTTTTGCATCACACAGACATAATCCGACATCTTCTCAACAATGGTCAGGTCATGCGTAATCAACAACAGCGACATGTTCAGCCGCTCTTTCAAGTCCTGCAAAAGCTCCAAAATCTCCGCCTGCACGGTCACATCAAGCGCCGTAGTCGGCTCATCCGCAATCAAAAGCTCGGGATCATTCGCCAAAGCCATCGCAATCATGACCCGCTGACGCTGCCCACCCGAAAGCTCGTGCGGATACGCGTTCAGCCGATCTTTTAACATCGGCATAGCCACCAAATCCATCAGCTCAAGCACACGCTCACGCGCCTGTTTCTTGCTCATATTCTGATGCAGCTTAAGCACCTCGCCAATCTGCTTTTCAATCGTATGCAGCGGGTTGAGCGCGCTTTGCGGTTCTTGGAAAATAATACCAATTTGTGACCCGCGAATTTTACGCATGAAGCTCTCTGGCTTACCAATCAGCTCTTCCCCGTTAAACGTAATTGAGCTTTTTTCCACATGCGCCGCGCGCGGGTAGGGCAGCAATTGCATCGCCGACAGTGCAGAAACTGATTTTCCCGATCCTGACTCCCCAACCAACGCAACCGTTTTACCTTCGGGGATATCGAAGCTGATATCATCCACCGCGCGAAATGCGCCATCTTGTGTTTTGAAATCAACCGTAAGGTTTTTGATCGATAAAAGTGTTTTGGTCATATGTATATTTACCGCGAATACACGCCCCATGCAAAGGCGTTATGATCCCATAAAAAAACGCCCCACATAAATGCAGGGCGCTCTTTAAATATAGTGACGGATTAATGTGTAACGTGATCCGCTGCATCTTCTGCTGCATCATGTGCATCGTCAGCCGCTTCTTCTGCTGCTTCATGTGCGTCATGAGCTGCATCTTCTGCTGCTTCGTGTGCATCTTCAGCGGCGTCTTCTGCATGGTCTGCTGCGTCCTCTGCGTGATCATCGCCATCAACGAGGTCTTTTGCCGCGTCTGCTGTTGCGTCATAGGCATCTTTTGTTGTTTCTACGACCGCATCTGCTGCATCGCCAATCGCCTCACCGGCATCTTCTGCCATCTCTTCTGCTTTTTCCATTGTTGAATGGTCAGCTGAATGATCGCCATGGTCTTCCGCGTAAGCAGCGTTTGATGCAAGGCCTAAAGCAATAACGGCAACACTTGCCAATAATAGTTTCTTCATGTTTCTCTCCTTAAAAGATTTTATATTCTTATCATACGCAGTAGCAGTCAAAATAGTTCATATTTCATTGGTATGAAAAGCATTTTTATAGGAATCGCAATTCGATACCCAATAATAAAAACGCCCTACAAAACTGCAGGGCGCTTTCTATTAATAATCGCTTATGAGGCCTTATTTAGGCATCACAACTGTGTCAATCACGTGGATCACACCATTGGATGTTTTTAAGTCCGCTGTTGTCACTTTCGCGCCGTCAACGGTGACACCGTCTACGGATTTTGTAACGGTGAGCGTTGTACCCTGAAGTGTCTCAACATCTGTTGATCCATCAGCAATATCACCCGCGAGGATTTTCCCGCTTACAACGTGGTATTTCAAAAGCGCTTGTAGCTTTTCTTTGTTTTCCGGCTTCAGCAAATCGTCAAGTGCACCTGCTGGAAGCGCTGCGAAGGCTTCATTCGTTGGGGCAAATACCGTGAACGGTCCATCGCCCTTAAGCGCGTCAACAAGATCTGCTGCTTTAACGGCTGCAACAAGCGTTGAGAAATCCTCATTTGCCGCGGCTGTATCAACGATATCGCTGTGTTTCATTTCTGCGTGATGTGCATCACCTGATTTGTCTGCATGACTACCAGCGTAAACTGCTTGTGATCCCATGCCGAGCGTCGCAAGTGCTGCTGCGCTTAATAGTAACTTTTTCATCTTTTCTCTCCTATTGGTTTTGCAAGATAAGAATGAAGTAGTGCGCACACCCAACATAATAAGGGGAATTAGATTACATCTTGATTACAAATAAGTAATGATAAGAAAAGGGCAGGGCGAATTATGGTGTAACCCGAAGCACCTTATAGATCGCATCAGAAATACGCGGTTCAACGCCTTGCATCTCTGCTAAATCAAGCTCGTGCAATTTGCATTCTTTGTCTTCCGCCATCTTCACGATTGCACCCGTCACATGATGCGCATCACGAAACGGCATATCCAATTCCATGACAAGCCAATCGGCCAAAGCTGTCGCCGTCGTAAATCCGTCTTCGGCAGCGCTGAGCATATTCGCCGTATTAAACTTCGCAGAGCTCAACATCCCATCCATCGCCTGAAGGCAGAGCATAAGCGTGTCATAGCTATCAAACACACTCTCTTTATCCTCCTGAAGGTCTTTATTATAAGCAAGCGGCAATCCCTTAAGCACCGTCATCAACTGAACCAAATTCCCGTTCAACCGACCGGTTTTCCCGCGCACCAATTCCGCCGCGTCCGGGTTTTTCTTCTGCGGCATAATCGAGCTACCCGTGCTCCACTGATCCGAAAGCGTGATAAACGCAAATTGCGGCGTCGCCCAAAGGATAATCTCCTCCGCAAGGCGCGAAAGATGAAGCCCGCTCTGCGCACACGTAAATAAAAACTCGGTCGCAAAATCACGCGCACTCACCCCATCAAGGGTATTGGGCATCGGCGCATCGAACCCAAGCTTTTTTGCGGTATATTCGCGGTCAATCGGAAACGGCGTCCCCGCAAGCGCGGCTGAACCAAGGGGGGATTGATTATGACGTTTCGCGCAATCTTCAAAGCGCGATTTGTCACGGCTCAACATCTGCGCATATGCATCAAGATGAAGCCCGAGGGTAATCGGCTGCGCGGCCTGTAAATGTGTGAAGCCGGGCATAATGTCGCGCGCATGCTTGACCCGCAATGTTTCAATCGTGCCCTGCAACGCTTCAATGGTATCAACCATCGAGCCACAAGCTTCACGAACCCACATGCGAAAATCCGTCGCGACTTGGTCGTTGCGTGAGCGCGCCGTATGAAGGCGTCCCGCTGCATCGCCAATAATCTCACGCAGGCGGCTTTCGACATTCATGTGAATATCCTCAAGCTCCGCTGAGAACACAAGCTCCCCGCGTTCAATCTCGCCCGCAACCTGCTCTAACCCACCAAGAATAGCCTGACCATCTTGCTCGGAAATAATCTTTTGTTGAATAAGCATTTCGCAATGCGCGATGGATCCGGCAATGTCTTGCCGCCACATCCGCTGATCCACACCGATTGATGCATTGATCTGCGTCATAATATCAGACGGCTTATCTTCAAACCGTCCACCCCACATGCTGTTGCTTTTGTCTTTTGTCATTGTGTTATTAACCACAACCTAAGCCCATAAGACAATAGGATTTTATGAAGAAGTTTGTGTCTTTGTGGCGCGCGCCAACGCCGCGCCGACACCATATGTCGCAAGCCCCGCAAGCATCCCTGGCATAACCTCATAAACAGAATCGCTATAGCCAAGATAACGCCACAACATCATGCTACCCAATCCGATCAATACCATGGATATCCCTAGGCGCTGGCTGAAATGCCCGCCAAGCGCAAGCACGATAAACATCGGCGCAAACGCAGAGCCCAAAGCCGACCACGCAACAACAACCAACGTAAACACGCTATCACTGCCAAACAAAGCAACCATCAACGCAATCGCCGTCACAAAAATCGTGCAGATTTTAGTCAACCAATAAGACAATTCTTTGCCCTGTCTCAAATCGCGCGTGATCGACGCCGTGCAACTTAAAATCTGTGAATCCGCCGTCGACATCGTCGCCGCAAATAACCCGGCCAAAACAAGTCCGGCTAAAATTGGGTGCAATAAATCCTGCGCCATCACGGGCAGCGCAAGCTCTGAATCAAAATTGGCGGTTTCGGGAATGAGCAAACGTGCCGCAAGTCCCGTACAAATACACAAAACAGAAAATGTCGAAAACCAGCTGTAATAATAACTGCGCACGCGTGTCATATTTTTGGCATCATCCATCGCCATAAACCGCACCATAATATGCGGTTGCCCGATCACACCAAACCCGGCAAATATCCATCCCAATATAAACATAGCGGGGCCAAATTGTGTATCGCTTGGGAATATATCAAGGAAAGTCGGGCTAACATTATTCAAATTATGCGTAAACTCGCCCCACCCGCCAAGCTGCGTAATGGTGAGCACGCACATCAATGTCATCGCAAAAAACATCACAAAAGATTGCGCCGCATCGGTCCATATAGATGCCCGAAGGCCACCAGCAAAACAATAAGCAACAACGATTACCGCGCCGATCACCGCGCCTAACGCGTAATCCCAACCAAATAAAACATGCAACGCCTTCGATCCCGCGCTAAGCTGCGCGCCCGCATATGTGCCTAAAAACGCCAAGGTCAATACACCGCCAATAAAGCGCAAGGCATTCATTTCCTTACCATTCCATTTACAAACAACCCCCATAAAACTGAGGCTACCCGTCTCTTCGGTCTTTTCTCTTAATTGTTTATGCACGAAAAGAGAGACAATGAAATCACCGAATATCCACCCGATCATCAGCCATGCCGCATGCAAACCCGCAAGATACGCAAACCCAATCAAGCCGATAAACATATACCCGCTATTATTGGTCGCAACCGCCGAAAGCGCCACAAGCCAAGGCTTAACATCGCTACCCGCAAGCAGGTAATCCGAGCTGTTTTTTTTATGAACCATGACCGACGCAACGCCAATCACAACAAAACAAAGAAGAAAAAATATAAAGCTAGCTGTCATCATAATATGACCACATTAACAAACCCCTGAGCCCATTTCCACCTTTGTGACGAAAAAATGCTGATAATACAGCAGGGTAGGGGGAGCTTACTGTGGGGAATGACTATGTTCGCCAGCTTTTGGCGCAGAGCTAACTTGGCTAAGGGCAAGTGTTTGAAAGTCTTCGCTACGAAGCTCTGGTAATAAACCAAGCACCATATCTCTGGTTCCTTCGTTTGCTGGCGCGCCCAAAATAACTAACGCTAAACCGTGCTGTGTGTGAACGACTGCCTGCCCACCTATTTTTCCAATAGCCTCAAATCCTTGTCCCGCATCTAAATCTATTGAATGACCATTGGAATAATTTAATTCACCATCAACAAGTCTTCGGTTTGTATCCATTGCCCATCCATTTTGAACCATAACATGATCTCTGGATATGCCTGTATCAACGCCCCCAATTTTAAGTGTGCCTGCATTGGTACTCTGCTCAAGGAGTTTGCGATACCCGTCTGCTTTTTTCGGGGAGAATGCTACATTACTAAGATGCGTAACATTTTGCGATGGGTTGACGAGTGTATACTGACCACTGGTACCCTTTAAGCTAAATACACCATTATTGATGCCTGTAATATTTCTGGGGGTAAGAAACGCGCCACTCTCATCTATATCCGCACCATATGTAATACCAGATAAAGCGTAGCCTTTTTCATCATTTAAATGAACGGCAAAGTCGGTAATAAAACGCATAATAACTCAATCTCAATTTAAAACGAGTCGAGAATTATCAAAAATTATGTAAAGTGTCAAGCTTTTTAAGCCGCATTTTCTTTCTTCAAATCACGCGCCACTTTCTTGATGCGCGTATCCGCCTGAAGACGGATTGCGTTGATCTTGATAAAGCCTTCGCTATCTTGCTGACGGAAATCACCTTCTTCATCCATGGATGAACGCTTTTCATCATAAAGAGCAACAGGGGAGGTGCGCGCGATCGGATAAGCAACACCCTTGAACAATTTCACCTGCACGGTGCCATCAATCAATTCTTGGCTCTTATCAATCGCCGCCATCAAAAATTCCATCTCTGGCGAGAACCAAAATCCATTATAAATCAATTCCGCGAATTTGGAGCTAAACATATCACGCAGGCGCATAACCTCACGATCCATCGTCAAACCTTCAAGGTCACGCAGTGCATTTTGCAAAATCGTCCCGCCCGGTGTCTCATATACGCCGCGTGATTTAATCCCGACAAAACGGTTCTCAACCATATCAAGACGACCCACGCCATGCTTGCCGCCAATATCATTAAGATAGTTAAATAGATCAAGCGGATCACTTTTCTCTGTGCCATCGGTCTGGTTTTTCACATGCACGGGGATCCCGTCTTTAAATGTCACCTCAATGATATCGGCAACATCTGGCGCTTTTTCTGGCGCGGTCGTGCGTGAATAAACATCTTCACCCGCAGGCACATTCGGATCTTCCAAGATGCCCGCCTCATGAGAGATATGAAGCAAGTTTTCATCTTCGGAATATGGCTTTTTCTTTGTCGCAGTCACGGGAATGCCATGCTTATCCGCATAGTTAAGCATATCCGTGCGTCCCTTAAACGCCTCCAAAAATTCAGGCATCTTCCATGGCGCAAGCACCTGAATATCTGGCTGAAGCGCATAATAGCCAAGCTCGAAACGAACCTGATCATTGCCTTTGCCTGTCGCGCCATGTGATACAAATTGCGCACCTTCTTCATTGGCAACGCGAATTTGGCCCTTCGCAATTACGGGACGCGCAACCGCTGTCCCCATCAAATAACGCCCTTCATAAACCGCGTTCCCTTTGATGGATGGGAAAATATAATCGGTCACGAACTCTTCTTTAAGGTCATCAATGACAACCTTGCTCGCGCCAACATTCAACGCCTTTTCACGCGCTGCTTCAAAATCTTCAACCTGACCAACATCGGCAATATAGGCAACAACCTCATATCCTTGCTCGATCAACCATTTCAAAATGATCGACGTATCCAAGCCACCTGAATATGCGAGTACAACTTTTCCTTTATTTGCCATTTGCTTTTCTTCTCTTTTTTATGTAATTAAAAATTCTTCTATTATGTAAGGTTGTTTTTAGTTTATGTCCCCACGTCTTCCAAGTACTTTTTTACAAATTCCTAAAAGGCTTAAAGACAAATTCACAAGCGCCGCTCGAAACGCCCATGAAGATATTAATGCGCACCTGAATCTTATGGCGGCGCTAAAATGGGATGACGTGAAATCCAAATACCCCATAACCGCGCAAGCATTAGAAGATCGCTTTGAAAAAGGCGCCATCTGCGTTCGTAAAAACATTTTCGCATTAATGGTTGGGGCAGAATTCGCCAATCCCTATGCGAAAACATTGGCCGCTATCCCCTTAATTGGTTTCGGTGCTTTTACCCCTTTCCCCGGAGATATTACCTTAGGGCTCATGTTCCTCTCCTCAACAGGGCGTCAATTAAAGCGCGGTCTAATACAGGCCAAAGAAGAAATTGACGGCACAATTGAGCAAAGACAATTCAAGGATTTTGTAAATTGTATGACCGATGAAAGCGACCCAAGCAAGCGCCTAATCCTTGATGCATCGCCTAGCTAACGCTCACACCCGCATCTTTCAAGCACCACGCCAAAATCGCCTTTTGCGCATGCAGGCGGTTCTCCGCCTCGTCATAAATCACATTCGCAGGGCTCGCCAAAACTTCGGGCGAAACCTCTTCATTTTCGTGAACGGGCATACAATGCATAAAGATCGCATGTTCCTCGGCCTGCGCCATCAGGGCAGGGGTCACGCTATAGGGGCGAAACTTGTTAATGCCTTTGCCCTCTTGCCCCATTGATACCCACGTATCAGTAACAATCACATCCGCATCTTTCGCCGCCAGCATCGCATCTTCTTCATACGTCACATTTGCGCCAAGAGTTTTCGGTTTTAAATCATTCGGCAATGAAAGCACGAGGTTAAACCCAAAGATCGGCGCCGCCTGCGCGAATGTCGCTGACACATTGTTCCAATCACCAAACCACGCAATCTTCTTGTCTTTTGCGCTGCCAAGTTTTTCTTCAATCGTAAGCATGTCCGCCATAATCTGACAGGGGTGAGATTCATCGGTCATGCCGTTAATCACTGGAATCGAACATTCCGACGCAAATTCACACAATAAATCATGATCGCTCATGCGGATCATTGCGGCATCAACGTAGCGGCTAACGACATTGGCGGTATCCGCGACACTCTCCGCGCCCGAAATCTGCAATTCATCCATGCCCATAACAAGCGTATGCCCGCCAAGCTGTTTCATCGCAATCTCAAAACTCATCCGCGTGCGCGTCGATTTCTTATCAAAGACCATCGCAAGCGAAAGCCCGTCAAAGATCTGCGGCGGATTAAATTTCTGCTTCTTAAGCGCATGCGCATCCGCCAAAATCGCCTTAAGCTCTTCTGGCGCTATCGCATCTAAATCTAGGAAATGCCGAATAGCCATTATTCCATCTCTTTCAATGTTTTTTCTAAAATCGCGAGGCCTTCACGCGCCTCGTCTTCTGTCATAATCAACGGCGGCGTGAGGCGCAGCGTATCTCCGCCCGCCATCGTCGCCATAAAGCCATTCCCCTGAAGCGCCGATAGCACATCTTTTGTTGGGAAAACCGTGTTCACACCTATCATAAGGCCCTTGCCCTTAATCTCGGTAATCTTGTTTGAGCTACGCTTAATCTCTTCAAGCCCGTCATAAAGAACTTTTGAGACGCTGCGCACATTATCCATGAAGCCCGGCTTCATCATCTCATCAACAACGCATCCCGCAACGGCGCACGCAAGCGGGTTGCCGCCATATGTTGTACCATG
>JAACQG010000018.1:0-570 GCA_009995045.1 Alphaproteobacteria bacterium
CTGCCTCATGCGCGGCGGCGGCTACGGGATGTGGCTCTGGATGGGTGAGCGGCACGCCGGGGGCGAGGATGAGACAGGCGCAGGATTTGAGTGTTTGTGCATCAAGCGGGTGCATGCTCGCGCCGAAATCGGCGGCGGCGCGATGGTTGCTAGCGCGGTCATCCCATGCGATAACGTCGATCCCTGCTTTTCGGAGCCATTCAAGGGTTGCCATGCCAGAGCCGCCGAGGCCGAACAGTGCGACGGGTTTTCCATTAAGCGTGTCGATAAAGGGTTGCGCGTTGATCATATTACCTGAGTTTTAATGTGGCCATGCCGAGCAAGGCGAGCATAACCGCGATGATCCAAAAGCGGATAACGATTTGTGGTTCTGACCATCCCTTTTTTTCGAAATGGTGATGCAAGGGGGCCATGGCAAATACGCGTTTGCCCGTGAGTTTGAAGGAGACGACTTGTATGACAACCGAGAGTGTTTCAAGGACGAAAAGGCCGCCGATGATGGCGAGGACGATTTCATGTTTGGTGGCAACGGCCATTGTGCCGAGCGCCGCGCCGAGAGACAGAGAGCCG
>JAACQG010000018.1:580-34196 GCA_009995045.1 Alphaproteobacteria bacterium
TAAATACTGCGGCGGGTGGGGCGTTATGCCATAGAAAGCCCATCCCTGCGCCGATGACTGCGCCGCAGAAAATGGCGAGCTCGCCTGTACCGAGGACGTAATGCACCTGTAGGTATTCGGCGAATTTTATGTTTCCGACCAGATAGCTGATGATGCCGAAACAGGCGGCGGCGATCATGACAGGGACGATGGCGAGGCCATCAAGGCCATCGGTGAGATTGACCGCGTTGGATGCGCCGACAATGACGAGCACGCAAAACGGGACGATGGCGAAGCTTAAGGGGACGAGGAAATCTTTGACAAACGGAATGGAGAGGCCAGAGGTGAATGACCAGTCATTGAGGGTTGCGATCGCGCAGAACGCGGCGAGCGCGATTGCGGATTCAAGCAGCAGGCGGATTTTGCCCGACACCCCTTCATGGGAGCGTTTGGTGAGCTTTTTGTAATCGTCGGCAAAGCCAATAGCGCCAAAGCCAAGGAACACTCCAAGCACAGACCAGATATACATGTTGGACAAATCTGCCCATAACAAGGTGGAGATGCTGGCGGCGATGAGGATCATGAGGCCGCCCATTGTTGGGGTGCCGTGTTTATGGGCATGGTCGGGGCCGATTTCACGTAAAGGCTGGCCTGCGCCTTGTTTGCTTTTTAGCCATCTGATCACTTTCGGGCCGATGATAAAGCCAATGACGGCGGCGGTCAGGATAGCGCCGCCTGTGCGGAAGGTGATGTAGCTGAAAAGGTTGAAGATGATATATTTTTCAGCGAGTGGCGTTAGCAAGTGGTAGAGCATTTTATAATTTTCCGGTGTTGATCATTTTCGCGGGCGAAACGGAGCGCATCATTCCTGCCAGTTTAAAACAAGCACGATTCGGCAGGTGACGGAAGATCACATAATCACCGGGGGCTACGATTTCGGGTATGACGGGGATAAGCTTTTGCTTGCCTGCTTGTTCTTTGAGGGCGAGTTGCGCGTTGTGAACAAGGCGTGGGCGACGCCCCGTGAAGACGCAATTGAGGTTTGCGATTCTGGGCGGGATTGCCATGCGGCTTTGGCTGATATCCTGTGCGATTTTGATCAAGGCGGGGTCTTCTTCGCGCATGCCGGGGAAGGCGTTTTCGAGGACGATGGTCTGGCTGTTACGCCCTGTATCGATGAGGCTTGCGACTTTTAGGACGGTGTATGGTGAGCGCGGGGCGCGGCTTACGCTAACCGTGGTTCCGCGCACTTTCAGCGATGACCATAGGGTACGATTGTTGATATTCATGATTTCTCCTTATTTCAATCAGATGCTTAGAGTTGTTTTATGGCGTTTAGGGCTACGGTAACGTCGTCGAATGGATCGGTGTGGTCGGCAAAGATTTGGCCTTGCTCGTGACCTTTTCCGGCGATGACGAGGGTGTCGCCCTGGGTTAGGGTTTTGATGGTTTGGTGGATGGCGTCTCGGCGGTTGCCTATTTCGGTGAGGGTGTTGGAGGCGCTTGGCGCGTGGGGAGCCGCATCCAGAATGGCGCGGCGGATGGAGGATGGATCTTCGGAGCGTGGGTTATCATCGGTGACGATCACCGCATCGGCGAGAGAGGATGCGATTTTGCCCATTTCGGGGCGCTTGCCTTTGTCCCGATCACCGCCGCAGCCGAACAGGCAGATGAGGCGGTTTTTGGTGTGGGGGCGTAGGGCGGTGAGGACGTTTTTGAGGGCGTCGGGGGTGTGGGCGTAGTCAACGAAGATCGCCGCGCCCGATGGGTGGCCATTGACCAGTTCCAAGCGGCCGCGCGCGCCGGAGAGATTTTCGAGGGCGTGAATGGCTTTTTCGGTGTCGACTTTGTTTTGGGAAAGCACGAGGCCGAGGGCGCATAGGGCGTTGAGAATTTGAAACTCCCCGACCAGATTAATATTAAGTCGATACGTATCGTTTAATATTTTAAGCTCGCATAATTGTCCATGCGCGGTGGGGGTGAGGGATAGGATTTTGAGGTTCTGCCCTGCCCGCCCGTATGTCCAAATATCGCCTGTGGCTTGGCGTTTTATTTGCTGGGTTATTGTTTTGGTTTCAGGGATGTCCGCGTTTAAGATTGCGGTTGCGCCGTCCTGCATGACCTCGGTGAAGAGGCGCGATTTGGCGGTCAGGTATTCATCCATATCGGCATGATAATCGAGGTGGTCGCGCGATAGATTTGTGAATCCGGCGGCTTGTATATTTACCCCATCGAGGCGGTGTTGATGGAGGCCGTGGGAGGATGCCTCCATGGCGAGATGGGTGATGCCTTCGGCTTTTAGTTTTTGAAGGTTTTTATGAAGAGAGATAGGATCGGCCGTGGTCATGCCCCCCTGTAGCGTGCCGATAGATGCGGCGTTATAGCCGAGGCTGCGCCATATTTGTTCGACGAAATTGACGATGGAGGTTTTACCGTTTGTGCCCGTCACGGCGACGATTGTGTCGGGTTGCCCGCTGTAGAATTTTGCGACCAGATGGGCGAAATCCTTACGCGGGTTTGCGCTGTTTATAAAGTCTGCGCCGCTAATTGGGGTTACGCTATCGTCGGTGAGGATTATCGCCGCACCCGCGTCGATTGCGGATTGGATGTAATCGCGGCCATCGCTTTTTTCGCCCTTAAAGGCGGCGAAGAGGAAACCGTCGCGCACTTCGCGGCTGTCTTGGGTGAGGCCGTTGATGGAGGAGAGATCGATCATCTTTTTTCCTCCAGCTTTATATACTGCTTTAGGTTGGAGGCGAGGTCATGGTCGGGGCCGAATTGCGGGGGGATGCCCTCGATTGCGGCGATGGAGGCGATCGTGCGGGCAACCGCTGGGGCGGCGACCCAGCCGCCTGTGGCATAGCCCCATGTGCGTTTGGTGCCGATGGGTTCATCGACCATGATATAGACGGCGTATTTGGGGGCATCCATCGGGAAGACACCAACGAAGGATGAGATTTTCTTTTTGTTGTCGTAGCGACCATTGACGATTTTCTCAGCCGTCCCCGTTTTACCGCCCACATTATAGCCCTTTACGGCGGCCTTTGAGCCTGTGCCTTCGCTGACCACGATGCGCAAGAGTTGGCGCATTTTGTGAGAGGTGCTTTCGCTGAGGACGCGGATATCGGGGGTGTTGTCGGGTTCATCGCTTAAGACCAGATGAGGTTTAACCAATGTGCCGCCATTGACCACCGTTGAGACACCAGCGGCGACCTGTAGCGGGGTTGTTGTAACGCCGTGGCCGTATGATGCGGTGAGGGTCGAGATTTCGCGCCATGGATTTGGCACTTGTGGGCGGGCGACCTCTTTGACGCCGAACGCCATTGGATCGAGCAGACCGAGATCGGTGTAAAATTCCTGTAGTTTTACGCCGCCGATGCTTTGCGCCATCATCGCGGTTCCGATGTTTGACGAATGCATGAACACTTCGGGGATGGTCAGGACGCGCTTTTCGGCGTGGAAATCATTGATGGTGAAACCGCCGATGCGGATTGGCTCGCTCGCGTCGAAAGTCGTGCTCATGGGCAGGTCGCGATTTTCGAAGAAGGCGGCGACGGAGAAGATTTTGAAAACCGAGCCTAGCTCATATGCGCCTTGGGTTAGGCGGCTGAAGCTTTGGTCTTCGGTTACGATGGAAAAATCATGCGGGTTGAAATCAGGCAGAGATACACCCGCGAGAATTTCACCCGTGTTTACATCCATGATCACGCCCGCCGCGCCGATGGCCTTAAATTCCTTAACCGTTGCAGCAACTTCACGGCGCAACGCATGTTGTAGGCGCACATCGATGCTGAGGCGTAGCGGTTCGGTATGTTCGGAGAGATAGCCGTTGAAGCTACGCTCTATGCCGTATAGCCCTTGGTTATCTACGCTTGTGTAGCCGAGGAGATGGCCCGCCATTCCCTCTTGGGGGTAGAAGCGTTTGGTGCTTTCTTCGAAGGCGAGGCCGGGCTCGCCGATTTCAAGCACGCGTTTTTGTTCATCGGGGGTGATGTTGCGTTTCAGCCAGATGAAGCTTTTGCCGCTTTGAAGCTTTTGCAGGGTTTCGCCATAGGCCAGATCAGGGAAGATTTTCTTAAGGGCAGCGGCGGCAGCTTTTGGCTCGGCGATAAAACGGGCATCAGCAAAAAGCGACGCGGTTTTGAGGGTGGTGGCCAGCATAACGCCGTTGCGATCAATGATATCGGCGCGCATCAGATTGCCCGGTTTGTTCGGTGATTGCGTGGTGCGGTCGGCGATGCGTAGATCGGGGTCGATTTTCTTTGCCTGTACCACCGTTAAATCAACGGCGCGCAGGGCGAGCAAAAGATACACCAAAATGAAAACCCCGCCCATGAGCGCAAGGCGGCCACGCGCCAGATCAAGCGCGGTGCTTTTTTCCCCCTTCAGGCGGGATGGGTTTTGGCGCAGGCGGCGGATAAAGATCATTGCGTATCCTCCGCTTCATAGGAGGCGGGCTGCGCTTGATCGTTATCAACCGGTTTTTCGGGGAGGGTTGCAGCCTCGTCAATAAGGGTGTCCGACATTGTATCGGGCGATGGCGGAACGAGGTCGAGGAATTTTGTCGCGAGGCGCTCAAGACGCTCGGGGCGATTGAGGTATTCCCACTCGGCGCGCAAAACACGCATTGTGTCTTGCTCGCGTGCGATTTCCGCCTCTAGGCTCGCGAGGGTTTCTTCGGCTTCCTGCACACGTTGCGAGGTATGCAAGAGCGCCGTTCCCGCCAATGCGGCGCAGGCGAAAATGACGAAGGTGCGCAGGCGGATGCCTTTTAGTGCACTCATGCGCGCCCTCCATTATCATCGCCGTTATAGCTTGCTACGCGCAGGCGGGCGGAGCGGGAGCGGGCGTTTTCTTCGACTTCCGATTTTGATGGCTTGATGGCTTTGCGCGAGATCAGGGTGAAGGTTTCGGGCGGTAATTCGGCTTGAGGTTGGTAGCGAGAGACACCCTCGCCGCCTGATTTTTTGCGGAAGAAACGTTTGACGAGACCGTCTTCGAGGGAATGGAAAGACACGACCGCCATGCGCCCCTCAGGCTTTAGGATGTTTTCGGCGGCGTTAAGCGCGCGCTCAAGCTCGCCCAGCTCATCATTAACAGCAATGCGGATGGCCTGAAAGGTTCTGGTGGCGGGGTCGATATCGCCGTGACGCGGCTTGGGCAGGCAGGAGCGGACGATATCAGCAAGCTGGAATGTGGTTTCGATGGGATGATCGCGGCGGGTTTCAGCAATCTTATGCGCAATGCGGCGGGATTTGCGCTCTTCGCCATATTTATAGATCAGGTCGGCGAGGTCTTTTTCTTCTGTGGTCGCGATAAGATCCGCCGCGCTTTGGCCGTTTTGCGGGTCCATGCGCATATCGAGCGGCGCATCGAAGCGGAAGGAAAATCCGCGCTCGGCTTGGTCAAGCTGGAATGAGGACACGCCAAGATCAAGGACGAAGCCGTCAATTTTTTTAATGTCGGCATCGGCGAGCAATTGCTCAACATCACCGAAGCAACCGCGCAGGAAGATTAAGCGATCTTCGCCGAGGGCGTCTGCGCGCAATTTGGCATCAGGGTCGCGGTCAATGGCGACGACGGTGCAATCTGCGGCGTCCAAAATAGCCTTTGCGTACCCCCCTGCCCCGAAGGTGCCATCAACATAAACGCCGTCATCCACAGGGGATAGAGCGTCTAAAATCTCCGGCAACATGACAGGGTAATGACTCACGATAATGAAACCTCACAAGATATGCGATACGAATCGAATCGTAAGTGTTTACGATTCGGATGGACTCTGAATAAGGCTAAAGAACAAGCCTTGACTCTATTAGAGGTATCACTTGGCTTAGCGATTCGTCAAATTTTCCGCCGAGTCGCATACAAGTTGTGCACATATAATTTTTTGTGGGGGAATCATTGCCAGAATCAAAAGCCGTCTCTTGGGGCTATATTTCTGCCACAAACAAACCTTCGGTTTGCTTCGTATTTAATTTTTTGTGGGGGAATCATTGCCAGAATCAAAAGCCGTCTCTTGGGGCTATATTTACACCACGAACAAACCTTCGGTTTGCTTCGTATTTAATTTTTTGTGGGGGAATCATTACCAGAATTAATTTTACCTTCAAACCATAGAAAAGCCGCCTGAATCTCTCCAGGCGGCTGATCATAATTAAGCTTAGAAAATCTATAAGCCGGGTTTTGTCCAGTCTTTGCCGAAGCGCCGACATGGATGACCATTCATCTGCGCGGATTGTTGCCAATACGCTCTAGCGACCTACCCGAACCACCACGCGAAAAGGCATGATGTGTGGTTCCTATTTGGTCTTGCTTCCGGTGGGGTTTACCTTGCCGCTCATGTTACCATCAACGCGGTGCGCTCTTACCGCACCCTTTCAGCTTTTCCTCCCGAAGGAGGTAGTCTTCTCTCTGTTGCACTTTCCGTCAGGTCGCCCTGCCCAGCCGTTAACTGGCACCGTCTTTTCGTGAAGCCCGGACTTTCCTCTCAGCCGAAACCAAGCGGTCATCCAATCTTCTAAACTGGTCGGGACTATGATGTTTTAATGCTTAAAAATCAAGAAATTTCATGGCTTTGGCGGATGAGGCTTAGGAGTTTTGCGGCGGTGGCGATGTCTGGCTCGTCTGGTTTGTCGGCGGCGGTGGTAAATTTTTCAGGGTAATAATGGCGGTGGAAGGCGCGGACAGTTTCCCCCAAAGGCAGGGAAGCAGCGTAGCCGAACCCATTGAGCAATTCATGCAGCGCGTCAGGGTCGAGGATTAAATCTTCGCCGGCTTGATAATCCATCTCGGTTGGGGCGGGCCATAAGCCGATCGCGTCGCGGGCGAGTTTTTCCCACGGAAAGAGATGGCCGGGGTCGATTTTGCGGGTGATGGCGATGTCAGAATGCCCAAGCACGCGGGCGGGAGATATATCAAATTCAGCCATGAGATCCTTGCACAACCCAGCCAAAGCGGTGATTTGCTTTTCGGGAAATGCGCGATAGCCCAATTCATGTCCTGGGTTGACGATTTCAATGCCAATGCTGGCGGAATTCATATCGCTCACGCCTTTCCATTGCGATTTTCCCGCGTGCCAAGCGCGCTTGTTATTATTAACAAGGTGATGAATTTTTCCGCTTTCTTCGATCACATAATGCGCGCTGACTTCGGCTTTTGGGTCGCATAGGCGGGCAATCGCGTCTTTGGCAGTTTTCATGCCCGTGTAATGGAGAATTAACGCATCGGGTGTATCATAGTTGATGCGGTCATTATAATTGGGTGATCTGTGTTTTTTGGATATTTTTCGATTAAACATAGGAAAATGTAACATTTTCACCCCTTCAGCCGAACTTTTATTTAACTGACACGTTGGAAATATACCAACAAATGATAGAGGTTTTATGAGAAACATCATCCTACTTACTATTTTTGCCTTTACCTGCTTTAGCCTTATCTTACTGGCAGGTGGAACCAGCCGCGCAACATTGCTTAAACAAGGAGATCATTTAATGACCGAAAAACCAGAAGGATATCCGAGCGCCGTTTTAGCAGGGGGCTGTTTCTGGTGCACAGAGAGCGAGTATCGCGCCCTTGATGGTGTGCTGTTCACACGCGCGGGATATATGGGCGGTGATTTGGACAACCCGACCTATCAGGACATCACTACAGGCAAGACAGGCCATGCGGAGGTGATTGAGGTGACATATGATCCCGAAGTTATTAGCTATGAGAAGATTATAGAGTTTTTCCTTACCCAAGCGCATGACCCAACGCAGCTTAACCGCCAAGGCGTTGATAAGGGCACACAGTATCGCAGCGCGATTTTTCCCGCCAATGATGAGGAAAAGGCGACAGCCGAAGCCGTGATAGAACGCCTTCAGCCAGATTTCAAAAAGAAGATAGTGACCACGATCGAGCCTTACAGTACGTTTTGGGAAGCAGAACAATATCATCAGCAATATTACGAGAAGTACCAAGAAGAAACCGGCAAGGATCACATCCGCGTGATTTTGAAAAAGGCCGGTAAGCTGAAATAAACATATCGCGTCATGCCCGCCGCGCATTTAATGTCGCACAGTGGGCATCATTTTCGACGATTATTGCCATTATTTCCTTGCCTATTATTTTGCAACACACCATAAAGCTACCTAATATTGAGTAACATAAAAAGGTAGCCAATTGGCATGGCAACACAAGCACACCAAGCATCGGAATATAGCCAAAAATTCGGGATTGTTGATTTTGGCTCGGGCACTTTGCGTATTGTTGTTTATGGCGCGAATGATAAAGGCGAGCTGACCAAATTATTTACAGATAAAGCCAATTGTGCCCTTGGTGAGAGTGTTGCCAAGAACGGCCGCCTCAGCAAGGCATCACAGACATATGCCATTGATAGCATCAAACGGTTTCAATCCGCGGCGGCGGCGCATGGCGTTGATACGCTTCACGCATTTGGCACGTCAGCGCTGCGCAGGGCGAAAAACCAAAAAGCTTTTCTTGAGGCGGTGCGTGACCAAACGGGCGTCGATGTCGATGTTATCTCCGGCAAGGAAGAAGCCAAGCTTCAGGCGATTGGATCGTCATTAGGCGGACAAAACAGTAAAGGCCGCATCAGCGCGGATTTGGGGCGCTCTAGCCTTGATATTGCCCGAGTTAAAAATGTGTCTTTTATGCCAAAAAGCGTGCTGCTTGGGTGCGCGATTGTAGCGTCGAAGGGGGATGGCGCGCGCAAATATATTAAGCGCAAAATTAAGGAGCTTCCACATTACCCCAAAGGCCGAAAAATGCATTTGGTTGGCGGGTCTTGGCGGCGCATGGCAAAGGCGTATTTGATTGAACAAGGCGTTGAAAAGCCCAGAGATATTTTGCACGGCTTTGATGTTGATGCAAAAGAGTTTATGACGTTTTTGGATACATTGGGGGAAATGCCCGCAGACATGCTCCGCGATACATACGAGATTGAAGAAAGCCGCATCAAACATATTCCAGCGGCGGTTGAAACATTGCGCCAGCTTTCCGATCACCTTAAGACGAGCGAATTTGTGTTTTCCATGTTTGGAGTGCGCGAGGGATATCTTTTGAGCAAGGTCATTAACACGCGCGCGGCGGATATCACCATTGTGCCAGAGCCACCACCCGCAAATAATCTAGAATTAGCGGCGCAGTGATTACGCCGCTTTTTCTTTAGGCAGGCTTTTGACGGCAGCTTCGCAGCGATTGCAGAGATGCTCATCATTTTGCGCAACTTCAGGGAGCGTTTTCCAGCAGCGGACGCATTTTTCGCCGGGTGTTTTTTCAATTTTTACCGTTGTCTCGCCGCCCTGCTCTATTCGCACATCAGAGGTAATGAAGATATCGGGCAGGTTTTGGCCTTCCACGGCTTTTGCCATGTTTTCATCAAGGGTCAGGATCGGCAACGCTTCAAGCGATGATCCGATTGTTTTATCGGCGCGCAAGGGTTCGATCGCGGCGGTGACTTTTTCGCGAAGCTCGCGGATGGCGAACCATTTTCCCGCCAGCGCAGCGTTGTGCCAGTTTTTAGGGATGGATGGGAATTCGCGCAAATGCACGCTGCCTTTGTCCTCAAACACGCCCGTTGGTCTGTGTGACCATGCCTCTTCGGTGGTGAAGGCGAGCACGGGGGCGAGCCAAGCGGTTAGGCATTCGAATAATTTTGCCATGACCGTGCGGGTGATGCGGCGCTGATCGTTATCGGGGGCGTCGCAATAGAGGCTATCTTTGCGGATATCGAAATAAAACGCAGACAGGTTTTCGTTACAAAAATCATGCAAGCCCTTGGTGAGTTTCATGAAGTCGTAATTTTCGATATGCTCGCGCATCTTCACATCCATCTCAAAGAGTTGGTGGAGGACGAGCTGTTCTAGCTCGGGCAAGGCGCTTACATCGGTGAGATCGGCTTGTTCGCTCTTGGTGAAGCCATCAATGGCGCCGAGGAGGAAGCGCAGCGTGTTGCGGATGCGGCGATAGAGGTCGCCGGTGTTTTTCAGGCTGTCTTTGCCGATGCGGATGTCTTCGGAGAAATCGGATGTCATGGCCCATAGGCGCAGAATATCCGCGCCATATTGATCCATCATCTTGAGCGGGTCGACGACATTGCCCTTTGATTTGGACATTTTATAGCCCTTTTCATCCAACACGAAGCCGTGTGTGAGGACGGATTTATACGGGGCGTGGCCGCGTGTTCCGACGGATTCGAGGAGCGATGAATGGAACCAGCCGCGATGCTGGTCTGATCCTTCGAGATAGAGGTCGGCGGGGCTGTGGAGGCCTTCTTCTTGCTCTAAAACGATGGCGTGGGTGGAGGCGGAATCGAACCACACATCGGCGGTGTCGAAGATTTGGTGGTAATCATCGGCGTTGTAGCCATTGCCGAGAAAGTCGGATGCGGGGCGCTTCCACCATGCATCTGCGCCTTCTTCTTCGAAGATATCGCCGATGCGGGTTAGGACGGCTTCATCGCGCAAGATTTCGTCGGTTTCTTTGTGGACGAATAGCGCGATGGGCACACCCCATACGCGTTGGCGGGAGATGCACCAATCAGGGCGGTTTGCGATCATGGATTTGATGCGGGCTTCGCCTTTTGCGGGGATCCATGTGGTGTTTTCGATTTCGGAGATTGCCTTGTCACGCAAATCGTTTTTGCTCATCGAGATGAACCATTGCGGGGTGGTGCGGTAGATGAGCGGCGCGCCTGATCTCCATGAATGCGGGTATTCGTGACGGACGGAGCCTTTTGCAAGGAGGTTTCCGCTTTCCGCCAATGCTTTGAGCACGGCGAAGTTGCCGCCGCCCATTTCGCCTTTTTGGGTGTATACTTCGAGGCCAGCGAATAAGGGGACATGGTCGCGGTATTTTCCGTCATCGGCGACGTTATCAGGGATATCGCCTGCGCCGAAATGCTGGAGGAAGAGGAAGTAATCGTCTTCGCCGTGGCTTGGCGCGATATGGACGAAGCCTGTTCCTGCGTCATCGGTCACGAAATCGGCGGCGAGGAGTGGGCGTGGTGTGTTGTACATATCCGCTTGCGTCAATTCGGGCGCATGCGAGAAATCTCCGTCAATGGCATGAGATCCCTCCGCTTCGCGTTCGGGATGACGCGATTTGGCGAGTGGATGCGCGCAGAGTGTGCCGGCGATGTCTTTGCCGCTTAATGTGCCGAGAAGTTCCCAGCTTGCGATTTTTGCATCTTCTTTGACGCTATCGGCGAGAGAGGTTGCGAGGACGATTTTCGTTTTATGAAGGCCTGCCGGAATTATTTTTCCCTGCTCATCAACCGGCATCTCATCAGGACGCGGGTCAATCTGGTATTTTTCTGTTTCATGCTCAAATTCATAGACGCCGTATTCGATATGCTCGCCATAGGCCAGTGCTTTATTAGAAGGGATTGTCCACGGGGTGGTTGTCCAGATGACGACATCTGCGCCCTCAAGCAAGGGGTTGCTTGCTTTGGTGATCGGGAAGCGTACCCAGATGGTGATGGATTTGTGTTCTTTGTATTCGACTTCGGCTTCGGCGAGGGCGGTTTGTTCGACGACGGACCACATGACGGGTTTTGACCCTTTATAGAGGCCGCCATTTTTCACGAATTTATGGATTTCGCGCACAATGATCCCTTCGGATTTATTGGCCATGGTCATGTATGGATCATCCCATCGCCCAAGCACGCCGAGGCGTTGGGTTTGGTCACCCTGGATGGCGCTCCATTCTTTGGCGAAGGCGCGGCATTCGGCGCGCAGATCGAGGGGATGGATGTCGTCTTTGGTTTTGCCTTGGTCGCGGTATTTTTGCTCAACCTTCCATTCAATCGGCAGGCCGTGACAATCAGAGCCAGGGATGTATGGCGCGTCAAAGCCAAGCATGGAATAGGATTTGATGGTGACGTCTTTTAGGATTTTATTGACCGCGTGCCCCATGTGGATATTTCCATTGGCATAGGCGGGGCCGTCATGCAGAACCCATTTGGGCTTGCCTTTGTTTTGATCACGGATTTGGCTGTAGAGGCCGTCATCGCGCCACACATTCAGGATTTCCGGTTCCTTTTGTGGCAAGCCGCCGCGCATGGGGAAATCGGTTTTGGGTAAGAAAACGGTGTCTTTATATTTGTCCTTATTGGACATGTTT
Organism: Alphaproteobacteria bacterium; assembly: GCA_009995045.1. Classification (GTDB taxonomy): domain Bacteria; phylum Pseudomonadota; class Alphaproteobacteria; order Micavibrionales; family Micavibrionaceae; genus TMED27. Next base: position 12,683 of record JAACQG010000018.1, read on the forward strand.
TTATCTGTATCGCTCATAGCGTTGCAATATGATGCAAAACGAGGCGGAGTGCAAGATGCAGATTAGCTTCCGAATGCTCTGTCGTAATCTTGTGCTTGAGGAGCCCAGAGAGGTGCAGGCTTAGTGGGAGATGGCTCTCCTTCAACGGCGCGGGTAAAAGCACATGGAAGGTTTCCCTCAGGAACTTCATTGAGCGCAGCCAATGCTTCCAACATATTCTCTGATACATGTCCTTTAAGCATAATTTTAGTCCTCTATTTTTTCATCAGCGCCATAAGCGGGCTGAATTGTTTATTGCTTACTGCATTTTGGCGCCAGGGGTTAATCCCTGATGCTGTTCTTGGGGCAATTGCGGCCCGATAAGATCTCTATGTTTGCGCCCTGCATCAATATTAACAACTTTAGAATCTTGACCAGAGAGTTGCCCTACTACATTAAAGTGCTCAAATAAAACAGCCTGATCTTTGGCAGGTAAGCTATTGAGTTGAAAGTTAGCGTTCATATTTATGTATGGGTTGTTTATTTCGTAATGCTCTTCAATGCGACCTTGCAGATCACCAACAGTTTTGGATACAGCCGCACGAATTTTTTGCACAACATCAACAGGATCTTGAGCAATAGCTTCAGAGCCCTGAAGCTTTTTGATTGCATTTGCTAGCGCTCTTGTGCGCGGTTGGCCTGTATATTCAAACTCTTTAGGCTCCTCGCGCAAAACACGAAGCTGCTCGCGTGTTCTGTCGTACCATTCTGTGAAGGCGCGATCGAAAAAGGCGCGTTTTGTTTTATCTTCAAATATTGCGTGCAGTTCCATTGCTCTTATCCCATTTGCATCATTTGTTGCGGATTGTAATCACCTTCGCCATGTTGAGTGGGGCGATCAGCATGCTGATCGCCTTTACTACTCCAGGCGCGGCTTAGACCCGCGTTGTTTAAACTTACATCCCTATGGCTTGGTTCGGGACTTTTGTGAAAAGCGCCCATTTGAGCAAATTTAAAAGTATCTCTGTGTGATTGATCATCGAATGGCATTGTTATATCCCGTTTTCTCTTAAATTTTTATAAATCAGACGTCATTAACATTTGCTGAAGCTCTCTTTGCTTCTGCATTTCGTCATAATCTGGAGCAGGCGTAAGCGTGGCAACTCCATTTTGTCCACCATGCTGAATTTGAGCCTGCGACATCCAACCATACTGTTGCTGTTGCTGTTGCTGAGGATAGCCTCCACCAGTTTCACCAGCGGCTTTTCTTGGGAATTCTGTGCGTAGACCTGGAACGTTTGACCAACTCATGATGTTTTTCTCTCTTTAAATCTCTTTAATTCACGACTTCCTATACCGAAAGTTGCGCGAATATGTCTTTATTTAAGGAAAGGGTCAAGCAAAAAACGCATGACTGTGGATAAAATCGTGCGATAGTATCAATTTTATATTCTAAATACCTGAAATCATTACTATAAATGGTATGTAAAAAAGCGCAAAAATTGTACAAAGCAGAACGGTTGTTGCGGCTTTTTCGGGCTGAACATTAAGCTGCGCGGCGAAAGCGGCGATGTTTGCGGCTGGGGGGACAATGGAGAGAATCAGCATCAATTTGTAGATTTCAGCATTGAAAAGATGCGTTAAATGCATGTCTATTGCCATAATTATTATCATAAGGATAGGCCATATGATGAACTTGCCGAGGGCGACGAGGCTGAGGAAGCGTGGGCCGATGACCAGTTTTTCCACGCTGGCGAGGGCGACGCCGATGATCATCATGCCCATGACCACATACGCGCCTTTAAAATATGCCCAATAGGTGTAAAACTGCTCGGGCAGCTCCGCGCCGCTTATATTGACGATTAATGCCAAGGCGATGGCGTAGAGGGCGGGAAATTTCATCAGTTTTTTGATGCTGTCGCTGACCGAATAGCTGCCGCGGGCGGCGATGTAATATCCGATTGTTGCCTCGTATATGGTCACGCCGAGCATCATGAACATGTAAACGCCGACCCATTGCGGCTGTTCTTTAAAGACGAGGATCACCAGCGGCAGGCCGAAATAGCCGGAATTGGGCATGGATGCGCACATGGAAAGAAGATTGGCGCGGTTATCGCCGAACATGCGCTTGCCAAGAGCATATACGCCGAGGCCGACGATGCTGCTGATGGTGAGGATGATGATGGGGAGGAAAATGTAGGAGAGCTGAAACTCCAATGTGGAGACGAAGCCGAATGCGACGACTGGTAGACATATATAGATGACCAAATTTGCGATGCTCATGCGCTCGACATGTAAAAAACGACCCGCGATGAAGCCGAGGCCAATGAGGATGTAGAGCGGGATGAGATTGGTGAAGAGTGTTAAAAATATGTCCATGAGGTTATTTTGTCATTGCGAGAGAAGCGAAGCAATCTGGTTTTAAAAGGGCGAAGCTTTTTTATTGCCTCGCGGTACTTACGCACCTCCGTCAGGGCAGACTTACGCCCGCCTCGCTCTTATTTAATAAGTTTGCGAACAATGCCTTCGGTATTGCTTCAACTTCTTTAAGCTTGCGAACAATACCTTCGGTATTGCTTCGCACTCAGTACAATTTTAAATCCGCGGGATTTAAAATCACTATATGAGAATTAAGATAGAATGGTGCGGGCTTGGGCGCAATCTTTGGCCATTTGGTCGATGAGGTCGTCGAGGCTTTCGAATTTGGCTTCACCGCGCAGGCGCTTGACGGGTTTGATGCGCAGGGTTTTGCCGTAAATCTCTTCGTCGAAATCGAAGATGAATGTCTCCACCAAGGCTTCGGGGGTTTCGAACATCGGGCGGATGCCGATATTGGTGGCGGATGCGCGCCATGTGTCTTCGCCCTTGATCTGAACCCATGTGGCGTAAATGCCATAGGCGGGATGCGCGGTGTCGCCAAGCTGCACATTGGCGGTGGGGTAGCCAAGCTCCCTGCCCCGTTGGTCGCCCTTGACGACCGTGCCGCGGATTTCCCATTCCCAGCCGAGCAAATCATTGGCTTCGGCGATTTTACCGTGGCGGAGCGCAGTGCGGATGCGGCTGCTGGAGAGTTTTTCAGCGTCTTGTTCCTTGGCATCGCGAATTTCTTCGATGATGGTTGTTTCGTATCCCGCGGCGATAAAGTCTTCGGGTTTTCCCTTGCGCAATTGGCCGAAACAAAAATCATAGCCGATGATGATATGCGCGGGGGCAATGCCGTTGGTCATGACATTCTTGATGAAGGCATCAGATGATTGGCTGGCGAAATCCCAATTAAAATCAAGCGAGAAGAGAACATCGACCCCGCTGGCGGCGAGGCGTTCGGCTTTTAACCCAGCGGGGGTGAGGCGAAATGGTGGATCATCGGGGCGAAAGAGGCGGCGTGGGTGCGGCTCGAAGGTTAAGACGGCGAGCTTTGCGCCTTTGTCATCGGCGATTTTGCGGGCGCGCTTGAGCAATTCGCAATGACCACGATGGACGCCATCGAAGTTACCAATGACGACGACGGTGCCTTTTTCATCGTTTTCTTTTATGTTTGTAATTATTTTCATTCAGACCATATAACTTGATTTAAAGCATTGATAAAGCCCCTTTTATCCGCTTTACCTGAGATTATGCGGGGTAAGGGTCTTTCAAAAGCGTTGCTTTTAAAATCACTATCTGTTTTGAATATAGCACCTAACAAGAGCACATTATATGAGCATCATAAAAACACTTCTTCTATCCGTCTTTATTATTATCGCAGATCAGTTGTCCAAATGGGCGGCGATGGAGTTTGCGCTGCGCCCGCTATCTGTGGGGGACAATCAGCCGCGCGGGTTTATTGATTGGATGATGCATGCTCCTGATCGCTTGCCGTTTTTGCATGATCAGATTTTGCCGTTTTTCAATTTTGTGGTGGTGTGGAACCAAGGGGTGAGCTTTGGCATGTTGCGCAATAACGCAGAATACGGGCCGTATTTGTTGATTGCGTTGTCGTTGATTATTGCGATCGGATTTTTGGGCTGGATGTTTAAAACAGATAATAGCGTTCATCGCATCGGCATTGCATGTGTTATTGGCGGGGCGATTGGCAATGTTATTGACCGCTTTCGTTTCGGCGCGGTGTTTGATTTTCTGGATTTCCACCTATTTGGTTATCATTGGCCCGCGTTTAATATTGCCGATAGCGCGATTGTCATAGGGGTATCTATCTTGATGATATATGCTTTTTTCTTTGAAAAAAAACTTCAATGACGTGTTAGGATTTCGTATGAATAGTACCATGAAAATAAGAATCGTATTAAGCGCCTTGTGCGTGTGTGGTTTGGCGGCTTGTAGCTCTACGAAGGAAACTTTGGGTTTGAACAAGCAGGTTCCTGATGAATTTCAAGTTGTTAAGCGTGCGCCGCTTTCGGTGCCTCCGGATTATGTTTTGCGTCCACCGCGCCCCGGTGCTGCGCGTCCGCAAGAACAAACCACAGCCAATGAAGCTGCGGCCACTATCTTTGGGCAAGACGCAGTTGGCGGCGGCAGTGATGTTGTGACATCCGGTGAGGCGGCATTATTGAGCCGCGCAGGTGGTGACAATATTGATCCCAATATCCGCAACCGCGTTGATTCGGAGACAGCCGAAATGGTTGACCGCAATAAGCCGGTAGCAAAAAAGCTGCTTGGTAAGCTGGGCGGCGCGGATGAGGCATCGGCGAGCGTTGTTGACGCAAAAGCAGAGGCAGAGCGCCTTCAAGACAATGCGCAGGCGGGCAAGCCCGTGACCGCGGGTGAGACCCCGAGCATTGAGCAATAACCTCTAACGGTATTTGAAAAGGACATGGCTATGTTCACACGTCTTCTTCCACTCTTTATGATGGTTTTGGCTTTCCCCGCCTTTGCGGCGGCGCAAGAGAAAGTTTATAACGCGTCGGAGACCACCCTTGATAACGGGATGCAGGTTGTGGTTATCCCCAATCATCGCGCCCCTGTGGTTACGCATATGGTGTGGTACAAGGTTGGCGGCGCGGATGAAGCGCAAGGGCATTCCGGCAGCGCGCATTTCTTGGAGCATCTTTTGTTTAAAGGATCGGATGTGATCGGCGGCGAGCCATTGGCACCAGGTGAGTTTTCAAAGGTTATTCGCCGCATGGGCGGCAACGACAATGCCTTTACGGGGCAAGATTACACCGCATTTTTCCAATCCATCCCCAGCGAGAATTTAGAGACAGCCATGCGCATGGAAGCGGGACGCATGCGCGGCGCGAAGATGGAAGAGTTGGAATCAGAGCGATTGGTGATTTTGGAAGAGCGCAGACAGCGCACCGATAATGACCCACGCGGAAGATTTGGCGAGCAAATGGCGGCGATGGCGTATATCAACCACCCCTATGGCACGCCGATTATTGGCTGGTATCATGAGATGGAGCAGCTCGACCTTGCCGCGACCAAGGGGTTTTATGATTTATGGTATGGGCCGAATAATGCGATTTTGATTGTATCGGGCGATGTTGAACCAGATGAGGTTTTCACATTGGCGCGTGATATATACGGACAAGTGCCGCGCAATGATAATGTGCCAGAGCGTGTGCGCACCACATCGCCGGTGATGAATTCGAAAACGCTCGTGACATTAGAGCATCCCGTTATCCGCGAAGCGGTGTTTCAGCGATTATATCGCGTGCCAAGCTTCCGTCAGGATAAAGAGGTGTCGCTTGCGATGCAGGTTTTGGAAGAGATTATGGGCGGCGGGCCGACTTCGCGGCTTTATAAATCTTTGGTTGTTGATCAAAAGATTGCGAGCAGCGCGGGATTATCCTATAGCGCGAATACGTATGATGATAGCGGGCTTTGGGTTTATGCCAATCCGCTTCCTGATACGGATATCGTGAATATTGAGGCAGCGCTTGATGCGGAGCTTCGCGCGCTTATTGCCGATGGCGTGAGTGATGAGGAGTTGAGCGATGCGAAGACACGCATGCAAGATGCAGCGATTTATGCGCGTGACAGCCTTGCGGGGCCAGCGATGGTGATTGGATATTCCCTTGCAACGGGATCGACGCTTGATGATGTTGAAACATGGCCAGCGCAGATTGACGGCGTTACAGCCGCACAGATACAAGAAGCGGCGAAAGCCTATCTTAACCCCGATGCGCCGCGCGATATTCCCCCCGTGAGCGGTGTGTTATTACCCAAAGCTGACCTTGCGCCCATCGTTTCATCTGAGCCTGATGTTGCGCCGGAGCACGATGATGCACAAAACAGTGAAGGAGAGACGGAATGATCAATCAAAAGATGCGTCATTGCGCGCGTTTGAGCGCTTTCATGTTTGTTGCGATTGGCATCATGGCTTTATCCGCCCTGCCCGCTTATGCGCAGGATCGTGATCGGTTGTTGGATATTCAGGAGATCAAGACGCCCAAAGGCATCACCGCATGGTTGGTTGAGGATTCCAGCATTCCCGTCATCTCTATGCAATATGCATTTAAAGGGGCGGGCGCGGTGAATGACCCACAAGGCAAGCAAGGCCTTGCGCAGCTATTGTCCAATACGATGGATGAGGGTGCGGGTGATTTAGACAGCCAAGCGTTTCAAAAAGAATTGCAGGATTTATCCATCAGCCTTTCGTTTAATTCGGGGCGTGATCATTTCGGCGGGTCACTTAAGACATTAACCAAGAATTCGATGCGTGCGTTTAACTTGCTTGAGATGGCGATTATGCGTCCACGTTTTGATGATGATCCCGTGCAGAGAATGCGCCAATCCAACCAGAGCCGCATTCGTGGTTCACTGTCTAACCCTGATTGGGTTGCTGCGCGGGTGTTGAATGATGTGGCGTTTGAGGGGCATCCTTATGCGCGCAATAGCGGTGGGACGCTATCGAGCCTTGATGCGATTACGTCCGATGATTTGCGAGCGTTTCATCGCGCGCATTTGGGCAAGAACAACCTTGTTGTGGCGGTTGCGGGGGATATTGATGCGGAGCGCTTGAGCGTTGTTTTGGACAATATTTTCGCGGGATTGCCCGATGTTGATATTCCAAGCGCCGATGATGTCGCTGTGCAAAATATTGGTAAGATTGCGATTTATGAGAAAGACATTCCGCAGACCATCGTCGAGATGATGAAGCCCGGCATTGCGCGTAATGATCCCGATTATTTCACCGCGCAGGTGATGAATTTCGTGCTTGGGTCATCGGGTTTCGGTTCGCGTTTGACCGAGGAGATTCGGGAGAAACAAGGGCTGACTTACGGGGTGTATTCTTCGTTTTATAATCTTGATCACCTGAATGCGATGGCGGTATCCACATCAACGAAAAATGAAAACGTGCCCAAGATGCTGGCGGCGATTGAAAGCGAATTTGAGACGATGCGCGATGGCGGTATCACACAAGATGAATTGGATGACGCCAAGGCGTATTTGATTGGTTCACTGCCGCTTTCGCTCACATCAACCGATAAAATTTCGGGGTTGATGTTGTCGTTGATGACGGATGATTTGGGTGTTGATTATCTGGATCGCCGTCAAAGCGCGATCGAAAACACAACCATAGAAAGCATCGCTAAAGTATCTAAACGCTTGCTTTCTCCCGATGAATTTGTCACCGTTCTCGTTGGTCAGCCGCCGCGCGATACGCTCGAATGGTTAGGGGAAATTCATATGGTTGAGACACTTCCGAATGTCGAATAATTCTATTACAGAACTGCCTGAATGGCAGGCTCTGGTTGAGCATGCCGAGGCGATGAAAGATGTTAGTATTCTTTCATTGTTTAAGGGCAGCGAGAACCGCTTTGATAATTTTCATACCACGTTTGAGGGGCTTTTCTTTGATTATTCTAAGCATCATGCGTCGTATGAAACGATGGACATGCTTTTTGATCTGGCGCGTGCGCGCAAATTAGAGCAAGCGCGTAGTGCGATGTTTCATGGTGAGCCGATCAACAACACGGAAGAACGTGCCGTATTGCATACGGCGTTGCGCGGCTCGGTCGCGAAAAGCTTGATGGTTGATGGGGAGAATGTTTCGAAATTTGTGAAAGATACGCTCGCGCAGATCAAGCAAATTAGTGAAGATATTCGAGGCAATGAGGCCATTACCGACATTGTTAATATTGGTGTTGGCGGATCTGACCTTGGCGGGCGATTGGTGTGTGATGCCTTGCTTGACCATCAAAGCGGGCCAGAGGTGCATTTTTTAGCCAATATTGACGGGTATGGCGTGTCACATTTGCTCAAGAAAATTAAGCCGGAAAGCACGATTTTTATTATCTCATCGAAAAGCTTTACCACGTTAGAGACCATGACCAATGCCAATACGGTGCGGGAATGGTTTGTTCGCGAATATAGCGAGAGCGCGATTGAGCATCATTTTTATGCGGTGAGCAATAACAAAGACGCAGCGACAGAATTTGGCATCAGTGAAGATAAAATATTACCGCTGCGCGATTGGATTGGCGGGCGATTTAGTGTCTGGAGTGCGATTGGATTGCCGATTGCGGTGGCGATTGGATTTGATGGATTTAAATCCTTTTTGGATGGTGCGCATGCGATGGATATGCATTTCAAGACTGCGCCTATGGAACAAAATATTCCGATCATCATGGGGTTGCTTGGTGTTTGGTATAATAATTTTGAAGGGCATAACCTGCATTGTATTTTGCCTTACACCAAGAATTTACGCCGTTTTTCCGCTTATATCCAACAGCTTGATATGGAATCAAATGGCAAATCTGTCACACGTGATGGTAACCGCGTTGATTATGCGACCGGACCAGCGGTGTTTGGTGAGCCGGGCACGAATGGGCAGCATGCGTTTTTCCAGCTTATGCATCAGGGTACGCAGATCATACCGAGTGATTTCATCGCGTTTATTACGCCTAATCATAACCTCAATCAGCATCATTATAATCTGCTCGGCAACATCCTCGCGCAGGCGCAGGCCTTTGTTCACGGCAGCAAGAACGAAGAGCAGCCGCATCGTAATTTTGACGGCAGTCGACCATGTTCGGTGATTTTGCTCGATAAGCTGGATGCGTATCATTTGGGCATGTTGATGGCGCTTTATGAGCATAAAGTATTTGTGCAGGGCATTATTTGGGACATAAACAGCTTTGATCAATGGGGGGTTGAGCTTGGTAAGAAATTGGCCGGGCCGCTGACCGATGCGATTGCGACGGGGGTTGTTCCTGATACGCTTGGGTCTTCGACATCGGGGCTGTTGAGGCGGATTATAGAAAAATCCGTAAAATCTTAACGCATCTTGGGTTATACTAGAGGTCAATCTTGATTTTATTGATTGCATTTGCTGCGTAATATTTAACCGTTATTTGACATGAAACAGGAATGTGCATGCAGCCCAATAAACCAGATCCCAGCACGCTTGCGCCGATGAGCCAAAGAGAGCTGAATCATGTTATGAAGAAACATAGCATGTATCTTAAAGGTGAGATTGGAGGCGGGCGCGCGGTTTTGCAATACTGCAATTTGTCGGGTTTAGACCTTAGCAATCAAGACCTTTCACAAGCCGATTTTACAGCCTCTCATTTTCGCGATGCCAATCTTTCAGGCGGTAATTTTAAATCAGCCAGTTTTTTTGCCTGTGATTTGCGCAATGCCAATATGCGCAACGCCAATTTGTGCCGTGTTGATTTTCGCGGGGCTTATGTCAGTGGCGCGGATTTAACGGGTGCGGATTTGACGGATGCAGATATGCGTGAAGGCAAAGTGATGCGGCGCGGCACAGATGGCACAATGGAAGATCAGGCACGATCAGGCGGCGGCAAAGGCTCTAAGACGATATTCACGGGTGCAAAGCTTAAAGATACCAATATGGAAGGTGTGCAGGCCAATCAGGCGGATTTTTCAGATGCGGATATGACCGGCGTTATCTTAAAAGACACCGATTTGGGCGGGGCGAGCTTTGTTGGCGCAAACCTAGCGGATGCCGATATGACTGGTGCGGATCTTAGCAATACCAATATGCGCGATTCTGTTATGACGGGTGCAATTTTGGCCGATGTTGAAGATCAGGGTATGATCAGCTATGGCGCGATTACCGAAGCGGATATGGGCAACAAGCTTGAAAACCTTGGTAAGAGCTTGGCGGAATTGCTTGAAGAGCACACGCTTTGGGTTTCAACCGCAGGGAGCGCAGGGCGAAAGCTGGATTTGAGCGATTATGATTTGCGCGATGTCTTGAATTTACGCAAATTCCCGCTCACGGCGATTGATGCGTCTGGCGCGATTTTCATCGGGCAGGATTTGCGCGAAGCGGAGATGCAATCGGGCGTTTTTGACCGTAGTGATTTTCGTGATTGCAATCTTGGTGGGGCGGATTTGCGTGGCTCTAGCTTTAAATATTCGGTGTTTACGCGGGCGAATATGAAGGGCGTAAAATTATGTCCGCTTGAGTTTAAAAAAGACGGACAAGAAAGCCGATTAAAGCGCGTTGATATGAGCGGATCGATCATGAAATACGCCAATTTTGAAGCGGCGGATTTGCGTGATTGTATCTTGATGGGGGTTGATTTAAGCCACGCCAATTTAAAAGGGGCGGATTTGCGCCGCGCGGATTTAACGGGTGCCATATTGGATGAAGCCAATCTTGATGGCGCGAAGCTGGATGATACGGCGATAGATTTGGCCAATTTGTAATTATTTGGTTTTTACGCGCTGCGCGCTGGTTTTTTCGGGCTGCGCCCGCCTTCGCTGTGGCTCGGTACAATTTTTAAAACGTGGTTTTAAAAATCACTGTTCTTTCATAAAATTATCCAACTTTTTACGCGCTGCGCGCTCGTTTTTTCGGGCTGCGCCCGCCTTCGCTGTGGCTCGGTACAATTTTTAAAACGCGGTTTTAAAAATCACTGTTCTTTCATAAAATTATCCACCGCCTAGGCGGGCCACATGGTCATGATAGCTGACTCACGGGTTTTCACGCGCTATGTTTACCCTATGCGTATACGATATCTTTCAGAAACATTGATTAACCAGATTGCGGCGGGCGAGGTCATTGAGCGTCCGTTTGCCGCCGTGAAGGAATTGGTCGAAAACGCGATTGATGCAGGGGCGAGCCGCATTGATGTGAGCATCAGTGATGGCGGCAAGAGCCAGATTATTGTGTCGGATAATGGCAGCGGGATGAGCCGTGAGGAGTTGATTGCATCGGTGGATCGTCATGCGACATCCAAATTAAAGGGTGATGACCTGCTTGATATTCGTCATATGGGTTTTCGTGGTGAGGCGCTTGCGTCGATTGCATCGGTTGCGCGCCTGTCGATAGCGTCACGTGCGCAAGAACAAGATTCAGAGCAAGATAATGAGGCGTGGGAGATTAAGGTTGAGGGCGGTAAAAAAGGTGAGCCCTTGCCGTCTTCACACCCCGAAGGCACGCAGATTGCGGTCAGGGATTTATTTTATGCGACCCCTGCCCGTCTTAAATTTATGAAGAGCGAACGTGCGGAGTTTATGGCGGTTAAAGATACGCTTGTTCGGCTTTCGATGGCCAATCCGCAGGTGTCTTTCCGTCTTGTTCATGATGGCAAGGAGAGCTTTCATCACCCCGCCGTTTTGGATGCGCAGGGGCGTTTGGCGAAGATTTTGGGGCGTGAGTTTGGCGAGAATGCGATTGAGATTAACGCCGAGCGCGAGGGATTACAGTTGAGTGGTTATGCAGGGTTGCCGACGCTTCATCGTGGGACGTCGCAGTATCAATATCTGTTTGTGAATGGCCGTCCGGTGCGCGATAAATTGTTGCATGGATGTGTACGCGCGGCTTATTCGGATGTTTTGCATGGGGGGCGCCATCCTATGCTTGCGCTGTTTTTGGATGTGCCGCGTGATTTGGTGGATGTGAATGTGCATCCAGCGAAAGCGGAAGTGCGCTTTCAAGATCCTGCGCTTGTGCGGGGATTGATCATTTCGGCGCTTAAACATGCGCTTCATGAGCATGGCACGCGGACATCCTCGAGCGTCTCCAGTGCGGCGCTTGGACGGTTTAGCGGCGGATATGACGGGGCAAATGACGGTGGGCGTGATGATATGCGCGCGCCAAGCTTGCCGATGCATCGCGGAAGCCATGCGGCAGTTCCGCGCTCTTATGCGTATGGGAATGCACCAGGGAATATGTCGATGGGGATGCATGAGAATGTGCAGAATATGTATGCGCCGCAACGCTCCATGCTCGCCGAGGAAGCGCCCAGCGCGCGGGCGGAATTAGAGCCACAAGCCATGCGCGAGGAAGATCAAGCCTATCCGCTTGGCGCGGCGCGGGCGCAGCTTCATGAGAATTATATTGTCGCGCAAACATCCGAGGGGATGGTGATTGTGGATCAGCATGCGGCGCATGAGCGGCTTGTTTATGAACGCTTTAAGCGCCAAGTTGAAGAGCGCGGCGTGGAAAAGCAGGGATTGCTCTCGCCCGAGATTATCCAGCTTGAGGAGAGCGAAGCGGAGCGGCTTATTGGTTTTGCCGAGAATTTGTCCAAGCTTGGGCTGGAGATTGAGCCGTTTGGCGCGGGGGCGATTGCGGTGCAGGCGATTCCTGCGTTATTGGGGACGAGGCCGAATATCGAGCAATTGATCCGTGATTTGGCGGATGAGATTACCGAACGTGATAGCGCGCAAGGGTTGGAAGAACGACTGAATGATATATTATCAACGATGGCGTGCCATGGATCGGTGCGATCAGGGCGGCGGATGAATGTTGACGAGATGAATGCTTTGCTGCGTCAGATGGAGGCGACGCCTTTATCGGGGCAATGTAATCATGGGCGACCGACGTCTATTACGCTGTCCCTCACGGATATTGAGAAACTTTTTGGAAGACGATGAATGAGCGAGCCAAGAGACCCTGATCAGAAAAAGCTTTATAATATTTACGCGCTGTTTGGCGTTTCGATTGCCCTGTGTGTTTTGCCCTATATGAGCGCGGCGATTTTGTCGGCGGTGTTTTTAACCGTGCTTTTGATTGCGGCGTGTAGCCTACGCAAAAAGGCAGAGCCGCTCAGCCTTGTTCATAATCACATGGTGTTTATTATTCGCAGCCTTTGGATTGCGGCGCTGATGTCACTCTTTACCATGTTGGCGGCGTCGTTTTATATGTTTCAGAGCATTGATTACGGCGCGTTTAACCCATGTGCGGATACGATTTCCGGTCAGGGGATAGAGGCGCTTGAAGCGATGGGATATGGAGAGTTTTATACGATCGCGCAGCCCTGTATCGACGATTTTATTGCGCTTAATTATAACACTTTGATTGTTGCCGTTGCGATTGCGGGTGGTTTGCCGCTTGTGTATTTGGGCTATCGTTTCTTTAAGGGGATGAGCCGCGCGGTTAAGGGGTATCGGATTGCCGATCCAAAAAGCTGGCTATAATTAATCAATCAAAGACAGGTAGTGGAGCCCGGCTTTTAGGTCGGCCTGTGTTGCAATGTCTTTCTTTTCCTGCGCGGGGTCGCCGCCGTAAAATTCTTCGTTATAAATCTCTGCCTTAAATTTTTCTTCCACACGCATGGCGGCGTAAATATCATCTGCTGTTGCTTTATCGCCTATGGCGGCGAGGCCCAAGACCAGTGACCCCGATGCGGATACGATGAGCTGGATGATTGTGAAGTGATCATCATCCAATGCCTTGATATGTGCCTGCACTGCCTTGTGCGCGGCGTCAGGTTGGTTGAGCGCGGTGAGGGCGAAGGTGGTATCGAGGGGGTGGCCGAATTCTGCGGCGAACCAATCGAGATATGGGTTCCATGCGTCTTCTTGCGCCTTTTGCAGATCAGGAGGTGTGTTTGTGCGGTAGCAGAGCAAATCGGTGTCGAGATATTTGAAGATGTAGTTTTGCATCGCCTCGCGCTCCGTTGAGACGCGGTCGATTTTTGTGCTCAGGATTTGGGTGAGCGGCATGGTGTCGGGGATGATGTCTTCTTTTTGCTCCGCCCATTCCTGCACGAGCGCATTTGCAAGATCCTCGGTGGGGGCGAGGAGTTCGGCTCTTAACGCGGTTTTGACAGGGCGACCATCGAGCGTGATGTGGTAACCGCCTTGTGATTTTTGTGTTGAGACAAGTTTATAAAAACGTTTCATCGGGATTTAGGTACTCTTATTCTGGCTTTGGCTCAGACGGGGTGAAAATCATTTGATTGTCTTTGATGGATGCGCCGCCCGTGAAATCTTGAACGGTTTTTGACTTGGCGGTGAACGTATCGGCGGTGACCGCGATGGCGTGGCTTTCATTTGCTGGGGCATCGGAGGTCATGAAGATGCTTGCCCATTCTTTCCATGTTTTTGATATGCGGGAATTGGCGGAAAAATCATCCTGATAGAGGGTGTCGGCGGCGATGTTTCCCGTGATTTGCATATTTTTCGCGGCGATGATGTTCCAGTCAAATGTACCGTTGGAGCCAAATTCGGGAGCCGTGAAGTTGCCATTTATCGCGATGTTACCTTCCGCGCCGCGGATGAAGGTGAAGGTGGCGTCTATGATTTCTTGTTCATTATTGATGATTTTCAGGTCGCGAATATGCAACCCGCCCATGGTGCGTGGGCGCAGGATTCCGGTCATTGTGATATTGCCGACCTTAAAATCGAACGCGCCCTCTTCGCCCAATTTATATTTGGGGTTGCTGCGTGTGCCAATGGATTCAATATCCAAACCGCCTGAAAACTTATCACTGCCGAGCGCGCCGGATAATGCGATGAATGGTTTTCCTTCTGGTGTTTCATCAATGCCGAGCGTTTCGATATGCAGTGGTTTTTCATGAACCGTGCCGGCCTTAAACTCTGCGTTGCGGATTTGGATGTTTTTGATGTTTTTGTTATGCGCAAGGGTCACATCCCAGAAACCAATCGCAATAATGGCTTTTTCTATTGTTGCATCGGGATTAAAGAAGTCGATTGGTGGGGGTGTGGTTCCGCGCTCTTCCTCTGGTTTTTGGGCTTCTTCATCCGCCCATGCCTGCATTGCCTTGATATCCGGTTTTTTCAGGATGATGCCTTCTGCGTCCACGGAGATATTGGGGAAGAAGGTCATGTTATTGAAGGTTTTGATTTTTGTGGCGTATCCGCTGGATGCGGTGATGTAATCTTCGATAGCACCTTTTAGGGTATCGCTATCACCGCCCATGTTGAAGAGAACGGTGATCACAACACCAAGAAAAGCGATGAGGAAGAAGCTTAATTTCGCGAGACGACCGAGCCATTTTTTCATGTTTAAAAAATATCCTTTATTGCGACCATACCCGTTTCGTTATTCGAAAGGGTCGCCTTTTAGATTAGGGCTAAAGCCGAGCGCTTTCCAGCTTTTCCTGAGTTCGGGGGGGAGTGGCGCGGTGATGTCGAGCATTTTTCCCGTATTGGTCGGATGCGGCAAGATGATACGGCGCGCGTGCAAATGCAGGCGATTGGCCAAATCCATGCCGTTGAGGTCGGCTTCGGCTTTGCGGCGGGCTTCGTGCCATTCTTCTTGTTCGGGCAAACGGCTGTATTTTTTATCGCCGACGATGGGGCAGCCGATCAATTCGGCGTGAACGCGGAGCTGGTGCGTGCGCCCTGTGCGCGGCCAGAATGCGACAAACGCGGCGGAGCTCATTGCGCTTTCGAGGATAACGAAATCGGTGATGGCCATTTTGCCTTCTTCTTCATCGACGACCATGCGCTCTTTATTGGAACCGCCCGCCTTTGATAACGGGGCTTTGATTGTGCCTTCGGGGGTTTCGGGTGCGGGGGATGTGATCGCCCAGTATATCTTTTTGATGTCGCGCCCTTTGAATGCATCGCCTAATTTACGTGCGACATTGGCGGAGCGAGCAAGGAGCAAGATGCCGCTTGTGTCTTTATCGAGGCGGTGAACGAGGCGCGGTTTTACGCCTTCTTTGTTGGTGAATGCCTCTAGGTAGAGATCAATGTAGCGGCTTTGTTTGCTGCCGCCTTGGGTTGCGATGCCGCTTGGCTTGTTCAGGACGATGACATCGGCGTCTTCGTAGATCACCATATCCTTGATGAAGGCTTTGTCCTTATCGGTTAGCTTATGCTTGATGGGTTGGGATTTATCATCGACGGGCGGGATGCGCACGGTTTGCCCTGTCTCAAGCCTTGTCTCGGCTTTTGCGCGCTTGGAGCCGACGCGGATTTGCCCTTTGCGCATCAATTTCTGCGCAAGCGCGTATGGAATTTCGGGCACGTATTTTTTGATCCAACGATCGAGGCGCTGGCCGTCATCATCGGCTTTTACCTCGATATGGCGGACGCGGGTGGTGTCTTGTTGGGTGTCTTGTTGGGTGTCTTGGGTGGTCTTGTCTTCGTTCATGATATGAACCCTTTTACGATGGCCATGCCGGCGAAGAGTGCGGCGATGGATAATACGACAGATGCGCTGAGATAGGCGGCGGTGGTGAGATATTCTCCGCGCTCAAAGAGTGTTGCGACATCGAGTGAGAATGTTGAAAATGTTGTAAACGCACCGAGCAATCCCGTAATGATGAAAACACGCATTGTTTCAGTGGGTTGGAATATTTGGGCGAAGGCAATTATGATCGCACCCATCAAGAATGAGCCAAGGATATTGACCGTGAGCGTGCCATAGGGAAAGCCATGTCCCATTATTTTAACGGCGGCGATGTTAACGCCGTGGCGCATTAATGCACCGATTGCTCCGCCCGCGGCGATGGCTGCTATTGTGTTAATCATAAGACTACCTTACAAAGTTTCAAACGTTTGTAATAGAGTTTCATCATATGTTCAATCATTTAACCAATACACATAAAGGGATGCTACTTGCTTTGTTCGGATACACGGCGTTTTCGTTTTCCGATACATGCGTGAAATGGCTGTCTGAGCAAGGGTATTCGATTTATCAGATCATTGTCATGGATACGGCGATTGGCGCTTTGCTTATGCTGTTATTTGCGCCGATGCTTGGTGGATTGGCGAGTTTGCGTGATGGGCGCAATTCAAAGATACACGGGCTGCGTGTGATTTTGAATACGGGCGTTAATTTTTCGATTGTTTATTGTTATTCGATTATGCCGTTGGCGACGGTTTATACCGCCATTTTCACCCTGCCCTTTATTGCCGCGATTATTGCTATGCCGCTTTACGGGGAGCGCATTGGTATTCATCGGTGGGTGTCGATTGTGATTGGGTTTAGCGGGGTTTTGATCGCGTTTCAGCCATGGCAGGACGGGACAAATCTTTTATTGATGGCTTTACCTTTGGGCACCACGACGTTGATTGCATTGATGTTTTTGGTGGCGCGATCATTGAAAGGGTCGAGCTTGTTGGCGATGGGGTTTTATCCGGTTTTTGGCTCTTGCCTGATTACCATTCCGTTTGCGATTTCAGGGTTTATACCGATTGAGCTGTCGCATCTTCATGCGTTTGTTTTATCAGGGATATTGATGGCGAGCGGGATTATTTGTGTCTCGCTTGCGTTCCAGATTGCCGATAGCGCGGCGGTGACGCCGATTGTTTATACCGAATTGATATGGGCGGTGTTGTTTGGGGCGCTGTTATTTGGGGATTATCCGCATGTTTGGATGCTCGTCGGGGCGGCGGTGATTATTGTGAGCGGTTTATATTTGTTGCGCGCGGAGCGGCGACGTCCGGTTATCCTTAAGGATTTATAAGCGCTTTATACGCCGAAGATCCAACCTTCGCGGGTGCGCGCGGCTATGTCCATTTCGGGTGGATTTGCGATGTGATCTGGGATTGTTTTTTGATTGCCGCACAGCATGCGAAGCCCTGCGCTAGAAACGATTGCATCGGCGTCATGATTATTAAATCGAAGCGTTTCGTATTTATTATTGCAGCCTAGTTTTTTGAGCGATGTATTTAACTCATCCAAGGTATTTACCTTGGTCAGGCCGTGTCCCGTACGCATGAGAAATTGGCGGGGGAAGATTTCGGTTATGACTGTTTTTGCGGTGTCAGCGATATGATGTTCGAATGGCCAGATGCAGATATCATCACCCATCGATTGTTTCAGCGCGTGCGCCATGCGCATTGCAGCCAGTCCGCCTTTGCCGACTTGTTTTGCTCCGATCAGCTTGAACGGGCTTTCGGGGTTGCCGTATCCTTTTGCGGCGCATTGGATTTCGGTTAGGCGTTTGGGAAAGCGCATATGGGGTGGCTTTTTGCCGCGTGTCCAGAAATGATCGGGATATGCTTGCCAAAATCCGCCAGCGAAAAAATTATCACTTTGCGCAGAATGCTTTTCAACATATGTCCATAAATCACTGATGTTATAGCCTTTTCCGATTTGTTGCTGGGCGATATCTTGGGCGTATCCGAAATTGGCGTCAATGCCGATTAGGGTTCTGCTGTTGGTATTTTGGGTTAGGGATTGGATGTACTCAAAAACCTTTGTGCGGCTCCATTTTTCATCCAATAATATGGGTGCGTCCGCGCCCTGCGTGCTAAATGATAGCGCGATGGAGTGTGTTTGGATGGGTAATTTTGCACCCGACCAGTCAATGCCGATGAAGCTTTCGAAATTTTTCATGTGTGCGCCACCCATGGGTTTTTAAGATTTTTCACGCCTTAATTTATTCCAATATTCCAAGCGCTTATTGATGTCTCTTTCGAAACCACGTTGAGGCGGTTTGTAATATTGGGCGCGGGGCAAGTCGTCGGGGAAATAGTTTTGACCGCTAAAGCCCTCGGCTGTGTCGTGATCGTAGATATAGCCATCGCCGTAGCTTTGATCCTTCATGAGGTTTGTGACCGCATTCAAAATATGTTTAGGCGGCATGAGAGAGCCGCTTTTCTTGGCGGCGTCCATGCTGAGCTTATAGGCTTTATAGGCGGCGTTGGATTTGGGGGCGGTGGCGAGATAGATCAGCGCCTGTGCGAGGCCAAGCTCGCCTTCAGGGCTTCCGAGCTTAAGATAGGTTTCCCATGCAGCGTTGCACACGCCCAGCGCTTGCGGGTCGGCAAGGCCGACATCTTCGATGGCCATGCGTGTCATGCGGCGGGCGATATATTCAGGGTCTTCACCGCCCGATATCATGCGCGCAAACCAGTATAGCGCCGCGTCAGGATCGCTGCCGCGGACGGATTTATGAAGGGCGGAGATAAGGTTGTAATGCGCCTCATCGCCTTTGTCGTAGAGCGGGGCGCGGCGCTGAATAACGTTGAGCAGCGCGTCTTCGTCTAATTCCTCCGATTGTGCCTGCAGCTGTTCCGCCATTGACAGGAGATACCGCCCATCGCCATCGGCCATGGTTTTGAGGAGGCTGCGTGCCTCGGGCGTTAGGGGGAGCGGTTTTTCGGCTTCGGCCTTTATCAGGAGGTCTTCTAGCGCATCTTCGTCGAGGCGTTTGAGCACGAGCACTTGGGCGCGTGAGAGCAGCGCGGCGTTCAGCTCGAATGACGGGTTTTCCGTGGTTGCGCCGATGAGTGTAATTGTGCCGTCCTCCATCACGGGCAGGAAGGCATCTTGCTGTGATTTATTGAAGCGGTGAATCTCGTCGACGAATAGCAACGTCCCCTGCCCGTTCTTTTTACGGATTTTTGCGCTGTCGAAGACTTTGCGCAAATCACCCACGCCAGAAAATATCGCGGAGAGTTGTTCGAAATGCAGATCGGTGTGATCGGCTAAAATACGAGCCAAAGTGGTCTTGCCGCATCCGGGTGGGCCCCAGAAGATGATGGAGGGCAAATGCCCGCCAGCCAAGGTTTTTCGTAGGGTTCCGTTTTCGCCGACGATGTGGTCTTGTCCTGCGACTTCGTCGATGCTGCGGGGGCGCAGGCGGTCGGCGAGTGGGCGGCTTGCGTCCGCATTTTGTGTATCATCTGCAAATAAATCCGCCATCGTAGCTTTATCGTTCCTTGACCTTGACCCGTATATTATGAAAGATACATCTTTCTTAAAGACCATATGGCACGATAAGGACGATAAAGCAATGCAGCCTCTTGAATACACGCCTGAAATAGCGGAAGCGACAGCGCCGATTTTTGCCAAGCTTGAGCACCAATATAAAGAGGAGCACTGGAGAACCCTTGCCCCTTATATCTATGAGATTAACCGCCTTAAGGCAGAAAAGAATGCGGTCATCTTGGCGCATAACTATATGACGCCGGATATTTTTTACGGTGTTGGTGATGTTGTCGGTGATTCCCTCATGCTCGCGCAGCAAGCCGCCGCATCGGATGCGGATATTATCGTGCAATGCGGTGTGCATTTCATGGCCGAGACATCCAAGATTTTATGCCCCGAGAAAAAAGTGCTTATGCCGGATATGAATGCGGGATGCTCACTTTCCGAGAGTATTACGGGCGCGGATGTGATTGCGCTTAAAAAAGAATATCCCGGTGTTCCGGTTGTTACATATGTGAACACATCGGCAGATGTGAAAGCGGAAAGCGATGTGTGCTGTACGTCCTCCAACGCGCTTAAGATTATTAAGGCGCTTGAGGCGCAGGGGCATAAGCGCATTATTATGACGCCTGATAAATTCCTCGCCAAGAATGTAGCCAATGAGATGCGCGATGGCGGATCCGATGTCGAGATCATTATCTGGGATGGTGCGTGCATGGTGCATGAGCGCTTTACCCCCGAAGATGTGCGCCGCGTGCGCGAGGAGCATAAAGACGCGTTCGTGCTTGCGCATCCTGAATGCCCGCCAGAGGTGATGGCAGAGGCTGATTTCAGCGGCTCAACTGCGCAGATGGATACTTATATTAAAGAACATAAACCCGCCAAGGCCGTTTTGATGACAGAATGTTCCATGGGCAGCAATTTAGCCGCGGCCAACCCTAGCGTTCAGATGCTTGGCACGTGTCAGATGTGCCCTCATATGAAGCGTATTTCCTTGCCGAAGATTTTGAAATGCCTGCAGACAGAACAGCCCGAGATTACACTTGACCCCGAAACCGCCAAACGCGCCCGCAAGGCCGTTGATAAAATGTTGGAGCTTAGCTAATGCCGCATCCTTTAATTGTTGAACCGATCATTCGTAATGCTTTGCTTGAGGATTTGGGGCATGGAAACGATGTCACCAGCGAGAATATTATCTCCCCGAATGCGCAGGCTACCGCTGTTATGCATGCACGCCAGCGCGGCGTTATCGCGGGCACGCGCATTGCCGAGATGGTGTTTTTGATGGTTGATCCCACCCTTGTGACCAATCGTTACGTGACCAGCGGCGAGAGCGTTTTGAAGAACAAAGAAATTTTGTCGATCCAAGGATCCGCACAATCAATTTTAGCAGCGGAGCGTGTTGCGCTTAACTTTATTACGCATTTGTCGGGCGTGGCGAGCGCGACTGCGGCCTTTGTTGAAAAGACAAAAGGCACGAAGGCGAAAATTTGTTGTACGCGCAAAACCTTGCCAGGGCTTCGTTCGTTGCAGAAATATGCGGTGCTTGCCGGTGGTGGCGCGAATCACCGTTTTGGATTGGATGATGCGATTTTGATTAAGGATAATCACATTGCGATTGCGGGCGGCATTCAGGCCGCGCTTGATAACGCACAAAATCATTCCGGCCACATGATGAAGATCGAAATAGAAGTTGATACGCTCGCGCAATTGGACGAGGTTTTGGCACATGGTGGCGCAGATGTTGTGATGCTT
>JAACQG010000018.1:34229-38231 GCA_009995045.1 Alphaproteobacteria bacterium
GTTGCGGTCATTGACGGCGCGCTTACGACGGAAGCATCCGGTGGTATTACCCTCGAAAATGTTAGTGAGGTTGCGCAGACTGGTGTAGATTTCATATCCATCGGTGCGTTGACACATAGCGTTATTGGGCTGGATATCGGTCTGGATATTAATGCTTAGAAAATCATCGTCCTATTAGGGTTCTTTTCACCTTTTTAAGCGATACTATCTTATGAGCAAATCCAGAATATCCAATCAAACCCTTTTTATTGGTCTTTTGATTCTTGCGACGAGCACGATTGCGCATGCTCAAAATAAAAAAGAGAGCTATAAAAAACTTACCGATGAGAATGTGCGTGAATTTATTCAATATACGACTGATATTACGACGGACAAAAACGTAACACTGAGCCAGAGTGAAACAAGCCAATATCTAGATTTTCACATTGCCCCAAAAGCACGGTTTAAAACCAGCATTACATATGTTGTTCCCGGAATGCCCGAGCAGGAAAAGTCGCTTTTGCTGAACAAAGAGGATTACATCAATCAAGTTGCGCAAGGCGCACAATCAGTAGAACATTATTACACAGAGACAGAAATTGAGAGCATTGATATCTCGAAAGACAAAGAATCTGCAGGTGTGACAACGGTTTCAAACGAATCTGGTGTTATGCTGATGCCCAATCCCGAAGGGGGAAGCACCGATGTGCCGATTGAAGGGACATCAAAATGCTTTCAGGTGCTACGCCTTAGCAAGAAAGGCTATATTCAGATGTATAGCGCCAATTGCAAAACGCGGATGGAATTTCGCCCTTAATAGGATTTATAGCTTTTAACGACGCACGGCCATGAGTTTTTTGATCTCTGCGATTGCTTTTGCGGGGTTAAGACCCTTTGGGCAAGTGTTGGTGCAGTTCATGATTGTGTGGCAGCGATAGAGGCGGAACGGGTCTTCGAGTTGGTCGAGGCGTTCGCCTGTTGCTTCGTCACGGGTATCAGCGATCCAGCGATAGGCTTGGAGGAGGATAGCGGGGCCGAGGAAGCGGTCAGCGTTCCACCAATATGACGGGCATGACGTCGAACAGCAGAAACACAAGATACAGCCAGCAGGGCCATTTCCGTCCGCACCGTTGAGGATGGTGGAATCTTCGTCGGATTGGAGGCGTTCGCGGTTTGGCGCAGGACTGTCGGTTTTGAGCCATGGCTCAATCGAGGCGTATTGCGCGTAGACGTGGTTAAGGTCGGGCACCAGGTCTTTAACGACCGGCATATGGGGAAGCGGCGTGATTTTAACAGCCCCCTTAACATCCTCGATTGCCTTGGTACAGGCGAGTGTGTTGGTGCCGTCGATATTCATGGCACATGATCCGCATATCCCTTCACGACAGGAACGACGCAAGGTTAATGTTTGATCAACATCGTCTTTGATATGGAGCAAGGCATCAAGCACCATCGGGCCACATTTATCGAGGTCGATTGTAAATTCATCGAGGCGTGGATTTTTAGGCTCTCCGTCATCGCCAATATCATCTGGGCTCCAGCGGTAAACCTTAAAGGTTTTTTTATTCTTTGCATCACCAGCGGCGTCGATTACTTCACCTTTTGTGATTTTGGAATTTTGCGGGAGTGTGAATTCAGCCATAATTCTTTCAGTTCGTTTTATCTGTTTATTCGCGGATGGGGTGTCATACCCCTTGTATTTAAAGCATTTTTATCAGTTTGTTTTATAGATGTATATAGGTTTAGCGCCCATAAAAACAATGCTTTATGAGGATAATGGTTATTTTGCTTTTTGGGAAGGGACAATAGAGCGGAAATTAAATTTGACAAAAATCAGCACAATACGTATTTTGTTTTTCATATTTAAATATTGGAGTTTTAAACATGGCTACAGACACCACAGGTGCATTTATCAGTTCAGCGACCGAACCACCGCCGCATGATGGATTTAAAGGTGTTTTGAACACTATGCTTGTTGAAAACGGAGAGTTAGACCAGACACAATTTGATACGATTGGACATGTGCAAGCCAGAACAGCATTGCTTGCAACATTATTTGACCATGGAACAGGCGAACAAAAAGAGATTATTCTTTCGAAATTTGAAGGGCGCAATAGAGATCGCACATCTACGGGTGATATCGATCTAAATGGTGCTATGTTTGGTTTAAAACCAGATACAGCTGTTCAAGAGTTAGATGCAGTTATAGATGCTTTGGGTTTGGAAAATAAAGACCAACTTATTGGTCAAGCACTTCAGGGCGTCCACGCACAAAAGGGTGTACATGAGAAAGCTGCGAGTGCCGTCGTAATTACAAAGGCACTTTACTTTGCCGATTATGATAGAGCGAAAAAGCAGGATATATTCGACGCAGCATTGATCATGCAACTTTCTATGCGCTCATTAGAGCGTGTTGAATCTTTTTTAGCGGGGGATTATAATCGGCAGTCTGCTTTGGAATTACTTCAAACATCTAACAAGCTTAATTATCGTTTTGATCACCCCACAGCCATCGATGTTAACGAAGCTCTTTTGGCCTTATGCACTGCGGAAATGCAGGCATCATCATCACTCGAGAGAAACACAGATCCAGGCAACATTCCTTCTATCATGACTAAAATCAGAGCAATGCATGGGCAAGCAACAAAAATAAACACCGAGACACTCATCCACTCTATGGAAGACGCAGCAAAGCTTTTCGAAGGAGCAGGTAAGAGTGCCTTAGCTGAAAAAGCTAGAGATGTTCATACGTATTATGCGAACCGATACGATAGCATCATGGGCGTCCCTCACATCATGATGGCACCTGAAGCAAAGACAGGCTTTGAAGAGCCTGACCCTAGCGATAAAATGCATTAACCCCTAGTAAACCCGTGCTTTTGGTGGGAAGGCTTCGACTTCGTTTGTTAGGGAGTTGAGGATGACCGGGCGGTCGCCGATTTTGGTTTTGCCGTTTTTGTCGTCCACCCAGATAATTGTGTGTTTCATCCATTTTTCATCATCACGATCAGGGAAATCTTCACGGGCATGCGCGCCGCGGGATTCTTCGCGGTTTGCGGCGGAATGCATGGATGCAACAGCCTGCACGAGGAGGTTATCAAGCTCCAAGGCTTCGACAAGGTCGGTGTTGAAGATCATGGATTGATCGGAGATTTTGAGGTCTTTTTTCGCAGCGAAGACTTTGTCGATTTTCTCAACACCCTCGTTCAAGGTTTCCCCTGTACGGAAGACGGCGGCGTGGTCTTGCATTGTTTTTTGCATATCGAGGCGAAGCTCAGACGTTCTTGTGCTGCCGTTTGAATAGCGGAGCTTGTCGAGGCGTTCGATTGATTTTGAACCATCATCACCATCGAATGGGCGGTGCGGTGCGCCTGCTTCTACGACTTCGGCGCAGCGATTTGCGGCGGCGCGTCCGAAGACGACGAGGTCGAGAAGTGAGTTCGAGCCAAGGCGGTTTGCGCCGTGGACGGACACACATGCTGCCTCGCCGATGGCCATGAGGCCGGGGACGGTGGCGTTGGGGTCTTTTTTCGTTGGGTTGATGACTTCGGTTTTATAGTTGGTTTGGAGGCCACCCATATTGTAATGCACAGTTGGGAGGACGGGGATTGGTTCCTTGGTCACGTCAACGCCCGCGAAAATACGCGCAGATTCAGCAATACCAGGAAGGCGGGCATTGATGATGTCGGCATCGAGGTGCATCAGGTTGAGGTGGATGTGGTCTTTATTTGCGCCAACGCCGCGTCCTTCGCGGATTTCGATGGTCATTGAGCGTGATACGACGTCGCGTGAGGCGAGGTCTTTTGCGGATGGGGCGTAGCGCTCCATGAAGCGTTCGCCTTCGGAGTTGGTGAGATAACCGCCCTCTCCGCGCACGCCTTCGGTGATGAGACAGCCTGCGCCGTAGATTCCTGTTGGGTGGAATTGTGTGAATTCCATGTCTTGGAGCGGCAAGCCAGCGCGAACAGCCATGCCGTTGCCGTCGCCTGTACATGTATGGGCGGAGGTGCATGAGAAGTAAGC
>JAACQG010000018.1:38338-38572 GCA_009995045.1 Alphaproteobacteria bacterium
TCATGAGGTCCAGGGCGTAGTGCTCGTTGAAGAAGTTAACTCCGTACTGGAAGGACTGACCGTAGAGAGTATGGAGCATAGCGTGGCCGGTACGATCAGAGGCAGCACAGGTACGACGAGCCTGGCTCTTTCCGTAGTGGATGGATTGACCACCAAAGGCACGCTGGTAGATGAAGCCATCATTGGTTCGCAGGAAGGGCAGACCCATGTTCTCCATCTCGGAGACCACGCAAG
>JAACQG010000019.1 GCA_009995045.1 Alphaproteobacteria bacterium
ATCAATTTGTTCAATCACCCAAATCTCATAATTTATTCCTCTTTTCTTAAGATATTCTGTCATATGCGGAATGAATGTTTTAAGATGTTCTTCTCTTTTTGTATCAGGCCATGCCCGATAAGGAACAACTAAATGCATTTTAGGCTTTCCATTTTGGAAAAGATTACTGATAAAATTACCCATAGTTTATCTATTTCATGTCTTGAATGATATTAATCAATTTTTTATCTAATAGTTGTATGTGAAGAACCTTATCCCATAATTCTTGATCAACACCTAAAGTAGAAGGTTGTAGAGATCGTCCGCCAATAACATGAATAAGATTTTTAATTCCTGCATTCATTGCTGGAATAATGTCTCTGCCCCAAGAATCTCCAATCATTACATACTTGTTTGATGGATAATTGGCTTTGAGATGTCGAAAGATACTTTCATCCTTGTGAGCAAAAATTTCAACAGGAATGTCCTCCAGACCCATCATTGCCACTTTTCGCATTTGTTCAGTGTAATCACCAAGTGTGAAAATGACTAACCGACCAATCTTACTCAATTCTCTCACAATCTCAATTGTATCTTTGTAAAGTGGTGCATAATCTTGATCAAACACACTTTCTCCTAACTTTAAAACTTCATCCATAACATACGAATCTTTCAACTTGTAAGCGATTCCTTGTTGGACAAATGCTTCAGCAGCCACATTCATCAAGGAGTGTGCGAAATCATCATGAGTAAAATAACGCTTTTCATAAGAGAGAACATGTTTTTGAACGAGTTTGGTTAATTGTTCTTCTTCGATTCCAGTCTCTTTAGCAACTAATTCCATTGCTTTGGACGTTAAAGTTCTGTAAAATTCACTACACCTGCAAATTGTGTCATCCATATCACAAAAAATTGTCAACTCAACAGGATGTTCGTACGTCATTTCTCTAACAATGTTACGAACCTGATTGGTCACTGTGAGTTGATCAGCATCATTGTTAATAATATAATCAAAATATTCATAATCATCCAAATCAACCTCTGAAGGATGTGTGGCGATTGATTTTAATTTTTCCAAATCTCCACCACATTCTCTTTCTAATTGAGTTTTATTTCTTTTGGGTGCATCCACTCGAAAAAGGATACCACCGACACTTTTAAGCCATTCTGCTTCATTTTTGTATCTAACATCGGTGATGATGATTCGTTCAACATTACCCATTTCGTGGACTTTTGTCCACAATTTAACGACATTTACCCAGTAATCTTCACCATTCTCTTCTCTACCTTTTGTCCCATACTCTTGCAATTTCTTTCTCGATTCGTCATCTTTCTTGTTGAACACACGATCATAGGTTAACACGTCATGATTTCGTGCACAACATTCTACTTTGAAATGATCAGCAAATGCTATACGCACTGTATTCTTTTTGGGCATAAGGAGACGGAAAAGTTTAGCGATGTAATCTTTTCCTGATCCCAATTTACCACTAAATCCATAAACTTCGACCATGATTACTTTATTGAGATAATCACAACGAATATAAAAATCACTTTTAAAAACCTCAATTAGTATAAAAACTAAACTTAAAATGGTTAATATTTTGAATGTTTTGATAATAGTCTCTTTGTCCATCAACGTTCCCATCAGAATGAATAGAACGACAATCAACATATCTCGTATAATCTTAATAAATAACTCGCCGTTTGCCACCATTACGACAGATGAAAGAATGAAAGCTACAAATAAGAAACTAATGTGCGGCATTAAATTCGGGAGCCGCTTTATATTCAAAAATAAATACCCAGTTCCCATCAAAACTATAAGAACTTCAAAAATGATGACATGTTGCATGCTCATCGGCGTGATATTAATGTTCACAAAAGCCAATAGGGCGTTATAAATGACTGCCAATATTACTATTAAGCATGGGATGAATTGACTATTGTTTTTATCCTGAGATATGGCTTTTTCATCGTTTAAAACACCACTTAACATATTTTTTTGCCTTCAGAAATATCAATCGCTTAAAACTTTATAGTGTTAGAATAAGGTAAATAATATAAAAAATACGATTAAATTTTAAAAGGGAATGCATAGCTATGAAGCAAGATCGAGCCATATTGGATCTCGTTGATAAGATGACAATTATCAATGAGCAAGCTCAACTTGAAACCTTTTTAAAAAACATCTCTAAAGCTGATCAAAAAAAAGCCATGACAGTGTGCTTTATCAACGCACACGCCTTAAACCTCTGTTATCAAGACATCGATTTTTTAAATAATGTTAGAGCATGTGATTATATTCTTCGTGACGGGATAGGCATGAAGATACTCTTTAAATTATTGGGACGGAATCCGGGTTTAAACTTAAATGGCACAGATTTAATCCCTCAAATTTTAAACCAATTTAAAAGCCGCAACGTTTCCATATTTGGAACGCAGCAACACTATCTCGATATTTCATCCAAAAAAATAAATGCGATGGGTCTTGATGTTGTAGCATCTGCTGACGGTTTTCAGGCTGATGATGTCTATATTAAAAATGCAGAGAATACCCCGGCAGATTTGATCATTTTAGCAATGGGCATGCCCAAACAAGAACATATTGCAAATACTCTTGTACAACATATAAGTCAGCCGTCTTTAATCATATGCGGAGGCGCTATTTTAGACTTTATGGCTGATAAAGTAAAAAGGGCGCCCCAATTTTTCAGGCAATATGGTATAGAGTGGGTTTATCGTCTTATACAAGAGCCGAGAAGGTTGTTTAAGCGCTATGTTATTGGAAACTTCATAATGCTCTTTCATGCTATGTGTTTAACCATAGAAGACAGAAAATAAAAAGATATAATAGTATGAAAATTTTACACGTTGTTAGACAGTTTGCCCCGGCCATAGGAGGCATGGAAGTCTATGTTAGAGACATGATTTTAAATCAGCAGGCATTAGGCTGCGACTGTGAAGTGCTGACGTTAAATAAAGTGTTTCAAAAAGATAGTGGCGAGCTAGCGTCTGAAGAGACTTTAAATGGCATTAAGATTCATCGTGTCGGATTTAGAGGCAAAAAAAATTACTTTATACCTTTTGTTGCACCATCGTTTTTAAAAGAATATGATATTATTCATGTTCACAATACTGATGTCTTTTTTGACTATCTGGGCTTGGTGTGTCGCATATTGAAGATACCTGCATTTGCCACCACACATGGTGGATTTTTTCATACGCAAAATTTTTCTCTGATTAAGAAAATCTATTTCAATACAATTACACGCTTTTCAGCCGCGCATTACAGAGCAATCTTTGCTTCAAGCAGCAATGATTACGAGCTCTTTAAAACCAAGAGCCGTAAATTATTGCTCACGCCTAACGCCATAACACCATTAGGAGATTTTATAGGTTCCGGAAATGATTTTATTTATATAGGTCGCCTAGCTCAGCATAAAAACATAGACCAACTAATTGAAACCTTCTCAATGTTGGTAAAAGATCACAATATCAAAGGTAATCTGCATATTGTTGGGCCTGAATGGGACGTTTTAAGAAGCACGTTAAAAGATCAAGCCAATAGGCTGACAATTTCTGATCGCATTCATATTCACGGATTTATTGAGCAAGATGAGATGCATCTGATTTTGAAACAATGTGGCTCTTTTGTCTCAGCCTCGTCCTTTGAGGGTTTTGGTATGTCAATGCTAGAAGGGATGTCGGTCGGTCTTATTCCATATGTTCAGCCTAATGGTTCTTTTAGAGATTTGATTAATCAAGGACAAATAGGAAGATGCGTAGATTTTTCAATACCGGAAATAGCGGCGCAGCAAATATCTGAAAGTATAGAACTAGTTAATAATGAAAAACGTAATGATGCCAAAGCTTTTGCAGATCAATTTTCATGGCAGGAGTTAGCAGCAAAAACGGTTAATGCCTACAATGCGCATTCAGATAAAGATTCATATTGAAACTAGGCCTTAAATATATTGACTGGCCATAACTCTCCAACCTGCGCTTAAATTATACATAATAGCAGACCGATATGATAGTTACGCACATGCTTTATTTTCTAGGAAATATTTCTTAGCAATAGTTATTTTTATCACAACTCATGTGTTTTAAACCTAAATTCAGTGGACTTCGTCTTGAAAGGGAGCGTGTATGGCGCTGACTTAAAAAATGAAGATCATATGCATATAGAAAACTTACCTTTAGAAGAACTTAGAAAGAAATGGGCTAAGGCCTGGAACTTAGAACCGCATCGCAGAATCGGCCGCAAAATGCTTCAGAGAAGCTTAGCCTTTAAGGTCAAAGAAAAAAATGGCAATGGTCTCTCATCCGAACATGAGAAGCATCTAACCAAGCTAGTAAACGCATATAAAAAGAACCCTTACTATTTTGATGAAGGCCATATCGCGCTTAAGCCAGGCATGCATCTTACTCGGAAATGGCAAGGAAATATCTACTCAGTAACTGTTACAGATAGCGGTTTCGATTATCAAAACGTTGAATATTCAAGCCTATCTGCTATCGCAAATGAAATCACAGGATCCAGATGGAACGGCTGGCTATTTTTTGGAATAAAAAACATGCGAAGCAAAACATGACACAGGAACAAAAAAAATGCGCCATCTACACACGCAAATCAAACGAAGAGGGATTAGACCAAGATTTTAATTCATTGCATGCACAACGCGAGGCAGGAGAAGCATATATTACGAGTCAAAAATCAGAAGGCTGGCAGCTTGTCGAAAACGAATACAATGATGGTGGCTATTCGGGTGGCGACCTAGATAGGCCAGCTTTGAAGGACATGATAGCTGATATTAAAGCGAACAAAATAGATATTATAGTCGTTTATAAAATTGACCGACTAACACGCAGCCTAATGGATTTTTCTAAACTCGTGGAAGTATTCGATGAATACAATGTTACTTTTATATCCATTACGCAAAGCTTTAACACTACGACCAGTATGGGCAGACTAACGCTAAACATGCTTTTATCTTTCGCACAATTCGAACGCGAGGTCACAGGTGAACGCATCCGCGATAAAATTGCAGCAAGTAAGAAAAAAGGTATGTGGATGGGAGGGTCTCCTCCCTTGGGATATCAGTTAGACGGAGGAAAACTGATACCACAGCCAGAAGAAATAAAGATCGTACAATTTATTTTTGAAGAATATTTAAAGTGCGGCGCCGTTAAAAAATTAAAAGATAGCGTAGACGGCGCCGGGCTGAAAACCCCCTTACGTATATCTCAAAAAGGCCGATCATATGGCGGCGCTGCTTTTAGTCGAGGCCATCTTTACCATACTCTCGGCAATCCGCTATACATCGGGAAAATTAGACACAAAGAAAAACTCTACGATGGCTTGCATGGCGCTATTATTGAAACAGAGATTTTTGAAAAAGTGCAGCACCAATTAAAAGGAAACTCGGCCGCCAAAAGCATCACATGGGCAAAGAGCGGCTGCTTGTTAAAGGGCCTAATGTATGATTGCGACGATGTCATCTACAGCCCCACATACACCGTCAAAAACAACTTGCGCTATAGCTATTATATTAGCCAAAACCTCATACAATATCGCGATCACCCTAATAATGTACTCGCGCGGATACCTGCACATGAAATCGAAAAATTAATCAAACTTGCTTTAAAGGATTGGATGATGGGCATTCGAGGCTTGAGGCGAGCATTCCCAAAACAACCAGATTATTATCACGAATTAATGATTAAAAATCCGATACCATTGCGAAGGCGTTTTATTTTATCAATCCTGCAAAAAGTAACGGTACATTCAAACAAACTCATCATCGAAATTGACCCAGAAAAACTTTGCAAAGAGATAGCTGTTTACTATGAAATTGCATTTGTAAATTTATCAAAATCAAACATAAAAATAATACTGCCGTTTAAAGTGCTGAGAGCAAATAACGGTGCAATAGTTTTAAAAAGCAATCAGCAAAACGATCATGATCCATTCAATATACCAACTGATCAATTAAAACGCGTAGTTAGAGGCATCATATGGCGTGATGAGCATTTTGCCGGTAAAACGCTTAAAAATATTGCAGCTGCAGGAGGGCATGGTGAAAACTTCGTAAACAGATGCATTCAAGAAAGTTTCGAATTTCCAAAAAATTAAAAATTGACAAAAAATTGTTTACTAACTAATTGATTTTAATATTGTTTTGACTTTATTGTAACTATGCAGTATATTTTCTTTCGGTGTGAAAAGATAGATAGCCTCACACAAAAATTCCCTAAAGGAATATTTGTAACCTTACTCTAAGGAGGCGATCTTATGCGCACTAATAAATTAAATCCAACGGAAAACATTCCGAAAATTTTTATTGATCATCAGGTTGAAAAGCTAGACCTATCTAACATTATAATAGATTCCAATCATCCTAGAAAAACTAATTCTGAACAGGTTGAAAAAGCCTGTAAGCTAATAAATGCTTGTGGTATGTGCCTGCCTATAATCATTGATCAAAACAACAAAGTGATAATAGGAAATGAAATATTTGAAGGTGCAAAAATACTTGGCATTGATAAAATACCCTGCATAAGAATAGAAACCCAAACAACAGCACAAATAAGCGCACTTAGAACTGGGTATTACAAAATTCTAGAAGATGGAAGTTGGGATAATACTGCTTTAAAGATTGAGTTTAGCTGTATCTTAGAGGCGGAAAACACGCTTGAAATAGATTTTGGTCCTGAGGTAACAGGATTTGATATTGCTGAAATAGATATTGCTTTAGCGACAGATGACGAAATTGTATCATTAGCCCCTAGTAATTATATTCCTGATATTAACAATGCTCATAACGCAGTGACCAAGCATGGTGACTTGTGGCTATTAGATTCACACAAACTCTACTGTGGGAGCGCATTAGAACCTTCTAGCTATGAAATTCTATTAAACGGTACGCACGCTCAAATGATATTTACTGACCCACCCTACAATGTTCCCATTAATGGGAATGTGTGCGGCAAAGGAAAGACAAAACACAATGAATTTTTACAAGCCTCTGGAGAAATGAGCGATCAAGAATTTCAAGATTTTTTAGAACAATTTATGAATTTAAGTATCAATAACATTGAAGACGGGGCTCTATTATATTGTTGTATAGACTGGCGAAGCTCATACGATTTAGAAGTCGCAGCTAGAGCTAATAAACTGAAGTTAAAAAACATTTGTGTTTGGAATAAAAACAACGGTGGTATGGGCAGCATGTACAGATCTAAGCATGAATTTGTGCATGTATATAAACACGGAACCGCATCACATATTAATAATATAAAATTAGGAAAATACGGACGAAACCGAACAAATGTTTGGGATTTTCCAAGTGTCAATACTATGAAACATGGGCGCATGAAAGAATTATCTATGCACCCCACGGTAAAACCATATTCTTTAGTATATGAAGCAATTCGCGATTGTACATTGCGCGGCTCCATAGTTCTCGATCCATTCGTAGGGTCAGGCACCACCATTATAGCTGCAGAGAGGGCGCATCGTATCGCTTATGGTATTGAATTAGATCCAATTTACGTTGATACCGCTATTAAGAGGTGGCAAGACCAGACAGGTAAAGAGGCTATGCATCACCAGAAAAATATTAGTTTCAATAACCTAAAACAATTAAAAAAGGAGGGTGGAAAAGATGTTAAATAAAAAAAATCTCAAAGAAATGAATACAAAAATAATAATGCGTAATAACAAAAAAATTCGTATCAGACGAAAAGTTGAACCTGACCACATCAAGGTCGAAGAAAATATTGAATTCTCATCGAACTCAGAAAAGCAAAATGTCGGTTACGGTAACCCCCCCAAACATACCCAATACAAAAAAGGGCAAAGTGGAAACCCCAGAGGAAGACCTCCTAAACATAAAAGTGTTAGTGATACTTCCTTAAAAGATACTATATACGATATTTTATCTGAAAGCGTTAATGTTAATATAGGTGGTAAAAAAACCAAAATGACAATGCGAGAAGCAGTTGTCAGAAAATCTGCAGAGAAAGCAATGCAAGGAAACGACATTAGACATATTAGAGATTTCATAAGGATTGAAGAGGAGATTTACGAAAAACGTATAAAGGAAATGCCCGATAAGGATCTTTCTATGATGAAACGAGCCGTCTTAAATTTACTATCTGGGAATGAAGAAAATAGGCAAATGTATATTGATGAATATGGAATACCACCTGAAGAAGACAATCCATTCGAGGATAGAGATGAATACTAATAGTAATTAATGTAAGTTTTAAAAATTTGTTACTTATTAAAATTCCCTGTTAATTCCCTGCTAACTATGAAAATTATCGATTTAAAGAATCTAAAGTATTGATTTTACAGCACTTTACATTCTAGAGTTTATTTAAGAAACGTTCAATTCCCTGTTAATTCCCTGTTTAACAGGGAATTAATTATTTCATCTACACATTGTTAAATATTAAAAAGTAATATTTAAGAAGTAGTATTTTAGAAGAGAACATTCTCTGCAGCTGTAGACTGAATGGCGGTGCCGGAGGGATTCGAACCCTCGGTACGCTATAAACGTACACACGCTTTCCAAGCGTGCGCCTTAAGCCACTCGGCCACAGCACCAATTTCGCGACATTACCCATACACCACAAAAAGTGCAAGCCCTCTTCCCCCAAAACAACTTCCTTGCTAGACTAAAAGTTAAATTAATGTCTAAAGGCACACATCATGCGATTTCCATCCTTTCTTATTTTCATTCTCCTCATTCCCGCATTCATTGCATTGGGCAATGATATCTATCTATTCCAAGCCAATCACCTCACTGGCAACACCCCCTTATCGATTGATCTAATTAAAGAAAAATTCAAATTCAGCGCCTTTGGATTCATCTGGACGACGTATAGCCCCGAAACCTATAAAGCTGCTGCGACAAGCCTTGATCCAAAAACATGGGCAACATTAGACTCACTTCTAACAATCAAAGCCTTTTTTGCAGGGCTTTCATTTGCTGGAATAATTGTTGTGTTCATAGCATTCTTCGGCTTCTTTGGCCTCGGCCCAATGGCTGGCGAAGGCGGAAGAATCTACGGTAAAAAAGAAAAAGACGTACCGACTTTGCGCAAAAAAGCAAAGAAAATGGTCTATAACCGTAAATAACACTTCACGATTACAATTGATCGTTATCACTATTTTGGCTCATCGCAATAATTTCTGATTCAATCATCGCCAAATCCTGCGGCCGTGAAAGGCTGTGGTCGCCATCTTCGATATAGACAATGTCTAACGGCCCGCCGCTATAGCGTGTTTTGATCATTCTGGGAACTTCGCTTGGGACTGTGATATCTTTTAATCCATGAAATAATGTGATCGGATAATGATGTGTTTTATCCGTATCCAAAATCAGATGATCAGCACCATCTTCGATTAAGCGTGCAGTAAATATATATGGCTCATCACTATATTCATTCGGTATCTCGACATAACCCTGCCCACGAATCATTGCACGTTGGGAATCATTTAATTCTTCATCATGCAAACGCACAGTAAAATCAGGAGCCGCCGCAATACCAATAAACCCCTTTATATGCGCAAAACGTAACTGGGCAAGAAGCAAACCAATCCATCCCCCCATCGATGATCCGATCATGATCACAGGGCCATCAATGAGCGCATCAAAAATATCCAACGCATCGCCCAGCCAAGACCCAATTGTTCCATCACGAAAATCACCAGCGGACATCCCGTGACCAGAGTAATCAAAGCGAAGATAACCCTGTCCACGGCGCCGACATAACGCCTCAAAATATGTCGCTTTTGTGCCCATCATATCGGAGCGAAACCCACCGCAAAACATAACAATGGGCAGATTTTGGCCCGCATCACTAGCTTTGGAATAAACATAAGCCAATTTCGGTTTATCATCGCGCTCTAAATACTGGATATCCATGCTCAGCCCTCTTCTTCATCTTGCTTAAATCAAACACACAATCTATACATAGTAAGATTATGACTGGATTTCAAACACAACCCGTTATCATGCAAATTATTCCAGAGCTCGGCCCTGGCGGAGCGGAACAAGGCTGCATTGATATTGCCGCTGCGATTGTTGCAAACGGAGGACAAGCGATCATCGTCTCCAATGGTGGAGCACGCGTACATGAGCTTACCAGAATCGGCGCCGTCCACATCAACATGCCCGTCCACAGCAAAAATCCGGTAATCATGTGGAAAAACGTTAGAAAGCTGAAAACCCTCATTCAGCGCTACAACGTCGACATCGTCCACGCCAGATCCCGCGCACCCGCGTGGAGCGCATGGCGCGCTTGTAAAAAGACAAAAGCCCGCTTCATGACAACATGCCACGCCCCCTATAATATCAGCGGCGAAGCAAAAAAATTCTACAACAGTTCAATCGCACATGGTGAGCGCGTGATCGCAATCTCCCATTTTGTCGCACAATATCTTCATGATAATTATGACCTTGATGAACGCACTATCCGCCTCATCCCGCGCGGCATCCCCATGGAAAGATTCCACCCCACCGCCGTCACACCGGAGCGTTTGATTACGTTATCATCAGATTGGCGAATCCCTGATGGCGCAAATATCATTATGTTACCGGGTCGATTAACGCGCTGGAAAGGCCATCACGTCCTGATTGATGCCATGGCAAAATTGAACCGCAAAGATCTCTTTGCCGTCATCATAGGCTCTGACCAAGGTCGTAAAGAATATAGCGCAGAACTCAACGAATACATCCAGTCAAAACAACTGGGCAATAAAATTCGAATCGTGGACCACTGCAACGACATGCCCGCCGCATACATGCTCGCAACCGTTGTAGTCTGCCCATCGACAGACCCCGAAGGATTTGGCCGCGTCCCCGTAGAAGCGCAGGCAATGGGACGCCCTATTGTCGCCAGCGACCACGGCGGCGCGCAGGAAACAATTTTGCGCGGGCAGACCGGCTGGCTCGTCGAACCCGGCAATGCAGATGCAATGGCAAAGGCCATTGAAGAAGCACTATCGCTGAACCCAACACAACGCGCAATGCTTGCAACCCATGCCATGTCACATGTTGCGCAAAACTTCACAAAGGATTTGATGGCTGAACGCACCATGCAAGTATACGCAGAGCTGATGAAATCATCATTCGGCGCACAGGAAAACAACCAGCCCTTTCATGCTCAACACCAACAACAGCCTCTTAAAACAGCCGTTTAAGAACAATGACAAGCGCACAAGACAAAATACTGGTCATCAAACTCGGGGCTTTAGGGGATTTTATCCAAGCGCTCGGCCCCATGGCCGCCATCCGAAAACATCACCCAAACGCCCATATCACGATTTTAACCACCAAACCCTTTGAAAACTTTGCCAAAGATTGCGGATATTTTAACGAGATATGGCTAGATGATCGTCCACGAATCACAAATGTCATAAGCTGGATAGCATTACGCACCAAACTCAACAGCGCAAAATTCAACCGCGTCTATGATCTACAAAATAATGACCGCACCGGGTTTTACTATAAACTCTTCAGCCCGAAACCAGAATGGAGCGGCATTGCAAAGGGCGCTTCACACCGCAATGCTAATCCGGATCGTTCTGTTGGCCATGCGTTTGATGGTCATGCAGAAACACTGGCTATTGCGGGTATTAAAGAGATTAAGCCTGATCCGTTATTGTGGATGGTGGAAGATACAAGTCATTTCGCCCTCAATCAGCCATATATCCTTCTTGTGCCCGGATGCGCGCCAGAGCGCCCCGAAAAGCGTTGGCCATCGGACAAATATGGACGTTTGGCGAATATGCTAGTGAAGCGAGGGTTTCAGCCTGTTCTTATTGGTACTAAAGCGGAGGCCGATGCGACACAGATTATTGTTCATGCCTGCCCCGAGGCGTTGGATTTGACGGGACAGACATCTCTCAAACATATCGTAACGCTTGCGCGCCATAGCGCCGGTGCGATTGGCAATGACACTGGGCCTATGCATCTTATTGGTGCGACGGGAACGCCTTGTCTTGTTTTGTTTTCCGGTCATAGCAACCCAGTAAAGCATGCGCCCAAAGGTGGTCGCGTTTCTGTTTTGCAGGAAGATGATTTGAAAGATTTGAAATCAGAGGATGTGCTAAATGCGTTTGAGCCGTGTGTGGAACCGACAAAGGGGAATGAAAACTTGCACTAGGCCTTTTCCTCGCAAGGATCATCTATAATATTACACAAAGACGATAGAATCTTTTCGACAGATGTATTGGCTAAGGAATAGTAAATTGTTTGGGCCTCACGACGGGTTTCAACAATTTTGTCACGGCGCAAACGCGCCAAATGCTGCGACAATGCGGATTGGCTGAGGCCAACAATTTTCTCTAACTCACCAACCGCCCTTTCACCATCGTATAACACGCATGCGATATGAAAGCGCTTTTCGTTCGACAAAGCCTTTAGAAGGGTCGAAACGGTCGTTGAATGTTTTTGAAAAAAATTGGCATCCATGGCGTGTTAAATCAATAATCCTTC
This sequence comes from Alphaproteobacteria bacterium, assembly GCA_009995045.1. Classification (GTDB taxonomy): domain Bacteria; phylum Pseudomonadota; class Alphaproteobacteria; order Micavibrionales; family Micavibrionaceae; genus TMED27. Next base: position 12,495 of record JAACQG010000019.1, read on the forward strand.
AACTAAAAAGTGAAAACTATGCTGCTATATTAGAATACACTTGTATGTCTTGTCAAAAAAACAAGCACAATGCTATTATTTACAACATTTTATGTGCTGCGGCGCAAGTAAAAATATACCCTAAGGTGTATACTAGGTTTTCTTTCGCCTCGCACAATATCAAATAATCAAAAACACTTTACCAAACAAAACTCTCTCGTTACTTTGAAAACTTATTAGGAGAATAAAAGTGTCACAATTAAAACGCCGAGGATTAATGTATGTTTTATCCTCACCATCAGGGGCAGGCAAGACAACAATTACACGTGAATTGCTTAATAATAATGCGGATGTAACGATTTCTATTTCCGCGACAACGCGTCAGCGCCGTGGCGGAGAAACGCATGGCAAAGATTATTATTTCGTGAGCACGGAAGATTTTCGCAATATGGTCGAAAATGAAGAGATGCTGGAGCACGCAAAAGTCTTTGATAATTATTACGGCACACCGCGCGGCCCCGTTGAAGATGCTCTTCAGAGCGGGAAAGACGTTATTTTTGATATCGACTGGCAAGGAACACAAAAGCTTGCAGAGATTGCACGAGATGACCTTGTGACAGTTTTCATTCTTCCGCCATCACGCGGTGAACTTGAGAAACGTTTACGCAGCCGCGCCGAAAATACGTTAGAAAGCGAAGAGCAAATCCAGGGGCGCATGTCCAAAGCATCCGATGAAATGTCGCATTACCTCGAATATGATTACGTTATTGTAAACAACAACATTGATTACGCCATTAAGAAGGCTCAATTAATCCTTGAGGGAGAGCGGCTAAAGAGACGCCGTATGGTTGGTCTTTCTGATTTCGTCCGGGGCTTGAAGGACGGATTATAAAGCTAAGCATATATCTTTCTAATGCATTTAAGCCAGCGTGATTATCTCTAATTTCCTTTATAATGGGGTGAAGTGAAAATACACGTTTCCAAACAACATCTTTCTTCCAGTCATCTTTATTTTTATCAACCGCCCAAAGATTGTCTTTATGAGCAATTGTAAAATAATGCCCATGTCCTGTAATTACACAGTTTTCAAAATCGCCCGTTAACCTTCTAGGATTGTCTCTCAAAGATCCATTATGCATCAATAGCTCAGGCAGGGTAATGCCCATCGCACTAGACACTTCTGGCATATAATAAGTGTAAGGATATCGATTAAACCAATTATCATGAAGTTTCTTAAAATACGAGCTTAAGGCATTTTTTATGTCTCCATATCCTTCGTTAATAGTTTTTTCAGGGGGGTCATCATCCAAAAAAGATCCGATAATGTGGCCGTTTAATTCATCAAACATGAGCAGCATTTCGGAGCGATTAAACATATGCCGCCATTCATGTGGAAAATGTATGAGGCCGGTCTTTTTCATACGCGCGTCAAAATAACCGCTAAACTGATAATATCCAGCCGTCACACGCTCATCGATGGTTTTCGGCAGATCATGCAGCATGGCGCATATATAATATTATGACAAAGATTTTGCAAGCTTTATAAATTCATCGCCGCGTAAATTCTCCGCGCGCAATGACGGGTCAATACCGCACGAATCAAGCGCCTCGGTATAATCCTTAAGCGAGCTGCGTATCATTTTGCGGCGCTGGCCAAACGCTGCGGCCGTTATGGTTTCAACGCTTGCGAATAATGGCGCATCTTCATCTAATGTTTTCGGCACAAATTGCACGACGCTGGACGTAACCTTAGGCGGCGGTGTAAACGCAGCAGGGGAAAGGTCAAACAGCTTTTTCGTGGAACATAGCCAGTTGCTCATCACGGCCAAGCGTCCATATGCCTTATCACCCACTTGCGCGCAGATACGTTGCGCCACTTCTTTTTGGAACATCAAAATCATCGCGTCATAATGGCCCGCATCATCACGCAATTGTTTTAGCCAGCCAATCAAAAGCGGGGTTGCGATGTTGTAGGGTAAATTGGCAACAATCACGCGCGGCGCGGGAGTAAGCGTAGTGAGGTCATATGTCATCGCATCGCCCTCAATGATCTCTAGCCTCTCACCCGCAACTGTTTTTAAATCCTGCAACACACCGATAGCGCGGGGATCAAATTCGATTGCGGTTACGGATTTTGCGCCAGCGCGCAACAATGAACGCGTTAGTCCGCCCGGGCCGGGCCCAATCTCAATCACATGTTTATCCGCCAAACCCGTATCGCCGCATCCGCATGCAATGCCCGCATGACGCGCAATTTTGTCGGTGATATTTGAATCAAGAAGGAAATTTTGTCCGAACTTCTTATCCGCAACCAGCCCATGCGCGGCAATAACCTCGCGCAATGGAGGGAGGGTGTCCAAATCATTCTGGCGCGACAAGACGATCCTCGATAAACGCTGAAGATTTGAGATCAAGAAGAAGACGTTGCTGCAAACGCTCCAAACGCTCCATACCCAATGATGTCGCAATCTGATCGCGGTCTGGCATATTGTCTTCGGAAATTTGGCGTTTCTGGCGCACGAGCAAAATATGATAGCCGCCTAATGAGCGAATAGGGTTGCTGACTTGTTCCGGCTCAAGTGTGACAAGAACATCGTCAAGCTCGCGGGACAATTGACCCGCCTGCACCCATCCAAGATCACCGCCTTGTGGCGCACCCGGCGCTTTTGAAAATTGCTGTGCGATGCGGAAAAACGGGACTTTGCCAGCTTGCATATCGAGTGACAAATTACGCGCTAAATCGCGCACTTGCTCTTCCTCGCTGGGCTTTTCAATCGGCAAATAAATCTCTGACGCTAAATATTCATAGCTGCCTACATTGTCCTTTAGACGGTTTAGAACCGTGTCGATATCGCTTTCGGATACATTGACCTGCGGGCGAAGGCGTTTGGAAACGACCTTTGACCACATAAGCTGTGATCTGATTTGGCGGTACATTGTCTCGATATTGATCCCGCTCTGCTCAAGCGCCTGTTGAAATTGATCAGGCTCTAAACCGTTTTGTTGGGCGATTGTTGCGAAACCATTGTTAATTTCTTCTTGGCTAACATCAACATCATTGCGCGCAGCCTCTTGGAATTTAAGCTGTTCTTCGATGAGAGAGCCAACAATCTGCGGCATTAAGCGCTGGCGCACTTGTGGGCTGTCGGGAATACGTGAGGATGCAAGGATCAAACGATAACGGTCATTCAAATCAGAATACGAAATCGCATCCTCATTCACAACAACCGCAATCCCCATCTCTGCCGCACGTATATGCGGCGCAAATGAGGCAACCAAAACAAAAATAAAAGCTGAGATATATAAACGCATGTATAACATATAATTCCTACGCCGCTCGCTGGCAAACCATTCGGCAATAAAGACGGTGATTACGCACTCATTTTATCGCCAAAACGACCGCCGCGGCGATAACGCGTCAAATATGTCGGTAGAATAATATCCAAGCTCGTCGGATTCACACCCAAATCCGCGAGGCCCAAAGCACCATCATTCATCACATTATCAGTTTTAAGCGATTCGATTTGATCCTTGGTGATCGGTGGTTTTGGAAGGATGCTCATGAACGTTGCCTGAATTTTTGCCAAACCATTGGGAAGCGGGAACAAAATGCGCTTTTGCCCCGTATATTCAAACATTTTTTCGTATACGCCCTTAAAACTTAACGTCTCCGGCCCGCCAAGCTCATATGTATTGCCCTGCGCCGCTGATTGATCCATCGCGGCAATCGCTGCATCCGCAACATCCCCGACATACACGGGTTGGAACAATGTCTCTCCGCCGTTAATCAAAGGCAGAACAGGTAAAAATTTCGCAAGGCTGGCAAACATATTGAAAAATTCATCATCTTCACCAAAAATCACACTTGGGCGTAATATCACCGCCCGTGGGAACGCCGCTTTAATTGCGGCCTCACCCTTAACTTTGCTTTTGGCGTATTCGGATTCGCTGCGCTCAACGCCCAATGCAGAGATATGGATAAACGAAGATACGCCCTTCTCACCACATGCCAATGCAATGGCGGATGGAATTTCCACATGCGCGCGCTCAAATGTCTGACCGCCTTTTTCAAATAAAATCCCGATGCAGTTAATCACATAATCACTTCCCTCAATGGCCGCGGCTACGCTTTGTGCATCGCTATAGTCGCATTGAACGGGGACGATTTGACCAACTGCGCCACATGGCTTTAGAAAATATCCGCGCTCTGGTACGCGGGTTGCAATTTTGACAACAATATCGCGCTTGGCAAGCTCACGGACGATCTGCGTTCCGACAAATCCTGTTCCGCCAAACACCGTTGCAGTTTTGTAATTCTTAGCCATCTCTTGTAATCTCCTTAATGCCCTCATACTATGGCGCGGCTCATGCTGAAAATCCAGCCAAAGCTTGCATCTGATGAAACATTTTAACGTGATACAGAAAATTCACCGTGATGATTAAAAATATTCTGCTTTGTACGCTCATCATATGCGCCTACGCCCTCATTGTTTACCCGTCTGAAGCACGCGCAGACACACAAAGCATCAACGCCCCAATTGTCGTCGAGCTTTTTACATCCCAAGGATGCCCCGCCTGCCCGCCCGCGGATGACATTATGAACAAACTAGCGACAAACCCAAAAGTCATATCGCTATCCTATCACGTTCAATATTGGGATCGCCCCAATCGGAAAGATATTTTAGGCCGCGCATTTTCAGATGATCGTCAGCGTCGTTATGCGGATTACAGCCGATCAAAACGCCTTTACACACCGCAAATGATGGTTAATGGCGGCGCAGCTTTTATCGGGTCACATAAAGAAAAAGTTGTGGAGGCCTTGCGCGCGGCAAAACCGCTAGAACCCATAACAATAACAGCCGTGACGGGCGATAGCGCTACACTTTCATTGCCGCAACTTGATAACGGTTTTTACACACTGTGGATCGCGGGTGTGAAGGCAAAGCACATTGAAACCAATGCACGCGGGCAAAGCAGAATTTTCACAAACAGCGTCCTATCTTTAAAAACAGGCGATCCGTGGGATGGCAACGCAAACATCACAAGCGTGACATTGGATAAAAACCCCGACATCGACCACTACATCATCCTCGCCCAAAACCAAGCGCATGGCGAAATAGTAGCGGTGGGTATGTTGGAATTTTAAACCTCTTCGGGTTTTTCTACGAAGCTGTCCATGACGCGTTTTTGGCCTGATTTTTCGAAGGCGATATCGAGTTTGTGTCCGTCAATGTTTAAGATTTTGCCGTAGCCGAATTTGTCATGGAAAACGCGGTCGCCGCGGGTGAAAATTGTGCCGCTTTCGCTGCGCACTTTGCGCTCATGTGCAATGCTACGCGCTTGTACCTTTGGTTTAAATCCTGAAGAATCCCAATGCGTAGATCGGCCAGAACCGGCCAAACCGATATCGGAAGAGACATCAACATACGCTTTAGGCAGTTCGTCAACAAAGCGTGATGGAATAGCATTGACCCATGATCCATACATGCGGCGATTGGCGGCGAATGAGATATGCGCCCGCTTTTTAGCGCGGGTGATCCCGACATAAGCAAGGCGGCGCTCTTCCTCCAAACCCTTCATACCGTTTTCGTCCATGGAACGTTGAGAGGGGAATAATCCCTCTTCCCAACCCGGCAAGAACACAGCATCGAATTCAAGACCCTTCGCGCCATGAAGCGTCATAATCGTGGCATATTCGCCCCCTGATTGATCTTGATTTTCCAGCACCAGCGCGACATGTTCCAAAAACTCGGGCAGGCTGTCATATTCTTGCATCCCCGAGATAAGCTCCCTCAAGTTTTCTAAACGCCCCGGCGCTTCGGGTGTTTTGTCTTCTTTCCACATTTGCATGTAGCCCGACTCGTCCAGAATTTGTGCCGCCAGTTCCGCGTGGTTCATGCTATCGACGAGCGAGCGCCAACGCCCGAAATCATCGAGTAATTTCATCAATGTGGTTTTGACTTTGGGGCGAAGCTCGTCTGTTTGCGTCAAATCCATAATCGAATCATATAAATTAATCCCGTGATTACGACCGTATGCATATAGGGTTTGCACCGTGGCATCACCAAGGCCACGCTTGGGCTTATTCATGATTCTCTCTAATGCCAGATCATCGGCTGGTTGCGCAACAACGCGCAGATAAGCTAGCGAATCGCGAATCTCCATACGTTCGTAAAATCGTGGACCGCCTAACACTTTATAGGGCAAGCCAAGCTTGATAAAGCGTTCTTCAAATTCACGTGTTTGAAAGCCTGCGCGCACCAAAACAGCGACACCATTCAGTGTTTGCCCCTTACGCTGAAGCTGCTCAATTTCTTCACCAATCCAGCGCGCCTCGGCCTCGCCATCCCATAGGCCGCGTACCTGTATCTTTTCGCCGTCACCCGCATCCGACCATAATTCTTTACCAAGGCGTCCGTCATTATTGCTGATGACGGCATGCGCTGCTTTCAGGATATTATTGGTGGAACGGTAATTTTGCTCGAGGCGAATAATTTTCGCACCTTCAAAGTCTTTTTCAAATTTTAGAATATTGCCCACTTCCGCGCCGCGCCAACCATAGATCGACTGATCATCATCCCCCACACAGCAAATATTCGATGAACCCTGCGCAAGCAAGCGTAGCCATAGATATTGCGCCACATTCGTATCCTGATATTCATCAACCATGATGTAACGAAAACGCTTGTGATAATCATCAAGCACATGTTTATTCGCCGGATCTTTTAGGATTGTAATCATATGCAATAGCAAATCACCGAAATCACAGGCATTGATCGCACGCATGCGTGATTGATAGATTTTGTATAAAAGCTGAAGCTTACCGCCCGCGACATCACCCACATCATCCAGCTGAACCTGTGATGGGTTAAGGCCGCGATCTTTCCAGCGATCGATATGGCTGATCATCGCTTTGGGGACCCATTTCTTGGTGTCGATATTATTGGCTTCCATAATCTGCTTGAGCAAGCGCACCTGATCATCGGGATCAAGAATGGTGAAATTCGACCCAAGCCCGACCAGATCCGCATGCCGGCGCAACATGCGCGCCGCCAATGAATGAAACGTCCCAAGCCACCATCCCTCAACGGGCATACCGCCCATAAGGCTGCTGACGCGTTCTTTCATTTCTTGCGCGGCTTTATTGGTGAAGGTCACGGCTAAAATCTGCGACGGATAGGCGCGTCCCGTATTGAGCAAATGTGCCAATCGCGTTGTCAGCACCCGCGTCTTACCCGTACCCGCGCCCGCAAGCACAAGCACAGGGCCGTCGAGCGATTCAATCGCTTCGCGCTGGGGTTGGTTTAATCCTTGAAGATAAGGTGGCTCGTTTGGAGAAATTATATCACTCTGCATACCCACAAAAGTAAGGGTTTAACGCGTATTAGCAAGTGATTTTAGAAAAATTAAGTAAGCGGATTTTATGCTTTTTTTGTCGCGCTGCTCTTAGACGTGGAAACTTGATTGCGGCCATTATGTTTCGCCGTATAAAGGGCCTTATCCGCGCGCAAGATCAAATCATCAACTTTTTCATCATTGCCAAATTCCGCCGCCCCGCCAGATAGCGTGATGCGCCCTAATTTCTCACCCGAAGAACGATTGATGATTTCTTTTGACGCAACAGCCTTACGCAAATGCTCGCCAACTTTCACCGCGCCCTGCAAATCAGTCTCAGGCAAAATAATGGCAAATTCTTCACCGCCATAACGCGCAACAACATCGCGCCCCTTAACGCCATCAAAAAGCGTTTTTGCCACAAGCCGTAGCACTTGGTCGCCAACTTGATGCCCATAATTATCATTAAAGCTCTTGAAATGGTCGATATCCATCATGATCAACGAAAACGCGCAATCATGCTCAACAGATTCCTTACGAATACGAAGAATTTCCGCATCAAACGCCTTACGATTAGCAAGACTTGTTAACCCGTCTGTCAGCGCCTCTTTTTTGACCATTTCTAGATCACGTTGCAGTTCAATCATAACTTCTGTTGATCTGTTCAACTCATATTCAAGACGCTCATTCTGCTCAACCATATTTTGCGTATTGGTCATGACATCGCTGATCGCCTCACGCGCACCGTCAATGTCTAGCGTATCATCGGATAGCTTAACGCTAGCCTCAGACAAAGCAGAGCTATAATTAGATGTAGCGTTTCTCACGCTAACAACTGCGCCGCCAACCGATTTAATTGTTTCACTGATTTTATCGCCCGCTTTTTTCACGCGATCATTTTGGGTGCTCTCACTCAAGAAACGTTGATGCAATTCATGGCAACGCTCATCTGTGATCTTTTGCTGACTGCTGCTCAAAATATCTATGGCGCGCACAACTTCGGGATTATAATTCCCGTAATATACATACCATAGCTCAAAAATATCAGGCGTCGGCGCGAGACCTTCAGAGTGAATACGCTCCAAAGCCTCTGCTGCAATTTCACTCGCTTTTTCTGTATCTTGATTGTAATTCACGTTTTTTAGTAACCCTATATGACAAAAATAGCTTAACAGGCTGGAACCATAAGAAAAAGAATAAAGAAACGCTAAAGCAATATTTTTTCGTACATTTCCATTATGAGAGCTTTACTTTTAAATCACCCAAAGTGTTGCACACGGTAAAAAGATGAGAGGTGTCTTCATATAAAAACTTCTCATCACCTGCCTTAACAAGCATATCTAACAATAAATCCCAATATCCGAACGCATTTAAAATAAACACAGGCTTGTCGTGCAATCCCAAATGCTTCCACGTTATAATTTCAAAGAATTCAGCCAAAGTGCCAAGGCCACCGGGCAGCATAACAAACGCATCCGATAAATCCGCCATCTGTTGTTGGCGCTCTTGCATGGTTTTTGTAATGTGTAGCGAGGTTAGGCCTTTATGTGCAACCTCTCTATCCATTAAACATTGCGGAATAACACCGATTACATCCGCACCGCCATCAAGCGTCGCATCCGCCGCCGCGCCCATCAAACCGACATGCCCACCGCCATAGACCAACGTCCGCCCAGATGAAGCGATAAACGTACCGACATCGCGCGCAAGCTTGGTATATTTAGGGTCAACACGATTGGAAGATGCGCAATACACGCATATGTTTTGATACTTGCTCATAAAATGAATGTATAAATAATTTTAGAAAAAGCGAATGATAAATTTGGCTTATGCTGACATTTGAGGCAATGATGGACGTGACGTCATATTGGCGGCGAGGGCAGCAATTCTGTCCATCTCTTCTCTGCGCAGTGCTTCAAATCCATCAGGCGCATCAGCAGAAAATGCAACCGCATCGATAATGGGTGCTTGCGCGGTGGTATTCGCAAGGGCAAACATATCGACCTCGCCTAGGGTAATTGACGTAGCCGCTGTTTTTACACCTTCAAGAGCTCCTATATCACGCTCAATCTCAAGCCCTAAATCTGCAAGCGCTTTCACTTCAGGGAAACACTCAAGATTTTCTCCATCGAATGACAGTATTTTTTCTAAAAAATCGGGGTCGGCGTCAAGCGCAGTTTCCCAATCAATGGATGTAGGTTTATCTAATCGGGGTGTTTCATTCGCATCTTTAATAATTGCAGTATTCGGCGGGGTCCAATTTTGCGAGGAGCTTGCTCTTAAGGTATCTGCAACAGCCAAAGCAATTTCTTCTGGTGCTTTACCAGACATACCTTTTTTTATATCTTCATAAAGTCCTGCTCCGTCAGAAGCATGAAGCATGCCTGATTGAACTATTCCCATACTTCCTTTACCCGCAGCCAAACCAGCCGCCGTCCCAACAACCATTCCAGCAACACTGGTCGGTGCCGTATTTGTATTGGGGTGAACATTACCAACGCCATTTGCACTACATGCAGCTAAAGCTTCTGATTGTGCTTTTTTAATAGCGTCAATACTACCTGAAACAGCCGCTTTGCAATCCTGAGCGCCAGTTTGAAGCTGAGCTTGTGCGTTAGTTGCTAAGCCGACTGCATTATTACCATCTGCTTTAACGGCATCAACATTTGGTTTTTGTATATTTAGATTGATATGCGGAGCAATAATGCTCATCGCGGTGACGGCGGGCGTGGATGGCGCAGCGTTCACATTAACCGCTGCAGCATGATATCCAAAATTTTGCGAAAGTCCGCCTCTCAATTTACACACCCTTTACTCAAATTATTATTCTTTTTATAAGTCCCTTTATTTTAGGGTAATTATATTAATTTTGTATTAACGCCGCCCTCTAAAACAGCGCATATCGGGCTTTTTTATATCCCATATACTATTTTACCAGAAAGGTTGAATTTTATACAAATTTGAAGTTTTATTTGAGCACAAGCCATTGAAATAAAACATTAATATTCATTTCATAATAGACGATGATTTTAACCGTGAATGGTTTAAAATGAAGCACGCTTATAACTTAATGCTTCGGCAATATGCGTTTTATTTAAAATATCGGGATTTCCCGAAAGATCCGCAATTGTTCTTGCAACCCGCAGGATGCGGAAATAACTCCGTGCCGACATCCGTGCTTTCTCCATGGCCGCATCTAATAGTGTCTTGGCATGCTCATCCATCTGCGCGATCTGTTCTAATATGTTGCCGCTTGCCTGTGCGTTCACGGCTGTTCCATTATATCGCGCCGCCTGAATATCTCTTGCGATTGCAATACGCGCCGCGACTATAGCCGAGCTTTCGCCCGCAGGTGCGTTCAAATCCGCAATCTCAACGCGCGGCACATCAACCTGAAGGTCAATCCGATCCATCATTGGCCCTGAAATTTTTGATTGATAATCCCCCGCACATCGCGGCACTTTATTACATTCCAGATCAGGATCACCCAAATGCCCGCATCGGCACGGGTTCATCGCGGCAATCAGCTGAAAGCGCGCTGGATAATTGACATGGTTATTCGCCCGCGCAATCAAAGCATTGCCAGTCTCTAATGGCTGACGCAGAGATTCCAGCGTGGAGCGCGCAAATTCAGGCAATTCATCAAGAAACAAAACACCGTTATGTGCCAAAGACACCTCCCCAGGCTTGACCTTATGTCCGCCGCCGATCAACGCAGGGAGTGAGGCGGAATGATGCGGGTCACGAAACGGACGTGACTGAAGCAACCCACCCTCGGGCAAGCTGCCCGCCAAGGAATGAATCATAGACACCTCAAGCGCCTCTCGCGGTGATAATGGCGGTAATATGCCCGGCAAAGTTGAGGCGAGCATAGATTTGCCTGACCCTGGCGGCCCAATCATCAGCATGTTGTGACCGCCCGCCGCCGCAATCTCTAGCGCCCGCTTGGCTGTCTCCTGCCCCTTAACCTCCGCCAAATCAGGAACCCGCCGCTCATCAAGCGCCTCACCAAGCTTTGCTTCAGGACGGCTTAACACCTGCGTGCCTTTTATATGGTTGATCAATTGCAAAAGATCACTCGGCGCAAGGATATCAATATCCCCCGCCCATGCCGCTTCCCCGCCACACGCCTTAGGACAAATGAGTTTATGATCATTCGCACTGGCATGGATCGCAGACGGCAAAACCCCCGCAACCGCGCGAATAGACGCATCCAGCGATAACTCGCCCAGCACAAGATATTCTTCCAACTCACCTTTTGGTATAACGCCCATCGCCGCTAGTAATCCGAGCGCAATGGGAAGATCAAAATGCGATCCCTCTTTGGACAAATCCGCAGGTGCCAAATTCACGGTCAGGCGTTTCGGCGGCAGTGAAAGCCCCAATGCATGAAGCGCGGAGCGCACCCGCTCCTTGCTTTCGGCAACCGCTTTATCGGGAAGACCCACAATCGTAAACGCAGGCAACCCATTTGATATTTGCACCTGAACATCCACGGGGCGAACCTCCACCCCGGCAAACGCAACAGTATTAACACGTGCAACCATAGACACTCTTTTTTAGAATTTCACTCTATTATTGGCACAAGAACAAAACAGAAACAAGAGGGTAAATCATCACATATCAAGAATCATAAAATCATACCGTCATTTCAGTAAAGGCGCATTATCCACATTTCATTATAATTTTAAAACACTGAAATCATTGAGTATTTCACCTCCCGTCAAACAAAATCATCTGCGTTAAGAAAGTGTTTACCTTTCCTGTTTACTAAGGAGGGTAAGAAACGCATTTAAGAGCAAATAAAAGACCAGCGACAAGGAAAGAAAAAGGAGCTGACTATGTTGAGTGACACAATCATGATGAGAGACCAAGACATCGCAAAAATTGCCAACCGTTTGCAGGTGCCATTGATCATTGGTGACATCCTAAACGGCGAAGGTGCATTGACCGATGATGTGCATATGGGTCTTCACGAAATCCTCAGCGATGACCAGCCCGACAGCGCGCTTCTCTCAATAACGCTCAGCGCCCGCACAATTGCAAACGCATTTGCGGGACAGGCCAGCATTTTTGATATGCTTAAAATCGAATGCGACCGTATTATCGCGGAATATGGCATGATGTGGCTGCGCAACGCACAAGCAAAATCGCTTGATAACAACACCGTTTTTGAAACATTGGTTCACATCCCCGAAGATTTGGACTGTATCAGCGAGCTTTTAGAATTTGCAAAGCTCACGCTAGATGACGCTGAAAATGATGCAAGTGATCTGTGTGCTATTTTGATCGCGCAGGCATCAGCACAAAGCCTTATCGCGCAAACATTTCTTGAATCCATGGATATGGGTGAACAAGACCCATGGACAATTGATCATGCAATTTATGACGGCGAAAACATCGATATGGGCGCGCTTGTTGCGGAACAAGCATCGCAAACATTTTACACCGATAACGTGATTAAATTCCCCACTATGAATTAAGGCAGCATCGCACCCAGTTTTTTGCCGCCCAAAATATGCGCGTGGAAATGGGGCACTTCTTGTCCGCCATGTCCGCCTGTATTGGCAATAACGCGATATCCATCTTCTGATAATCCTGCATCCCGTGCGATTTTTGAAACGCTACGATAAAACGCCGCAATCTCATCTGCGCTGGCTTTTGCCCCGAAATCATCGATTGAGACATATGCGCCCTTGGGGATGACCAAAACATGAACCGGCGCTTGTGGGGCGATATCATTAAATGCCAGCACATGCTCATCTTCATAAACGGTATCATTGGGAATCTCACCCCGCAGAATTTTCGCAAAAATATTCTGATCGTCATATGCCATTGGATAAAACCCTTTCATTTTATGTGACATGAATTTATATAAATCGAATGATCTTAACAATGCTCAAATCAAAACTTCATCGCGCAAGCGTCACCCAAAGTGATTTGGATTATGTTGGCTCAATCACGATTGACGCGGATCTTTTGGATGCATCCGGGATTTTGATCAATGAGCAAGTCGACGTGCTCAACATCACCAACGGAAACCGCCTCACCACCTATGCGATTGAGGGGGAGCGGGAGTCAGGCTTGATTGGCATCAATGGCGCGGCGGCGCATTTGGTTAATGTCGGTGATCTCGTGATTATCTGCGCTTATGCCCAAATGAGCGAAGCCGATGCAAAAGCGCATCAGCCCACCGTCATTTTATTGAATGAAAATAATCAGCCCGAATCTTAAGATTTATGGCGTGAGGCAAATTCTTCATGCCCTGAAATACCAAATCGATCTTCAAGCACCTTAAACACTTCATTCGGATTGATGTCGTGATGCGATAAAAGCACCATAAGATGAAAGACCAAATCCGCAGATTCGCTGGTGAGGGCTTTGCGAATCGCGGGATCACTGGCTGATTTTTCTAGCCTTAAGCCTTCAACAATTGTCTCCTCGGCTTCCTCACGGATTTTCTCGGAAATCTTGGCTGATCCCTTCGCATAAAGGCTCGCCACATACGATTCGCTGGGATCGGAGCCTTTACGATCCTGCAATACCGCGTAGAGTTTTTCTAAAATATGTGCGTTCATATTCCTATAACCTTACCGGAATATCCGCGGCTTGCATGGCTTCTTTTGCCTCGCGCACGGTGTATTCACCAAAATGAAAAATTGAAGCGGCAAGCACCGCCGACGCATGCCCTTCTTTAACCCCATCAACCAAATGTTCCAAATTGCCCACGCCGCCCGATGCAATCACGGGAATGCGCACTGCGTCTGAGACTGCGCGTGTCAGGGGTAAATTGAAGCCCTGTTTAGTGCCATCACGATCCATGGAGGTAAGCAAAATTTCACCTGCGCCGTATTCTTCCATTTTTATCGCCCATTCAACCGCGTCGATTCCTGTGCCTTTGCGCCCGCCATGGGTAAAAATCTCCCACCCTTCGCTGCCGTCTTCTTTGGCTTTTGCATCGATCGCAACGACGATACATTGTGATCCGCATTTGCTGGATGCTTCGCGTACAAATTCTGGATTTTTAACCGCGGCGGAATTGATTGACACCTTATCCGCGCCCGCATTGAGCAGGTTACGAATATGCTCCACCGTTGAAATGCCGCCGCCAACCGTCATCGGCATAAAGACTTCATTGGCCACATGGCGCACAACATCGATAATCGTATCGCGCGCCTCTACGGTTGCGGTGATATCAAGGAAGCAAAGCTCATCCGCGCCTTGCGCATTATAGATTTTCGCCTGCTCCACAGGATCGCCCGCATCAACAATATCAACAAAGTTCACGCCCTTAACAACGCGTCCATTATCAACATCAAGACATGGAATGATTCGAGTTTTTAACATGGTTTAAATCCAGCCGAGTATTGAAAACGCAAAAATAAGCTGACACGCAAGTCCTGTGGCAAAGCTAAGGCCGCGGGCAAGCGGTATGCCCAGTGTATAAATCACCGCATGCGCAATACGTGCGATAAAATACACCATAGCCGCAATCGCGGTGAGCTGTGAATTTGTCTGTGTCATCACGGCAATAACAACAAGCGGCGCGAAGATCACCATATTCTCAACCGCATTGGCATGTGCGCGTTTTAAACGTGCCGCCCATGGTTTATCGGGAGTTTTTGTGCCCTCACCCGATGACAATGCGTTTTTAACGCCTTCTTCGCCAAGATATTGAACAATGTAAGGAACCCACATCAAGCATGTGAAAAGAAGCGTCAGCGTAAGCCAGTAAAATTCAGGAAGCATGTTCAATTTCTTTCATAAAAATAGGTGTTATGATTTTAATCAAACAATAATAAGCATCTTTACTCAGCCGCCGCAACCATAAGCGCATCCGCTGGTTCGATGCGCTTATCATAGAACGCCTTGCCCACGATCACACCGTTTAGCCCATGGCTCTGTGCGCCTGCTTTGACGGCTTCGATGTCTTTCATTGACCCAACACCGCCCGATGCGATCACGGGAATATTTGTGGCTTCGGCTAATTTCAGCGTGGCTTCAATATTGACGCCCTCACCCGTGCCATCACGATCAATATCCGTGTAGATCACGGCGCAAACACCGGCATCTTCGTAATGTTTGACCAGTTCGGTGGCTTGTATGTTTGATCCATCAACCCATCCATCGACCATGACCTCACCCTTAAGCGCGTCAATACCAACGGCGATTTGATGGGGGAAAAGGCTGCATGCCTTTTTAACGATCTCTGGGTCTTTCGCCGCAACAGTCCCCAAAATCACACGGCTCACTCCTTCGGATAGCCAATGTTCAATCTGGGCCAATGTGCGAATACCGCCACCAAGCTGAACCGGAATATCCGCATTCTTTAAAATCGCAGCAACCGCAAGATTATTCACCGGCTTGCCATCAATCGCCCCGTTCAGGTCAACCACATGGATCCAATTAAACCCTGCCGCGGCCCATTCATGCGCCTGCGCGCCTGGGTCTTCGTTATAAACCGTATCACGCGCCATATCACCTTTCACAAGGCGTACACACGCACCATCTTTCAAATCAATTGCTGGATAAATAATCATGCAAGCAGATATACAAGCTCAAATCCGCGCTTTCAATAGTTTTCAAAGCGCGGCGTACGAAATACAAGTGATCCTAATGTCCGTGATGCATCTTATGCGGTGCGCCTTTGGCTATGTCATTGCCGCCATCTAGCATCATATGCGCCATACCATCCATGCCATGGATCATTGACGCATCAATTTTTATCTCATCCGGATTGCCCGCATATTCATTGATAATCGAATGCATATACGCAATTTCCTGCGCTTGATCTGTTAAGATATCAAGACAAAGCCGCGCCAAATAACCGTTGCTATGGGGGCCATCCAGATAATCTTGCGCCATGACCAACGCGCCTTCGTGATGGATAATCATTGATTTTGCAAATTCCACATCACGCTTTGATACGCCCTGATCGCCGTAAAACCGATCGAGCGGCCCAGGCATCGGCGCGCGGTAAAATTTTAATTTCTGATCCATATCCCGCTCGGATACTTGTCGCCATGATCCATCCGGCGCATCCGCGTTGCCTTTCTGATGCCCCTCAATCATATCCATGATTGCGATTTCAAATGTTTGATTATGAATGATACCGCCCGCCAATTGCTTTAAGCGTGCATTGCGCGCATCTGGATCAGCCAGATATTCTTCTGACATGCTGAGCGCACCTGCATGATGGGGGCGCATGCCTTCGATAAAGTTTAAATCCGCAAGCCTTTCTTGGTCATTGCCAATCACATACCACGGAATTGTCGCGCGCACCTGATCGTGACTATAACCCTGCTCAATAATGGCTTGCGCTGGATGCACGCTGCTAAGCACACATGCCGCGCCGAATAGAGAGATAGACAATATTTTGAAACCATAACGCATCTTAAAAATCCTTATATTGGGAATGAGCATACGCATACATTCAAAGACAATAAGGGTGACGTTACAATAGCGCAGCAATCGTTTTAAACTTCTTGCTCAACCGCGGCTGGATCAATGACCTTGTAGTAGTAAAAGCTTTTTACGATCTGATCAGGCAGGCGTACGGAATATGGATGCGCGCCGAATTGAACATAACCCATCGATTCATAGAGCTTGATCGCATCTGTATGCGTTTCCCGCACATCCAGATTAATCACTGCAAATTCATCGTCTAGCGCCGCTGCTTCGGCCTGTTCCAAAAGCATTTTCGCAAGACCATGACCACGCGCCCATGGCGCCACAAAATTGGTCGTTAGCTGCACGGCATGTGCCTGCGCTTCGTTTTGCGCGGGTGGTTTCCAAAGCTGACATGTCCCGCATATCACCCCATCAAGCCGCGCCACAAATAATGTGCGTGCAGGCATGGCCAAAACGCCGCGCCAATACCCTTCAAGGCGTTCGCGATTGGGCAGAGCAATCCACCCGAAACCGCCTCCGCCTTCAATCGCGTCATCCGTTGCATCGCAAAGATCATTAAGATCGTTATTCGATAACTCTTCTAAAAGTTCAACACTGGGCGATGGCGGCAATTCTTTTACGTTAATCTGGTCATTCATATCAAGCGCCCTCTTAAGTCTTGTTTTAAGGATTCCAAGCCATGAAATCACCAAGCAATTGCAACCCTGCATCTTGGCTTTTCTCGGGGTGGAATTGAACCCCGACTATATTATCACGTCCGACGATAGAAGCATAAAGCCCACCATAATCTGTCAAACCCAATACATGATGGTTATACTGACATTCGAACATATAAGAGTGAACAAAGTAATAATGAACTGCTGATTCTTCCAAACTTTCTATGCTGCCCTGCACACTTTTAAGCAGCGGATGACGGTTATCCTGCGCGCCCGAATTCGGCATGATTAGCTCGTTCCAGCCCATTTGCGGGATCTTGAAGCGTGCATCAATATCAAATGGCACAACTTGCCCCGGCACCCAATCTAGTCCTGCGGTCATGGTGTGTTCCAAACCACGGCTCGCCAAAAGCTGCATACCCACGCATATACCAAGGAACGGTTTGCCATCTTTAAGAACGCGTTGCTCCATTGCCTCGATCATACCCGTGGTCGCTTGTAAGTTTTCCATGCAATCGGGAAACGCGCCTTGCCCGGGTAAAACGATTCGATCTGCTTTAAGCACATCTTCGGCTTTATCCGAGATTAAAACCTCGGCATTCACCCCATCACGGGTAATCACATGTTCAAACGCCTTCGCGGCGGATCGTAAATTGCCACTGCCATAATCGATAATGATGATTGTCTCTTTGCTCATAACCCCCTATATATACTGTCATATTGAATGAAGTCGACCAAAAAGACCAAGGCGAAAGCTGATTACAAAAATGAGCATTAACTTCTATATCTGGAATGAAACCGACGACGCCACTAAGGCGCGCATCATGCGCCGCTCACAGGCGAATATCGATGATGTCATTAAAATTGTCGAACCCATCATCGCAGATGTTAAATTACGCGGCGATGCGGCGTTGGTTGAATATGCGAAAAAATTCGATGGTGCGGATTTAACATCCATCAAGGCAACCCCCGAAGAATTCGCCGCCGCCGAAGCCTCATTGGATGAAACCCTGAAAGCCGCGATTGATCATTGCGCCTCCAATGTGCGTAAATTCCACCAAGAACAAATGAACCGCGTTGAAAAGCCATGGATGGTTGAAATCGAACCCGGCGTATTCGCGGGCGAACAAGTCAACCCTATCGAATCCGTCGGCCTGTACGTGCCGCGTGGAAAAGGCGCATTTCCCTCCGCGCTTTACATGCTTGCCATTCCCGCCGTGATCGCAGGGGTCAAAAACATCGCCGTCGTCAGCCCACCGACAGCAAGCGGCGCCACCGATGATGCTACGCTTTACACGGCAAAATTATGCGGCATTGAAAATGTCTATAAATGCGGCGGCGCGCAAGCCATCGCCGCTCTTGCTTATGGCACCGAAAGCGTCCCACAAGTCAAAAAAGTCCTTGGGCCGGGCAGCCCGTACGTGGCCGCCGCCAAACGCGTATGTTCCATTGTGATGGATCCCGGCATGCCCGCTGGCCCATCCGAATCCATCATCCTTGCCGATGAAAGCGCCGATCCGCACAACACATGCTGGGATGTTTTAAACGAAGCCGAACACGGAAAAGACAGCGCCGCGTTATTGATCACGCATGATAAAAAACTGGCTGACTATGTCCGTGAAAACCTGCCAAAGATAATCGCGCAATTGCCAGAGCCACACCGCGACATATGCGCCACCGTCATGTCCGATTACGGCGGGATTATTCTGACTGAAAGCTTGGAGCAATCGATTGAAGTGTCAAATGCGTACGCCCCTGAACACCTTCACCTAAAAACAAAAGATGCGCAGGATGTCGCAAAGAGATTGCATCATGCAGGTGAAATATTATTGGGCGAGCATACGCCTTCATCACTTGGAAATTATGGGATTGGTGTGAACCACGTTTTGCCGACCGGCGGCTGGGCGCACACATATTCATGCACATCCGTGTGGGATTTCCTCAAACGTACATCCATATCAAAATGCACAGCCGAGGGCATGGAAGCGCTCAAACAATCCGTCACAACAATGACCGACTACGAAAACTTCCCCGCCCACGGCGACGTGCTTAGAAAACGTAACGTGATCAACGATTAATCAGCGACAACATTCACTTCCGTTGACGGCTTTAGTAATCTTAAGCTATCGGCCACGAATTCATTGTCGTCAAATTCACCTGTGAAGCGAACCTCATCACCAATATTCAAAATATCTTGCTGACCATTGTCCAGATCAAGCGCGTCAACATCCACGGCCATGCGCTCGCCATTCACAATGATATCAATAACATCCTCGTTAATGTCCGCGATCACACCTGTAATAGCGCTGTCGTCGTTGTCGCTTGAAATATACACATCTGTGGCCTGCGCGGTTGTAACGCCGCCACAAATCAATAAAATAGCCGCTAAGGGGTATAATAAAGTCTTCATAATAATCTCCTTTTCTAATCCGCAAACGAATGCGATCATCATAAGTTCCAAAGGAATGCTATTCATATGTCCCGCAAACGCACACTTGATGCCAAACAACCCATCAAAGAAACCATCCATTACATGACCCCCAATGGATATAAAACCCTTGCGGATGAACAGGATTATCTGGTGCATATCGAACGCCCAAAAATCACCGAGATCGTGTCATGGGCCGCGGGTAATGGCGATCGCAGCGAAAATGGCGATTATATCTATAACAAAAAACGCCTCCGTGAAATTGATGGCCGCCTGCGTTATCTCAAGAAAAAATTGGAAGACTGCAAAATTGTTGATCCCAAAGACCAACAAGGCTTAGAACGTATTTATTTTGGCGCAACCGTTACATACGCAAAATGCGACGACGAAGGAAACGAGAGCGAAATCACCGTGCATCTTGTCGGCATTGACGAAGCAGATTTTGACCCGAAAGATCCAACCAAGTGTAAGATCAACTGGCTCTCACCTGTCGGTAAAGCCCTTCAAAAAGCCGAAGAAGGAGACATCGTTAAGGTCAGAACCGAAGACGGCATTGAAGAGATCGAGGTTATAGAGATTCGCTATATCCTTGATTAATCCTTCTTCTCAACCGGAATAAGCACTTCATTGCGGCGTAAATTGGGCAATGTAAACGGCGCGTCATACCCTGCCTTTTTCACCGGCCCGACAACGACATATCCATTATCAATGATCCATTTTTCCAAAATATTGCGATGTTTCTCAACATTATCATCGCTCATACGGCCATTAAATGTGATCGCCGCAACTGTGTAATCTTTGATCTGATGCACGACGATATTCTCATCCGTCGGCGCGGGCGTTGTTTCGGCGGTAAAGGTATCGGGCATAACAAATGACATCATGCCGCCTTTGGCATTCATATCCATAAACACCGGCGCGGTCATCGGGATTTCCATTCCTTGTCCCTCATCCATAATCACGGGGGCGGTCATATCGATATCTTTTGAGTCGACATTATTGCCGGAGATATAGCCAAATAATTTGCGAAACGCCGAATTTTCACCACTGCCCATTGGCGTGGAGACTAAGATCATATGCGGATAATTGCGCACTTCAATGCGCGAATCTTGTGTATCTGTAACCACCTCATACGGCGCTGTTTCAACATCACTTTTACCCACAACACTGCACCCCGTAATTGTTAAAACTGCTAACCCTAAAACCAATGCTCTCATTTCACGCTCCTGTCTCTATATTTAACCTAAACCAAAGATTGAAAAAATCCAACACGATCCTATATTTCAAAAATGAACCTCATCCTTATTTTAGGCGACCAACTCAGCCATAACATTTCCAGCCTCGACAATATCGACGTCGAGAATGATGTTATTTTGATGTGCGAAGTCTGGGATGAGGCCACATATGTTAAACATCACAAAAAGAAAATCGCCTTTATCTTCTCCGCTATGCGCCACTTCGCAAAGGAGCTGGAGGAAAAAGGATATAGCGTCCATTACACGCAATTAGACGATCCTGATAATGCAGGTTCGTTCCTTGGTGAGGTTAAGCGTGCCATTAAAACGCATAAACCATCCAACATCATCGTGACCGAACCATCCGAGTATCGTGTTCTTGATGATATGCGCCAATGGGAAGACGATCTTGGCATTACCACCGAAATCCGCCCCGATCAGCGTTTCCTTGCGACGCATCAGGATTTTACGGAATGGGCAAAGGATCGCAAACAATTGCGCATGGAATATTTCTACCGCGAAATGCGCAAAAAATACAAAATCCTCGTCGATGAGGACGGCAAGCCCGAAGGCGGCGAATGGAATTACGACAGCGAAAACCGTAAACCGCCGAAAGATGGTCTCGATGTACCAAACACATACACCGCACAAACCGACGATATAACGGACGAAGTGATAAAACTGGTCGCAGAAAAATTCCCCGATCATTTCGGCGATTTGCACCCCTTTTATTTCGCCGTGACACGTGACCAAGCGCTGTACGCCCTCAACAAGTTTATTGATGAACGTCTTAAAAACTTTGGTGATTATCAAGATGCAATGGTTCAGGGCGAGCCATGGATGTATCACAGCCATATCAGCTTTTATATTAATATCGGCCTTCTCACCCCCCTCGAATGCTGCGAACGTGCGGAGGCCGCATATGCCGATGGCACTGCGCCCCTCAACGCGGTTGAGGGGTTTATTCGTCAAATCTTAGGATGGCGGGAATATGTACGCGGCATCTACTGGCTTAAAATGCCCGAATACGAAAACCTTAATCATCTCGGCGCTGATCGCGCGCTTCCCCATTTTTTCTGGGATGCAAACACCAAGATGAATTGTATGCGCCAATGTATCACCGAGACAAAAGAAAACGCGTACGCCCACCATATCCAACGTCTTATGATCCTCGGCAATTTTGCCCTCATTGCCGGCCTTAATCCCGATGAGGTCAATGAATGGTATATGATCGTTTATGCTGATGCTTATCAATGGGTGGAACTGCCCAATGTAACGGGCATGATCCTATTCGCCGATGGCGGATTGCTTGCCTCAAAACCCTATGCAGCCAGCGGATCATACATCAATAAAATGTCCGATTACTGCAAAAATTGCAGCTACGCCGTCACAAAGAAAAACGGCAAAGATGCATGCCCGTTTAATTATCTCTACTGGGATTTCATGCAACGCAACCAAGATAAACTTGAAGGCAATCCACGCTTAGGCTTTAGCTATAATACACTTTCCAAAATGTCGAATGAAAAAATCAAAGCCATTAAAGATGACAGCCAAAGATTTTTCAAAGAGATCAGCGATGGATCATAAAAATGGCGCATAAAAAAGACAACCTGCCCGAAAAAATCTGCCCCATTTGCAACCGCCCATTTACATGGCGCAAAAAATGGGAGAAGAATTGGGATGCGGTTAAATATTGTTCAAAAAGATGTGCAAACGAAAAAAGCCCCAAAGAATAAATCAAAGACAATAAGCGAGAGATAAAATGAAAATCCTAACCACCATCATAGCAACATTCACTCTTCTATCATTGCCCTATGTCGCGCATGCGAAATTAATGCAAACACATTTAAACGCACATCAATTCACGTTTGAAACCATTGATGGCGATGCTTTGCCCCTCGCTGATTATCAGGGCAAAGTTCTTTTGATCGTCAACACCGCATCACAATGCGGCTTCACAAAACAATACGCAGACCTTCAAATCCTGCACGACACATATAAAGACAAAGGCTTTAGCGTGATTGGCGTTCCATGTAATGATTTCGGCGGGCAAGAACCAGGCGATGAGCAAAAAATCAAAGAATTCGTCACCGAAAAATTTGGCATCACATTCCCCATGACCAAAAAATACAGCGTTAAAGGCGAAAACAGCCATCCATTTTTCGAATGGGCAAAAAATGAACGTAAAGACGGTACGCTCTTTTCAAACCCAAGCTGGAATTTCCACAAATACTTGATTGATCAAAACGGCGACCTCGTCAAAAGTTTTAGTTCATCAACAAATCCGAATGATCAAAAAATCCGCAGCGAAATTGACGCGCTTCTAAAAGATTAAAGCGCGCCTTTGGTGGTAGGAAGCTGATCCGCTGCGCGCGCATCGTTCTCAACCGCCATCCGCAATGCTTTCGCGCATGCCTTAAAGATGCTTTCAATAATGTGGTGATTATTCACACCATATTCGTTTTTCACATGCAACGTAATCCCCGCCGCCTGCGCAAACGCATTGAAAAATTCTTGGAACAATTCCGTATCCATCTCACCAAGCTTTTGAACACTAAATTCCGCCTGCCAAATCAAATAGGGACGATTAGATAGATCAAGCGCAACGCGGCTCAAAACCTCGTCCATCACCAATGTGAAATGCCCATAACGACGAATGCCACGCTTGTCACCAACCGCTTCCTTCACCGCTTGGCCCAACGTAATCCCAACATCTTCCGCCGTGTGGTGCCCGTCAATGTGCAAATCGCCATCCGCTTTAATCGTAATATCAATCAATGAATGCTTCGAAAGCTGCTCAAGCATGTGATCGAAAAATCCAATCCCTGTCGCGATATCACTCTCGCCCGTGCCATCCAGATTCACAGAAACCGAAACAGATGTCTCTTTGGTCTTGCGGCTGATCGTCGCCGTTCTGTTATTTTTTTCGCTCGCCATTATCTTAACGCTTTCATTTATTTATAAATTTGGTCATTCTTATGTCAGAATGAAACTAAAATCTACACTATTTCGAACGCTTTTGCCATGCTTGCTTGCCGTGATGGTCACGGGATGCGCCGAATTGGTTGTCAAACAAGTCGATTACGCACCAACCCTCGAAATCCCCCCACACGCCAGTCCAACCCCGATTGAATTTAAAAATTTCCGCGTCCTTCTTCCGCCCGGCACAGAAATCGGTTTCGAAAGCGGCGCTGGTCCAATGCTTTTGGGCGAATTCTGCTCATGGAACAATTACCCCGTCAGCCGCCGCGTTCTCAGCCGTAAATTCGAAAAACAATATCTCGACCTCGCCTTCGAAAACGCCCTCGAATCCCAAGGCTATGACGTGACCAATGATGTCGACCTTGAATTCCGCGCCGATGATGCCGCCCAGCGCGCCGAATATTTCATCTCCGCCAAAGTCATTGATGTCGACCTCGATCTCTGCCGCCGCGGACGCATCACCAGCGCCAATATCTTCAACTCCGCACCACGTGCCAAAGGCAAGCTTTACGCGAAGATTGAATGGAGCGTATATGACGCCCTTCGCCGCACAACCATCTACAAAACCACCACCGAAGGCTACACCCGCCGCGATTACCCAAACACCGAAGCCCTTGAGCTGCTCTTCATGGACGCCTTTGAAATGGCCGCACATAACCTCGGCGCGGATCAGGGATTTTACGATCTCCTCGTCCATGGCGAAAAACCCGAAACCATCTCAAACCGCCTATACAATCAAAAAATCGACGACGATTACCCCCGCAATTTTAACCCCGAAGAAGAGGTTGCAATCTCCGCGCCGCCGCTATCAAAAGCCCCATTTTCAGCCATCGCCCATGACGCCAGAAAAGTTGCCGTCCTCGTCCAAAAAAGCGGACATGGATCCGGCTTTTTCATCACAAAACAAGGACACATCCTCACCAATTACCACGTCGTCGGCGACGCCCGCCGCATGCGCATCGTCACGGGATTTCGCAAAACCGGAATCACCGCCGAAGTCCTGCGCGTTGACCGCGCCCGCGATGTCGCCCTTCTCAAGCTTGAGGAAATCCCCGACTGGCTGAACATAGACGACATCATGATCCGCCCCGTGCGCACAGATTGGCCCCGCGTCGGCGAAGATGTCTACGCAATCGGCGTCCCAAAAGACTGGAAAACCTTCCGCAACACCGTCACCAAAGGCATCGTCAGCGGTCACCGCCGATATAAACGCGTCGGCGCAATCCGCAGCAATTTCATTCAGGCCGACGTCGAAATCCACCCCGGCTCCTCCGGCGGCCCAATGCTGGACCAATACGGCAACCTCGTCGGGATCGCTGTCGAAGGCTACACCGCCGGCAGCGACAACGACCACAGCCCCGTCGGCATCGGCCTCAACCTCTTCATCCCCATCCAAGAAGCCTTGGATACCCTCAACATCTCATATGACGGACAGGAATAAACACACATGGAACTCATCATCGCCGCAGC
>JAACQG010000020.1:0-36818 GCA_009995045.1 Alphaproteobacteria bacterium
CTTTTATGAGACTTATCCCCGCTCTTTTTATCTTTGCTTTCTGATCCTTCTGGCGCGAAGAGCGTGATAATTTGGGCGCTTGTTCCATGCAATGCTGCGAAGTCTTCTTCTGTGGTAAAGCCATAGGTCTCATCCTGCGTTTTATTTTTGTGATGATCTGAACGAGTGTCAGATGCTAGATGAGAATCACTTTGCAACTCGTGTTCCGTTTCTCGGAATGAGCGCTCAAACTTGATGAACCATAGGAAATTGGCGTTTGAACGATCGCGAATGTCTGAAAAGATCGGGTCATTCATGATCGTTAGGGCATGTTCTGCCAGGTAATTTTTGCCGAAAGGCATTTCGCCCAGCGCAGAAATCAATGTTGGTGTAATGCTTTGCGTCGTATCCTTAAGGTCAAAAACATAGCCTTGGTAATCTGACAACATTTGTTGAATGAGGATTTTGTCTTGTGATCTGCAACGTTCTGATAGGAACCATGCTTCGAATACAGCGGCGGATGCTTCGCCGTTATTGATTGTGCGGAAATCAAGATATGCTTCACGCGCAAATGCACGACCGAGATCGGCCATGGATGAATTTTCAATGCGCGCCCAAACATCTTTGCGGCCAGCAAGTTGTAATTCCCATGCCACACGGATCATAGAGACAACCAAATCACAAATTTGTGCACGGTTAATCAAAACCGCGTTGTCAGGATGGAACATCAATGGGTGGATCAACGCGCCTTGGCGGTGTTGGAAATGACGACGAAGTTCTTGTGTCGCGATTAAAATCTGATCAGCGTCGTTCAACGTTGGATTGATGAATATTTTTGCATTCTTACGATCATATGCGCCGTTTTCGATTTGCGCATTATAGGCAACATCAACACCATATTGTGCTGCACAGTCTAAATATGCATTCGCAAGGCGGCTGGTTTTTAATGTTTCAATGAGATCAGCGATATCTGCGTGGCTCTCTTGGGTTTGTGCGAACATAAAGTCTTTGTCTTCCAGGAATTTTTCTATTGTTTGTTCTTGTGTGTGATCAGAGCCAGTTGAAAAGTTTTCAAGGGATTCCATCTCATGCTTTAGATTGCGCAATTCATTTTCAAGAATTGCAAAATCCGCATCTTCAAAAATGCCCTCGTCTTCTGCGGCGGTATTACTTTCGTAATCCATATAGAAGAGCGGCTGCTCGTCTATGATCGTGCAGATGACGGGTTGTGAATTGTTAAGTGTGTAAGCAACACGGCATACTTGCTCTTGTGATTGCTTTTTCCCTGCGTCGAGAATTTCGAAAATATCGCTCATGGTGTAACCCAAACTCTTTTTGTTTTTAATTTAAAAATGACTGCTCAAATAATTTGCACATCAAATGTGTGCCCCTATGTTTCTAGTATGACTCCAAAGTTCTTAACGGAACCTTTCTAAAACACAGAAAAAACAAGGAATTTTGGGGTTTATGGCAATTAATTGCTGTTTTATTTGGAAGTGTAAACAAGAGGTAAATATATATTTTACGTAATATTAAAATATATCTCCAATGCCTACAATGCTATGTATTTTTATGGATAATTATTTGTGATGGATATGCGGGTTTTTTGATCACTGGTCTTGTGATTATTGACCAAATGCATCGTCAAGAACGGGCATGTCTTCGACAAGAAGCTTCTCATTGTCGAGTGTGATCTGACCCTGAGCATCAATATCGATATCACATTGGAAGAGGGAATCTTTAAACATGACTGTCGCCGTTATGAAGAATCCGCCATCGGGTTTTTGATCTGCGATTATTAATGGCAATAGCATTTCACCGATTGTTTTTCGGGCAACGGGCGGCGGATCATCGCGCCATCGGATGTCATCAACGCTCTCTGTGATGAGGAAACGCCCGTTTTTGCCGCGCACATGATTAAAGAAGAACCGCACATAATCGGTGACAGTTTCTTCGTTTAGGGTAATGGGCGCTTCATTGTTTAATTGATAGATCGGCACATTGGTCCAATCCAGAACAATATGGGTGTCAGGTCCGTCAATGGCGTAGCGGCGAATAGGGGGGACACAGGAATAATCCGCGATATCTAAATAACGCAGCCCTTCATAGAAACTCATGCCTTGCGCCATGATTGTTGTTTCGAGCGCGTCAAAGTTCGACCCGTCAAATAAAGGGTTATATATGTCGAGGAGCGTTGCAGTCTCCTCTAATTCCAGCTTTGTGAACGCGTCTTGATACATAACAAAGATATTTTTTCTTAGGGTCGAATCGCCCTATTCTTTAATTCCCACATGAGTGTTTTATCATATATCAAAGCGGCGCGATAGCTCTGTATAAGTATGTGAATGAATTCGTTATGAAAGGTAAGATAAAAGTGGGATTAAGTTATGCCCAATTGATGCTTAATTTTAAATGGGAGTCTTACACATGGGCATAAGTGAAAATGGTTGGGTGGATGTTATCTGGAGGAATCATTTCGACTCGCCAGAAAATATAGGAAATTTAAATGCTGTTGTTTGTGGGAAAAAATGGGGGCAATTTTTATACCCGTTTTGCACAGCCCTAATAACTATAAGAATCTTTAAAAATATATAAATAAATATTTAGTATTTCATTTCTCATGGTGGCATTGTGCGGTTCTCGGATCAGGAAATTAGGAAGTTTGCAGATGAAAATTGATAAACCGTTTTTGAAGGTATTGGCTGGTGAAAAGCTAGAGAGGCCGCCGTTTTGGATGATGAGGCAGGCTGGTCGGTATTTGCCGGAATATAGGAAATTGCGAGCCGAGAAGGGGGGATTTCTGGCGATGGCGATGGATCCGAAAAGTGCAGCCGAGATCACGATGCAGCCGATCCGCAGGTTCGGGATGGATGCGGCGATTATATTTTCGGATATCCTCACCGTGCCGATGGCGTTGGGGCAGCATTTGGAATTTGTTGCGGGTGAGGGGCCGAAACTTGGTAAGTTGGATATCGATCGTTTGGAATTTGATGAATCGGTATTGCAGCCAGTTTACGATGCGCTCTCGGAAACAGCGTCTCAGCTTGGGCATGAGGGATTTGATAAAACGGCGTTGATTGGGTTTTGTGGCGCGCCGTGGACGGTGGCTACCTACATGATCGAAGGGGGCGGAAGCAAAGATTACGCGAAGGCCAAAACGCTGGCATACGGACAGCCCGAATTGTTTCAAAAATTGATTGATAAATTAACCGATGCAACCGCGCAGTATTTGATTGGACAGGCCGCCGCAGGAGCAGAAGCATTACAGATTTTCGACAGTTGGGCAGGGGCGCTTGACCCGCATGGATTTCAGTATTGGTCGATTGAACCGACGAAGAAAATTGTGGCGAAAGTCAAAGCGGTGTATCCAGATATTCCGATTATCGGTTTTCCACGTGGGGCGGCGATGCATTATCCGGCTTATGCGCGGCAAACTGGGATTGATGCGGTTGCGCTGGATACGTTGATGTGTACCCGTTACGCCGCGGCGAATTTACAATCGTTGATGCCCGTTCAGGGATGTCTTGATCCGATGCGGCTTTTGGCGGGCGGTGCTGGTTTGGAAAAAGGCATTCGCAAAATAATTCGGGATTTTTCAGGCGGGCCGCATATATTTAATCTTGGGCATGGAATCAACAAGGAAACACCGATTGAACATGTTGAGATTTTAACGAAGATTTTGAGAGAAGGTTAACGCAATGGCAGACGGTAAGAACGAGAAAGTTGCGGTTGTTTTATTCAATCTTGGCGGGCCCGATAGCAAGAATGCGATCAAACCGTTTTTGATGAATTTCTTCATGGATAAAAATATCATCAAGCTACCCATCCCTTTTCGTTGCTTTCTGGCGGCGTTTATTGCCAATAAGCGTTCCAAGCGTGAAGCGGGAGAGAGTTATGGCGAGCTTGGTGATAAATCACCACTTCTTGCCAATACAATGGAACAGGCACAGGCGTTAGAGACATATTTAGCGCAAGATGATTCACTTGGAACAGATGTAAAGTCTGAATTTAAAAGCTTCGTTGCCATGCGTTATTGGCACCCAATGAGCCCGCAAGTGGTACGTGAGGTGCGTGATTGGGGCGCGGATCGTGTTGTGATTGTGCCGATGTATCCGCAATTTTCAACCACCACAACATGGTCATCACTGGAGGTATGGAATAAAGCGATGTTTGAGGCAGGTATGAATTTGCCGACATCAATGGTGTGTTGCTATCACGAGAATAATGGTTTTGTTCAGGCATCTGCCGAGAATATTAAGATTGAATACGATAAGGCGATTAAAGATGGGTTCGAAGCGCCGCGTGTTTTGTTTTCCGCGCATGGCTTGCCGGAAAGCATTATTAAAAGCGGTGATCCGTATCAATGGCAATGCGAGCAAACAGCGGCGGCTATCGCGCGCGCGCTAAACATTGAAAATTTAGATTGGCAGATTTGTTATCAATCACGGGTGGGGCCGAAGAAATGGATCGGGCCATCGGTGGATGCGGCGCTGGAAAAGGCGGCAGAGGATAAAAAAGCGGTTGTGATTTATCCGCATGCCTTCACCCAGGAACATGTTGAGACATTGGTTGAGCTGGACATTGAATATCGCGAAGAAGCCGAGAAAATGGGACAGCATGGATATTACCGCGCGAAAACTGTTGGCACGCATGAAGTGTTTATAGCGGGTTTAGCGGGTTTGGTTCATGCGCATTACAAACGCGAAAAGATCGAGGCAGAAGGATTTGACTGCCCGTGTCCTGCACAATTTGGCGAATGTTGTATGCGCATGAATGAACAGGGATTGGCAAATTATCCGAAGGTGTAGTCCAGATTTTCCATTTCGGCTTGGGTTAATAGCAGACGATAGGTTTCGCTTGAAGATGTCTGGTAATTAGGTTTGTCCAGTTCTTCGAGCCCAACAGCGACAAGTCCCGTGATTAGAAGCCCTGTAGCAGCTCCTAGACCAGTGCCGCTTGTATAGCCAAGCATTGATCCAGGTATGCTCGTTTTGAATTGGTTGCTTGTGTTAGCAGCAAAAGCTGCAGTTAGAGTAGCGCCGGCTAGTGATGCTAAACCACCTATAACAGTCATGTCTTGATCTACATTTGATCCTATAGCATTTTGTAAAGTTGCAAGAGCCGTGGTCAGCGTTAGTGTTCCTGCTGTTGTGACTGCGTAAGCATCTTTAAAAGATTCGCTCAGCGCGCCTAAATGTCTTTCTAGCATTGTTTATCTCATCTTTACGGATTGTTCGTGCATGACTTAGTACATCTTATATGTTATGTCAATAATAATAATGCTTCATGTTTGCCCAGTTTCGCGGTAGAAGAGCGTTATGCAAGATTTTCTTTTAAACAATTATGAATGGCTTCGGGCGCTGCATATTATTGCGGTGATATCGTGGATGGCGGGGATGCTCTATTTACCGCGTTTATTTGTTTACCATGTTGATGCGGAAAAAGGCTCGGTGCAGTCGGAAACATTTAAGGTGATGGAGCGGCGTTTGCTGAAATTCATCATGACGCCGGCGATGATTGTGGCTTGGGTGTTCGGATTATCAATGCTCTATGCCAATCCGGGTATGATGTCGGGTCAGGGCTGGATGCATGCGAAATTATTGCTTGTTGTGCTGATGTCTGGTGCGCATGGCATGTTGGCGGCGCATGTTCGCCGATTTGCTAATGATGCAAATGAAAAAGATGCAAAATTCTTTCGTATTATTAATGAAGTTCCGACTGTATTGATGATTGCTATTGTTATATTGGCCGTCGTACAGCCATTTTAGGATTGTATTAAAACCGCAGTTTCATTGGTGTTTTTAAGTATAAGAGTAAGTTAATTCGCATAATGCTTGACTTAATGTTATAATTTTGAGTATATGGTCTTGTCTTTAAGTTAATCCTTACATTTTTGGATCGTGTTTAGCCTCTGTTCGGCGAATTCTCTGGCAAACGGCCTTGGCCATGTCATGTGCGATTTGGATTAGCTTAAATTGATTATTTCAACGTAATATATTTAAACCATTAATATAAAATAAGAAAATTTTATTCTGGTGCATAGAGCGCCAACACATCCCCCCAATTTACACGAGAATTATTATGAATTTACAGGAACTTAAATCCCGTTCACCAGCCGAGCTTTTAGCCTTTGCAGAAGAGCTTGAGGTGGAAAATTGCAGCACGATGCGCAAACAGGACATGATGTTCGCTATTTTAAAACAGCTTGCCAATCAAAGCGTTCCGATTTCGGGCGTTGGTGTTTTGGAAGTTTTGCAAGACGGTTTTGGTTTCTTGCGATCAGCGGAAGAAAATTACCTTCCCGGGCCGGATGATATATACGTCTCTCCATCACAAGTGCGTCGTTTCGGTCTTCGTACCGGTGATATTGTAGAGGGACAAATTCGTGCACCAAAAGATTCCGAGCGTTATTTTGCGCTGCTTCATGTTGGTTCGATCAATAATGAAACACCTGATAAAATCCGTCATCGTATTAACTTTGATAACCTGACGCCGCTTTATCCTGAGCGTAAGATCAATCTCGAGATTGATGATCCTACGGTAAAGAATAATGTGCAGCGCGTGATTGAATTGACATCACCTATTGGTTTTGGTCAGCGAGCGCTCATTGTTGCGCCGCCGCGTACGGGTAAAACCGTGATGCTTCAGGAGGTTGCGAAATCTATCACTGCCAACCATCCCGATGCATATTTGATTGTTCTTCTTATTGATGAACGTCCGGAAGAAGTGACCGATATGGCGCGCAGCGTGCGCGGTGAAGTTGTGTCTTCGACATTCGATGAACCCGCAAGCCGTCATGTTCAAGTAGCGGAAATGGTCATGGAAAAGGCAAAACGCCTTGTTGAACAACGCCGCGATGTAGTGATCTTGCTCGATTCTATTACGCGTCTTGCGCGTGCTTATAACACTGTTGTTCCTTCATCTGGTAAAGTTCTGACCGGTGGTGTGGATGCGAATGCGCTTCAACGTCCTAAACGTTTCTTTGGTGCGGCGCGTAATGTTGAGCAAGGTGGTTCATTGACCATCATTGCAACCGCGTTGATTGATACGGGATCGCGTATGGATGAGGTTATCTTTGAAGAGTTTAAAGGAACTGGTAACTCTGAGATTGTGCTTGATCGTAAAATCTCTGATAAGCGCGTCTTCCCGGCGATTGATATTCAAAAATCAGGGACGCGTAAGGAAGAGTTGCTTGTCGATAAAGATACATTGCAGAAAATGTGGGTTCTTCGTCGTATTCTTAACCCGATGGGTACGGTTGACGCCGTAGAATTCCTTCTTGGTAAGATGAAAGAAACCAAGAATAACAATGAATTCTTTAACGGCATGAACCAATAATATTTGGTTTAGATCATTACCTGAAAAATAATAAATAATATAATCGTGTAGAGCAGGATTGCGGATGCGATTGCGAATGGTGTTGAACGCCCTGCGGATATCTCTGCTTTTGATGTGCTGGTAAAGCGTGAGAGTACATCGGTCATTGTGAACGCAACGAAGTCGCCCTGGCTGAGCATTCCTAGAATATTTTGCTGTTCATCGACAACGGGCATGTGACGGAATCGTCCTTGGCTCATGCGTCTGAGGCAATCAATGACTTTGTCGTCAACGAGCGCGGTCTTTACGTTGCTCGTCATATAATCTCTGACCTTTATCTTTTTGACATCAAGCCCTTTTGCGGCAATCTTTCTCAAAACATCACGCTCAGTGAATACACCGGAGAGTTTATCTTTTTTTGTGATAAGCGCAGCGCCATAATTTTTTTCGGCCATGCCCGCGATGACGTCGGCCACAGATGTGGACTCCTCAAACGTAAGAACTTCTGATTTATCTTTGAACTCAGGCATGTCGCTTATTTTCATTTGTAATCCCTTTTTTATTTATATTTATTCTTTAATATACAAATAGATCAGCGCCGAACAAAGTCAAAATTGATGCCTATAATGGTATGTGCGGCTTTGCGGATGATAGATAAAATTCAAACTAAATTTTCTTCTTAATCTATTGAAATTCCACGTAAATTTGAAACGATAATGGTTGCTATCTTGGCAATAGATATGATCTTATAGGTATATAAGGTTTGTTATGTAAATTATATTTACCTCTAACAAGATAAAAAAACTATAGTGGTTAGGTTATTATTGTGAACACCATCCGTATCAACATTGGCAAGCGTGCTGCAAAAGGTCTTAAGACTTGCGCCGTTGCTATTTCACTTCTTACTCTTGTTTCAACAGGAACATCTTTTGCGTTTACCACATTTGATGGTTACCAAGATGCCCTGCCTCTGAAAGCGAAAACTGTGTCTCTTGGGCCAGCTTTTCAAAACTCACCCTCCTCGACCGTGACGGATTCTTGCCTTCCTCTGCTCAAATCCTTCCAAAAGACCCCCTCAAAGTCTGTCATTGATCGAAACCAGCGCTCAGCTGGAAAACTAGCAGCTCTCGGCCTGATATTTGGTGTGCGATATGCCCTCACGCCACCAATTGGTACTCCCGCCAACAAGGTCGAAACTGGTGAAAGTCTCAATGGCTCCTATGATGTTTGGCATCAAAAAGGATCTTCGTTGACGCAAAATGATCGCTCTGCTCAAGCGATTGGCGCTTACCGCGCGTGTCAAAAGAAGCAAGCCCTGGCCGAAAATGGCAACTTTTACTAAGCTGTAAGAAACGATGTCCCTCACGTCACTGGTCGTCTCACGAAACCTTACGGTTTTCCTGAGACGGCCATTTCTTTTTTAGTGTGTGCGTTGTTTACGATGAGAGATGATCTTTTAGAAATGTTTGTGATCTCTCATTTGCGATATCGGCGGATGGTTTATCGTAATGCGTGCCTTGCCCTCTTGCGAACGCGTGATTGACACCGTCATAACGATAGGCGGTAATATTTTCGATGGGGTCAACGGCCGCGAGTATTTTTGCTTGCGCATCTTTGTTGACGAATTCATCTTCTCCAGCGATATGCAGCATGAGCGGTTCTTTGATCAACGGGATTTCGTCGAGATGCTCATGGATATTGACGCCATAATAGCTGACGGCGGCGTCAAGTTCGCATGCGGCGGCGAGGCGGTAGCTTAAATGTCCGCCGAGGCAGTAGCCGATGGCGCCGACTTTTTTATTCACTTCCGGCATGTGACGGGCATAACCGACGGTGGTTTTTAAATCTTCAATCCCTAGTTCGGTTGAGAATTGTCCAAATAATTCGAATGCGCGTTTCAGTTCTTCTTCTTTGTTATCGACCAATTGAATATTGGGTTGGATGCGCCAGAACAGATCGGGGCAAATCGTGATATAGCCCATGGCTGCGTATT
The DNA here is from genome assembly GCA_009995045.1 of Alphaproteobacteria bacterium. Taxonomy (GTDB): domain Bacteria; phylum Pseudomonadota; class Alphaproteobacteria; order Micavibrionales; family Micavibrionaceae; genus TMED27. The sequence continues at coordinate 9,290 of JAACQG010000020.1, forward strand.
CTTCGCATTTGTTGCGCATTTCCTGATTTACGCCGAAAATCTCTTGGATCATGACGAGCGCAGGGTATTTTTTGGTGTCTGATGCGTCTTCTGGCATGGCGATATAGGCCATGAAGGCATCTCCTTCATAGGCGGGAATTTTGATTTCTTTTGTTGTGATCTTTGTTTTGGTCATTGTGCGTGCTCTCCGATAAATCTATAAAGAGATTATCAGCCTCGAAAACATGTTTAAAGGAAAACCGACGATGAAAGTTAATTTTGATATTGAGTGTACTCCCGAAGAAGCGCGTGCGTTTTTTGGCCTTCCTGATGTCGCGCCGATGCAAGAGCGCATGATGAAAGAGCTAGAGGACAAGATGATGGATAATTTGAAATCGATGGACCCCGAGACAATTGTTCAAACATGGTTGCCCGCAACGATTCAGGGGTGGGGCGAGATGCAAAAAATGTTCTGGCAGCAAATGGGCATGCCCGGTAGCGCGCCAGGCGCATCTGCAAAACCCAAAAAATCAGAGGACAAGAAATAGTTTCATGTCGCATGCGGATACAATTTTTGCGTTGGCGAGTGCGCCGGGTCGTGCGGGCGTGGCTGTGCTGCGTGTGTCGGGGTCGCATTGTCTTGCGAGTCTTAAAGCGCTGTCCCCTTCCCCTATAGAGCCGCGTGTGGCGAGTTTGCGCCATCTTAAGGCCCCTGTTTCACGTGAAACAATTGATAAAGCGATCGTGCTTTATTTCGCCAATCCGGCCAGTTATACGGGTGAGGATTTGGTTGAATATCATCTTCATGGCGGGCGGGCTGTGGTTGATGCGATGATGGAATACTTGCGTGGATGTGATGGGCATCGCATGGCGGAGCCGGGGGAATTTACGCGCCGCGCATTTGAAAACGGTAAGATGGATTTGACTGAAGCCGAGGCCGTCGCCGATTTGATTGATGCGGAAACGCAGGTACAAAAGACGCAAGCGTTAGCGCAAATTGGCGGGGCTTTGTCCTCCCTGTATGAGGGTTGGACAGAGGATTTAAAAAAGATGCTTGCGCATATTGAGGCGGATATTGAGTTTCCCGACGAAGATATGCCAGAGGGGATATTACCGATATTATTGCCGCGCGTTGAGGCTTTGCGCGATGATATTGCCGCGCATTTGAATGATAATCGTCGTGGTGAGCGGCTTCGTGATGGTGTAAAGATTGTGATTATCGGCGCGCCGAATGCTGGTAAATCGTCTTTGCTTAATCTTCTTGCCAAGCGGGATGCGGCGATTGTGTCGGATATGGCGGGGACGACGCGCGATGTGATTGATGTGCATCTTGATTTGGGCGGATATCCTGTTGTTTTGTCTGATACAGCGGGGCTGCGTCCTGAACAGCTTGGTAGTGATGCGCAGGATATTGTTGAAGGTGAGGGCATCCGCCGCGCCTTGGCATTGGCGGAGAATGCAGATATTAAGCTGCTTATGTTCGACGGCAGTCAGACAGAGGCAGATGCGGGTACGCTTGCGCTGGTTGATGATCATTCATGTATTGTTGTGAATAAATGTGATGATAAAAAGATGCAAACCCCTTTGGGCGGCGGGTTTGAGGTGTCGGTGAAAAGCGGGGATGGAATTGACGTCCTTATATCTGCGCTAACACGCCGTATCGAAGACATGGTCGGCCTACAGGAGACCCCTGCCCTGACGCGTGAGCGTCATCGCGCGGCTTTGAGCGATGCGCAAGATAGTTTGGCGCGTGCATTGCGCGCGGATATGCCGGAATTATGTGCGGAAGATTTACGCCTCGCCATTCGCAGTTTGGGGCGCATTACTGGGCGTGTTGATGTTGAAGATTTGCTTGATGTGGTATTTCGCGATTTTTGTATCGGGAAGTGATTTTTATTATTTATTCTGGTCGTGGACCAGGATTTTCACTTTCATCATTGGGGTCTATTGTATCTGATAAACGGAGTGAATTTGGTCTTCTGTGCTGAAGCATGCATGTTATTGAGGAAGATAATGCATCGATAATAAAGTCTATCTCCCCTTTTGTTAAAGGACCGAAATCTCTACCAGATAATTCATCGTGCCCTTCTCTTATGTTTTCTTGAAGAGCAATTTCTATTTCTTCGAGCATATCTCCTGCAAGTTCATCGTAAACATGTTCACCAGTTAATTGATGCATAGCAGCGGCCATAAAATATGGATAAAATGTAGGGCCGTGTAGTGTTACGAAATTAATACCGAATTCATCTGCTATGTCTTCATGCGGAAAGTGGATATTAAAATGGGCTTTTTCTATTGTCGGGGCTTTAGCAATTATAGTCGGGTCTTCGCTGCCGTCATTGCTTTCAAAATATTCGTAATCTTCGTGAACAGCTTTTTTAATTTCACCAAGATAGTATTTCTTAAATGCATCGGGCCCAAATTCTTTAATAAAGTCTTGCTGTAATGCCGTTTTTGCTTCTCGTAATTGCTGAATGTGTTCAGCATTAGCGGCAGCTTTTTCGGCTGCACTCAAAAACTCACGTCGGAACTTTACTTTTGGTGAATACATATTCATATATGACATGTATACGCAGTGAATAAATTATTCAACTCTATTTTCCAGAAAAATATTCTCTGTATTTTTAGATATAAAAGATGTATAAAGCCGCTATGAATAAAGATGTAAATCCAGATTTTGACGTTATTGTTGTCGGCGGCGGCCATGCGGGGTGTGAGGCGGCGGCGGCGTCCGCGCGGATGGGCGCGAAGACGGCGTTGTTGACCCATGATTTGACGAAGATTGGCGTGATGTCTTGTAACCCTGCGATAGGCGGGCTAGGTAAGGGGCATTTGGTGCGTGAAATTGATGCGCTTGATGGGCTTATGGGGCGTGTGATTGACCGTGCGGGTATTCAGTTTCGTATGCTCAATGCGTCGAAAGGGCCTGCTGTTCGTGGGCCACGCGCTCAAGCAGATCGCAAATTATACCGCGAGGCGATGCAGGAGATTTTGAATGATTACCCTAACCTTACGCTTGTTGAGGGTGGTGCGGATGATCTTATATTGAATGATGATACTGCGATAACGGGTTTGCGATTAGAGGATGGACGCGAGATTAATGCGCGCGCGATCGTGCTGACGACTGGTACATTTTTGCGCGGGCTTATTCACCGCGGTGAGGAAACTATTCCTGCAGGGCGGGTTAAAGAAGAGGGCGGCGTTGAGGCCCCTGCTATTGGTTTGGCAGAGACGCTTGATCGCCTCGGGTTTCCATTGGGTCGCTTGAAAACAGGAACCCCTGCCCGTCTTGATGCGCGTACTATTGATTGGGATGTTTTGGAATCTCAGGAAGCAGATGCGCACCCCATTCCGTTTTCTTATCTTACCGATAAGATCGAAGTGCCGCAGATTTCATGTCACATAACATATACGAATGAAAATACGCATAAGATCATTGCTGACAATATTCATCGCTCAGCGATGTATTCGGGGAAAATTGAAGGCACTGGCCCTCGTTATTGTCCGTCTATTGAGGATAAGGTTCATCGCTTCGCTGATAAATCCCGCCACCAGATTTTCTTGGAGCCAGAGGGTTTGGATGATCATACCGTCTATCCGAACGGCATTTCCACATCTCTGCCGATTGATGTGCAGGAGCAGTATATCAAAAGTATTAAGGGTCTAGAAAATGTTGAGGTTTTTGAATGGGGTTACGCAATTGAATATGATTATTGCGATCCGCGTGATTTGAAATACACATTAGAGAGTAAGCGCGTCGGCGGCCTTTTCCTTGCAGGACAGATTAATGGCACGACTGGGTATGAAGAAGCTGGTGCGCAAGGGTTGATGGCGGGTATTAACGCCGCGCTTTTGTCATTTGATTGCGACAAACAAAACGCCGCGAATCGAATTGTTTCACGTGAAACATCGGCTGAGAGATCGAGCTCGTTCCAATTAGACCGGGCAGAAGCCTATATCGGCGTCCTAATCGACGATTTGATCACGCGCGGCGCGCCTGAGCCATATCGCATGTTTACAAGTCGTGCCGAATATCGTTTGCGCTTGCGCGCTGATAATGCGGATCAGAGATTGACGGAGCGTGGGATTGAAATTGGGTGTGTTGGCGATGAGCGTCTTGAGGCGTGGCGTGATAAAGCTGAGCGTTTGTCGGCCGGGCGTGCTTTGGCTGGGCGTTTGATTGCGACGCCGAATGAGCTAGAGGCACATGGTATTGGCGTGAGTAAAGATGGCGTTCGTCGCAATGTATCTGATTTACTTGCTTACCCTGATATTGATTGGGAGCAGTTACAAGCCGTGTGGCCAGAACTTGAATCGATTGGCCCGGTTGTTCGGGAGCAGATTGAATGTGACGCACTTTATGCGGGGTATATGGATCGCCATGACGCCGACATTGCCGCGTTCAGAAAAGATGAAACCTTGCAATTGCCTGTCGATTTTGATTACGCACAAGTGGGGTCATTGTCCAACGAGGTGCGTCAGAAATTAGAGATGGCGCGTCCAGAAACGCTTGGGGCGGCTTCACGTATTCCGGGTGTTACGCCTGCCGCCGTTGTTGCGTTGTTGCGGCATGTAAAGCGCAAGCCGAATAAAGGTGGAAAATCTCGTCATGTGGCCTGATCATTACGATATCAATGTTTCACGTGAATCATTGGAGAGGTTAGAGCACTATCAAAAGCTTTTGTTCAAATGGCAAAAGGCGATTAATCTTGTAAGTCCGAAAACATTGCAGGAATCTGGCGAGCGCCATTTTGCTGATTCGGCGCAATTGTCACGTTATATTTGCGAAGATGTTAAATCAGTCATGGATTGGGGGAGTGGTGCTGGCTTTCCTGGCGCGGTTTTGGCGATTATGCGTCCTGAGATTTCTTTTACACTGGTTGAGTCGGATCAGCGTAAATGCCAGTTTATTAAAACTGTTTCACGTGAAACATCTGCAACGATGCGAGTCGAAAATGCGCGTATTGAGGATGTTGTTGCAGCATGTGAAGATGTGCCGGATGTTATTACGGCGCGCGCTTTAAAGCCAGTAAAGATCCTTTTGGATTTTGCCGCGCCCCTTATAGCGACGCATCCTGCGCTAAAGCTTTTGTTGCTCAAAGGTGAGAATGTACAGCAGGAAATAGATGAGGCGCGTGTGTTTTATGATTTTAGCGCTGAGCGTACAGCCAGCGTCACCAGCCCTCTTGCTTCGATTGTTTTGATCTCGAATGTTGCTTTGAAAGCGTAAATTCATATGTGTATAAGAGTCTGTTTTTGTGCGCGTACACTTGAATAAATCTCATCATTTTTGCATTATATCCTTATCCTAAAACGTTATCAGATAAGGCTTTTCTCTATGGCTTCCTCCCCCGTACTTGCGTCTCAAAAAGTTATGAAGCAGCCACGCTTATTGGCGATTGCGAACCAAAAAGGCGGGGTTGGTAAAACAACGACAGCGATTAATCTTGCTACGGCTTTGGCGGCGATTGGGCAGCGCGTTTTGCTTGTTGATCTCGATCCGCAGGGCAATGCGTCCACTGGTCTTGGCGTACGTCGTTCTGTTATTCGTAGCTCTTCATATGATGTTTTGTTTGGTGATTGCGAAGTGTATGAGGCGGCCGTGGCGACAAAAGTGCCGCGTTTATCGGTTGTTCCCTCTTCTATTCACTTGTCCGGTGCGGAAATTGAGCTTGTGACGGCGCAGGATCGTGAATATCGTCTGCGTCAAGCTTTGCGCAAGCCTATGCCGTATGATTATGTGATTTTGGATTGTCCTCCTTCTTTGAACTTGCTGACGCTGAATGCCTTGGTTGCGGTTGATTCCGTTCTTGTTCCGCTTCAGTGTGAGTTTTATGCATTGGAAGGATTGTCGCATCTAACGAAGACTGTTGAGCGAGTTCGCCGTTCGTTTAATGCGGGGCTTGATATTCATGGTGTCGTTTTGACTATGTATGATCAACGTAATAATCTGACGGCGCAGGTCGAGAACGATGTGCGCGGGCATTTTGGTGATAAAGTTTATAAGACAGTCATTCCGCGCAATGTACGTTTATCGGAAGCACCATCATTTGGATTGCCTGCGATTGTGTATGATATGAAATCGAGCGGATCACAAGCTTATATCAAGCTTGCGAGTGAGATTATCAAACGTGAGAAACAGTATAAAAAGCAACGCGCCGCGATTAACGCAGCTTAAATAAGAAGGATTTAAGAGATGGTTGATGAACCAAATCCAAAAACACGCGGTTTAGGTCGCGGATTAAATGCATTGTTTGAAGATGAAGAAACAGGCTTTGATCAGCCCGATTCCTCTGGCCAAACCCCGTCGGGTGGTAAGCGCGACACGGTTGGCGTTGAGTTGTTGCATCCTAGCGCTTTGCAGCCTCGCCATGTTTTCGATGATGCGAGCATAAAAGAGCTTGCCGAATCCATCGAACAACACGGTATTTTACAGCCATTATTGGTTAGAAAAGACCCCAATCATGAGGGGCAATTCGAAATTATCGGTGGTGAACGTCGTTGGAGAGCGGCACAAAAGGCGCAATTACACGAAGTTCCCGTTATTATCCTTGATTTGGGTGATACAGAGGCCTTAGAGATTGCGCTGATCGAGAATTTACAGCGCGAAGACCTTAATCCGATCGATGAAGCGCTTGGCTATCAGAAATTGCTGCAAGATTTTGGGCACACACAGGAAAAATTAGCCGAATCGATGGGCAAATCGCGTTCTCATATCGCAAATATGGTGCGTTTGCTTAATCTTCCCCCAGCAGTTCAGGAAATGGTGGCTGATAACGGGCTTTCTATGGGGCATGCGCGGGCATTGATTACCGCGGAAAATCCAGTTGACCTTGCGAAACAGGTGTTGTCGAAGAAATTAAGCGTGCGTGAGACTGAGCGGCTCGCCAATGATGTGAGTGGCAAGCCGCAAAAAGCAAAATCCAGCAGCAAATCTGCTCAAAAGAGCGCCAAAACAGGCAAAGACGCGGATACGGTTGCGCTTGAATCCGAGGTTTCGAATGCGATTGGCATGAATGTGTCCATTGACAGCCCAAATGGGCAGGCTGGAAAGCTTACGATTGACTTCAAATCCTTGGATCAATTGGATGAGCTTTTGCAGCGTTTGTCCCATTTTTCGGGATCGCGTCTGACTGGCTGAGGTTTAAGCCGTTCTTTTCATCATGGATATGCCGAGCACCGTTTGCGCGCATAGCGTTTCAACGGGTGCTCCTGTTTGTTTGCACTGGCTCTCAAGCGTGTTGAGGCGATCAAGAATTTGTGATAGCGCGTTTAAAGAGAAGCGATTGATTTGCGCTTTAAAGGCGTTTTGTTGTTTAAAGAAGATCGGCGGTTGCAGTTTCTTCATGGCGATTTCAACCGCCTCGCCTTGTTCCATGGCCGCGCGGGTGAGATGCAGTTTTCGAAAATGGTTTTGCAGGGAGCGCAGTGTTACCATGAAGACAATCCCCTCCTCATTGATTTGCGCTAAAAGTCGTAATGCTTTTTCGCTTTGGCTGCCTGCAACGGCGTATACAAATTCATCTAGCGCTGCTGCGCCGCTCTCACCGCAGGCTTGCATGGCTTCGGCCAATGTGACCGGGCTATGGTCTTTGCCTTTATAGGTGATGAGTTTATCAAGTTCGCTGCGTGCTTTTTGGCGGTTTCCGCTGATATTCGTGGCGAGCCATCCGACTGCGTCAGGTTCAATGCCTAAATTTGCGCCCTGAACAGTTTCACGGATGAGGCGGGATAAATCGCGCTCATCTTCAACATAGCAAGGGATTGCGGCGGCGTTGTTTTCTTTTTCACAGAGTTTGCGCAAAGAGCTGCGCGGCCCTAATTCTCCTGCCTCTAGAATGATGAGCGCGCTGTCATTGGGCGATTCAAGATAGGCTTTTATGTAGGTGGTGAGCTTGTCGCTTGCGTCTTCTACGCGAATGAGGCGTTGACCGCCCATCATGGACATCGCATTTGCTTCGTCGCTGAGGCGGGCGGGATCATCGCTCAGTTGGCTGGTGGAGATTGTGACGGCGTTGAACGGGTCGTTGATGTCATCGACAATGGACAGCCCCATGGTCTTTGCGCGTTCTTTCATCAGCCCCGAATCGGGGCCATAGACCAAAATCACACGCGCGGCGGGATTTGGCTTTTTTACGAAAGGTTCGATGTCTCTAAACGCAAGCTTCATGGGAATAGTTTAGGATATTTGCGCCAAGACGACAATTTGGATTATCGACCGCAAGGCATTTGTACCCTGTTTCCGGTATATTCGCTTTTCTCTAGTTGATCTTTGAAGAGCAGATGGGCGCATGTATTGGTGTCGCTGAAGATGGCGGGATCATAGTCGCGCTGGAATGCGATGGCCTCATCAAGGGATGTGAATAATTGACGGTTGATTTTTGCGTCTGTGCATCCTGTTCTGGCGATGGCGGTGATGGGCATTGTTTCTTCTTCCATCTCTGATCCGACATAAGCATTTTCGATTAGATCTGCAAATTTCGTAGTGAAATCAATCATTTGTGCGTTTCCATAGGCAATGTCGAGGAAGTGCCCGTCATGTTCGCGCGCGGCTTTATATGCATTTAAAAGGTTGGTTTTGGTGGCATGCGGGTCTTGCCAGTTAAAGCCGAATTCTGCAAGGAGTTGGTCGGTTTGCTCGGCGAAGCTATTGCTGAACGCCAATCCTGCGACGATGAGCAATGCGCTGACATGTTGATGAACACCGACGCCGATCATGCGGGCTTCGTAACGGTGGTTGATGACTTCGTCATTTTTGTTCTTAAGGGCGGCAACTTTGACATCTGGCCATAATATGCTTTCGGAGAAATAGTAATTTGTGGCGGTGTTTAACCCCTTTGAGCGGAGCGAGTTAAAGCTTTCCCATTGCCCACTGGGCAGGCGGATGAGTTTTCCTTCGTTGTCATAATATACGAAAAGTTTGTTATTCATCACCGCGTCAACATGATTTTGGATATATTCGTCACCCGTTTTTGCGCTGAATATATAATCGGGGCAGCCGCCGCGATCCCCAAGGGCGGCGCGATGGCGCATGCCGGCATGTCCGCTAAATGGCTCCGCCTCATCGAATCCTGAGCCATTATCGGTCAGCATGAAGATTGCGGGTGCTAGCGCGTATAGGCGGCGTAAATTTGCCAACATATGGTCGGTATCATGGTAGCTGACCGAGACTTGGTTGGATTTGCATACCGAGAAATAGGCGGCGACGCTGGTCATGTCGGCGCGCGGTGGGGCGAAGAACGCTTGGTAGCGCTCAACGGGGACAACATTTTCTAATAATTGTTGAGCGGTTTTATTGGGGAGGTCTTGGAAATATGAGCGTTTAAGGCCGTGATTTGCGGCTTTTTGTGTGAGGCAGTCGATTTTGGCGTTGGTGTCCTCGATGATTTCTTTTAAATGCTCTGGGCGCCCTGGATCACTGCCGATTTCCAGCATTTCGGATGTTGGCTCGTTGCGGGCGAAATCTCCGCAACATTCGGTGTTTGTGGCGTTTTTGACCGCTTCGTTTTGGGCAACTGTCATTGTTGCCAAATCGGGCGTTTTGGGATCGAAATAGGCAAGCTCGACCTCGATACCGGTCATTGCGTTTTCACCCGCGCCCTTATAGGTGTGAATGACATCGTCGATGGTGTTTATGATGCGGAGATCGTTTGCGTTTACTTCTGACATTATTTTAAATTAGGCCTCTTCCCTGTGTTTGGCAAATGCGTCGATGAGAAAAAATATGATTTTTAATCGGTGCGTTTGAAATAAAGCGAGAGTTGAAGCTCAATTTGACGTGCGAGGTCTTTGAGTACGTTTTCTCTGGTTGATTGTTCGGATATGCGGTTGGTAAACTCGCTTCCAAGGACGTTGAAACTGGCGATGGATTGTAATTGACGCTTAAGGAGAGTCTCTCCTGTTTGGGTATTGGTGAGTGTTATTAGCGTTTCTAGGCGTAATTGCGCGCGGGTTGTGTCTGAATCAATTGTGATGTCCAGCTCTCTCAATGTTTCCTTAATTGGGGCTACATCTAGCTTATATGTTTTTTGCTCTGCGCTGCCGTTGCGATAGAGGTTGTCGATCAGTTCGTTGCGTAAAAATTGTCCCTCACGATCGGGGATATTGCTGAGTGCGACCTGTCTAAACTTTGTTTCTGCGCCGATTGCTGTGTATTTGTTTACGCCGTAAACAGGTTGAAAACCGCATGCGGTGAGAAGGAGCAGGGCAAAGAGCGTTAGTATTTTCATTTTATATCTTATTCAATCATTGTATGGGCGCTGACTAGCAGCAGTATATAATCTATTCACTTATATTGTCATTATCTTCGATCGTAAAGATAGTGGCGTGCTCATCTGATGTGCTTTGGGATGATAAAATGTATCATCCGGCCACTACATTTACGATCTTGCCGGGGACATAGATGAATTTGCGGATGGCTTTGCCGTCTATGGCGCGGACAACGTTTTCTTGCTCGAGCGCGGCGGCGCGGGCCGTGTCTTCGTTTGCATCGGGGGCGATGTCAATTTTTGCGCGCATTTTGCCGTTGACCTGAACACCGATTGTGATGGTGTCGGTGGTCAGAAGGCTTTCATCAGCGACAGGCCATGGCTCATTGGTGAGCAATGTTTCATGACCCAATTGTGACCAAAGCTCTTCGGCGAGGTGTGGCATAACGGGGTTGAAAATCTTGATGAGGATTTCAAAGGATTGGCGCAATGCCCAATGATCGCTTTCGGTTTGTGGTGAAAAGCTTGAGATTGTGTTTGATAGCTCGCGAATTTGGGCGACGGCCTTGTTCATGGCGAAATCGTCAATGGATTTGGCAACGCCGATAATGGCTTTATGTGCCGCGCTGCGTATGTCTTTTGCACCAGCGGAAAGATCGCTTGGCTCCGGCGCGTTGATCGGGGGAAGGCTCTCAATGTGTTGTGTGATCATGCGGTGGAGCTTGTTGACGAATTTCCATGCGCCCTCAATGCCGCTTTCCGTCCATTCCAAATCGCGCTCGGGCGGGGAATCGGAGAGGATGAAAAGGCGCGCCGCATCTGCGCCATAGGTGCCTAGAATGTCTTCGGGGTCGATGACGTTCTTTTTGGATTTGGACATTTTAATGGATGGGCCGACTTTGGCGGATGATTGATCGCTTAATTGCTCATATTCACTGGGAAACAGCCATTTGCCGTTGGCGTCTTGGTATGTTTCATGCGTGACCATTCCTTGTGTGAACAACCCTTTGAATGGTTCTTCGCAATTCACGTAGCCACAGGTTTTCATCGCGCGTGTGAAAAAGCGCGCATATAAAAGGTGAAGGACGGCATGTTCAACGCCGCCGATATATTGATCGACGCCGCCGCCATTGGGCATCCAGTAATCGGCCTTGTCCTTGCCCACGGGCAGGGTTTCATTATGCGGATCGCAATAGCGGAATTGATACCAACTGCTTTCGAAGAATGTGTCGAATGTGTCTGTCTCGCGGCGGGCGGGGTTTGAACATGTTGGACATGTCGTGTGTTTCCATCTGGGGTGGTGTTCCAGTGGGTTGCCGGGTTTGTCGAAAGAGATATCTTCGGGCAGCGTGACGGGAAGCTGATCTTCGGGGACGGGAACCGCGCCGCAATCATCGCAATAGATGATTGGAATGGGGCAGCCCCAATAGCGTTGGCGGCTAATGCCCCAATCGCGTAGGCGATATTGTGTTGTGCCCTCGCCTATATTCATTGCCTCGCACCGTTTGATGATCTCGGCTTTCGCCGCGTCGATCTCTAGGCCGTTTAAAAAGTCGGAATTAATCAATGTGCCTGTGCCGGAATAGGCTTCCTGCATGGCGTGTTGTTCCTCAACAGGGTGTTCCGGAATGTCGGAATTTGCGTAGGCGGGCGGTGATATGACCTGTTTGATCGGCAGATCGTATTTCTTGGCGAAGTCAAAGTCGCGCTGGTCATGGGCGGGCACGCCGTATATTGCGCCTGTGCCGTAATCCATGAGGATGAAATTGGCGATATAGAGCGGAAGCTGAACATCGCTTAAGAATGGGTGTTGCACCGTATAGCCCGTATCAAAGCCGAGCTTTTCGGCTTGTTCGATGGCGGCTTCGCTTGTGCCGGTGGCTTGGCATTGTTTGATAAATTCGCCAAAGCCGTCTTTGTCCCCTGCGAGTTTCTTGGCCAACGGATGATCGGCGGCAATGGCCGCAAAGCTTGCGCCAAAGATTGTATCGGGGCGGGTGGTGTAGATTTTAAGGGTTTCGTCGCTGCCTGCGATATCAAGCGTGAGGTGCAAGCCCTCGGATTTGCCGATCCAGTTGGATTGCATGGTGCGGACTTTTTCCGGCCAGCGATCGAGTGTTTCAAGACCTTCTAATAGGTCGTCGGCATAATCGGTGATTTTCAGGAACCATTGATTAAGGCTTTTACGCTCCACGGGCGCGCCTGTGCGCCAACCTTTGCCGTCAACGACTTGTTCATTGGCGAGGACGGTATTATCGACAGGGTCCCAGTTGACGACGGATTCTTTGCGGTACGCAATTCCGCGCTTAAGGAAGTCGAGGAACATTTTTTGTTCGTGGCGGTAATATTCGGGGGTGCAGGTTGTGATCTCGCGATCCCAATCAATGGCGAGGCCCATGGATTTGAGTTGCTCACGCATTTCCGTTGTATTCGAGATTGTCCATTTCGCCGGATGCACACCGCGTTCGATGGCTGCATTTTCCGCGGGCAAACCAAAAGCATCCCATCCCATTGGTCTTAGGACGTTATACCCGCTGGCACGGCGGTAACGGGCGACGACATCGCCGAGCGTGTAATTGCGCACATGGCCGACATGGATGCGTCCGCTTGGGTAGGGGAACATCTCCAGGACGTAGTATTTTTCACGGTCGGAGGTTTCGGTTGCCTTAAAGCAATCGGTTTCGGTCCACTTTGCGCGCCATTTGGCTTCGCAATCTTTTATATTATAACGCTCTGTCATGGATGGTAATTAATCCAATTGTGCGACGCGTAGCTGACGTGCGCGGGTTAGGATTGTGTCTTCCAATTGACGCGCGGTTTCTGGGGTTGCTTCGGCATCGACCCATTTTCCGCTTACAAAGTTTTGTTTGAACGCACGCACGCGCACACCGTCGGAGCGCAATTCACGTGACAATATAAAGACATTAATCTTAAAGCGTTCGCCTTCGGTCTCTGGTGGTGTGTACCAATCGGTGAGGATCACACCGCCGAATGGGTCGGCACTGGCGAGGGGCATGAAGGATACGGTGTCCAAAGACGCGCGCCATAGGAAGCTGTTGACGGCGATGCCGGAATTGTTGTTTTCGTCATTTTTCTTTCTCGAGCCGAAAATACCGCCTTCACCGAAAATGCTCTCTGGTTTTTCGTAGATGTCGTTGCCGCTATTCGAGGTGCGGTCAGCGCCGGTTGGATATTTCGCTTCGCTTTTTATGCTGTTTTCTGCGCAGGCGGATAGCGCAAGCACGGTTGAGCATGATAAGAGAGAAAGAGTTATTCGTTTTGTAAGGCGCATGATTTATACCTGTTTCGTTAAGCTGTAAAAGTAATAGCATGGCTTTATGGGGGTCTCAACGAGATTTTCATGTGTTGCACATTTGCAACAGGCTTTTAAAAAATAATTGAAATCAATTTTATGACGTTGAAGACAGGATGCGTTTCAGGCTTATTAAGGGTGTTCCTATTTCTTAGGGCACCCTTTTAACGGTTATCATCAAATTTATTGGAGGAATGATAATGAAAAAACTACTTTTGACTACAGCTGCTTGTGGTTTGGCTTTTGCCGCTACACCAGCAAATGCTCAAGTTGAACTTGAACTCGGCGGTTACTTGAAAGCCTATGGCGCATATGTTGACCAAGACGAAAATAATGGCGAAGTTAATGACTTCGACATGATCCGTGAAACAGAAATCCACCTTGGTGGCGAAACAACTTTGGACAATGGTCTTACAGTTGGTGCACATTTCGAACTTGAAGCTGATGGCGAAGATTCTACAGAAGTTGAAGAATCATATCTTTACTTCTCAGGCAACTGGGGTCGTTTCAATGTTGGTGCTGAAGACGGTGCTGGTTACTTGCTACAAGTTGCTGCTCCTTCTGCAGATTCAAACATTGACGGTGTTCGTCAATATGTACAACCAGTAAACTACGGTGTTCTTGGTCTTGCTGGCGTAACTGGTGTTGCTTCTGGTATCGATTACGATATGGACATCACAGGTAAAGATGACAAAATCACTTACTTGTCACCTATCCTTAGCGGTTTCCAAATCGGTGCAACTTTCTCTCCTGACTCTGATGATGCATCAGATAAAGGTGGTATTGGTACTGATGACGTAGCTGACACGGCTGGCGCTGCATACGAACTTGCTGTTCGTTATGAAGGTCAATTCAACAATGTTGGTGTTATTGCTGGTGCTGGTTACGCTCTCGTAGAGAACGAAAACGAAACAGCAGCTAACGCTGATGACCGTAAAGCATGGAATGCTGGTCTTGACCTCGACATGGGTCCATTCGGCCTTGGTGCTATCTACACTGAAGACAATGGTGCTGACCTCACTTCTAACGATGACGTTGATGAAGAGACATGGGTTGTTGGTGCTGACTACACAACTGGTCCTTTCAAACTTGGTGCATCATACTTCACACAAGAGAACACATTTGCAGTTGATGGCCTTGAGACAGACCGTTATTCAGCTGGTGCTGTTTATACATATGGCCCAGGCATGACATTCCGCGGTTCTATCGGCTATATTGAGCATGAAAATGCAGCTGGTGCAGATGCTGACGCTACATACGTAACATTGGGTACACAAGTTAAGTTCTAATCGAACCTAATTTTACCAATTAAGAATTTTAAAGGGGCGCTTTTGGCGCCTCTTTTTTTATGGGCGCTATGGGTGTATATAAATACGCATGAGTGTTTCAGAAAATCTTCAAGCAATTGAAAAACAAATGGCGGAGGCGGCGGATTTTTCCGCGCGTGATGTTGCCGATGTGAATCTGGTTGCGGTGAGCAAAAAACAACCCGATGCACGTATACAAGAGGCGCTTGATGCGGGGCATCGCCAATACGGGGAAAACCGTGTGCAGGAGGCGCAGACACGCTGGGCACATCGGCGCGCGCAGTATCCCGACCTTCGTCTTCATTTGATTGGCCCCTTGCAAAGCAACAAGGCAAAAGACGCGGTTGCGCTATTCGATGTGATTGAAACGCTCGATCGTGAGAAATTGGCGCGGGTTTTGGCGGATGAGATGGAAAAACAGGGGCGTCAATTGCCCTGCTTTATTCAGGTTAATACCGGCGAGGAAGATCAAAAAGCGGGTATCGCTCCACGCGATGTTGCGGATTTTTATGCTTATGCGCATGGTGAATGCGGGTTGCATATCCAAGGATTGATGTGCATTCCCCCTGTTGATGAATCGCCGGGCGTGCATTTTGCCTTATTGCGCAAATACGCACACGCGTTAGGGCTGGATGATCTCAGCATGGGGATGTCGGGTGATTTTGAAAAAGCCATTGCGCTGGGCGCAACCTATATCCGTGTCGGGACAGGGGTGTTTGGCGAACGTGATTATGATTTATAATGCGTAAAGGCCTGTTTTCTTGGGCTGTTCAGTGTTTGTTGTTGGTTCTTCTTTAACAGCTAAATCAGAAAAGGCGAGCAATGCGCTGGTCATGCCTTGATCTTGGATTGAGGCTAGGGTGTTTTCGATGGATTTTTCCGGGCTTAGCTGTGATTCGTTTGCCGCTAATTGCGGCGTTGGTTTGGGCGCGTTTCTATTGAAGGCATATTGCATCGCGTTGCCCGCCATATCGTTGCCTGTTTCATTGGCGACAACCATATCTATCAAAGCGCCAGCAAGGCCGATAGGGCCGCCAAACGCTGCGCCGCCAACTATTTTTGATGCAGGTTTGATATGATCACCGGTTATCTCGCGGTATATATGCCCGACAATGGGAATATGTTGCAGCGGATTCATCATGTCCAAGATATCACCAAAGCCAAATTGATCTTCCTCTTTGCCTTGCGACTGTGCGGTATTGAGATTTAAGCTATCTTGCCCTTGTGCGCCGATTATATGTGTTTCGACGCTATTGCTTTCCTGCTGCTTTGCGATGGTGCGGGTTTCATATTTGGGCACGAAACCGCCCATGCGTTCATTTTTCACATAGGTCAAAATGCGCTGGGTTTGCGCATGTGTTTGGGTTTGCGAGCTAAAGGAACTTTCAATCATCTGATAAACTTTGCAAATGCCGTGCCAGCAAGGCATAGATATAGATATGAATGATCCGCGTCCCATATTTGTAATCGAAACCAATGACTTCGCGGCTAAGGTGATCCGCGGCGTGATTGCGCGGTATGATTTGGCGCGGCGTGTTGAGGTGGTTAAAGACGTGCCGGAGGCGGAAAATTCTTCCGTTATAATGCCTTCCCATCCGATTCGTGTTGGCGCGTTGTTGGATCGTATTTTTGGTGTTTTATATCCGAGGGACAGCGATGAGACGATTGATCTCGGTGGGGGGCGATATATTGATGTGCGCCTTTCTGTTTATTATGCGTCCGTGGATGCGGATCCTGTTCGTTTGACGGAAAAGGAAATTGCGTTGCTGGTTATATTGGCGGAAAAACGGGGCGGGGCGGTGAGCCGGGATCAATTATTGGATGATGTCTGGCAATATGTTGAGGGCGTTGAGACGCATACATTAGAGACGCATATCTATCGCCTGCGGCAAAAAATTGAAACCGACCCCTCAAACCCTCACATTCTAAAAACAAATGATGATGGCTATTTCTTAAGTGTTGAATAGCTTTGAAGATTTAACGGTGTTGACCGCGTTCACTAAACTTTGGAGAAAGCTATCTGCGCGCTGAATGTGAATATATTCGATATCTTTGTCTTCCAACAGTTTTAAATCTTCTAAGATGGCGTGAATGGTGCGGATTTCTGCGGCGTCTAAGGAAATGAGGTCGGCGTTGTTTTCGTTCACCTCCCCTAAAATAGACGTTTCATGCTGCCTTTGTGCCATATGCTGGTATGCGCCCGCTGCTTGTGCGGCTTTGCCGGATACGGGGCGTTCGGCGCTTGGGCTGTCGGCTTGTTCTGTCTTGTTTTCGCTTTGGCCGCTGGAGGTTGCGTTAAAGCCTTTGCTGGGTTGTTTATCGCTGAGTTCTTTTAGGAATTTATTGAGGAATACGCTGAGTGCGTCGATGGATAGCGTCGCGCCGTCTTCTTGGCCGAATAATTCTTCTTCGGCTTTTTGTTTCTTTTTACGGCGGCGTTCAAATTCAGGGTCATGGCGTTGGATGTCCTGACGGGTGTCGTTTTGCTCCGCGTGTCTGGGCTTGACGCCTAATATATTGCCGATAGATGTGAACATCGTTTTTTCCTCATCGCACCTTTATTATATAGTGCTTATGAGTAATTTTGCAAAAATGGTGCCATTTTACTATTCGGTGCTTTTAAACATTTCAAGCAGCGCCTTTTGTGATTCGTCTAAATACCATGGCGCGTTGTAGTCCCAAACAATGACATCCTCTAATTTATATTCATCACGAAATTCGATTTTTAAATATGCAATATCGCCGAGCATGAGCCATTGGTCTTTGTAATCGACGAAGAGTTTATTTTTTGCATCTGCAGAAATTGGCCTGATGCGGATGTTGATCATGGCTTCATATGGGGCGGAATCATAAAAATAGTCTTTAACCTTTGGAATCTCTTCGTCTTTGAGTTCTATCTGTTTGTAATTTACCAATTCCTCAACGATAAAGGCGATGGATTCTTTGCCATATGAAATGGGGAAATACGGTGTTTCGTTATGGCGGTCATCAATAAATCGTGTGTCGATGACGCGCTTGCCATCTTGATTGATAAAGGTTGTCAGACGTATGGGGCGCTGTAGATTTATAAAATCTTTTTCAACATTATATTGATCAAAGCCCCAGCTTAAGCGCTCTTTTTCTTCTGTCAGGATTTTACTCTTTTCTGCTTTGCGACCATTGATATAGGGATCAGAATTTTTAATCCATTTCTCGTAATCAGGTATTTGATTGGTCAATTTGAAGTACGCAAAGACGGCCTTTTCTTCGCCGGTAATTGTAATTTGCGCGAAGCTGGTTTGAATAAAGCTGAAAAGCCCTATAATAACAATGACAATAGCATGGGGTTTATACATGTTGGCTCGGGCACCTTTAAAATTGCTCAAATACTATTTTATACGATTTATGACTGATAACAAAGAAACAGATTCAAAAAATGCGCTAAGCGCCGAAGATATTGAGCTTTGGCGAGAGATGACGCGTGACGTTAAGCCAATGGAGGGGCGCGGTTATGTGCGCCCTCACGAGGAAAAGCCTGCGAAGGTGAAACAGAAAAAGGCTTCTAAACCGCGCCGTGACGCCGCACCGGTGATTGCCAAAGAAACGGCGGGCGTCAAACGCGGCGTTGATATTGATCGCAATACCATGAAACGCCTTAAGCGCGGCGAGATTGCGATTGATGCGTGGATTGATTTGCATGGCATGAATCAGGGCGCAGCGCGTCAGGCATTGATCGGGTTTATCCGCAATTGCCACGCATCGGGGCATCGCTGTGTCTTGGTGGTGACGGGCAAGGGTAATACAGGTCGGCGCAGTGATGATTGGTTTGGCCGAACGCCCGGTGTTTTAAAACAAAATGTTCCCCTTTGGTTGCGCGAAAGTGAGCTTGATGGCCTCGTGCTTCAAGCGGTTTCTGCGCGTCCGAAAGATGGCGGTGATGGCGCGCTCTATGTTTATCTGCGTCGCAATCGCGTTTAATTTACGCCGTCAGTGATGGTGACTTTATGTGTCACGCTCTTGGGCGGGTGGCCTTTTTTGGTGTAGGTGATTGTGCCGCTATAGTCGCCGGGTTTTAGCGCCGCGTCATTGAGTTTGCGCCCTGTGTAATAATAGCTGGGGCGTTTGCGTGATTCTTTGATTGTATGGGTGCGCTCCGTCCATATATTTCCATCGGGATCGGTAATTGTTAAAACAATTTCATCGCCTTCGGTTGCTTGGTAAAATGCGGCCCAATAGACAAGGGCGTCGCCACGATTGGGGAGTGTTTTGGGGTGTATTTCCCCACTTTCAATAGCCTTGAAATCAGGCACCGATAAGCTAAACCCACCGTCGAAAATGGCGTATGGATCATAGGCGAGATCATCTTCCCAGAGGTTGTTTTTATATTTGCCGCATCCATCGTCCTTTAAGTTTCCGGTATAGGGATCAATTTGCCCACCTTCCCAGATCACGGTGAAATGCAGATGCGGAAATTCGGCGAAGCCTGATTGCCCGATCTGCGCGATGGCATCGCCTTTTTTCACCTCATCTCCAATGGCGGGTTTGATGGACCCTTGCTTTAGGTGGCAGTAATAGCTTTGCAGGCCATTGCCGTGATCAAGGATAATGCCATTGCCGCAATCTTTGTTTTGATCGCGAATGGCTTGGTATTGTTCCTCTGTTTTAGGCGTGTCATCTTCCCCATCACGTAGGCGCAGCACTTTACCCGAGCGCGCGGCGAGGACGTTCACGCCTTCGTCCATTTCAATGCGTGAGCGAATGGCGAAATCTGTGCCTTTATGGCCTTCATATGTTTTGCTGGCGCAGGTGAAATCACGGGCGCTTTTGGGATGCGAATCAACATCGACATAATTCACCGTCCAACAATCCTCGCCTAATGTGCAATCAACGGGAAATGCGAATTGGGGTTTGGTTTGTGCGCTGGCTGGTGATGCGATCAGGGCGGATAGGGCAAAGAGTGTGAAGAGGAATAATTTCATAGCACTATACATAGCAAATTTCGGACAAAACGGGAAGCTTATTTAATTGACATAATTATGGTTATTTTGTAGTGTGGCGCTATAATTTTTGGAGATTGTTATGGCTTCGGGTGAAGAAGACATAAACATATATGACCCCAGCGCGGTTATCATGCGCGGCGTGCATTTAGAAACGGGTGAAGAGAGGTTGCTTTCTGCGTCTGATGTTGAGGGCTTGCGCGCGGATCCTGCGTCCGGTTTTCGTCGTAAAGAATGGGCGTTTTCGTGCCCATGTTGCGGCGACCTGGCAAAAGCAAAACATGTTAAGGCGGAAAAGCGCGATCGGGTGTCTAACGATGATACACCTGACACTAAACCAAAACGTACGCATTGGCGATTGCCTAAGGGCAATTGGCATGGCGATCCTGAGTGTGATTTGTTTAGCCCGCTAGAGGCAGTGATGCGCAAAAACAATATACCCGTGCAACGCAGAGCCAGTGATAATTTGCATGAGTTGAGATTAAGACATCCAAAAATCAGCGAGGATATTGAGCAAAGTTTCCATCAATCCGTTGCGCCGCGCGGGCAAAAACCCTCTAAGAAGACCGCTTCGAAATACGTGACAATCTCGCATATAGAAGAATTGTATAACGCTCTATCCGATGAGGAAAAAAACACTGTCATTATCAAAGAGGGTGGGCATAAAACGCTTTTGTCTGACCTTCGTCTTAATGATCGTGCGGATTTGGAAAGGCTCTTAGAAAGCGGGCAGAGCAGATATTTTATTGCGCCAGTTTTTTTAGATTGGAATAATCCAAGATTATCGGGGCAGCATGAAGGTTATTTTAATATTCGCGGTGAGTTTGATGGTATAGCTGTATCGGCGGTCGTCTCTGCTGAGGTTTTGGGTTTGTATGATAGCGGGCGTATTTCACGCCATAATGCGATTGTCATGGGCATTGATGCGCAGCGCCATCCTGATGATCCTTATGCTATTCGCATAAGCGGTGTGGTTAAAGATGTGTCCGATTTTTCTCGTACTGGTTTATTGCCGAGCGTCCCGGGTGTTGGTGGGCAACAAATTGTAATGGGATTATAAAATAAATTTACTCAGATCGTTGTTTTTGACCAATTCTCCGACATGCTCTCGTACATAATCTGCGGTGATTTCGATGGTTTCGCCGCTGCGGTCGGTTGCGCTAAAGCTGATCTCTTCTAATAATTTTTCCATCACGGTATGAAGGCGACGCGCGCCGATATTTTCGACTTGTTCGTTGACTTCGAATGAGAGTTTGGCGATTTCATCAATCGCATCATCTGCGAAATTCAACGTGACCTTTTCCGTGCCGATCAGGGCGATATATTGTTTGATCAGGCTGGCTTCGGTTTCTTTTAAGATACGCTTGAAATCATCTTCGGTCAGGGCGCGAAGCTCCACGCGAATTGGCAGGCGTCCTTGGAGTTCGGCCAAAAGGTCGGATGGCTTTGCGTAATGAAATGCGCCGCTGGCGATGAAGAGCATATGGTCGGTTTTGACAATGCCGTGTTTGGTGTTGACGGTTGTGCCCTCAATGAGTGGCAACAAATCGCGCTGCACACCCTCGCGGGAGACATCACCGCCGCGTGCATCACGATTGGCCGCGATCTTGTCGATTTCATCAATAAAGACGATGCCATTTTGCTGAACCAGCTCTAGGGCCTCGCTCACCAATTTATCTTCGTCGAGCAATTTGTCGCTTTCGTCAGCGATTAGAATTTCATAGCTGTCTTCAATGCTGAGCTTCTTTTTCTTGGTGCGCTCGCCAAAGGCTTTGCCGAACATATCGCCGACATTGATCATGCCCATGGATGCGCCGGGCATACCGGGGATGTCCATCATGTCGCCCATTGGGTTTGTGTTATCGGCTACATCGATTTCAATTTCACGTTCGTTTAATTCACCGGCGCGTAGCTTTTTGCGGAAAGAATCGCGCGTGCCTTCGCCTGCGCTTTCACCCACCAAAGCATCAAGGACGCGTTCTTCGGCGTATATTTCGGCTTTAGCCTTTACGGTGACGCGGTGGGATTCCTTGGTCATGTGGATGGCGGCTTCGGTGAGGTCGCGGATGATCGCTTCTACATCTTTGCCGACATAGCCGACTTCGGTGAATTTGGTGGCTTCAACTTTAACGAATGGGGCGTGCGCCAGTTTCGCAAGGCGGCGGGCGATTTCGGTTTTACCGACGCCTGTCGGCCCGATCATTAGAATGTTTTTCGGGTAGACCTCTTCCTGCAATGCGGGTTCAAGCTGCATGCGGCGCCAGCGATTGCGCAGTGCAATGGCGACGGCCTTTTTCGCATCGCTTTGGCCGATGATAAAGCGGTCAAGTTCGGATACGATTTCGCGTGGGGTGAGGGATGCTAATTCGGGGACTAATTTTACTTTGCTCATGAGCCAGATTTAGAGCGTTTGAATGCTAAAATCAAGGGGCATGCGATTTGCTGGGATACGCGACAGCGTAGCGTAACGTGGCTGCAGTCTTTGCATTGATGCCTTTTATTTTCGTGTCTTGCGTTTTAAGGGGCGCGCCGGTGAAGAATTTGTAAAAAGCGAGCGCGGCTAGATACGTACCAGCGGGGGCGGGATGGCTGCCATCATTATCATATAATGTAATATTGGCGTAATCTTGAAGCGTTTTTACCCAATAGTCATTGACGGGAACGACTTGCGCGTCAATGCGCCGCGCCAGTTCTTTGGCGTGGTAATTCAGTGATTTATAGCTGTGGCCGAAATTTTTTAGATATTGATTGTTGTTATAATGCGCGCTGTTTAATTCTTTTGGCCATGTTGCAAAAATGACCGGGACAGCGCCGATTTTGGCTATTTGATCTGCAAATTTTCGTCCATAGATATATCCGCTTTTTGTATCAAGCGGATACATCGCCCAATTGCTCTGATTTTGTAGGACAACATAATGCCATTGTGTGCCGTCGGTGATGGCGCGGCTCGCTAGGCCGTCCTTCCAATGTGTTTCAATTGATGCCCCGCCTTTTGTGACAGATTTTATATTGGCGCGAATGGGGCTTTGTTTGCTGTCATTGATCAGCTGTTCCAGCATGTAGGGCATGTCATTATAGAATGTGTAGCTGTTGCCGATGAACAGGATATTGATCAGCGGTTTTTCGGCGGCGCTCGCGGGTGTGCAGACGATGAGCGCAAATAAAGTGATGAGAATTGCAGAGAGTTTGTTCATGCCAAAAGGATAGCACAATTTGCGCTTATAGTGTCTCAATCGTTAGGTTTTCGTTGGTGTAGACACAGATATCGGCGGCGACCTTCATGGATTTTCTGGCGATTTCCTCGGCGGTTAAGTCCTGATCATACAGGGCGCGCGCGGCGGCGAGGGCGTAATTGCCGCCGGAGCCGATGCCGATGATGCCGTCTTGTGGGTCGACCACATCGCCGTTGCCCGTGAGGATGAGCGAGGTGTCCTTATCACAGACCGCCATGAGCGCCTCTAATTTGCGTAGATATTTATCGGTGCGCCAATCTTTGGCCAGCTCCACACAGGCGCGGGTGAGTTGCCCCGGATGCGCCTCAAGCTTTGCCTCAAGGCGTTCAAACAGGGTGAAGGCATCGGCGGTTGATCCGGCAAAGCCAGCGATAATTTCGTTGTCACGGCCCAAGCGGCGGACCTTACGTGCGTTGCCCTTTAGGACGGTTTGCCCCATGGAGACTTGCCCGTCACCGGCGATGATCACGTCACCCCCTTTACGGATGGAGAGGATTGTGGTGCCGCGCCATCTTTGCGCGTTTGCGTAATTTTGATGATCTGTCATGTCATCATATATGGGCTTTCGTGGTGGGATCGTCAAGTATTGATGGTGTGGGCGGCATTCATATAAGCGTGCGTGGAATGGTTGCGATAAATCAACCTATGATAGTATTCAAGTAATAAGCAACAACTTATAGTCTTATTATTTCACAGAAAACCGCGTTATTTCAAGGGTTATAACTATTACTTCGAATTTTAAGTAATGTTAACCGCTTATTAGTGTTTACATAATATTATAGGGGTGTCTTTGGGACAGGTGCGCGAAACTATAAACAGACGTGCCGACCAAAGCAAACGGGATAATAAGCAGTGCCACGCGGTGGGAAACCGTTGTAGAGCAAGGCAAAACGTGTACAGGGGAATTACCATGGCTTTAGGACAGGCCTTTAACAATGTGGCGACTCAGCCAGCGCTTCCTTTAGCGCTTCAGGATTTCATAAACGAGGCGGGGGCGATCCTTTCTCCGCATGATAAATTAGAGATATTTTCAAACAACATGTATATCCGCGCAATGATGGATGGTAGCGATGACATGGCTATCGCGGGAATTAATGTAAATTTATCGGGACGTCAAGAGCGCGGTTTATCGAATAGCGTGCGCAGAACAAATCAATTACTAACCACGATGATGATGAACGATATCCAAGACACGATGGATCGCCTTGCCGATATTCAAGCTGAACGTGAGGAGCTTCGTGAAGCGCGTGAGGCGATGTTGCGCAATGATCTTACGCAGGAAGAATTTAATGGCTTGCCGCCAGAAGACTCGCCCGAGTATCAGGCTTATATCCGTAAGATTTATCAAGAAAAGCTTGAAGCGGGTGATATTTCGCAGGATCAATATGACGCGATGATGAAAAATCTGGATCGTGATCGTGAGTTGCAAGGGCAAGAAAACGAGATTATTCAAGAGCTGGTTGATAATGGGCAAATTGTTGCCGCGTATAGGGTTGCCAAGCAGCGCAATGATGATCTTTTGGACGAGCGCAGACAGATTGAAAGCCGCCTAAACCGATATGATGGCATATCAAGGCAGATTATGGAGATGCGTAGTAAATCTCCTGATGAGGTTCATCCTGCGCTTGATCTGCTGCTCACGCAAAATCCTGATCTTGATATTGAAATTCCTGCGGATTTGGAGCCGAATGAGGCGCTTGATTATGTGCAGGCGGAAATTAGTGAGGCCGCAGCTATTGATAGTGGTAAGGCCGTTGAGATTGAGGCTGATATTGCTGTTGCATCTGAAAGTCTGGGTGTCGTGTCGGAATATGTTTCTGATGACGTTAAGGCTCAAGAAAACAAATATTTAGGTGAAAATCAAATTGCCGACGTAAATGCCTTTTCATCTAAAAATGAATTCTCATTTTCTTTTGAAGGTTAATTAAGTTCCATTGATCTGCCCGCACTGGCGATAACATCAGGATTTTCATTCAATAATTCATTATATCTGCTAACAGCAATAATAACTAACCCATAAACTGTTTTAATGCTTTCTTGAAACGATTCTTCGTTATTTACGCCATATAATAGCGAAAAATCTGATAGTTGTTCAAAGTTACCATCTATTTTATCTTGAGAAGCGCCGTATATAGCTCCATACGGAGTCAAGCTATCTGGATAAGCTTCTGTGCCATTAACCAGTGTATTTTGCTCGTAATATGTTCTGTAAGCGCTGGCGTAGAGGGGATTATCTTCAGCATCTGCGACAGAGATATTTACAAGTAAGATATCCTTTGGGGAGTTAGGGGCTTGGTCAGCGATGACTGTTTCTAAAATTTCAGTTTGTATGCCTGAAAAACGTTCGCCTTCTACGCCAAAATTCAACACGACCATTTTGTCGGGGTGTAGCCCCTCAATACTGACGGGTGTCATGGATGGGTTGGCGGCTTTGAATGCGGAATCGAATGTAGCGAGGTAATAGGGGCGCTCCGCGGTGGGAGCCTGTATTGCAGGGTGTTCTTGTTGCGTCATTGACGCGCTCTGGAATGTGGCTTGTTGCGCGCTTGCGGGTTGGGCGGAGCCGGTGAGTGCGACAGCGCTAGACATGCCGAGCATAACTGCTGCTGCGGCTGTTGATTTCCAATCTTTTGCAAAATTAGGTAAACCCATCACGAAATTCCCATAAATATTAATTAAATCTTAAGGTTAGTTATAGGCCATTTCGTATCGAAATGCAAGTTTTGGTTCCATAATTTTGTAAGAAAATTGTTTTCCAGAGTCTTTGTGTGAAATAAATGAAAACGTCAACTTCTATATCTTATTGTGCATGAAATATATCCCTTGACGGGTTTTGAGTGTTTTAGGGGAGCAGGCGCAATGTTATGTCTTGTACGTATAAAACAGTTTTATTTTTAATCTAAATCTCTTTTAGGATCATTGTCTGGCTCTGGTTTTTGTCGGTGCACGTGTAGATTATTATATTCTAATACGGGAATTTTAATCGTATTTTCGATGGTTTGAACGCGCACGTCAAATTCCGCTGCGTTCTTTACATCATGCATGAGTGCGAAATCGAATAGTTGTGAAACATCGCCCTCTGAAGTGTATAGTGGCGTGCCGTAAACTGCCCCGTAAGGAAGCTGCTTTTCTTCTAAATGCTCCGTCTTACCCGCAAGGGTGTTTTGTTCATAAGATGTTTGATAGGCTGTTGCATATACAGGTTCACCGTTAGGGTCTGTGACGGAGATATTCACCAGCATTAAATCTTTATCTAGACTACGGCCAGCCATTACCTGAAGCGTGTTTTGTAAAACTTGTGTTTGCAGTTCTGAGAATTGATCGGCTTCAGATATAAAATTTAGAACGACTAATTTATCCTTATCAAGCCCCTCAATGCCAACGGGTGTCATGGATGGGTTGGCGGCTTTGAAAGCGGAATCGAATGTTGCAAGATAATAGGGGCGCTCCGCGGTGGGAGCCTCGATTGCGGGGTGTTCTTGTGTTGCGACGTTTTCGAATGCTGCCTGTTGCGCGCTTGCGGGTTGGGCGGAGGCGGTGATTGCGGTGGCGCTCGTTAGGCCGAGCATCAATGCGCCAGCGGCGCTATTGCTCCAATGTCTGCGAAAATTTGATAACTCCATCACGAAATTCCCATTAATATTGTTTATCCATAAGCGCGGTTATAGGTATTTACGTATTAAAATGCAAGTTTTATGGGATTTGGGGTTTGATCTTTACTTTTTAGGAAATAAATCCTATAATATCCTGTTGTTTTGCGGCCTTGGCGCTTGCGGGGAATGGTTTGGTCGCCCCCTCCCCGTCAATGTGTCAAACGAACCGAGTGGGAAAGGGATTTATGTTTTATAACAGGGAGTTATAGTATGGTTAAAATGGGGGTTAATTGATGATTTTGAAGTCTGTAAAGATCTCGAGGAGCATTTTCGCCGCGATGATGAGCATGAAGATGGCGAAATATTTCTTGAGGGTCGGCACGGGCAGGTTGTGGGCGAGTTTTGCCCCTAATGGTGCGCAGGCGATGCTGGTGACGATGATGCAGGCGAAGGCGGCGAAATTGATGTAGCCGAGGCTGTATGGCGGGAGGCCGGCGTGGTCTAGGCCGATTGTAACAAAGCCCGCGGCGCCGATGGC
The DNA here is from genome assembly GCA_009995045.1 of Alphaproteobacteria bacterium. Lineage (GTDB taxonomy): Bacteria > Pseudomonadota > Alphaproteobacteria > Micavibrionales > Micavibrionaceae > TMED27. The sequence continues at coordinate 36,437 of JAACQG010000020.1, forward strand.
GGCGATGAATGGGCCGATTGCGGCGGCTGTGGCGATTGCGCGGTGGATGGGGACGTTGCAGATGGTCATGAATGTGACGTTTTGCACGCCTCCGCCGACGCCCATCATCGTGGCTAGTCCTGCGTTGAGGGCGGCGAAGATGCTGAGAAATGGTTGTTTGGGCAGGGTGTCTACGATGTTGGTTTTGTTGGTGCGCAGGATCATATAGGTGCCGAAGGCGAGCTGGCTTCCTGCGAAGATGATTTTGAGGCCTTCGGTGGGCAGGCGGTCGGCGAGGTAGGTTCCGACGATCACGCCGATGACCACGCCGGGGAGGAATTTTTTGAGCATCGGCACGTCGACTGCGCCGCGGCCATGATGGGCGAGGGCGCTGGAGGTTCCG
>JAACQG010000020.1:36839-36964 GCA_009995045.1 Alphaproteobacteria bacterium
GAGGTGCCGACGGCGACATGCATTGCGACGTCGCTGAAGCCGAAATGCTTGAGGATGTAATAGAGGCCGGGGACGAGGACTGCGCCGCCGCCGATGCCGAGGAGGCCAGCGGAAAAGCCGGCGAA
>JAACQG010000010.1:0-23280 GCA_009995045.1 Alphaproteobacteria bacterium
TACATACGCTTTAAGCCCAGTGATTCCGAACAACGCTTGCTCCATTCGTATTACCGCGGCTGCTGGCACGAATTTAGCCGGAGCTTCTTCTATAGTTACCGTCATTATCTTCACTATTGAAAGAGCTTTACAACCCTAAGGCCTTCTTCACTCACGCGGCATGGCTGCATCAGGCTTTCGCCCATTGTGCAATATTCCTCACTGCTGCCTCCCGTAGGAGTCTGGACCGTGTCTCAGTTCCAGTGTGGGGGATCATCCTCTCAGACCCCCTACAGATCGTCGACTTGGTGAGCCATTACCTCACCAACTATCTAATCTGACGCGGGCTAATCCTTGAGCGATAAATCTTTGGACCGAAGTCATTATAAGGTATTAGCGCAAATTTCTCTACGTTATTCCTTACTCAAGGGTATATTCCCACGCGTTACGCACCCGTGCGCCACTAACCCGAAGGTTCGTTCGACTTGCATGTGTTAGGCCTGCCGCCAGCGTTCGTTCTGAGCCAGGATCAAACTCTTAAGTTTGAATCCATCAAATCACTCAAAATTGAATTTTTGGTTATTTGAAGTAAATGCGTCACCAACAAGTTGGCAACGACTTCTTCAAAGACCTGCATTACTTTACTTACTGCTTCGTTAAAACTTGTACATTTTAACGATGCTTATTTTATCATGTGACCATATAAATATGACCACACGATGCGTCATGAAAGACTACGCAAATAAAACAGCAGATCTTTTTGTCTGTATGCACTCAATGTACAACTTAAAAAAGTTAAACTTTTTAAAAAGTCCAAGCACTGCTGCCTGCGTATTCCTTCTTCCCTATTCACGATGTTCAAGAACCAAATCTAAAATTCAATACACTGTCTTCCGACAGCAACCGAACCAAGAAAGAAGAAGTCTTATGACTGCTTTTCACTTAATTCGCAAGAACTTTTTTTACTGATTGGAAAAAATATAATTCATATACTTTTTGCGGTCAATAAAAAGAGTTAAACACTTTACTTTTCAACTCTCTAAGCCTCGCTGCGCAACAATCTTTGTTTGCTCCGCCTCAGTGCGTGGAGGGATGTATACGCATCTCAGTTGGAACCGTCAAACCTTTTTTTACGTTTTTTTTAAGTTTTTTTCATCCTTTCTGTAAAAAATCATCACAAAGCCCAGAATACCGCCAAATATTTCTTATAAAAAAACTTTGGCCTATTTTAAAAACATCACCATAACAATTCTCGACATTCCAGCCCCGCTCTCGCAAAGCCCTAACACCCTCAATAAACCAAGCCAATCTCCACAGAGTTATGTAACCAATGGAGATTGTAATGCCCAAAAAGATATATTTGATTGGATCAACCGTAACAGAATGCTGGTGATAATACCAATTAAGCCCGAAAAATGAATCATCACATATATATGCGACCTTAAAAATCCATAATTAACGTGGCAGAAATTGCTCTTAACCAAGAAAAACAAATCCAATCAATAAAAGCACAACACCTTTACGAATCGTCCTTGGCAACATAAACTTTTTTATGCATATATATGTCTGTAATATGCATGTTTCATGATTAAGCATCATATTAGCAACCAATGTAAGAACACTTACCCTAACAATAGCAACACTTAAGCGGAGCAATTCCATAACTTCATCTCTTGTTTTATTACACATCATCGGCGCTGTATGCCTCCTTCTATGGGGAACCCGCATGGTCAAGCGGGGCTTTACACGTGCCTACGGCTCTTCTCTTCGACTTTTTGTATCACGGGGAACCAAAAACCGCGTCGCCTCCGCCATCTCCGGCTTTGGAACAACCGCTTTATTACAAAGCTCCACCGCAGCGACTCTTCTCATGCTGTCTTTTGTCAAAAAACACAGCATTCCGCTCGGCGCTGCAATTGCTTTCGTCATTGGCGCGGATATCGCGACAACCATAGTCGCACAAATCCTAACCTTCGACCTCAGTTGGCTTTCTCCTGCGCTGCTAACGATTGGCATTATCGGCCATATGAAATATGAAAACGGCGGCAGAAAGAAACATCTATTCTTAATCCTGATAGGCCTAGGCCTTATGCTCCTGTCACTTGCCCTTGTTCGCGATGCAACGATTCCTCTTAAAACATCGGCAACTTTACCGCTTATTATGGCACCGCTGAACAATGACCCCATCATGGCCATCGCCTTTGCCGCAATTTTGACATGGATCATCCATTCATCTCTCGCATCCATCCTCCTCTTCGCCGCACTCGCAGCCAGCGGCATCGTCAGTATGCATCTTGGCTTCTTGCTCGTGATCGGAACAAATATTGGCGGCGCGCTCATTTCATTTGTTGTGACATATAAGCAAGGCGCAGAAGCACGCCAAATCACCGCATCCAACATTTTCATGCGAAGCGTCTGTGCGATTATATTCATAGGCTTTAGTGATTACATCCTTACATGGTTAAATGGATTCGACTTGGACCCCGCTCGCCAAATCGTCTCGCTGCATGTTCTATTCAACGTCACCCTTGGGATCATCTTCTTGCCGTGCGTGCAATGGGTCGCAAAAGTGGGCGAACGCCTCTTCCCTATCAAAGAAAACAAAGTCGTCTACGAATCTGATCCTGTCTATTTAGACGATCAAGCCCTATCAACACCAATCATCGCCCTTGCCTGCGCCGCACGCGAGACGCTGCGCATGTCTGAAATCGTCGAAAAAATGCTTGGTCAAACAATCACCTGCTTCACGCAAAACACCGATAGCATGGCAAAGAACATCAGCCGCAAAGACGACACCGTTGACCGCCTCTATACTGCCATTAAATATTATATGGCCAAACTAACTCAACAATCACTCGACCCCAAGGAAGCCGATCGCTACCTACAAATTCTCACATTTGCAACAAACCTTGAGCATGTTGGCGACATCATTGACACCAGCCTTATGGAGCTTGCCAAAAAGAAAATCGCTAAAGGTGAGCGTTTCTCCGATGAAGGATGGAGCGAAATCAAAGACTTTCATAAACAGGTATTGGATAACATGAAACTCGCGCAGAACCTCTTCATTTCCGAAGACCCAAGCCTCGCGAGACAACTCATCGACAGCAAGAATCACATCAGAAAAGCGGAACAAGAAACATCCAGCCAGCACTTCCATCGCCTGCGCCAAGGATTACCAGAAACAATCGCAACCAGTTCGATCCACCTCGACATCATCCGCGACTACCGCAGAATCAACAGCTATATCTCAACCGTCGCTTATTCAATTTTGGAAAATTCAACCAAATACGCCAATGAGCGTAAGAAGCATTAACTAGCTAACCGCTGGCGCACATATATAACAATTACCTTTATCATCACGACAAATCAAAACACGCTTATCGGGTTCAGGGTTTGCCTCTTCATCATAATAATAATTACCATGCGGGCCCGGACCAACGTCCAAACCGCCTTCGCCAACTGTACACAACTCAAGAGCATCATCGCGACCTTCGTCTTTTAGAAAGTCTTTATGCCGCTCCAACCAACTACCTGCTGTGCACGCAGAAGGATAACCATCTGATCTTAAATCTGGGCTTTGTACGAAAACGCCTGCCCCTTCCTCAAGCACACCACTTGGCCCAAGCTCGTAACTAGGATCACAAATAGTTGGCTGCACATCTTGCGCAGCGGCCACGCCCGCAGACATCAAAAACCCAACTGTTAAACTGGCTACATTTCTCATAATACATATCCTTTTGCAATTATGTAATCAAGAAAATTAGCCAATGCAAGGAAAAAGATTAAAGCAAACCCGCCTCACGCAAATCATCACCCAATTCTTCGGGCGGCTCTTCCTCATCTTGTCCCATCACGTAAACACCGCGATCTTCTGGCGCCTTTGCACCATCAAAATACCGCCACCCCTGAAAAGGGCGCTGCGGGGCGTTGAGGACAGTCATAATCTCAGGGCTCTGCATAATCATGCACTTCTGACCTTGCCCGGTTTCAACCATCTCAAACCCTAAAATCTGAGATCGGCAAACAATGCGGCTTTTATGAACACGATACAAAGAACCACCCGTACGCAATATCTCATCCGCACGCTTGGGCATGAACCGTGTGAAACATGGAACCGCATCTTGCCCGTGATAATCCATCACTTGGCTTTCCTGCCATTGCGCATATTGCTCAAGGCTTTGTGCACCCACAATCAATTTAATCATATGAACTGTCATAAACCCTATATAGCCACCCTCGCCAAAAAGACCAAACATTTACAACAAAAAATACATATCACTATGGTGTGGATTTCATACATGTGTATACTCATGATAGAAACATTCATTGGCCACTCGGCGCTCATCACCATGAGAATACTGACAAAATTACTACTCCCAATCATTTTTGTTGCCAGCAACACAGCTTCTGCGCAAACACCTTCTGCCGCCCCGTGGTCTGATGTCACTGGCGAAGTGCGTAATTACAAAAACTTTCGCGCCCTGCAAATAGACCCGGCCCTTGGCGAGCCTTCATCGCGTAACAATCAATACGCACAATACGATTACAACGACCACCAGCCCCGCCAACAAAACCCATCCATTCAACCTCCCGCACAATTCATACAACCCTACGCCACCCCCGTAAAAACAGCGCAAAAGCCATCATCAATCGAATCCATGTATGCCTCTCGCATCGCGCAACCGCTTGAGCAATTCGGGTATGACCTATTCGGTATCCCTTCATCAGAAACACAAAACGCGTTAAGCAACGCTGCACAGAACACTGCCCCCTCCGCCGCCGTCCAAGACAGCTTCATCCTCGGCAGCGGCGACGAACTCGACATCACCTTCACGGGACAACGCAACGATCGCTCGCGCCATAAAATCGATAGCAACGGCCTGCTTATTATCCCCGACCTGCCGCCAATCCCCGCCGCAGGACGCACAATAGGCCAAGTCCGCCTCTCCATTGAAGCCGCCGCACAACAACTCCACAATACCGATGCCTTTGTCTCACTATCATCCGTGCGCCAAATCAACGCTCTCGTCATCGGCAACGTCAAACGCCCCGGACGCAAAACCCTCACAGTCTTTCACACCGTCCTCGACGCGCTCATGGATTCGGGCGGCATTAATAAAACGGGAAGCTTGCGCCAAATCAAACTCATCCGCGATGGTCGCTCCACCTATATCGACCTTTACGCCCTCCTCCTCCACGGTCAGTCCGCAATAGATTTACGCCTCCAAGACGGTGACCGAATCATTGTCCCATCCATCGGCCCCACTGTAGCCGTTGGCGGCGAAGTCAAACGCCCCGCCATTTTTGAAATCCTACCCAGCCGCCGCGGCATGCATCACCAATCCGCACAAAATTCAGAAAAACTCACCCTCAATGAAATGCTCGAACTTGCTGGCGGCCTCATGGCACCAGGGCAAAACCGCACACTCAAGCTCGGCCTCACCGATTCCGGCCAAGAACATGTCGAAGACATCACAGATGCCTTCACCCCCACCTTTAATGACGGCTCCATTTTGATTGTCTCAAAAGGATCGGCAAAACGTGAAGGCATGGTCGAACTCATCGGCCATACGCGCCGCCCGGGTCTATACACCGTCACAGATCATAAAAACCTACAATCTCTCATCTCCTCGCAAAGCGTCCTCGGCGAAGACATCTACCCTCTTATCGGTGTTATCGAACGCTATGACAGCGAGCATCTCACCAAAACCTTTATCGATTTCCCACTACGTCTCGTCATCAAAGGCGAATTTGATCGCAAACTCGAAGACGGCGACACCATCCACCTCTTTTCCAACACCCAAATCCAAAACCTTCTCACCCCACCTACCGACAGCGACATCCAACAAATCGCCTATGGCTCTACAGATGACATAGAAAGCGACCATATCGACGATCCCGTCCTCGCTTCCTTCCTGACAGAACGCAGCGCTTTCATTCGCGGCGCAATCCGCAACGCAGGAAGCTACCCCGTTGCCGAGGGTGTCACACTCGATTCGGTGCTCGCCGTCGCTGGTGGCCTCGCCCTCGAAGCCAATAAGCGAAATATCGAAGTCACCTCCTCCGCCTTTACCAATGGCGACGGCAAACACCGCAAGCGCATCAACCTCGCCGAAACCTCCGCAAACGATGTCATCATCGAACCCGGTGCATCCATTCGCGTTAATCAAAAATTTGAAAAAATAAAAGACAACAGCGTCCTCATCATGGGCGAAGTCGATAACCCCGGTCGCTATGACCTCATGAACGGTGACCGTGTCTCCGACCTCATCGAGCGTGCGGGCGGCTTAAGCCGAAACGCCTACCCCTATGGCACAATTTTCTCCCGCGCCTCCGAACGCCGCGCCGAAGAAGCACGCTTTCACGCACAAAGCCGCACCATCAAACAAGCCATCGCATCCGCCCTGGAATCAGACAGCGATAAAGTCAACGCAGGAAAAATCGCCGAAGCCCGCGCGCTCGCCGCCGAACTCGAAGAAGCCAATGGCGCAGGGCGAATCACAATCGAATCCGATCCCGCAACACTCTCTACCAAGCCTGAGCTTGACCTCCTCCTTCAACCAGGCGACCGCATCTTCATCCCCAAACGTGATCTCACCGTCCGCGTCCATGGCGAAGTCCTCTCCGCCGCGTCACTCCAGTTTCGTGAAGGAAAAAACCCGCTTGATTACATCAACGAAGCAGGCGGCTTCACTTTCCACGCCGACAAAGACCGTACATTCGTCCTATACCCTGATGGCAGCGCACAACCCCTCCAAGTCTCAAGCTGGAACTACAACCCCATCTTCATCCCCCCGGGCAGCACAATCGTCGTCCCCCGCGATCCAAAACCATTTGATTTCATCCAAAGCGCAAAAGACATCAGCCAAATCCTTTCGAATCTGGCTGTGACCACAATATTTATTGATGATGTTATTGGTGACAGTAATTAATTACCAATGCGCGGCCCCATATTCGGCTCCATAAGCTGCGGCTCTATCTGCATCTGCGCAAGCGGAGAATATGACGGAACTGCATTCAATTGTTGCTGCGCACGCATATCGGCCAAAAATTCTGGAACGCTCGACAAACGCGCCATCGTCGCTTCTGGTGTCGCACTCACCAATGGGCCAACACCGCTTTCTGCAGCCAAATAAGCAACAGCACCCGCTGCACTCACTGGATCAGCAACAGCCGCATTTTCAACTGGTGCAGCCGCAGCTTCAACCACTGGAGCACCACTAGCCTCTTGACGAATCTCCGCCGCATTGACACCTAACGCATTGTCCGCATCACTCTCATTGGCAAATTTAATGTCCGAGCGCGCGCGAGCAAACGTCTCCATACTCTCCCGAAGGTCTGCGCCCGAAATCTTATGAAGACGGTGATCGTCGCCATACTCACCCGCCAAAAGGCCGCCCATATGGGTATTCCAATCATCACGCGCAGCCTGACTGTCAAACGTAACAATGCCGCGCCCTACCATTGCCTCTGTAACAAGGTTATCCATATTGGCAGGAGCTTCTTCGCCGCCGCGTAAGAGAGAATAATTGCTACCTAAACCTTCGTCACTATTAAATCGACTAAGCCATTCTTGATACGCCCCTGGGGCTAAAGCGCCCGGCCCTTCAAACTTATTAACATTCGCAAAACTATGACTATCCGGATCATAGCTACCATCCTCCAAACGCATCTCGCCCCTGCGATCGCCTGTTGCCACACACGCCAAATGCGCTAAAGTCTGTTCGGAGTTGTTTCCCCGCCCCATCAATCGAACAACATCATCAAATGCGCCATCAATCTTCGCTTCCGTTTGCCCCTGCGGACTCACATCAACACCAGTGAGGCTAACACCGTCCAAACGCGGACGACCCTCACCATCCCCGCTATGCATAAGCGCTTCCATGATTCCAACATGCTCATATAATGGAATTGGCTTACCCTGTGCTTTCGCAGCATTAACCGCTTGCACATGTGCATCAAAAGCTTGATTGCCTTTCTCCGCATTCGCCATAATTTTTTCTAAAAACTGGGCATCATCTAATGCAAATAGATCATTAATCTCTTTCGCGCCCTTCGCATTAAGCGGTCTTCCGCCATTAAGCGATTGTAATTCCTGTTGTATTTCCGCAATCATGTTTTCATGAATTTGATCTCGCGTGGGAGCCGCAACTCCTAAACTTTTTAAACGTGCTTCCGCTTCGCTTTTCCACGTTCCAAATGCAGCTTTTGCTCCATCCCTGCGGGTGTTTTCACCATTCGGACCAATTTCGACATCAGGCTTATTAACCAATGCTAGGAACATAACCCCCATCTGCGTATCCTGCTGACGACGAATACCGCCAACGCCTGACATAAGGTCGCGAATTTCAGGAGGCAAAACCTCGCCCAATCCTTCTCCAACCACCTCATCTAAAGCCATAACACACCTTGTTTTATCTCTATTCTTTGCAGATATTTTTTATTCTATTTCCGCATACACCCTTTAAAATATGCGATAATAGTTAATAAAAGATAAAATTTTAGGTATTTATGCCAAAAAATAAGAAAAAATTCACACTCGCAACCATCACCCTGAACAACGCTGAAGGGTTAGAAAAGACATGGAATTCCATCAAATCGCAAGAATTTGAAGATTTCGAGTGGCTCATCCAAGATGGCGGATCGACCGATGACACCATAAACATACTCAAAAACACCCTGGGTATCATTCAATGCATGAATGATACTGGCATCTACAACGCTATGAACCGTCTGATTAGCCGCGCAAGCGGAGAGTATATCCTCTTCCTCAACGCTGGTGACATGCTCGCCGATCCACAGACCCTAAAAACAATCGCTCAAAATATAAAAAACCAAGCCGATTTCATCTACGGCGACGCCCTGGAGCAGGCACAAGACGGAAAAATTAATTATAAACCATCACGCAAACATAAACGCATCACCCTCGGCATGTTCACTCACCATCAAGCTATGCTGTATAAAACATCTGCTATTGGTAAAAAACGATACAACGAAGACTACAAAATCGCAGCAGATTATGATTTCACCGCCCGCATCTTAAAATCGGCAAAAAACATTGAATACATACCCACCCCAATTTGCATTTTCGAAGCCGGAGGAATCTCCCAGCAGGAAACAAAAGCCGGACGAAACGAGCAATTTCAAATCCGTAAAACCCTAAAACTCTGCTCCCCCATACAAAACGTCATCATCACAACACTTCAAGCCATCAACATGGCGTTTCGCACATTCGCGCCTAATCTTTATTGGTCTTTGAAGCAGCGCTAATCATCGCGTAATACCGCGCCCGGGAACGCGCAAAATCAAACCCCGCCGCACCATCAAGGAAACCAATTTTCAAAACATAGCAATGCAAAAATGCTGCAACACCTCGCATTGGCAGCGTCCGAAAAAAGCGCTTCAAAAAAGCACGCCAAACAACAGGATCAGACGGCCAAGCCCTGCGTGCATTCATTCCCACTTCCCACTGCGCATAGCGCATATGCCGCGCCATCCACGCCGCCATATCATCACCCGCATTATGCAGCATTTTCGCGCGCAAAACACCAATACCCGCCGCAGCATTCCCCGCTTTAACAACAGGTTGATAATGCCCCTCAATCTCGCCCATACCATCAAGGCCAATATCATCCACCACTGGAAATTCAACGCGCGTGCGGTCCAATAAAACCAGCTTAGAATTCATCAATCCATGCCGCAACATTTTCCCATTCCAAATGTAATTCGCCCGAACAAAAAATCCTGCTTCATCCGGCTCACTACCATTAAAAATCACAGCAATCTCATTCACAACATCCACGGTTACAATTTCATCCGCATCAACAAAAAACACCCAATCATGCGCTAATGTCAAATGATCCAAACACCATTGCCGCTTCTTCGGATACGCACCATTCCAAACAAAATCCTCAACCCGTGCGCCCATCTCACGCGCAATAGCACATGTCGCATCATCGCTCGACGAATCAACAACGACAATCTCATCAAAACCTGATAAAGCTTCTAAACACTGCGCGATGCGCGCTTCTTCATTTTTAGTAACAACAATAACCGTCACGGGAATACGATGCGGCTCATCGGTTAGAGTATTGCAGCATGTGTTATTCCGCTGCATAATGCCTGTCTTTCACACGACGCCGCTTCGCATCTTCATCATCCACATCATTGCCAACAGAGCCACCAAACCAGCTTCCATATTTAAGCGGCCTGCGCGACTGCGCTTTAAGCTCATGCCGCAAATCTCGCCCCTGCCCTTTGGTCTGTTTTTGCGCCGCATGACCAACAGCCACCTGAAACGTCACCAGCCCAAACACAACATAGCCAAGCAAAAGACCAACCAGCCCAAGCCCACCATAAACAAGCCCCGCATTCGGCCAAACCACACGCGCTCCGGCCGCGACAGGTTCAATCACACTCGCCGCAACAGGTGCATCCATCGACACCATCATGCGCGCCCGCTCTTGCTCCAAAAGCAAATTCGTAATAATGCGCCGCTGCTCTGGGTTGTTCGTCTTGGCAATCACCCGCTCAAGATACGCAACTCTCTCATCCACCTGATTTCGCAATTCTGCCCGAATAAGCTGATCTGTTACGCGATGAATCTGCTGCACAAAATACGCAGCAAATTTACGATCCGCATGACGATAAACCATCTCCTTGAGCGCACTCTCGCCAAAACGATCGAACGAAACATGCTTGCCAATATAAGCCGCCAAATCCGTTGCACTCAAATCACCCTGCCCACGCTCAAACACAAACGAGCGATCCGCCTTAACCCCCTCGACAATGCGCGCATCACGCAGCAAAAACCGCGCGACAGACACCCCGCGCATCATCGCCTTAAAGCGTGTAAAATTCGAAACCATCTCGCCGCTACCGTCGCGCTCCGCTCCAATCACATACGAGTTTTGTCCATCTTGAAATTGTGATTTCATGGAGGCATCCATCGGCTGCGCAGGGCCAATCATCATCCGCGCCTCAACCTTTGGAACTGCCAACACGCTAAAACACGCCCCAGCCAAAAGCCCAACACAAAGCCCAACCAGCAAAAACACTTTCGCCGCCCAGATTTCGCGCAAAACACCAATCACATTTAAATCATTATCTGTATTCAAAACTCAAACCTATATCAGACACGAATATGATCGCGCCCCCATATACCCTAAATTATTCAGCCGCCAAATCATCCACGCGCTCAACAATTTTTTCCTGTGGCTTCCCGCCCACAAGCTGCCAAGCACGCTCCATAAATGCCCCGATTGACGCACGCGGCACAAAAACTGCCGCTGCCTTTTTTGCATTTTCATGCGCCGCGTACCATGCATCCCCATCCATCCGATACCCACGAATAGCATCCGCCAAAGCCTCTGCATTGCCCGGTTCTATCACCATGCCAAGCTTATAATCTTCAACCAGCTTCGATGCCTCGCTCCCCGTCGGCCCGATATAAATACACGGGCGATGCGCCGCAACCGATGCATAAATCTTGCTCGGCACACAAAGCCCGACCGCATCAAGGTCAAGCGAGACCAAATGTACATCCCCGCTCTCCATCAATGCCCGCAAACGCGCGGGCGGCTGATACGGCAGTAATTTCACATTATCCAAATGCTCCTGCGCCTTCGCCCGCGTAATCGCATCATATTTAGGGCCATCCCCAACAAATAAAAACTCAATCTCAGGATTCTGGTTTTGCAAAATCCGCGCCGCATTCAAAACCACACTGATCGGATGCACCAAACCGATATTCCCCGCATAAAGCACACGAAAGCGCGGGCCGGTCTTAATCTGCTCTTGATGCGTGCGATAATTCATCGCGCGCCCACTCGCCGCGATCACCTTCTCGAAATCTTCCTGATTGGCCGCATCATCAAAACGCCCATCAATATGCTCGTTGCCAAGCTCGAGATCAGGCCAATTCGGTACAACCGCCATCTTTCGCGGCGCTAGCCCCGAATAACTCAAATGCCGCGCCATGCAACGTCCAATAACAATCACCTTATCTGCCCGTGACATCGCGCCAATCGTCACCTTCGACATCGCATCAAGCAAAAAGTCAGGAAATTTCACACCAATAACAGGAAATAAATCAGGATAAACATCCTGCACCCAATGCATATGCTTATTCTTCTTAACACGGCAAAGAATATCCCCTGCAACGGCAAACATCGGCGGATCTGTCATCGTCACCACCAATTGTGTAGCCGGCAATTTGAGCGCCGCGATCAACATCTTGATCCAAACAAGCGCATAGCTAAAAACACCAGACGGATTAGCTGATCCCTTCACGCGAATAACTCGTACCGCGCCATCGCGCTCTGTACCTGCCTTGGGCCCAGATGTAATCACCGTCACCTGCCATCCATCACGCGCCAAATTCCGCGCCAAGTCGCGTAAAATTCGCCCCGTCGCCCCTCGGACAGGCGGGTAAACACGATTCATCAATAAAATGGTTGGTTTGCGCATGGCTATACTAAGTGACTCCCTTACTGTTTTCATACAATAAGGGCGCATCAGATGCAATTCTGGATATCTTCGAATCACGAAGTATCACCACGCTAATCATTCCAAGCAAAAGCCCAAAATCCAAAGATTTATAAGCGGCATATAAAAACACATCGATCAATAACGGCGCAGCGAGCGCCAAAACAAGGACCTCACCGCCACGAAAACACCTGAGTAACGCCAAAAATAACGCACCTATATATAAGACACACAAACCAAACCCGAGCACGCCAATCTTCAACAACATCATGCTCAAAAGACTATGCGTATAACTCACCTCAATATCTGCAACCGCAGGCGAGGCGAAAAACGCCCCCCACCCGCGTCCAAATATCAGAGTGAGCGGATGCTGGGATATCTGCCCCCAAACAGCCGCCCATTCTTCGGCTCGCATATTCGCCCCGACTAAACTGCTCTTACTGACAACCCCCTCATACGCATCCAACAAAAATCCGCCGAACGCAAAAGCCACAAACACACCAAAACCCGTGCCAACAAACAACATCCGCCGCGGATATCGCATAAACAACACGCCAAAAACAACAATTCCGTAAACCACAATGGCGGCCATGCTCGCACGCTGCGCGGTCATAACGATCGGCAACACCGCTGCTGCGCACCCCGCCAAACAGATCACCGCAACCACAAGTGAACGCACACCCACACCACGTGACAAAACTTCCATCGCACAGCCAAGACCAAACAAAGCCAAAAACAAAACAGCCGGCGAATTCCCCAAATAATAAAGCGCTTCACCCCCCGCAATAAATGACGGCATAAATGCCCCGCCAACGCCTGCGCCGCCAGCACGCAAAGCAAAGATCACCCCCAAGCATAAAAACGCAGTGAGATAAATCCGCTCAAAACCCAGCCTCTTATTCAAACCCAACAAAAATAGCGGCAAAAACAAAAACCCGAACGGCAAGACATCGCGCATAATCGCCATGAATGACGCGTCCGAAACCAATGCACCGCAAACGCCGCTCACCAACCCGACAATCAAAAACATCTGCCCTACAACAAACCACGCCCCAACGTGTCGCCCCTCGGAAAAGCTGAAAAAAACATGACGAAACGCAGCCACACCAACCGCAAAAACCAACACCCCACCAACAAACACCTCAACCCAAGAAAGAGTATCCGGTGTCGGCGACCCTAAACACGCATAGGCCAGCACCGCAATCACCATCGCAACCACACGTAAATTTACCCGCAAAATACGGGCAATCAAAAATTCGGATTTTTCAGACATAGACAAATAACGCATACACATTGTTTATAAACATGTGAACGTCATTTAACGATAATTTTTATAAACACCCGTGGCCGCTTTACTCTTACTATCAGGGTTATTAGTAGCCTTAGCATCAGGCTGAAGATAAATAGGCTTTACGACCTTATCGGCCTGTTGAGCTCTTTTTCTGGCTTCTGCTTCAATAACCTCAACGCTTTCTCCAGCATATCGCGTATAAACCGCCTTAGCCGCAGCATTGGGATCACTCAACATATCAGCAACATCAAGCCCCTTAACAATCATGTCATTAATCTGGACAAATGCCTCCAAATCTGGCGCTTGCTTCAAAAATTCTTTTCTATACTCATTCACCTGGCGGACCGCCTGTGCCTCAAGCGCAGGAAGAATCTTATTTCGCTCTTCCATCACACGCTTAAGATCAAGCGCACGCAGCGCCTGTCCATAAGATTGTAATTCTTTAACTGTCTCGGGCATACGCTCTGCTTTTTGCCAATAGGCCAAAAGCTTAAGATCACCAGCAACTTGTTGCGGCATACCGCTCGTAATCCTAGGAACGCTCACTTTCTTGTTCACCCTTTGAGTTTTTTGCGGGGATGATTTAAACGGACGCAAATAAATAGGCTTCTTTTTAGAAACATCGTCTCCACCTTTAGAATCCGCCTTAGGACTTTGACGCACAAAGATATCGCTCTGCGCAACGCTCGCGCCAAAGCCAACACCAAGAAACATCAATAAAACCAATAAATTACGAACCATACCCTGCCACTAAACCCAAAAATTAATCCTAATACACATAAGTATAGCAGATTTCATTCAAAACATCCAAAACATCAATAAACACGCGACTTACGATTCTTTTTATTTCTTTAATCAATTATTAACCATATACGCGCATTATAGGGTTAATTCCGAAGCAATAAACAACAGAGGAAGCTCTGAACAAACAGACAAGATGCTTATACGAAGAGCGCAAACTTCGGACAAATACGGTATAAATAGGAGTGTAAAATGCAGGTAAATGTAAAACAATTTTTGGAACAAAGCGGAATTACAGAACCGTTCTATCCAGGAAAAAGACTGGTTCACAAATGTCAGCAACCCGGTGAATTCAAAAGCCACTGCGTTGTCTTAGACTGGCGCAACCCAGACACAATCAGAATTGAAGTGAAAGCTGGCCTATCGGGTCGTGATTTGGAAATCTCCAGATTGAAAAACTACCCCGTCAGCTTCCAAACACCAACATTCGTCGATATCGAAATCGTAAATGATAACGATGACGAAGAAGAGGAAGAAGAAGGTAAATCCGGCAAAAAAGGCGGCGGCGGCGGTAAAAAGCCTGCTCGCAAACTTGAAGATGTCGCAGCATTCGCCTCTGAAGCATTCGGCTCAGCCGTTGAAGCGGTCGCACCGGAAGTTGGTAAAATCGTTGAAATGGTTATCCTCGGCACACAAATCGCCAAAGAAGGATACGCCAACGCAATGGGCGCACTCGCACAAGGCATGGCACACATGAAAATCGGCGCAACCGACCTCCTCGCAAGCGCAGGTAAATTGGTCACAAAGGTTGAACCACCAGCATTCATGAAGCCAAAAGGCTACGAAACAGCAAAATACAACTACAGCGCGGAAAAGAACGCCGATATCGGCTACCGACCCGGGCTCATGTAAACAAAGTTAACACACTCCAATAAGTCAAAGCACGCTGCATCCTCCAATCAGCGTGTTTTTTCTTATTTGACCACCTTGCCCACACACCTCTTGCAAACCAAAGCCATAACGCTAAAGTAAGCGCATGACAAATAAATCAAACGGCAACGGCAACAGCAACGGGCACGATCCCGACCATAATGGCGAAAAGGAAAAAATCGTCAAATTCCCGACCCTTGCCGAACGCGACCGCATCCGTAAAAAACAACAAGCCGAAGAAAACGCATACCGCAAATCCTATCGCAAACAAAACGAAGAACCCTTCTTCAATTTCGGCAACATCCCGCCATTTACAAAAATCATCATCGGCGTTTTTATCGCTATCCACGCGATCACCGCCCTCACACTTGATGCGTCATCACGACTTAAAATCATCAGCGATTTCGGATTTGTCCCGTCAAAATTCCTCGGCGGACAAGGATGGGATGCGCTTTCCCTCATAACTCCCATCACCTATAATTTCCTTCACGGCGATTGGACACATCTCGGCTTCAACGTGCTCATGGGCCTCGCATTAGGGACATTTGTTGAACGCATGTTTTCAACCCCGACCACAATCAAATTCTTCTTCCTCTGCGGTATCGGTGGCGCGGTTGTATTTTACCTTCTTAATATTGGCGCGGACACACCCGTCATCGGCGCATCCGGCGCAATCTCCGGCCTCTTCGCCGCCTCCATTTTGATGATGTACGAACAAGGGCGCATGGGAAGATTAACCGGCAAGCTCGCCAATAAAGGGCCTTGGCCGCTTATATTTATATGGGCAGGAATCATGGCATTCATCGGCATCGCATTTGGCGGCGTCGCATGGGAAGCGCATCTCGGCGGATTCTTAACAGGCGCAGGGCTATACCGCCTCATGCGCACGGGTAAACTTCGATTGTAAAAAAAACGAATCTAGGCTTATGCCGTCTTGGCGTTATCATTGGGCGCTTCGATCAACGTATCATCCATCGGATCAACAACACTCGCCGTCAGCAAAACCGCCTCACCATCATCGCCATCTTCACCAATATGATAATTCCACTCGATCGTGTTAAAGCTTCCATGCGGCGCGGCAATCGGTGACCAATTCGGATAAACCCGACCACTCTCACGACAAATCCAAACACGCTCGCCCGCAACATCTGCCGCCTTCTCAAGCCATGCCCGCGCCGCTTCTCTATCGTTATTCGCACGATCTTCCAAAACCGCAAGCGCCTTATACAATTCCTTACTCGGACGAATAGCCTCCGCCGCCATAAAGTATTTACGCGCCTCCCCCCATAGCGCCGCATCACACGCCGCCTGCCCCGCCGCAACTTGCGCACGCGCATTATCACCGTTCAATTTCACAAGCTTTTCATACCATTTCAAACGGTCAAGCGCATCGGATGAATTGCGTTTTGGCATCAACTGATCCCAGACATCAACCATCGCCGCATGCGGTGAGCGCTTCCACGCTTTCTCAATCAATATTTTTGCGCGCTTGGTTTGCCCCTGTCGGATGTAATACTCCGCCGCCAAAACGATCGCCGGAATGGAGCGATCATTAAGCTTCAATGCCGCCCTATATTGTGACGCTGCAACATCCTGCAACCCCTCACTCTCCGCCGACAACGCAATCGCAAGATCCATCGCAACACGATCATTTAACGCCCGTTCCTTTGTAATCGCCGATGCTTTAACCGCACGCTTTAACGTCGCTTCCGCGGCGCTCCACTCACGCAACGCAATCTCCAAATCATAAACTGTGCGTAAAATCCACGGCTGCTTTGGATGAAGCTTCAACGCCTGACGCGCCAGCGCCAACGCGCCCCTATCATCACCAACATCCATCGATGACTGCAACAACCCGCGCACACCAAGAAACGATGTGTCCTTATTCTCAATCAGCCCTGCAAAGCTCTCCTGTGCATCGCCTTCGCGCCCATCAAGCCGCGCGGCCTGTGCTTCCAATAATAACGGCAAACCCTTATCTTCCGGCATAAGGCTCCGCGCCTTTTCCGCATATTTCACCGCCGCCTTCGCATCTCCCGCCGCAACAGCCGTCAGCCCCTGCGTCAATGCGCGATAGCCCTTATTCTTCGCCCGAATTTGCGAATAATAGCGATAGCTCGCCGGAAAATCGACGACCGTCTTCAAAACACGATAAATGAAAATCGACACAAGAATAAGCGTGAAAAGCCCAGCTAAAAACAATCCCACATGCACATTGACGGTATATTCCATCCAATCAATCTGCACATTCCCCTCTTGCTCCGCGAGCCAGATTAAAACCCCGATAACCAACGCAGCTTTCACAAGAAATAGAAATGTCTTCAACATCGAACCCAAACTCCTTTTTGAAAAAGCTTACCACAAATAAAAATATGCGCCTTAATTAAGCATCAGCTATTCAGCAAAAATAACGGATACTAATATTTAACGGTATTGTTCTTTGGCACATAAATATTAATCCCCGTTTCTTCATTACGGATCAATTTACCGCCGGAACCTTTACCAACCGCAGTGATAGAACCAAGAACATCATCAACAACGCCTTTGGCATTCTGTGCACTCAAACTTGCCTGCGCCTTTTGAAGCCATGGCAACAACGCCTCTGCCGCTGGCCCATCAAGCCCACCAACCGCATCCATCGCCGCTTGAATATCACCATTTTGCAATTGCTGCTCCGCGCTCACCAATGCCGCTTGTGTCTCGGTACCTGTGATCAATTCGCCGTCTTTTTGAACTTGGAACAGCTCATTCATGCGCGCTTTTGCACGTTCCTTAACGGTCACATCCTCACCCGCCAAAGACGCCGCAACCGCATCCCCCGCAAATGAGCGCAGCTCCGTCGAAAGCCCTGATACCGTCAAAACACCATCTTGCGCATGCGGCGCAAGTCGCTCTAGCGCTGCATTCAATTCTGGATTCTCATCGCCCACAATCTTACGAAGCAAACTCAAATCACTTTCGAACGCCTCATTATCCCGGTTAAGCGCCGAACGTAATTGCGCCATACCAAGCAACATCGCCGCCGCCTTCAAATCGTCCTGAGGAACCGATTCAAACGTCTGTCCAATCGCCGCGCTTTGCTCACGCGCAACATCCAGTGTGAAATTAATCGCATCATCCGTATTCTCTTTCACTGCGCCGCCCGCTTGCACTGTGTCCGCCTGCAACGCCGCAAACAAAGCATCCAATTCCTTTACCGTTCTCGCCAAAACATCTTCACTATTGGGATCACTTTGCATCGTGTTCACCCGATCCAAAACACCTGCTAAAACTGGTCTTCCGGTGATTTCCTGCAAATGCGTTTCTAACTTAACCAAACGCTCTTCCATATTGCCAGCATCCTCGGCCAAAACATCTTCAGAAACAGCTTTGGCCGTTTCCTGTGCCTTTTGCGCCGCGCTACCGATATCTTTTTGCAAATTTTGCGTCTTCTCTTGCAACGTCGCAATTTGTTCATTCAAATCTTTCGGAATAATCTTGCCAAAGAATCCCTTGCTCTCAACTTCATCCTCGACCTCCGCCATCTTCGCCTCAAGCTCTGCAATACGGGCGGCCTCAACGCGCGCTGCCTCCGCGGCCCGCTCAGTATTCGCCTTCTGCCAGAAATACGCCGCGATCGATCCAAAGCCTAGCGCAACGATAACCGCAACAACCAAAACAAATTTCAACCCCGATGACACAGACGGCTGGTCAAAAGACTCAATAGATTTCTGATCCAAAATCTTCTTCTCACTCGCCCCAATCGGCTTCGCTTCCTTAACTGGTGCACCATTATTAATAGATGGCTCTTCATCTTTTTCTTCCGCCGTCTCCTCTGGAACGTCAACTATAGCCTCGGGAAGAACATCCCCTTCATCATCCTGATCGTCCGCATCATTTGACCTGTCAGTAACAACAGGCTTTTCATCTTTTTTAACGGGCTTATCTGCTTTCACATCCGCCGATCCAACAACCTCGCCGCTACCACTAAGCAAGTCACCAAGATCAACATCGTGCTCCGCCGCCGCTTTAATAATCAATTCACGACGCGCTGCGGGAATGACATTACGCTTTTTCCATCCCTGAACGGTGGTAACGGCAACATCAATCTTCTTAGCCATCGGACGAATTCCGCCAAACGCTTCAATAATCTCTTCCGCATTTTCAATCGCATTTTTACCCATGATGATCTCCTAATGACTATCAAATAACTCTAAATTCAAACTTAAACGTACGCCTGCAATAACGCGAGCATCCCTGCTCTGTCGGGCGTATCTGAAACATGAGACGCATCCCACGCCAAAACGCGTACGCACTCTAGCACGGCGGTGCTAATTGACAAGGATTTTATACCTGAAAACAAAGCCTCAGATTCACTTTCATTAAAATTCTCACGCACCAAATCCACAAAAGCCTCAGCCGTACGCTTCGAGAAAAACGTCACCACTTCAATCTTACCGTCGCGCAAATACCGCACAAAATCATCAGAAAACACCGCGGCCTGAACGGCTTCATAGACAACCAACATATCCGCCGCAACGCCCGCCTCGTTCAATTTACCCACAATCGGAAACGCAATATGCCGCCCGCAAAGATGTAAAAACCGCTTATCCTTAACATCATCCAACGTCAAAACATGCATCAATAAATCCGCGCCCGTCCCATCAACGGAAAACACATCATCAAACCCCGCATCCCGCGCCGCCTGCGCACTGTGCTTACCCACGCAATAAACGGTAACAGTCGCAACATCCGCACCGCCGCGACGATAACAATCAACCGCATTCGCACTCGTCACAAGCACGCCGTCATAATCACTTAAATTCGGTATTTCAAAAGGCATGGGATCAATCCTCAACATCGGCTCGACCAGACATTGATACCCCTCTGCTTTCAATTCCAACGCATAATCATTTGCATCAGGTTGGGGGCGAGTAATAACGACATAACCGCCCATATCACGCACCCAAAAACCCATCAGGAATCATCGCTTTCATCCGCGCCCCAAGCGTATTGCCCAAATCTTGCGCACCCGAAATATCCTCAACGCTGCCGCGAATATCATCTTCAAAAACCTGCGAACCATCGAGCGACGCAACACGTACACGTATCCACATTTGCCCCTCTTCAAACACTGCATAACACCCAATCGGGCTCTGGCACGACCCATCCAACACCTTAAGCACCGAACGCTCCGCTTTCACACAAAGCACTGTATTCACATCGGAAATACGGCTAAAAACAGCTAAAACATCATGATCGTCATTACGCACCTCTATCCCGATCGCCCCTTGCGCAGCCGCAGGCAACATCACGTCCACATCCAAAACAACATCCGCCTCTTCTTCAATCCCAAGGCGTTTCAATCCCGCAATCGCCAGCATCGTCACATCAACCTGCCCCACACGAAGCTTACCAATGCGCGTCTGTACGTTCCCGCGAAACGGCTCCACTTTCAAATCCGGTCGCTTCGCAAGCAAGAACGCCGCACGCCGAACACTCACCGTCCCCACACTCGCATTATGGGGAATAATTTCAAATGCATCACACTGACCCGCCCCTTTACCAACGCGCACATCATCCGAAAACAAAAGTGCATCACGCGCATCCTCACGCGGCAACATATGATCAATCATCAACCCATCGGGCAAAAATGAATCCATATCCTTCATCGAATGCACCGCGCAATCAATCTCACGCGCGAGCAAAGCTTCTTCAATCTCTTTCGCAAATTGCGCCTTGCCGCCATCACGCTCTGCCAATGCGACCTCGCCATCCGACGGACGCCAATCCCCGGATGTCTCGATAATCACCACTTCCGTCTCAAGCTCTGGAAACACAGCCTCCAGCGCATCCTGAACCATCTCCACTTGACGCAAAGCCAAAGGCGAACCCCGAGACCCAATTTTCAAAAGCTTTTTCATGCTTATTTTTTAACCACAGATAGACACAGCCTGTCCATCTGTGGTTTATAAAAAATCATGATTATATTAGGCATTGAAACATCATGTGACGAAACGGCGGTCGCCATCATCGACGGTGACAAACCCGTTGGCGCACGCATTCTCTCCTCTCTCGTCCTCAGCCAGCTTGAAGAACACCGCGCATTCGGTGGCGTAGTCCCCGAAGTAGCCGCCCGCGCCCACATCGACCATATCCACCCCCTCATCACGGGCGCGCTTCAAGATGCAAACCTAACCTTCGACGATCTCGATGGCATCGCCGCCACCTGTGGCCCTGGCCTGATCGGCGGTGTCATGATCGGCATGATGGCCGGGAAAGCAATCGCCGCCGCCAAAAACCTCCCCTTCATCGCAGTGAACCACCTCGAAGGACACGCCCTCACCCCGCGCCTCACCGATGACACTGCCTTCCCCTATCTCCTGTTACTTGTCTCTGGCGGACATACCCAAATCCTCATCGCCGAAGGAGTCGGCAGCTATAAACGCTGGGGCACAACATTAGATGATGCGGCGGGCGAATGTTTCGATAAATCCGCAAAGCTCATGGGATTGCCCTATCCCGGCGGCCCAGAGATTCAAAAAATCGCGGCGCAATGCAAAGATCCAGCCGCCGCATTAAAACGCTTCCCGCTGCCAACACCTATGAAAGGGCGCAAAGAACTCGATTTCTCATTCTCTGGCTTAAAAACTGCCGTGCGACAATCTGTCGAAAAGCTCCCCGCTGGTGACTTAAACCGCAACGATATCGCCGACCTTTCACACGCGTTCCAACATACAGTCGCCGAAATCATCGCCGATCGTTGCGCCCGCTCCATTGAACGCTTCAAATCAGAATACAAAATCAATACACCGACCCTCGTCGTCAGCGGCGGCGTCGCCGCCAATATAGCCATCCGCGAAAAGCTCAAACAGATGTGCGAAACCCATTCCATCAAAACCTACGCGCCCCCCGTATCGCTATGCGGAGACAACGCCGCCATGATCGCATGGGCGGGATATGAACACCTCAAAACCGGCAAAAGTGATCCCCTGGATTTCAAAGCCCGCCCCCGCTGGCCTCTTGACCCATCCGCCGCGCCACGGCATGGTGCAGGTGTAAAAGCGTAAATAAGATTGCAAGAAAACAACGATATAAATTATAAAATAAACAGTGATTTAAAATCCCACAGATTTTAAAGTGTACCGAACAAGTGTGAGGCGGTCGAAGACCGTAAAACAAGCGCGAAGCGCATAATAAAGGATAAAATGTATGCCAGCCTCTAACCTATCAATCGGAGTAATTGGCGGCGGTGCATGGGGAACCGCCCTCGCACAAGCCATGGCAAATGGCGGACGTGATGTAACCCTGTGGGCACGTGAAACCGACGTTGTCGCAAGCATCAATGTAAAACACGTCAACACCACATACCTTCCCAACATCACCTTAAGCGATAACCTAAAAGCCACCGAAGACATCCACGAGGCCGCAAAATGCGATGTCGTCCTCCTCGTCACTCCTGCGCAACACATGCGCTCAACATTACAAACAATCAAAGACGACGTAAGTCACGGCAACACACTCGTCATCTGCTCAAAAGGAATCGAACTCGACACCGGAAAGCTCCTTTCAACCGTCTGCGCCGAAGAACTCCCACAAACGCCTATCGCTGTTCTCACCGGCCCAACATTCGCCCGCGAAATCGCCGCCGGTCTCCCCGGCGCTGCGACAATTGGCGTTAAAGATGAAAAACTAGGCCTCAAACTCCAACAAGCACTAGGCGTCAAAGGCTTCCGCCCCTATCTCAGCACCGACATCATAGGCGTACAACTCGGCGGCGCCATCAAAAACGTAATCGCCATCGCATGCGGCGTGGTCCATGGCCGTAAAATGGGAGACAGCGCACGCGCCGCCCTCCTCACACGCGGCGTCGC
>JAACQG010000010.1:23289-106840 GCA_009995045.1 Alphaproteobacteria bacterium
CCGCCTCGGGACAGCCATGGGCGCGGAAAAAGAAACGCTTCTCGGCATGTGCGGCATCGGCGATCTCATGCTCACCTGTTCATCCATGCAATCACGCAATTTCTCCCTCGGCACGCAACTCGGCGAAGGCAAAACACTTGAGGAAATCCTCGGCGCACGTAACGCCGTCACCGAAGGGGTTCACACCGCCGCCTCAACCCTCGCCCTCGCCAAACGTTTCGCCGTCGACATGCCCATCACCGAAGCCGTCAATGACTGCCTCAGCGGCAAAAAAACAATCGACGAAGCCATCGAGGACATGCTGAACAGGCCTTTTAAATATTAAATAAAATGCTACATCTATAAAAAACGAACAAAGAGGCAAACATGGCTTACTGGTTACTCAAATCCGAACCCTACAAATTCTCATGGGACGACCAAGTCGAAAAAGGCGAAGGCAGATGGGAAAAACGCGTCCGCAATTATCAAGCACGCAACAACCTCGCCGCCATGAAACCAGGCGATAAAGGCTTTTTCTACCATTCAAACGAAGGCAAAGAAATCGTCGGCATCGTCGAAATCACATCTGATGCCTACACTGATCCCGATCCAGAAAAAAATGCAGACGGAAAATTTGTCACCGTTGATGTAAAACCATCCAAACCACTGAAAAAGACAGTGACATTGGCCGACCTAAAAGCCCACCCAATGCTCAGCCAGATGCAAGTGGTCAAACAAGTGCGCCTCTCCGTCTCCCCCGTCACCGAGGAAGAGTGGAAAGAAGTCTGCGCCATAGGCGGCCTATAACGCAATCAAAGATAAGGCGCAAAGACCGTAGCAACATCCCCGTCCTTTGCACGATATAGCGCGAGAATATCCCGCGCATACGCACGCTCATCATATGTACCGTTCACCTGTGACAACTCGTAATCTTTAATAATGTCCTCTATCACTTCATCATGCACACCCAACGCCTCTAACGCCGTCATTAAATCAAACGCAATTTCCATGTTCGGATGCGCAGGAGCCTGAAAAGCCCTCTTAAGTTTTGCTTGCATATAACCCTCTATACTGCCTAAATCGCAGTCTATTTTTTAAAACACAAAAGCCTTATGACACAGCCCGAACAAACAGATCAAGATAACAATAAGAATCATTCTCAACTAATTCACCCCGCCACAGCATATCGCGATATAATGCTTGGCTTACTTGTCATGCTCGCATGGGCTGGCAATACGATTGTCATTAAATTCATCACATTCGAATTAACACCATTCACCGCGTTATCCATCCGCCTCGCGATCGCATGTATATGCTTTTTGCCCTTCCTGCGCTGGCCGGGCAAAGCCAAATTCCTGCTGATCGCGCAAATCACGCTGTTCATGGCCATCCTTCACTGGGGCTCCCTGATATGGGCAATCGACAAACTCGACGCCTCCATGGCCGCCATCTTGATGCAAACACAGGTAATCTTTGCCGTCATCATCGGCCGCTTTTTCTTCGCTGAAAAATTCGGCTGGCGCACAGGTGTCGGAATTCTTGCGGGCATTACAGGGATCGCAATCCTCGTCGGCCTCCCTCAAAACCCGCCCGCATTGGCTGGCGTCCTTGGCATGATCTTTTCAATGATCACCATCGCAATTTCATATGCCCGCATGAAAGGGCTAAAAGATATATCCCCGCTCAATTACATGGCGCATATGCACCTCATCGCGCTCCTTCCCGTAACCGCATTGGCCTTTCTATTAGAGGCTCCCTTGCAAACAAATTGGGAGGCGATTAACTACACAACCCTCATCCCCGCCCTCCTCTATCAGGTCATAATCGTCAGCGCCGCCCACATGCTCTGGCAACGCCTTATGACGCGCAACGCAATGTCCGGCCTTCCAAACCTAACACTTCTCCTGCCCGTCCTCGGCGTAACAATGGCCGTCATCTTCCTCGGGGAGAAAATCACTGGCACAATGATCGCCGGCGGCCTTGTCACCATGATTGGTGTGGGAATCGTCATGATTAGAAAACAAAAACGCATAGAAAACTAAAAGTTTAAAACGATCCTTACCCTGTCGCTTCCCCGCATACACTCCACCGCATAATGAAGGCATCTTTGTGCGCTGCAGCTTTAAAAGCATCCCTCACTATGGCATAATATAAGACATTAATATTAAACAGGAATCACCCAATATGATCGATACATATCCCCCGTCTGCCGACCTTGAGGCCAACCTCAAAATCACCGAAGCGCAGTATGACGCAATGTACAAGGGATCAATCGAACAACCCGATATCTTCTGGGCCGTACAGGCAAAACGCCTTGATTGGTATACAAAACCAACCATCATCAAAAACACCAATTTCGGCTCAAAAGAAAACCCGAATGTCTCAATCAAATGGTACGAGGACGGAACCCTCAACGCTTGCTATAACTGCGTCGACCGTCACCTACCTGCAAAAGAAAACGACACAGCTCTCATCTTCGAAGGCGACGATCCAAACGAAGACAAAAAAATCACCTACGGCCAGCTAAAAGACGAAGTCTGCCGCCTCGCCAACGCCCTCAAATCAAAAAATGTGAAAAAAGGCGACCGCGTCATCATCTATATGCCAATGATCTTGGAAGCAACCTACGCCATGCTCGCCTGCGCGCGGATCGGCGCAATCCATAGCGTCGTCTTTGGCGGCTTTTCACCACAAAGCCTGCATGATCGAATCATCGACTGTGACGCAAAACTCATCATCACCGCCGATGAGGGTCTACGCGGCGGCAAGAAAGTCCCATTAAAAGCAAATGTAGACGAGGCCATCAAAAACACAAAAATCGAAACTGTCCTCATCTTCAAACGCACAGGGGGCGATATTGCATGGAACCCTGAAACCGATATCTGGTGGCATGACGTAGTCGACAAACAACTCCCCAATTGCCCCTGCGAGGAAATGAACGCCGAAGATCCCCTCTTCATTCTCTATACAAGCGGCTCAACCGGAAAACCCAAAGGCGTCCTCCACACCACTGGCGGATACATGGTGTACGCATCCCTCACACACGAAGCATCCTTCGACTATAAAGCCGGAGACGTCTATTGGTGTACCGCCGATGTCGGCTGGGTCACTGGCCACTCATACATCGTCTATGGCCCGCTCGCAAACGGTGCCATTTCACTCGTCTTCGAAGGCATCCCAAGCTACCCCGATTACTCGCGCTTCTGGCAAGTCGTCGACAAACATAACGTCAATATTTTCTATACCGCCCCCACCGCCATCCGCGCCCTTTTAAGCAAAGGTGACGAGTACGTAGCCAATACTAGCCGTAAAAGCCTAAGGATATTAGGGACAGTCGGCGAACCCATCAATCACGAAGCATGGATGTGGTACTACAATATCATCGGTCAAAAACGCTGCCCCGTCATCGACACATGGTGGCAAACCGAAACTGGCGGACACATGGTAACGCCCCTCCCATGCCACACCTTAAAACCGGGAAAAGCACAAAAACCTTTCTTTGGTGTACGTCCCGCTTTGGTCGATGGCGATGGCAATTTCCTCGACGAAACAAACGCCGAAAAGAATGAGCGCGGATCAATCGAAGGAAACTTCGTCATCCTCGACAGCTGGCCGGGGCAAATGCGCACGATCTATGGCGATCATGAACGCTTCATACAAACCTATTTCACAACCTTCCCCGGCATGTATTTCACCGGCGATGGCGCGCGCCGCGATCCCGATGGCGATTATCGCATCACTGGCCGCGTCGATGATGTCATTAATGTCTCCGGCCACCGCATGGGCACCGCTGAAATCGAAGAAGCCATCAACGAGCACGAAGCCGTCGCCGAAAGCGCAATCATCGGCTACCCCCATGACATAAAGGGAACAGGAATCTACGCCTATATCATCCTAAACGCACACGCCGACGCAAAACCAGACGCCGACATGGAAGCCGCAATCAACACCATCCTACGCAACGAAATCGGCCCAATCGCAAAAGTCGATAAATTCCAATTCGTCAAAGACCTTCCCAAAACCCGATCGGGCAAAATCATGCGCCGCGTCCTCAGAAAAATCGCCGTAGGAGAAGAAGACAGCATCGGCGACACCTCAACCCTAGCCGACCCAAGCGTGGTAACCGCCTTGGTCAAAGGACGGCGATAACAGCCCCGTTCACAAAGATTTAAGCTTTTGCCTATACAATTAATCGAGAGGTTTTTTAAGGGCAAAACATGGGAACATACCAAGATCATAGCCAAATCATCGTTGATGATCCCAATTTGGCAAAAAACGCACAGACAGCTTTAATCGATCTCGGCATGAACTTAGGCCCCGCTGGCGCAGACGGCCAATGGGGGCAAGCAAGTATAAAAGCAGCAACGCAATGGCAAGAAATCAATGGTTACGAACCAACCGGGCAGATCACATCACGACAGATGGACTCCTTAAATTTTCAAGCCGAACACCCCTCCGTATTTAACCGCATGCAACTTCAGCCCTTCTACGAAAATTTTGCCGCTAATAAAATCCCCACCACCGACCCAGTACGCTTGGGAATGATCATGCAAGCAGCCTCCCATGTCGGAGCACAAGAATTCGGCGGTGACAACCAAGGGCCTGCAGTCGAACAATATTTAACGTCAGATGGAAGAATAGCAACAGGCGTCGCATGGTGCGCTGCATACGGTAGCTGGGGCATAGACCAAGTCGAGAATTTTGCTGGCATTCCTAATAATGAATACATGCAAGCCAATATGCGTGTCCAAGAACTACACGATAATATAGCAAGCTCATCCCCTGAAGCGATCAAAAACCCCACCGAATACACGCCTCAACCTGCCGACATGCTGTTAAAATTGCGCGATAATGGAACTGGGCATTACGCAACAATCATCGACGCCATCAAATCAGGGGACGGCTACACTGAATATTTAACGATTGACGGCAATATTGGAAACGACGGAGAGGGGGCTGTAACAGGAAACAGATTCGCAACCTTCACAGACGAAAACACAGGCAAGTCTTATCTTGTCAATCAAGATGACCCCGAAGCACCTTATGTCGATTACTCCGAAGAAATGGCCGTGATCGACATAAGCGAACTCCCTAATTATGATAAAATGCAGGCAGCGTTTAATACAAACAACACCTTCGTTCCCACACCTTCCGCCGACCCAAATTTCAAACCTAATTTAGATATGCTAGCCGAAATAGAACAAGGTTTAGATGTGTTTGAAGAATACAGACAATCTCAACAACCAACGTTACCGCCTTTAGACTATAACGCTGGCGTTCAAATGTCCGCTAATAATGCATTTAACACCGCACCAGGTGGATAATTAAACCATACCAACGGCGGTCTTATAAAGATCAAGCAATTCATCCGCTTCGCGGCGCTTCTCGCTATCAAGCTTGCGCAAACCAACAATCTTACGCACGGTTTTGGCGTCATACCCGACACCTTTAAGCTCGGCATAAATCTCTTTAATATCTTCCGCAAGCGCCGCTTTTTCTTCCTCCAAACGCTCAATACGCTCAATAAAACTACGAAGACGATCCCCCGCAACACCGCCAACATCACGTGTCTCTGGCTCTTCTGGTTGCGCCGCGTCTGACGATTGAACACTGGGTTCAGCAGGCTGGAATTCTGTAACGTTTTCGGCTGTATTGGATTGAGAGTCGGACATGCAAAAAGCTCCTTAAAGGCAATGTTAATATGATTCGAATGCATGAAGTCTACATCATCACATCACCATGCCAAGCCCTATCGGACGGAAAAGATAAAAATTAACGCGTCTTAGGGCGTTTTTCTTCTGGCTCTTTATAAGCAACAACCTTACCCGACCATTGCTCAATCTGAAGACCATCAGGATGTTCAGCGTCGATCACACGTCCAATCTGAATATTTAAAATCGCATTTTGAATGACGCCGTTTTCATTCCCCTTATACGTTTTTATATTTTTATCCAAATAAGTCATAACAACTGGCACACGAAACAACCAACGATAGCGATTGGCAACAACCCCTTCATTCAACAAAAGCGGCTGCTCATTGACGTAACTCATAATATTGTAACGCCCGCTTTCCATCACTTTTTGAATATTATTATCAGCAAGAAATTTCATATATTGTTGTTTTGCTGTGGCATCAAACAGCGCCGTCTTGCTGTCTATAACCGAAATGGGTGCACCCGCCTCAAAATTCATCGCCTCGCCACCAACCGTCATAATCCAACGACCAATCTCTTCTGTCAAAAGATGCGGATTTACAAGCGGCACGGCATCAACTGGCAATTGCTCCAATTTCTCTTTATCCTTCACACCACTGCCCGCCGCAAATTCCGCAACCATCTCTTTCGACGGGTCGTATTCTTCCTCTTTCAAACTGGGAAAAAAGAATTCCAAAACACCAGCATGTGCCGCGAATGAGTGAACGGCGCACGCCATTACCAAAAAAAAGCCTAATATTAAATGGTTGCGCTGCATAATGCGAAATCCCCCTTCACGGTACTTTGTTATTATCATTTTATAATGAAGCTTTTGATTGAACGGAATGAATAACTTTACCCAATTTCATCACATTTTCTATGCGCCTGTCTAGGAAGCTCTTCGTTTTATCCATGTTCGTGGATGCATCATTCAACCATGCAATCGTCGTCGACGCGATAACACCGCTCAATAAACCGCGCTTGGTGTAACGATTATAATCACGCGCATCATCCCCCGCCCAATTCCAGATCACGTCGGCGGTGCGCCACGTTATCTTCGCAGCGCGCAATTTTCGCGTCGGCCAAATCCAAAAATGCAGCGATTGATCCACCGCGTCTTTATACGAATTGAGCACCTCAAAACGTGCAAGCACCGCCACGCGAATACGATCACGAATGCGCAAATCTTC
Organism: Alphaproteobacteria bacterium; assembly: GCA_009995045.1. Classification (GTDB taxonomy): domain Bacteria; phylum Pseudomonadota; class Alphaproteobacteria; order Micavibrionales; family Micavibrionaceae; genus TMED27. Next base: position 30,152 of record JAACQG010000010.1, read on the forward strand.
TGGATTTATATCTTGCAAAGCCATCAACATCTGACGGTCCGCCCAATCGGCAAAATGATCCATAACCCCAACCATCTTTTCTGGAAACACACCACGCGCAACATTCTCACTATGCCCCGCTTCAACAGCGCTGGCGCAAATCATCTCCCAAGACCACCCATCAAACACAACATTCGGAAGCGCCGCCTCTAGTATCTCATCTTGAATTTTCAAAGTTTCATCATTAAGCATACAGCACAAACCCTAAATTTAACCAAATTAAAACAAATGATTAACCAATTATATCCAAAGATAAAATCATAAAAAACAATAAAATATTCACAGGGTGTACGCATTTAAAAAACATGCCATTTGCAAGATAAAATCTCAGCCTGAAAATATCCTTATTATAATAGCACTTTCCTCTGGACTTCTAAAACAAAACCGCCATTTTAAACACTATGAGCGATGAAAATGAAAAAGACATTAACCCCAACACCAATATCGGCAGCCGCCTGACGCGCTACGGTAAAGTCTCAACTGCAATGGCAGGATTGGGCGCAAAGCTCATTGGCGAGAAATATCTCGGCGTGAAAATCGAACGCGAAGAACACGCTCTCGCCCTCACCCAAGCCCTCGGCAACCTAAAAGGCCCCCTCATGAAGGTCGGCCAAATCCTCGCCACAATCCCCGAGGCCTTACCACCAGAATACGCACAAGCCCTTCAACAATTGCAATCCGATGCCCCGCCAATGGGCTGGCCATTCGTACGCCGGCGCATGAAAACAGAATTAGGGCCAAATTGGCGCGAACAATTTGCCGATTTCGAACAAAACGCCGCCGCCGCCGCCAGCCTCGGCCAAGTCCACCGCGCAACCAGCCATGACGGACAACAACTGGCCTGCAAACTCCAATACCCGGACATGCAAAGCGCCATCGACGCAGACCTCAAACAACTTAAAATCATGTTCAGCATCTACGGCCAATACGATAAATCCATTAAAACCGAGCATATCTACGCCGAATTGTCCGAACGCCTACGCGAGGAACTCGACTATAAACGCGAAGCAAAACACACCCGCCTCTATCAATACATGCTCAAAGATGAAAAAGGCGTCCACATCCCCGACGTAATCGATGAGCTATCAACCGACCGCCTCCTAACCTCAACATGGCTCGACGGCAATAAAATCCTAACCTACAAAGACGCGCCCAAAGAACAACGCAACGATATCGCCATGAACATGTTCCGCGCATGGTATGTCCCGCTCTATTATTACGGCTCAATCCATGGAGACCCGCATCTCGGCAATTACACCGTGCGCGACGACAACTCCATCAACCTGCTCGATTTTGGCTGCGTGCGTGTCTTCCCACCCGATTTCGTCGGCGGCGTAATCGACCTCTACCACGCCCTTCAACGCAAAGACAACGCGCTCGCTGTCCATGCCTATGAAACATGGGGCTTTAAAAACCTCAGCAAAGATCAGATCGAAACATTAAATATATGGGCTGAATTCCTCTATTCCCCCATCCTCGAAGACAAAGTCCGCACCATCGGCCACGCTGACGGCGCAATATATGGCCGAGAAACCGCAGAAAAAGTCCATAAAAAACTACGTGAGCTAAGCCGTGACAATGGCGGTGTATCCGTCCCCCGTGAATTCGTATTTATGGATCGCGCCGCCCTCGGTCTGGGGTCGGTATTCATCCATCTCAACGCAGAAATCAATTGGTACAAGGTGTTCAACGAAATGATCGAAGATTTCAGCGTCGAAAAAATGCGCACTCGCCAGGCCGAAGCCCTCAAAAAATTCGACATCCCCAACGATAATTAATCCACGCGGTCACCAAAACCCCATACATCCATATTCAGACATGAAAAACTTTCGAAAATAGCAACCGATTCGAAAGATGAATCGATTCAGTAAATTGATTCCGTGAAATAAACCATCACTTTAAGGCGTATATGAAAAACAAAACCGCCTATCCCCATAATAAAGTTCACTAATTCGGTGTAATACTAACAATTTAGTAATCTTTTTAGGTAACAATAGTGGATACAAGAAATTTTTGGGGAAACTCACATTAAAAAGGGGCATCAGCTAATATGCTGCATTTCATAAAGAACCCTCTGAGTAATAAAATAAATAAATCAAAGACTTGCCATGATAAACCTCATGCGTCAGATCCCCTAAACCACCCCTCTTCCCATCGTAAAACCGAACGTGGAAACGTCTTCTTCACCCTCTTCGGCGCGGTAGCCGTCGTCGGCATTCTCGGCGCAGGTATCATGCAAACCATGCAAGGCCCGCTCAATACAATGGTGCAGGTCAATTTACGCGAACGCGCTAAAAGCGAAATGTCCATTCAATCAAAACTCGCCCTGCTTGAAGCAACCAATCAGGCAAATAGCGGCGACTGTGATTCTGATGGTTTTGTAGAACCCTTAGGGCATTCTGGAGCGATCGCTGGCTTAACAGGTGGCGGCTCGTTACCGACAGGCACAAAAACGGACCCTTGGGGCAATGAATATGGCTATTGTGCATGGGATGCGGGAGATACATCAGGCACATGTGGCGGCGCTTATTCCACTTTGCTAGACGGTGACGCACCAACAGAAGCTAACAACTATTCAGTAATCGCAATCATATCCGCAGGGCCGGACGGTATTTTCCAAACAACATGTCAAGATCATCCAACTCTTGAAACACGTGGCGGCGACGATCTTGTCGAAAACTACACATACGAAACAGCCGTTGCAGGATCAGGCGGCCTATGGAATATTAAATCAGGAACGCCAACATCCGCCGAAATCAACAAGGATGTGGATTTAAGAACCGAAAGCGATGTCTTCGGCTCGACCAGAAGCCCGCAGCTCATCCTCGGCGCATCCTCAATCGTCCTCCCAACAGATACAACAGCTGGCATGACATGTAACAGCGCCAACCAAAACATCTTACGCGTGAATACAGCAACCGACCCCGACAGCTTGGAATTATGCCTATTAGTAGCACCTAGCACATACGGATGGAGATCTGTCGCCGCGGGTGCAACGGCATCCGCGCTTGCCGATGACGACACAACCGTAACCACCGACGATTCCGCACCATCAATCGTATTTGCCGTAAACGGAACCGATGAACTCACAATAACCCCATCAAAACTTGAAGCAGGCTCACTAGACATTGAAACAACAGGGACTCTAAATGCAGGCGCGGCAACATTCGGCGGCAATACAGCCGTCACCGGAACATTCGATGTCAACGGCGCAACAACATTAGACGCTCTCACCGCATCCGGAAACACCACAATCAACGGCGCTTTTGAGGCAACAAGCGGCGCCACAATCAGCGGCGGCAGCGATCCTTCTCTCTCCGTCACGGGCAATATCGGCGCGGTCGATGTTGACCTGTCCGGCGACCTCAACCTCGGCAGCACAGAATCCGTGAACTGGGGCGATGCTTCCGTAAACATCACAGGCGACGCAACAGCAGACTCCCTCGTCTTCGCCGCAAACACTGCCAATTTCGACGCCGCAACAACAACCTTCGACGGCGCGGTATCAATCGCAAACACCGTAACCCCAACCGCCGATCCCGCACTAGATGTAACAGGAAACGTAGACGTCAGCGGTGATTTAGATGTCGACGGCTCCCTCAATCTCGGCGGCGATCAACTCTCCCTCGGCACATTAACGGAAAACAATGCAGGCCGAATTTTAATCGGTCAATACAACGGTACAGACGCAACCACTGCATATTTCAGCTCTGAAACCGTTGGCGGCGATGCGTCACTTGGTAAAGACGGCGTGCTAACAATTATCAACGGCGCAATCGACGAGCCAAAAATGGACATCAGCAACGGCCCAACTGGCGGTGATTGTTTGAAATATTTAAGCGGCGTCTTAACATGGCAAGCCTGTTCTGGCGGCGGCGGCGGTGATGGCGTTGGAACAGATGGCCTGCCCGACGTTCTGGCAAACGATAACAGCGCAAATAGCCTCAAAATCACAGACCTCGCAGACCCAACAGCCAACCAAGACGCCGCCACCAAAAAATACGTTGACGACTCTCTCGGCTCACTCGCCTCTGACCGCATCCAAGATTTGGACAACAACACCTTCATCGAAGTCGACACAACCGATGATGGTTTAACGGACTCTATTGTTTTCACCACCAATGGCACGACGCGTTTGACCTTTGATAAGGTGGGCAATGCAGATTATAATGGGGGAGCAGGAGCATTCTATTTCTCCCGTAATTCAGGCGCGAATACTGCCCCGATTGTTATTCAAAACGCCTTCGGCGGTGGCGCTGGTATTACTTTTGGAAATGGGGGTAATGTCTGGGCACAGGTGCTAGGTTTACCAACGGATGACCTAGTCTTCAATACTGATGTGACCGAACGCGCACGCTTTACTGCCGCTGGGGATCTACTGATTGGCACGAACACTGCGGCCGGATCAGCCATTTTACAAATGGACTCCACAAGTAAAGGTATTCTTATTCCACGCATGACTCTAGCCGAACGTAATGCTATCGGAACTCCCGCAAACGGTCTTGTCGTCTTCGCAACCGATGCCGGCGATGCCGGCCTCCTCCAATTCTACGACGGCACGCAATGGGTTGATGTCGGCGGCGGCGGCGCGAATACGGGCGGCCTCTGGACTGATCTCGGCGGCGACCGCATCCATTACGGCGACGCAGGCACCGAACAAGTCGGCATCGGCACAGATAACCCCGTCACAACCCTCGACGTCAATGGCGGCATCCGTGTCGGCTCCGTCAGCGGCGCAGACGCCCCAACATACCTCTCCCTCGCTAGCCTCAGCGACACCGACGTATCAAGCGCGTCCGATGGACAATATCTGACCTACAACACGGGAAGCGGCAATTGGGAAGCTCAAAGCCTTACAGGCGCCGCAGTACCCGATGGCTCTCTCGACTGGGATAAATTCGTCGATGCCATGACCCTAGACACCACCACCACCATCGACATGGACACAAATTCCGCCAACCTCAATTTCGACAGCGACACATTCGTAATCGACAGCGCGGATGATAGAATTGGAATTGGAACAAGCTCCCCTGCACATGAGCTTCATGTCATAGGTAATATAGCAATCCCGAGAGGAAATACATATGGTGTAAACCATTTAGGAACCTACACAGATTTAATCAGCCTCGATTCAGCAAATAATCGAGTTTATGGCTCTTTAGGTTCAAACACTAGGAGTCGCATGCTAATATTAAACAATGGGCAAATGAACTTGCAAACAAATGCTCAAGATATAATATTTAGTAGTAAAGCATTAAACACAGAAAGTGCTCGCATAACGGGCAACGGTAATATACTTGTTGGCACTACAACAGAAGACACATCCGCTTTATTAAACTTAAATAGTACAACATCCGGCTTCCTCACCCCCCGCATGAACAATACGCAACGCGATGCTATTGCATCACCTGCAACCTCATTGTTGATTTTCTCGGTCACCGATAACGAATATCAATACAACGCCGGAACACCCGCAAGTCCGAATTGGGTGCCGATGAGCGGCTCTGCCTGTGCCGATCCGACCCCCGATGCGTTTGATTTTTCAAACCTCGCAAACCAAACAATATCAAGCGTTGTCGCATCCAACATTGTTCAAATCACGGGCGTAAGCTGCGCGGTAACCGTCTCCTCCTCCGGCGATGCTTCCACCCAATTACAAAGCTGTAGCGACGCAACATGTTCAACCGTTATCCAAGGATGGTCATCAAGCGTACAAATCAATAATGGCGAATATGTTCAAGCCCGCCTCACAACATCGTCAACCCCCGGCGCGACAAGCACAACAACCATCACAATCGGTAGCGCATCTGACTCATGGTCGGTATCAACATCCGGCGGTGATTGTAGCGTCGCCAACCCGATACCTGGAACCGTCTGTGCCGACGGCACCGTTTATGCGGGCAAAACGGTCGACGGAAACGTTAAAATGTATGTCACACGCTGTGACGAAGGAATGTCATGGAACGGCTCTGTATGCACAGGAACACGCGTATACCCCAAGTGGGCCACCAATGGCAATACTTCGGATGACAGCGGCGGCGGCGGTACAGTATCCGGTTTCACCAACACTTATACACTGAATGCGCTGGTTAACACCAACTCCCCCTTCCCAATGGCTGATCGATGCGCAACACTCACCGCAAACGGCCATTCGGATTGGTACCTACCAGCAACACAGGAATATGTTACAATACTTGGCAATAAAGACGCGATCGGTTATTTCAACAATACTGCAACATATTTTGCATCCAACCAATCTAATGTCGTTTCTGCACTCGCTATAAGAGCGAGTGATCAGACATCTATTGCCGGAGCAAAAATTAATACGTCAGAGGTGCGCTGCGCCCGTAAAGACGGCGCCTTGCCCCCCGCTGGAACACCGGGCGGTACGGATGGACATGTCCAATATAACGAAGGCGGCAATTTAAACGGCAATGCAAACTTCGTTTGGGATTACACCAACAATAACCTCGGCATCGGCACAGATACTCCTGCCGCTGCACTAGACGTTACGGGCAACACAGGAGAGGCGACTATTATCGCCCGCGCTACTGACATTTCCGTGCCCTTCTTCCAGGCTTATGGAGATCTTGATGGCAATCCGAATGCCCCATTTATGAATATATCAGTAGTGAATAGTACGTCAGATCGTATTGTAGTTGATTTTGAACAAGAACGTGCCTGGCTGCAATCTCCAGAATTTCGCTTTAACTATTTAGGTAGTGATAGTAATAGCGGATCACAATTCCTTTTCACCGGAAATGCAGCAGGAAGCCGATTAATTGCAAGTGATAGAGCGCAGTCTATGGTTCAGGTTTCGGGTGGTTTCGAGCAAACCGGCACCGCCGCAATGGATGCTTTCATAATCAATCCAAGCATTTACACTACCGGAGATGGTACAACAGGTTCAGGAAATAATTTGCTGCGCGTTGCTAATACGGGTGTTGACCAGTTTGTTATCGATACTGACGGCAAGGTCGGCATTGGCACAAATGCACCGGACGCATCAGCAAGTTTAGATATTGCATCCACCAGCAGAGGCTTCCTCACCCCCCGCATGACCACAACCGAACGCGACGCCATCGCTACCCCCGCAACAGGCCTCATGGTCTATAACACCACATCAAACACATTCGATTATTATGACGGCGCCGCATGGGCATCCTTCGCATCCAGCGCAGGCACAGCAAACGCCCTCTCCGATACGGGCGACGGCAATACGTCAATCGACGTTGACACAGATAACGCCGACACCAACAACACAACGGTCTTCACCAATGCCGGTACACAAAGCATGATTATTGATGCCACAGGGGATGTCGGGATCGGCACAATGGCAGACCCTTCAGAGGTACTCCACGTCGCAAGAACAGGACAAGACCCGACGATAAGAATTCAAAACGATGGAAGCGCCAATTCCACCGCCATCGCAATTACAGATACTATAGCTAACAGAAATTCAACAATTCGATGGACTACTGGTGGCAACAGTGAAAGAGCAAAGATAAGTGCGTACATGGGCTCGTCTGGGGCATCACCCAATATGTCCCTTTCAACTGGGTTTAATACTCAAAAAACATCTTTGGCCCTTAAATCCCCAGTAATTGACACTCAAAATATAGCGGCAGCGTCCATAAGCTATACAACCGATTTACCAACATCTGGCAATGACACAGGCTTGTTAATCAGTAAAACAGATACAGCCTCTAATGGGATATCACTTCTCATCAACGCTCAGACAGACAGCACAACGCAATTCAGTGTTGATGATTCAGGCATTGGGTATTTCGCTGGTAATGTCGGCATCGGCAACGCTTCTCCCGATGTTGCCCTCGACGTCACCGGCGACATCGAATACACGGGAACCCTCACCGACGTATCCGACCGCCGCTTAAAAGACAACATCACCCCGCTCAACAAACACGGCGCGTTGATTGACCGCATCAACCAAATCGAAACCGTCAGCTTTGTTATGAAAGACGACGCTAAAAAACGCACAGAATTCGGTGTAATCGCCCAACAATTAGAAACCATCTTCCCCGAACTTGTTCATACCGCAAAAGATGAAATGGGCACAAAATCAGTCAACTACGTCGGCCTCATCGCCCCGATGATCGAGGCGACAAAAGAGCTAAAAGCTGAAAACGATGCGTTAAAGGCCGAAATCGCCACGATGAAATCCGGCCAAGACGAGATCATGGCCAGCCTCGCGTCCATGCAAGATGATATGAACGGCCTCAAACTCCATACTGGCTTTGGCATTGAAAAAGCCAATCTTCAAACCCTCGCTATCATGCTTTTAATGATGATCTTGGGTGGCTCCTGCGTTATGATTGCAACCCGCATCAGACGTCATTCATAAAGAAAGGAGCAAAGCCACCGCCATGAAATTCGCTCTTCGAATTCTAACCGCTTTTGTTTTGATCTGCGCCGCGCTGCACACGAATGCCGCCAACGCCGCATGCTCAAACCCCACCGGCGTCGAAGGGCAAATCGTCTTCAACGAAACCTCCAAAATCCCCCAATATTGCGATAACACAAACTGGATCGCCATGGTCGGGGGAGATCCGACCCCCGCACCCGACTGCCCCGCTGGCATTACGTCATGCGGTGGACAAACCGACGAACGTGTCGTTTTTTTAACATCACCAATCAACAACCCCAGTACAACAAATACATACAATAAATGCGCATCAGAGGCTGCCGCAGCTGGTTTAAAGGGAACTTATTACGCTTGGTATGCAAGCACAGATGAAGATGACCCTGAATCAGTATACGAAAAATCCCGCGTCCCGTATGTTAAAGTGGATGGTGTAAAAGTAGCCGATGACTGGGCTGACTTAACTGATGGAACAATAGACAGCAGTATTGATACATTTGCATCCGGCGACAGCGGTGGTTCTACAAACGGCGTTTGGACATTTGTTCTGCCTGATGGAACTTATGCTGGCGATTCCACCTGCACCACAAACCTCTCATCCGGATTAAGAAACACCACAAGCTCCGGCTGGACAACCGGAACAGGATCAGGATCATGTTCAAATGGAAAACGCCTTTATTGCTTCGAACAAGGGCAACCAACAACAAAAATCGTGCCCAACGGCCTCCTCGGCCACTGGCGCCTCGACGAAACCAGCGGCACCACCGTCTACGACAGCAGCGGAAATGGATATGGCGGTACAATGATTGGCGGCCCCACAAGTATACCAAACACCGTTATTGGAAATGGTCGAAATTTTGGTAACGGTGATCGAATTGACATCACGCATGGAGGCGCCCTTGATAACCTGAACCAATTTACGATCTCGGCTTGGGTTTTTAGAGAAAATAATGGCGCCGGAGCACAAGGCCGTATTATGGCGATGCCGGGCAATTTTATGTTGTCATTATGGAATAATAGCATCCGTTTTACGGCCAGTCGCTGGAGTGGCAATGAAGGAGGTTGGCGCAACGGAGCTGATCTTCCCAGTGGTCAATGGCATCATTATGTTGTGACATACGATTATAGTTCGACAACAAATATTCCAAATGTATATTTTAATGGAGAGCCTTATAATTTATCCAGAACTTCTGCGCCAACCGGCTCACCGACAAATGTTTCCAGCACTCTTAATCTGGGCAATGACCCATCAGGGCTATGGTTGAGAAATACTCTTGACGACGTGCGCATTTATAACCGCATTATCTCCCCCGACGAAGTCGCCGCAATCTACGCCGCGCGCGATGGCATCCGCTACAACGAAAATTACCGCGCCCCCGAATATTTCGACGGCAACCAATTCGTAACCATGCCCGCCCCCTTCCCCGAACCTGGCGACGCCCCAGTTTATGGCTGCAAAACAATCGGCGAAACATGCTCAGACGGAACAATCCATGCTGGCTTATCTCCTGATGATAATCAGCCAATATTTGCAACGCCAACAGATGCCCCCGGGGGAGCTGCTTATTCATGGAATGCAGGCAATGCAAGCGGAGCCAGTATGGTCGCCGTTACCGCAGATGCATGTTACAGCTCCGGCCAAACAGGATGTAAAACAGGGGAACTCAACACAAATGACGCGGCAACAGCAGATTCAGATTCTATAACTGCCGGCATCCAAGACCATGAAGCCGCCAAATATTGCGACGGCCTCAGCAGCAACGGCTACGATGATTGGTATCTTCCCGCCCAAGAAGAGCTAGCACTTCTTTACACCAATAGAAGCGTCGGAGATTTATCAGGAACTTTTGCAACATCATATCCCGAACACACATATTGGACGTCATCGGAAGTCAATGACACAGCTGTACAAATATACAGTTTTGATGGAAGCGGTGGCAATAATGCCACCAAAGAAAACACATGGTCTGTGCGTTGTATACGTAAAGGAAGCTACGAATTAGCAGGAACCGCAGGCCTCGTCGGTCATTGGAAGTTCGACGAAAAATCTGGAAATACAATTAAAGATTATGGATCTTCTGGCAAAGATTTAGCGTGGACAGACAATAACAATAATGATTTGAGCGAAGAATCAAACCGCGGCGCAATAGCTGGAAGTCTAAATTCTATTAATGGTATCGCCAAAATAAATACTATTGGTGACCAAGATTTTTATTTAAGCCCCACGGATAGCATGACCATATCCTTATGGTTCAAAACAGACGCACCAACAACCGCACTTTTTAACAGTTCTGCTGGTAGCATGGTTTCAACAATTATACTCGATGGCGGGCGCTTGCGCCCGCGTGTAAGAGACAGTAATAATGTATTCCTCATTGATACTTATATAGCCAGCAACCTTAATGATGAAAGCTGGCATTTTGCATCTGTCGTTGTAAATAGACTTAACAATAGAATAAAAACATACATTGATGGTATTGAATTGGATGATCGCGACGTTTCATCCGCAACAGGAAATATCGGCATCCCCTCTAATACTGGAATAAGCATTGCACAAACTGCTAGAAATACGAATATTGATGACGTTCGTTTTTATAACCGCGCCCTATCCGCCGCCGAAATCACCCAGATCTTCCAAATGGGCACCCCCGTCGGCTCCGTAACAGCCCTCCCTGAGGGCTGCCCCAATATCGGCGATGTCTGCGACGACGGCACCGTTTATGCAGGGCTCTCACCTGATGGAGACGTAGAAATGTTTACGACACCAAATGATGGCCCTACCGTACCATGGAACAACGGGAATTCAAGCGGCAGAACCCTTGTCGGCACAGACGATACTGCTGGCTACGCTAACACTCAAATTATAATCTCAACAGATGCAGATTCAAGCATCGCCGGTTTCCAACCCCACCAAGCCGCACAATATTGTTGGGATTTACAAGCGCATGGTTATGGTGATTGGTATTTACCATCTGAAGATGAAGTTTACAGATTCTATCAATATGTTACAGCAATAAAAAATTTCACGATTAGTGGATCTGTTTATTATTGGAGTTCGACAGAGGGGTCTGGCGATTCTACAAATAGAGCTTTCAGAAAAAGATTAAGCGACCCGTATGGAACAGGTGTAGATAAAAACACTTCCAATTCGCGACTACGCTGCGTCCGCAAAGGCCCTGCCCCGCGCTGCGCAAATCCTTATGGTCTTGAAGGACAAATCATCTATAATTCCACACATGATGTCGCACAATATTGTGATGGCGCCCGCTGGGTCAGTATCGGGAAGGATAATTAATGCACGTTAAAACCGTCATAACGAACACGACCAAGGCAATCCATACAAAAACAATTGCCGCCGCATCATTATGCCTGCTTGCCATGACCGCATTATCCCCGAACACGGCCTACGCCGCATGTTCGAACAACATGGATGGAGAGGCGGGCGTTGCCGGCGAAATTGAATTCTTCACCCCCGATAACGTCCTACGCTATTGCGACGATACAAATTGGGTCGACATGGTCTATAAAGGCCCAATCCCTCCCGATTCCAGCTCCATCGTAAATTTCTTCTCTGATTTTTTTGCCCCCCCCGCCCCGACAACCGAATACACCGCCAACGCGGTAAATTTCGATGGTACAAATGACTATCTACGACGCGGATCAGATATGACAGGAGCCGCCGATTCTAAATTACTTACATTCAGCTTTTGGTTAAGACTTGCCGATACCGCGTCAGGCGCCAAAATCATCTACAATAATACCGGCAGCGCCATTCTATTATACGCAAACGGCAGCTCTATAAGCTTCGGTTTAAAAAATAGCGCAGGCACAACCATCACAAACGCACGCATCACAAACACAGCCGTCGCTAATGAGTGGTATCACGTACTTGTAAGTGTTGATATGGCAGACACCGCCAGCTCGTCTATGTATCTCAATGACGAAGTATCCGGCACCTTCTTTTCGCCAAATCCTTTTATTGATGAGAATATTGCTATATCTAAAGCTGAACATTCGATTGGCTCTGCGGCCAATACCACACAAAAATTCAATGGTGATCTCGCCGATATATGGATTGATTATGACACTTTCATCGACTTTTCCGTCGAAGCCAACCGCCGTAAATTCATCAGTGCCTCTGGCTATCCCGTAAACCTCAATGCCGATGGCTCCCTCCCCACTGGCGCCCCACCTGACATCTTCCTCTCTGGCGACACTGCAACATGGCACACAAATAAAGGAACAGGAGGTGGTTTTACCGAAGGCGGCGCGCTGACCGATGGACCATCCGTCACCCCAAACGGCCTCGTCGCCCATTATAAACTCGACGAAACCAGTGGCACAACAGCCATTGACTTCACCGCAAACGGCTACAATTCAACCATGTCCGGCGGAATGACTGCAGCTGCAAGCACCACAAATGGTGTCTTTAATAATAGTTTTAATTTTAACGGCGTAAGCAATAAATTATTAGTGCCAAACACTCTGGGCACTTCGTTATTTGGAAGTCCAATTTCATTTTCAGCATGGATATATAATGAGGGCGAAAACTCAGATTCTGATGCCTTTAATTCACAGCATATAATTAGTTTTATACACGATATTCGTGCTGTTTTGTACATTAGAGAGAGTGATCACCCAACAAATCCAAATAGTTTATTGTTTCTTTTAGATGATAGTGGCGGTGAAAAAATATTAGCAAGCGCAAGTAACGTTGTAAAACAAAACTCATGGATGCATGTCGCTGGGGTTAATGATGGGGTTAATTCTAAAATTTATTTAAATGGAATACAAATAGGGTCTCTTCCAGCAGGTACTCCAGATACTCCGTTGGGTTCGAATAGAGGCATTGCAATAGGCGGTTCAACTGATGGCACTTCAGAATTTAATGGTTCAATAGACGATGTCCGTATTTACAACCGCGCCATCTCCGACGACGAAATCACCGCTCTTTACGACCTCGGCAAAGAGCGCGCCTCCCTCATCGGCCATTTCAAGCTCGACGAAACCAGCGGCACCACAGGTATCGACAGTTCAATTTTGGCAAATAACGGAACCTATATTAACGGCGTAACCCCCGCCACTGACACAAAAGACGGTGTCTATGACAACGCCATCAATTTCTACTCAGACGTTAGCGTTTCAAACAAAGAATTAAAAGCCCCCTCAAATGACACTTATACAAACACATCGGAGCTAACATACGCCGCATGGATCAAACCCAGAGATTTTGGCGGGCATAGAGGCATAATAGAATTGGTCGATAACGCACACATGAAAACATATTTTAGCACAGATGATCTATCCTTCGGGGTAGAGGCATGGGACGATGGTTTCCATGAGTTCCGTGCAGCGACCTCGATCCCACCCAATGAATGGACACATGTTGCGGTCACATACAGCTACAATGACACGCCCACCACCGCCCCTAAGTTTTACATCAACGGAAACTTATTCACTGGCTACATAAATGTACCTAACATTTCAACATCAACATATACCCTCCCCGCAACCTCCGCGGCTGTCGTTGGGCGGGTTGAATGGAATGGCAGCGGTAAAAACTTTAACGGCCTTGTCGATGATGCCCGCATCTATAACCGCGTCCTCACCGCCGCCGAAATCCAAGAGCTATATAATGACGCCAACCTCTCCCTCGTCGCGCATTACAAACTCGATGAAACCAGCGGCACAACAGCAATAGATAGCAGTGTCACAGGAAATAATGCAACAGCAACAGGTTCAAACATCACACTTAACCAATCTGGCATTATAGAAAAATCAGCCGTTTTTGGAGCAAACAGTGCCTATATTGTTCCACATAACGCAGTATATGAAGACCTTGATCAATTAACGCTATCTGCATGGGTAAAAGACCCTGCAACCGGAACCTTGTCCTTTATCGACAAAAACAATGATTTTTCATTTCAATTAAACTCAGCCAATAACAGGCTTCAATTTGCAGGAGCACGCTGGAGCACGACATCAGGCATATGGCGCACACCGAATAATACACTTCCGTTAGAAACTGATAGCTGGTATCACGTTGCGGTTACATATGATACATCAAATCTAACCAATGACCCATTATTCTATGTGAATGGGGATTTGGTATCCACAACTGAGCAAATAACACCCGCAGGAGTAAAAAAAGCACCAGGATCGCTAAATTTATTTCTCGGGAATCAAAACAACTTGGCAAACCCACTGGGTGGTAATCTTGATGACGTTCGCATTTATAACCGCATCTTAAGCGCCGATGAAATAAAAGCTCTAACCAAAACCGGAACTGGCGGCTTGATTGCACATTACAAACTTGATGAAACATCAGGAACCACCGCCGCCGACAGCTCGATTTACAATAACGATGCCGCGATGAACGGCGGCTTGGATGCAAATAACAACCGCGTCGACGGCCCAATGAATACCGCCTTAGAATTTGACGGTGTTAACGACAAAATCAACTTAACAAATCCAAACCTAGTGTTAGGAACCGCCCCTAAATTCTCCGTTATGGCATGGATAAAACCCAACGAAATTAATAACTCGTATATCTTTAATTGGGGCAGCGGCAGCGGAAAATCTCCATCTATCCAATTCAATAGTAACGCGCTTAGATTCGGAATAACCGGCTCCAGAATAGATGCGGCAATGACAGATATGGGAATCGCAGAAAATAAATGGAGCCATGTCACAATCACGTATGACGGCACAACAGGAAGAATATATGGCAATGGTATATTAGTAGAATCCGATACCTTAAACCTAACTGAAATCGATGACGGCACAATAGAAATTGGCGGCGGACCAAGTTATTTTAATGGAGCAATCGATGATGTAAAAATTTACGACCGCCTCCTCTCCGTGGATGAAGTCCTCGCCCTCTACAACGCCGGCGATCCACCGCCCGTTCCAAATGATAACCTCCTTGCCCATTGGGAATTCGAAGAAACATCGGGCACAACTGCCACAGACAGCACCGGCAACGGATATGACTTAACGCTTTCCTCCTCCCTAACCGCAAATTCAGTAACGGGAAGAATTGATAACGCCTTTGATTTCTTTGCCGCTGGTAACGGTTCGAGCGGTCAAGCAAACATCCCCGCGTCTTTCACCGCCAACAAACAATTCACTGTTGCAATGTGGCTGCGCCTGAAAGACATAGATTCCAGACAACAAGGATTTTTCGGAAGCTCCAATTGGTTTAGGATCATGAATTATTTCGGCAATAGGGTCATCTTCAATACCCAAGCATGGGACACAAACGCAGTCGTATATGGTCCAACATTGGATCCCAATAAATGGACGCATATTGCGGTATCCTATGATTATGATGCCCCCTATACCCAAGATCCCATTTTTTATGTAGACGGCGTCATGGCATCGACAAGCTGGCAGGGCGCGGCCCCTTCTGGCGCATATACAGACCCCGCCGACGAAACCTTATTCGTTGGAAGAAGAGTAGACTCATCAAGCGGTGGATTTAGCGGCGACATGGACGATGTGCGTTTCTATAACCGTATCCTTAGCCCCGCCGAAATCGAAATCCTCGCCGGTTGCACTGGCCCCGGCTCCTATTATTACAACTTCAGCAACAACAACATGCAATGGTGCAACGGCGTAAACGCTCCAAAAGATATGGGCCCAACCAATACATCCGGCTCAACGTCTTCTTGCAACGTAAGTTATGACAGAGCAAATGTTGACTTCATATCAGATGGAGCTTCATTATATTACTGCAACACTCAAGATATGATCCCCATTGGCAGAAAATGCACAAGTTGCGGAGGAAGCGCTACTGAAAAAGTCGCTTTTGTAACAATGTCAGCACAAAATGGTAATATGGGCGGCTTATCAGGGGCTGATGCCATTTGCCAAGCTGAAGCGGATGCCGTTGGCCTCACAGGAACCTACCTCGCTTGGCTTGCCGATAATACAGGATCACCAGATAGTAGGTTTTCTACTGCAATTAAAGGTACATTGCCAATAGTAAGAACAGATGGAACAACCATCGCAAATAATTGGGCCGATTTAACAGACGGCAGCATAGACGCACAAATGAACTATAGTGTTTATGGCGCGAAAAAAGAAACAAATGTATCCATAACGTGGACGAATGTAGCGAATGACGGGACATTATTTAATTCCTCAAATACGTGTGTAGATTGGACATCGAACAATAATGCAGACAACGGACAAACAGGGACAAGTACGGGCACAACTGATTGGACAGAACGTTCGTTCTCTCCCACTCGTGACTGCCAAACTCGCTATCAAATTTACTGCTTCGAACAATAAAAATGAAATGATATGAAACAAAAAACGCAAAGACAAAACCAGCCTACCCTCAAACAAACAGCATTCTTATGCTGCGTCTTTGCTGCGTTTCTCATCGCGCCAATAATCACCCCCACCGCCGCATCTGCCCAAGACATCACATCCGGCCTCGTCGCACATTGGGAATTCAACGACACTAGCGGAAGCACGGTTACGGATTCGAGCGGGAACGGAAATAACGGCACATGGTCCGATGGCGCAAACGATGATCTTGCTGAAGAATCCATTACATCATCAACAGGGAATGCACTTCGTCTGTCCGCCAATTCAAATGTAACCGCCCCCATTTTCCCCACTGGCGCATCCGCCCCATATTCTGTCGCCATCTGGATCAAATTTAATGGCCTTGGTGCATCCGATCAAAATAAAGTATGGGGCGCAGGACCTTACCCCGCCACATGCCAAGATGGCCCAAGCTTGTCTAAAAACTTTGAAAGTGGTAATTATTTTTTAAGATCAGACAACCAATGTGGTGGCAAAGTTCGCACGAATAGTTATCAAGTCGAGGACGTCTGGTATCACGTCGTTACCACCTATGACGGGACAAATATATCACTCTATTTAAATGGGCAATTACAAAACTCAATCTCATCAAATTATAAAGGTACAGACCCACAAGCGGCTGATTTTATTCTAGGAAGCTATGACGGATCCTCAATTTTAGCCGACATTGATGATGTGCGAATATACAATCGCGCGATTTCGGTCGAAGACATACAAACATTACGCTCACGCTTAGAAGCATGTGAAGGTGAAGCCGACGCCGGCAAAATGATCTACAACGAAGATTACCGCGCCATGCAATATTGCGACGGGTCGATCTGGCAATCCATGGGCAAAGGCGCCTCCATCCTGCACGGTCAAAAAACCGAAGGCCAAGATTATGATATCAATGCAGTAAATTTTGATGGCACGAATGATTACCTAGAAGTCACAGGTTTATCAAAACCACCACCCAGCCTAGTCACAGGTTCATTTTGGGTTCGCAGAGATACTGGAAACCTCGGCACTACACAAACAATTTTGCGCTACAGAAATCCCGCTGGCGAATATCTGCGATTGAGATTTAATACATCCAACCAATTCTCAATTGATGGGCAAGAAGATGGTGTAGGAATCTTTAATATTCTTGCAAGAACAGTCAATCCTATATCGGACTCCAATTGGCATCATATTGCCTTTAGCATAGACACAACAAACAGATCTCTAGATCAAATTTATGTTGATGGTGTATTAGATGTAACATCAAGCGGAAACACATATATAGCTATCGGTGGCGGTAGCGAAGCTTCAATCGGATCATTCGGAACAATTGAAAAACTATACGGTTACCTAGCCGATATATGGGTTGATTTCGGAACAAAAATTGACTTTTCCATTGCTGCAAATCAGCGACTTTTCACAGATATCGACGGCAAAGCGGTTAACTTGGGAACAGATGGCTCCCTGCCCACCGGCTCGCCCCCCGATATCTTCCTCTCTGGCGATACCGCCGATTGGCACACCAACAAAGGAACCGGCGGCGGCTTCACTGAGAGCGGAGAGCTTACGACCGCCACAACCCTCCCCCCAGCGCAAAGCGCCAAAAAAATGCTCGGCTGGTGGCGCCTCGACGAAACCTCAGGAACAACATTTAAAGACAGCTCCGGCAACGGCAATGATGCAACATCATCAAACATCACCATGCCCGCCGCATCATCCATCGCCCCCGTAGGAAATGGCATTGATTTATCTGAAAACGGACAATCGAGAATAGAAACAAGCGCCGTAAGCACATTCACGCAAGGAAACGCATTCACCTACGCCGCATGGATGAAGCCAACCATCATTGATGGGGTTATGGGCATCATACGCATTGAAGGTGTTTTAGACCTCCAAACAAAATTCAATTCTAATGAAATACAACTATCACCAAAATTATGGGATACGAATGGAGCATTTACCTCAACCACGCGCTTTAACGTGGGCGAATGGACACATGTCGCGATAACTTTCGATTACGATAACCCCATCAATACCCAACCCAAAATGTACCTCAACGGCGTCGCTGTCCCTGTTATTACGAATACAAATTCTTCTGGCCCTTTCCTTGGCATGCCCACAACAAGCAAGGTATTTATAGGATTCAGAGGCACAAGTAACGGCAATTTCCACGGCATTATTGATGATGCCCGTTTCTATAACTACGAACTCTCCCCCGACGAAATCGCTGAAATTTATGCCGCGAGTAATACCTTTGGCGGCCCCTACGGAACATATATTGACTCCGCTGCAAATAATTACCTTTCAGGACCAATCAGCACCGCCAGCGATAGCAAACAATTAACATTAAGTTTTTGGTATCAACAAGACGCAAGCGATGGCGGCCCGATGACAATTTTGCAAACCGATAATGGTACAGAAGGAGGAATTGACATCAGCATCAATGGCGGAGGGTCACAAGCCCTTTCAATAGGCGCCTCTAACACGGCTCAAACTGATATACTAGGTTTAACTGGCTCCGGTGGCATCCTCAGAGATGGAGAGTGGCATCACGTTCTTATAAGCGTCGACCTATCCGATCCCACCAAAAGGCATTTATACGTCGATGGTGTCGATGACTTAAGCAATGTTAATAATTACGTTGATGACATCATGGATTTAACGCCGCAAAATTTGGATTACTATATCGGAAGAAATGAATCTGGAGGACGCGATATAAAAGGCTCCCTTTATAAGTTATGGTTCGACACGGGAACCTATATTGATTTTTCTAATCCCACTAATCGCGCGCTTTTTGACATCGACGCCGATCTGGGAACCAATGGAGAAATCCCTACGGGTTCTGCGCCTGATATATTTCTCACAAATGACGCACCCACATGGAACGTCAACAGCGGTACCGGCGGCAATTTCACATTGACTGGAACACTTACAAATTCCCCGACCAAACTCCCAGGAAATGAAAAACAACCCCGCTACTGCGCCAACCCAAGCCAACCCGAAGGCACACTCATCTTCAACACCGATGACAACGTCATGCAATATTGCGACGGCTATCAATACATCCCCCTCGGCCCACCGGGTGACGGCGGCGGCAGCTGTTCAAACCCCTCGGGCAGCGCAGGCTTCCTCTATTACAACACCGATTTCCGCACCATCGAATACTGCGAAGGCGACGAATGGATCGGCGTCGGCCGCGATGGAACATCACTGGCATTAAGCAATGGTCTTTTGGGTCATTGGACATTTGATGAATCCTCTGGAAACTTCGCTGATATTATAAATGGCAATGATGCCGTCCCCCAAGGCGATTATGCCTATGATCCAAATGGCGGAGTGATAGGAGGAGCAGTAGAGCTTGGCGGAACTAACTCATGCTTAGTTGCGGGATCAAACTCTATCAACTTACAAACAGCGGGGACATACAGCTTCTGGGTTAATTACAGAGACGACCAAGATTCCGATGGATTTATAACAAACGCAGCAATTTTCATAATCAATAGATCGGGCGGTAATACGCGCTTTCAAATGGATGATAGCGGAGGAGGATCGTTTCCGTATAATCTTGATATAACTGCACAACAAGTTGATTTAAACCAATGGACCCATATGATTCTCACATACGATAGCAACGGCGCTAAAGTTTACAAGAATGGCGCTCTAATAACGACATCGGGAGCACCAGCATTAACACCAGACTATGCCCAGCCTTCAAATTTCTATTTTGGATGCGACCGTAATATTCCTAACAGACATCTAGAAGGGAAAATAGACGACGTCCGCATCTACAACCGCGCCCTCTCCGCCGCAGAAGCTCAAGCGCTTTACAACCGCGCCAATATCGACCCATGTAGCAAAAACAGCGTCACACCTGGTACAACATGTAATGATGGCACAATATATGCTGGCTCAAGAAATTATGGGTCAGGAAACGAAAAATTATTTGTCCCTGCCGAATTCAGACAAAGCGGTGGCATACGATGGAAAGTATCAGTCTTGGCCGACGCCATACATATTAGCACCGAGTCGTCAGATGACGGAAAAATTAATACCGCGAATTTAAACGCTTCAATTGATAATTTTCCCGCCTTTAATCTTTGCGATAGCCTAGATCGACACGGCTACAAAGATTGGTACTTACCAGCGAGAAACGAATTACAAATGTTAAAATCTAATTCTCTCGCTGATGCTGCCACATATTGGACATCCAATGAATCAAATGAGTTCAACGCAACAGCAAATTCAGGTGCTTTTTTCACCGTTGATAAAGATTCGAGTCTCCCCGATGTACGCTGTGTGCGTCGCAATTAACCACCAAGGACAAAGTCCGAACCTATAAAGAAATCGAACAATGCCTTGTTTAATAAAGAAAAATTAGTGAGCTCGGGAGGGTTCGAACCCTATTCGCCCCGCGAATAGCACCTAAAAAGAGGAGGTTCGAAAGCCCGATGAATAAACTATTTTTCAAAAGCTTTATCAAGATACTAGGCACGAGGAGCGCAGCGTATGAATAATACGTAAGCGATCGAGTAACGACGTAGATTGTGAAGCTATTGAAAAATGGTGCGCTCGGGAGGATTCGAACCTCCGACTCCTGGCTCCGGAAACCAGTGCTCTATCCCCTGAGCTACGAGCGCTAAAAAATATGCGTGCCGCAATAAAGCACTACGCCACATTTTTTTCAATCGCTAAAAATCATAAACCAAAAGACGCCACCCCTTCACACCGTGGATAACCTTCGGGATAAAACCCCAAAACCCCATAATATCCGCCCCCTCTAAAAGCACTGTGAATCATGGTGATAAAACCTACCCCTTGGTAAGCTGAAGGAACACATCCTCAAGGTCGCTATCGGTCGTGGAAATATCCACGATCCCGTATCCCGCCGCCTGAATCGCCGCAATAATAGCGCCGACCTCTGTCTCTGAGGGGTTATAGCGCACAATAACACTGCGCTGCCCCGCGGTTTCCGCAACATATCCCGGCAAAACCGCCGCGACATTGTCCATCGGACGATCAAGACGGAAACGAATTTCCTTCCCCTCAATCCGCCCAAGCAACGTCTCTTTATCTTCACTCAACACAACTTTACCATGATTGATAATCGCAATCTGATCACAAAGCTCTTCGGCCTCTTCAAGGTAATGCGTCGTCAACATGATCGTCACACCCTTCTTGTTAAGCGCGCGAACATTCGCCCATAATTGCTTACGAAGCTCAACATCAACCCCCGCTGATGGCTCATCCAACACCAAAATCGGCGGCGAATGCACCATCGCCTTGGCCACCATCAAACGTCTGCGCATCCCGCCAGAAAGCGAACGCGTATACGCATCCGCCTTATCCGCCAACCCAACAGTCTCCAAAATCTCCATCGTCCGCCGCTCACCGCTCGGCACGCCATAAAGTCCGGCCTGCAATTCTAACGTTTTGCGCGGTGAGAAAAACGGATCGTAATTAATTTCCTGCGGAACAATACCAATCGCGCGCTTTGCATTGCGCTCTTCCTTATCAATATCCATCCCCCAAATATGAACACTGCCCGATGACTTCATCACAAGGCCCGCCATA
The DNA here is from genome assembly GCA_009995045.1 of Alphaproteobacteria bacterium. Classification (GTDB taxonomy): domain Bacteria; phylum Pseudomonadota; class Alphaproteobacteria; order Micavibrionales; family Micavibrionaceae; genus TMED27. The sequence goes on from JAACQG010000010.1 coordinate 52,458, forward strand.
ATGTTAATAATCGTCGACTTACCCGCCCCATTCGGCCCCAAAAGCCCAAATATGGACCCCTTCGGCACATCAAGCGAAACATCGGTCAACGCAACCTTCGGAGACGTATTCTTCCCCGACGCTTTATAGGTTTTATTCAAATTGGATATCGATACTGCATTTTCTGTCATGCCACAAAATTAGCGCATTCAAACCAAAAAGTAAGCTCAATAATAAAAATTATTGAGATAGATAACGTTAACCAAAAATTTAAAATAAACCATTAAAATTACACTATGAAAAACAAAGCTAAGATAGTCGGTGAAGTGCAAAATGGCTTTTCTGATTTCATAAAAACAGCAACAGCCAGTTCCAGATTTACCCTAATAGGAGATGGCAACCACACGACGCCCGAAATCAATGCATTTCTGGGCACAGAACAATTCATGAAAGACCTCGCGGAAGCAGGAAACCTTCACGTATGTCTTGAAATCCCAATACAGCACCAAGACCTAGCGGACGCACTCCATAATCAGCAAATCACCAAAGATGAATATGTAGATCTAATGAAACAACGGGTTACACAACATAATAACGCTGGAGACGTATCCTTAGACGAAACTCTCAATCGCATGGCAACACAAATAGATGCAGCAAGGAAATATGGCATGAAGGCTCACTGCGTCGACCCTGGAAACAGGTATGACACGTCAACACGACAAGGAATGCGAAAACGGCTGGATGATACCGAACTATCTAAAAACATACTCAACGCCACTAAAGGTGAGAAAACAGCAGTAATTTACGGCTCTGCTCACGATCACGTCGCACAAATATTAAAACCATCAACCGTCATTGATATTCGTAAAAATGATGCTGATTTCACGCGCGATCGTCACTCTCATAAAAACTTCCCCAAAATCGAGGGTGCACCTGACTTTGTATACAATGTAGAAGAAGCAAAAATCTATTCAACAGATAGAGCAGAAGACAGAGAGATCGCAGGCTTAGACATTACAGATACACCAAGTTGTATTAATGACAATATATTTTGCGCACCAACATCACCGCCATTTATTCCAAATTTTTAGCCCGCCTACACCAATCTCACAACTCCGCATTCACATCACGACATCACCATCGCGCCGCCTGCGCAAACGTAAACGCACTTAAGAAAACGTCCCACGCTCACCGACATATGCCGCCAATCCGCCATCTTTAATCCATGCCGCCGCGGCGTCATCACCCTTAAGCTGCATATCCCAAAACGCCAGCGCCGCCTTAAGGATCAAATCCTCATGTACCTCGCGCAAATCACTATCACCAAGCTTGCCACGCGTACCATTATAAACCATATGATCCCCGCCCTCTTTCACCAGCAGGTATTTTTCATCAATCCCCGTATGCTCATAGACGGCCAAACGATATTGATACCCAAATCCCTCTAACGGAGAATCATCCTCCGTCCCGCTCATATGAAGCAACGGAATATTGATCGATCCGAATATCTCTTCATCGCTCACACTTTCGTCAACCAAATGACGGATCGGAACGGGCGAATACAAAATCCCCGCTTTAAAGCGATCTTCCTTGATTGAAATCAACGATCCGTCAACATCCGGGAATTTCTGCCCCGCCATGACCTGCGTCGTCATCGCACCAAATGAATGACCGCTCATCCCCAGCGCGTCAAAATCCATATACTGCCCCACATCGGGGTTTTCCTGCGCCCAAATCTTTAACTGATCAAGGACAAATGGAACATCGTTAAAACGCGCCAATGTGTCCTCACGGCTAATCTTCACTTTCTGCAAAATATCCCACGGATGCCCGGGCTTGCCTTCCCATAAAGAACTGTCTGTTCCCAAATGTGTGATATGCACCAATATATATCCCTGCCCCGCCAAAAACCGCGAAATAAACGCCGCCCCGTTGGCATTACCGCCAAATCCATGGCTCCAGATAATGACCGGCATCTTATCCAAATCATGATCAACAGGGTGATAAATCTTAAACGGGACAACACGCGGCGCCGCTGAAGGCCCCAAACGCGACTGATCAATAAACTCGCCCTTCTTAAGAAGGACTTTATAAGGCTCTTTTAAATTCGGATATTCCATAGGAGATAACATACCGATCTACACCAAAAAGTACAGACCACTATTGATAGTGAAGACTATTTTATCAGGGAAATGCTTACTTCTTGCGGAATTTATCCAGCGATACAACTTCACCAGTCTCAGAACCGCCCGGGCCGCCGCCTTTTGGATCATCATCCGGCCCGTCACCATCGTCATCATCAAGCGCAAGCCCCGCCAAATCGGCTTCATCCATCGCATCGCCAATCGGCTGGAACTGCAACGCGAAATTCACAGATGGATCCGCAAAAATCGAAATCGCCGCCAACGGCACTTCCAACTTTTCAGGGACATTATTGAACGACAAAGTCACACGCAACAATTTATCATCCACAAAAAGATCAGAAAATTGATACTGCAATACAATGGTCATCTCCCCCGGATAACGATCACGCAAGTAATCAGGAATCTTCACCCCTTTGTAATCCGTCAGGAAGGTAATGTAAAAATGGTGATCACCGGGCAAACCATGCTCAATAACCTCTTCAACGGAGCGTTTCACAACACCGCGCAAGGCCGTTTCAACCATTTTGTCATACCGTAAAATATCGTCTTCATCACTCATACATTATGTGTCGCAAGCTTCGCGCATGAAATCAAGAGGGCTTTTAGGAAAGACCGAATTTTGTGCTGTATAAAAAACGAAATTGAATCTCAGATGCTGGAAAAAGAAAAAATGAACCGTTTCTGTTGCGCGAAGCAAATCAAAGATTTGTTCGTACTTTAAAAATCAGGCGGCGCTTGGGGAGAAAAATGAACCGTTTCTGTTGCGAGGTACGGTTCCAACCCCACTATCCTTTGTCTAGAAGGACAGGATTAATTTGTAGCTAATACCTACTTAGTAAACTAAGCAGCGATAGCGACGCTCTCGCGTACATTATCATTCGCTACGACTGTGTTATCGTTTGCATTTATAAACGAATTATCCGGTAACGGCGGAAAGCCGAACGCCGTATGTCACCTTTATTACGCGTGTCGATCCTGTTTCAGGCCCGCCAAAATTTGTTACTGAGCACCAGCGAAGTTAAAAATTTGAGCGTGCCCCCAAGGCGAAGCCGCGAGGGTACTCTCTCCGCTAGGTACTTACCTTGTTTTCAAAAGCCTCAGCCCGAAAACCAGTTCAGTCCCAAATATTGGTGGACCTGCCCGGTACTGCCCCGGGGTCCACAACGCTTATTCCGCAACCACGTGTAACGTCATAGCTGAGCAAGCCCAGCACTAATTATTATAGGGCGATTGATATAAAAAGGAAAGGGAAATGCTTACATCTAACAAACGTGGACGAGTTTAACCAAGCCCTACGTTAGGATATAACTGCTGATGCAACTCCAAAAATGGTTTCAATGCTTGCGTCTTCTGATCACGGGCCAACCCGTGCCAAGCTTCCAAAAAGTCAATAGCATCGACAATATCCCACCCTTTACCGCCAGTTATGTTAACCACTCCTGTGATATTTCTATCATCATCAAAAACCATACCAGGATTTATATCTTTAAACGCAAACGGTTTCTCAACAAACCAATCACCACGCACATCTTCATCGCCCTGTAAACGCTTTACAATCTGAAAGGGTAATTTTTGCGTCGCAACACCCGTAGCAATAAGCACGGGCAAACCAGCATCATGCCAATCACATAAGAATTCATCTAACAACTCAGACGAATCCAATGTTCCATTCACATCCGACATAATAGTTGTAAGCTGCCTATCAAATTTTTTATCTTCCACACGTGCGACCATTCTATAAAAATGCTCGCTCAACGTCTCATGCACTATGTTAGCCATATTTTAAAACTCCAACCGTGTTTCATAACTATCGGGATCAAATCCAATAACCAAAAGCTCTTCTGCTGGCTCAATAAGACGGCGTGGCACAACCAAGTTTGAAGCCCCTAACAATCCACGCGCCTGAAATGAAAGTCCTTCTGTACCAATATCCATTTGCCCTTTTAATTGAGCAAAATCATCTGGGAATGCGTCTCTTAAGCGAGAAAGTTTTGGCATTATTTCCTGAACCGTCTTGGGTTTGGTACGTGCAATTTCCTCAAAAATACGTTGATATTTAGAGTCCTCTATATGATATTGACCATGTCGTTGACGCAACACATCCTCGATCAAACCAACATTACACTCTAAAACACGATGAGAAACCTGCGACCTAGCCCCTCTGCACATTGCATCTACAATCGGCTGCCCTAAAGTATTTTTAACTTGAGCACTCAATGAATCCCCCAATTTAACACCAGCCAGGCTGTCCAGCACTTCCACCTGCCCAGACTTAACAAGGCATTTCAAAGCATGAATGATTGCCAGCGCACGTGACGCACGAATAGCCTCATGACGACCAGTACTCTCTATATCAGTAGATAACTGCCCACTCTTCACCCGTGAATCTGCAGCGCTCAATGGGAAGATACTACCCAATTGTTTTTCATCGCTCGATAAATAAGCCATTCTTACAAGTCCTCTTTATAAAACAAACATATAAATACACACCAAATATAATTATGTCAAACAAATTGCGCCCACCTCACTTTGACAGAATAGGAATTATATCCTATACTCTACCCATGACCAAAAACAAACAAAACACACGCACACACACCCCACCCGCAAAAACCGTCAAACGAACCGAAGGATCTTAAGTTTTGAAAAGAAAATCAAAGGGTTGGAGCAAGGAAAGACGCGCCCAACAAGCCATCAATTGTCGCCGTACAAAACCGGAACGCTTCGCCACCGGTCCCAAAACGGACAAAGGCAAAGCCACATCATCACAAAACGCCTACAAACATGGCTTGCGCTCTGCGGATATCCTCCATTTGCGCAAACTCCTACGCCAACAATCCGCCCATCTCAAATTTATAGTGGACGCAAACTCCTGCGCTCTTCCCCCCGAAAGATGAATCACCCATATTATAAGCATGAAACAATATCTAAAATTAATGAGCCACGTCCTCGAAAACGGCGCAACCAAAGAAGACCGCACAGGAACAGGAACCCGCAGCGTCTTCGGCCACCAAATGCGCTTTGATTTATCCGAAGGATTCCCCCTTGTAACAACCAAAAAATGCCACCTAAAATCCATCATCCACGAACTGCTTTGGTTCATCGCGGGTGACACAAATATCGCCTACCTCAAGGAAAACGGCGTACGCATTTGGGATGAATGGGCGGATGAAAACGGCGATCTCGGCCCCGTCTACGGCGAACAATGGCGCAGCTGGAAAACAGCCGACGGCCAAGGGGAAGTAAAGACCATCGACCAATTCGCCAACGTCATCGACCAAATCAAACAAAACCCAGACAGTCGCCGCCTCCTCGTCGTTGCCTATAACCCCGGCGTTGTCGACCAAATGGCGCTACCGCCCTGTCACGCATTTTTCCAATTCTACGTGGCAAACGGAAAACTCAGCTGCCAACTCTACCAACGCAGCGCCGATATCTTCCTTGGCGTACCGTTCAATATTGCCTCCTACGCACTGCTCACCATGATGATCGCACAAGTCACAGGATTAGAAGCGGGGGAGTTTATCCATACTCTTGGCGATGCGCATCTCTACTCAAACCACCTCGAACAAGCCGAACTACAGCTAAGCCGCGAGCCATTCCCGCTCCCCACAATGAAGATAAACCCGGATGTAAAAGATATTTTCGACTTCAAATTCGAAGATTTCGAGCTGGTAAACTACCAAGCCCACCCTCATATTAAGGGTAAAGTCGCTGTATGATAACTTTAACGTCGTCATTGCGAGCAAAACGAAAAAATCTCAAAACGTTAAGATCGCGCCCAATCGCTCCGCGTGGTAAACAATTCCACACCCGCGCCCTGATCCTGTCCGAAAACATCGGATTTTTTGATCGACACCCGACACGCAATCACGGTCTCGAAACCAAAACACAGCGTAATCAGCTCCTTCAGGTAATCCTCAATAAGCTGAACCTGCGGACGCTCCGCCCACGATGTAATCGCGTTATAAACCTTGCCGTAATCAATAATCGTATCAAGATTAACAGTCTGCAAATAGCTCGCGGGATCGGCGTAAAGCTCCGCATCAACGACAACGCGCTGCGGCACATCCTGCTCATGCGGAAAAATCCCGATTTTCAAGGGGATTTCTACAGAATCAAGGAAGATTTTGACGTGACTTTCCATGGCTTTGATTTATATATGAAATATGACTGAACGCAAGACCAACAAGAACATTACATTATCCTCAATCGTCGCAATCGCCAAAAACAACGCGATCGGCAAAGATAACGGCATGATCTGGCACCTGCCCGAGGATCTTAAACATTTCAAACGCACAACATTGGGAAAACCAATTTTGATGGGTCGCAAAAGCTACGAAAGCCTTGGTAAACCGCTTCCGGGAAGGCCAAACTTCGTCATCAGTCGTAATTTCGAAAACCTCCCCGAGCGCGAAGAAACCGAAATTTTCAACGACATGGAAAGCGCCATTGACATCGATAAACCAAGCATCAAAACAACCGCTATCCCCGCCGCCCTTCCCGAAGGGCCCTTCCTCTATAAATCAATAGAAGATGGAATTGCGGCCATGCGCGAAATGGCGGTGAAATTGGGAAGTGATGAAATCTTTATCACGGGTGGCGGCCAAATCTATAAAGAAACTCTCCCCTACACCGACCGCCTTTATGTCACGGTTTTAGACCGCGACTACGACGCAGACGTTTATTTCCCGCAAATTCAATGGGACGAATGGAACATCATATCCGAAGAAAAACGCGAAGCCGACCCCGAAAAAAACCGCCCAAGCTTCACGTTTTTCACGTTGGATCGGAAAGCGTAATTGCGGATAGTATCTCGCTTGGAATTTCAAATCCTTCACCAGCATCGGCCTTGGCGCGAATATCTGCCGATAACGGAATCTCACCCAAAAATGGAATCCCCAATCGCTCGGCCTCATCTTTCGCACCGCCATGACCAAAAATATGCTCTTCATGACCACAATTGGTACAAATATGCGTGCTCATATTCTCGATCAAACCAAGAATCGGCACATTCACCGCGCGAAACATCTCAACGCCTTTGCGTGCGTCCGCCAACGCCAAATCCTGTGGCGTGGAAACGATAATCGCGCCATCAACTGCAATCTTCTGCGCGAGGGTTAATTGCGCATCGCCCGTTCCCGGTGGCATATCAACGATCAAAACATCAAGCGGTTCATCATCATTTTCCGCCCATTGCACATCACGGAACATCTGATAAATCGCCGATTGCACCATCGGACCGCGCCAGACCAACGCCTTTTGCGCATCCACCATAAACCCAATCGACATAATTTTCAGACCATCAACATTAGCCGGAATAATGGTTTTCGCCTCAGTAAACGAGGGTTTGAAATTTTTAAGCCCGAATAATGTAGGCTGGCTGGGGCCGTAAATATCCGCATCCAACAAACCAACCCGCTTCGTCCCATCCGCCGCCATAGCGCGGGCAATCGCCGCCGCAACCGTCGACTTACCAACACCGCCTTTTCCCGATGCCACAGCAATAATCTTTTTAATCGGCAAATTTAGCTTCGGATTTTTCTCCATACCATGTGGATCAGAGACCTTAGCGCCAGATGCCCCAGATGCTTTTGCCGCACCCTCAGGCTCCGCGCTTTTCTCAGCCGTCAAAATCGCCGTCACTTTTGAAACACCCTTCACACCACGAACAACATCTTCCGCTGCTTGGCGCAATGGCTCCATAGCCGCGCCACGCGCCGCATCAACCTCGACCATAAATAAAACACTGCCATCTTTGGCAATCTGCAACCCCTTCACCATCGCCGCATCGACAATATCAAGGCCGCTTTGCGGGTCATCAACGCCGCGCAAGGCATTGAGAATAGTTTCTTCGTCCAATCGCTTGTTTTTAAACATCTGACACCTTGCTTTCTCTGCTGAAAGAGATATTGTTATTCCCTATCAACCGTCAACAAAAATTTATACCAATAGGAGCCGAGCATTATGGGCCGCGACGACAGAAAAAACCCTTGGGGATCAAACGGAGGATCAAACAAGGGCGGAAATGGAGATAATCCATGGGGGTCTAATCGCGGCAATAAAGGCGGCAAAAAAGACAGTGGCAACGATCCGGACATTGATGAAATGCTCCGCCGCGCCCAAGATAACTTTAAAGGGATGCTCCCCGAAAATTTCCAAGGCGCGCCGCTCATCGGCCTCATCATTATCGTCCTCGCCGCGCTCTGGCTCGCCAGTGGATTTTATGTTGTGAACCCCGGTGAAAATGCAGTTGTTCAACGCTTTGGAAAATGGCAACGCACACAGGCAGAGCCAGGTTTAGGCTATGCACTTCCTGCACCCATCGAAACAAAAACCGTTATCAAAGTTCAAGAGATTAAACGCATGAATATTGGTTTTGTTGATGGACTCACACGCGGCGGCGGCAATGCCCGCCGTGATCTGCCCGAAGAAAGCCTCATGCTGACGTCTGACCGTAACATTGTTGACCTTGATGTTGTCATTCAATGGAACATCAAATCCGCAGAAGAATATCTCTTTAATATCCTAGATCAGGAAAACACCATTAAAAAGGTCGCAGAAAGCGCCATTCGTGAAGTGGTCGGACAAACCGATATGTTTCCCATCATCACAACGGGCCGCGCCGCAATCGCAGAAGCCATTCAAAAAATTATTCAAAACAACCTTGATGAATACAAATCCGGTGTAAACATCACACAAGTCCTTATCGACCGTGCCGATGTCCATCCCGACGTCCAAGCAGCCTTCCAAGATGTTCAATCGGCAAAACAAGACGCCGAAGACATCCAAAACCGTGCGAATGCATATCGTGAAGATATCTTGCCTCGCGCGCGTGGTGCTGCGATTAAAAACATCCAAGAAGCAACAGGATATAAAGAATCAACCGTCGCTAAAGCAACTGGTGACGCTGATCGCTTCAACTCGGTCTATAAAGCTTATCAGACAGGTAAAGATGTAACGCGCGAACGTATCTTCATCGAAACCATGGAAGATGTGCTTAAAAACGCCAATAAAATCATCATGGATAGCGGCAACAGTCAGGGCGTCGTGCCTTATCTGCCGCTCAACCAACTCAACAGCAATACCAATAACCAAAGCAAGTAAGGCTATAAGACAATGAACAAACCACTCCTCATTCTATTATCCATTCTTGCGGTTGGCCTTATCGGGGCATCGCAAATCTTTTTCGTCGTCGACCAACGTGAACAAGCCATCGTGCTGCAACTCGGTGAGCCGAAAGGCGAAGTCAAAGGCCCCGGTCTCCACACAAAGATTCCCTTTATCCAAACCGTGTCTTATTTCGACCGCCGCATCCTTTCGGTTGATCCAGACCCCGCACAGGTCGTAATCTCAAGCGTGGATATAGCCCCACCACCGGCCGCTGGCGAAGAGCCTACAGATGAAGAGGGCGGATCATCCATCGCAAATGTCACAGGGGAGCCAATCATCCTCGACACATTCGCACGCTACAAAATTGTCGACCCGCTACAGTTTTTGAAAACCTTACGCACCATCAGCGCAGCCAATTCACGCCTTGAAAGCATTCTTAATGATGCAACACGCGCGGAACTTGGTAAAACCAGCCTGCAGCAATTATTATCCGCATCACGCACAGGTGTCATGCGCGATATCTCAGAGCGCATCAATTCCAACACCAAAAAAGACAATCTGGGCATTGAAATCGTTGATGTGCGCATCGTCCGCGCTGACCTCACACCAGAGCTCCGCACATCGACCGTGCGCCGCATGCAATCCGAGTTAAAAGAACGCGCAACAGAAACACGCGCAAAAGGTGAAGAACGCGCGCTTGAAATACGCTCAACAGCAGAAAAAGAACGCACAGTCATCATCGCCAACGCAGAACGCGATGCACAAATGCTGCGCGGTCAAGGCGATGAAGAAGCCATCACGATCTACGCGGATGCCTTCAATAAGGACAAAGAGTTCTACTCGTTCATTCGCTCAATGGAGGCTTATTCCAACACAATGGCGAACCCGGAAACACAGCTGATCCTCTCGCCTGATAGCCAGTTCTTCAAATACTTTGAAGATAAGTAAACGTAAAAAACCAGATAGAAAAAGGAAATATCAAACATGAAAACGCTTCATATTTGTCTATTAACAATCCTGACTTTTACAATACTCTCCCCGATGCACATGTCACCAGCACATGCTGCGGGCAGCCTAAACACCGCACCTGACAGCTTCGCCGATATGGTTGAAGATTTGCTTCCCGCGGTTGTGAACATATCCTCCACACAAAAAGCCGAAGCGCCGAGCGACTATCCCGATATGCCGCAATTTCCGCCAGGCTCCCCATTTGAAGATTTCTTCGACGAATTCATGGATAAACGCGGCATGGGCACGCCAACAACACCGCCTGCATCGCTTGGCTCTGGCTTCATCATCGACGCGGAAAAAGGCATCGTTGTCACCAATAACCACGTTGTCAAAGACGCCGACGAAGTGCGCGTCATTTTCCACGACGACGAATCCGTTGAAGCCGAAGTGATTGGCCGCGACGAAAAAACCGACCTCGCCATCCTAAAAGTAACAACCGATAAAAAACTCACCGCCGTAAAATTCGGCGACAGCAACGTGTTGCGCGTTGGTGATTGGGTTGTGGCGATTGGCAATCCATTCGGCCTTGGCGGGACAGTCACCGCAGGGATCGTATCCGCACGCTCACGCGATATCCATTCCGGCCCCTATGATGATTACATTCAGACAGACGCATCCATCAACCGCGGAAACTCCGGCGGCCCGATGTTCAACCTGAAAGGTGAAGTGATCGGCATCAACACCGCAATCTTCTCGCCTACGGGCGGCTCTGTCGGTATCGGCTTTGCTATTCCCTCCGCCCTCGCCCAGCCCGTTGTTGACCAAATCGTTGAATTTGGACGCACACGCCGTGGCTGGATTGGTGTTCGCATTCAAACCGTCACCGAAGAAATCGCCGAAAGCCTCGGCCTGAAAAAACCACATGGCGCTCTTGTTGCATCGATCACCGAAGGTGGCCCCGCGGAAAAGGCAGGCTTAAAACCCGGCGATATCATCCTTGAATTTAACGGCAAAAAGATCAAAGAAATGCGTGAAGTGCCGCGCATTGTTGCCGAAACAAAAATCAACACCGATGTGCCGCTCGTCATCTGGCGCGACAACAAAGAAGTCAAAAGCAAAATCAGCGTCGCCGAACTTGAAAAAGCCGAAGACGAAGGCTTGCTAGGCTCAGTCGCAGGCAGCAGCGAAACCGCCAAAGGCGTAGACATCGACAAACTCGACATCACCGTCAGCAGCCTAAACGATGCGCTTCGTCAAGAATTTGGCGTACCAAGCACAGTCAGCGGGATCATCGTGACAAAAGTTGACCCGTCATCCGAAGCCGCACGCAAAGGTATCGACCAGGGTGATGTCATCGTCGACATTGATCAGCAACCGGTGAAAGATGCTGAAAACGCCAACGACATCATCCGCCGCGCCGCCAAGAATGGCCGCAGCTCGGTATTACTCTTGATCAACCGTGAAGGTGATGTCAGCTTTGTCGCGCTGAAATTGGACACTAAATAAAGCGGCTACGACAAGCCAAGATCACTGCGAATAAAAGACGCCTGCGCCGCCAATGCCTGTAACATACTCGCATCCGGCGCATGCGCATCGCCCCCATGAGCGGAGATCGAAGTTCAGGACGCTCAAAGATATAAAGCCCATCAGCGTTAAATCCTGATCGCGCCCTAAAAAGACATCTATCAACTTGTACTTGCAACATTTATGATTATCCTATGAAAAGTCGCAAGGAAACTATGCAAAAGTATAAATTATGTCAATAAATATATTTGTTATAGCTGGCCCCACCGCCAGCGGGAAATCCGCCAAAGCGTTAGAGCTTGCGCGCAAACATAACGGCGTCATCATCAATTGCGACTCTCTGCAAATCTATGACGGCCTGCACATCCTCACCGCGCATCCATCCAAAGAAGAACAAGAAGAAATCCCGCACTTGCTTTACGGTGCGCTCCACCCAAACGAGGTCTGCAGCGCAGGAAATTGGCGAGAGATCGTAGAACCCATCATCACGCGAACCATCGAAAACGGGCAAACCCCAATCATTTGCGGCGGTACAGGTTTATACATCAAAGCCCTCATGGAAGGATTATCCCCGATGCCCGATATCCCTGATGAGGTGCGCGATCGCGTCGTCGCAAAATATGAAAGCATCGGCGCAGATGCGTTTTATGCCGAGCTTATGACGCGCGACCCAATCATGGCAGATCGCTTCCACGCCAACCATAAAGCCCGCATCATCCGCGCAATGGAAGTTTTAGAGGCCACAGGAAAGTCCCTAGCCGAATGGCAAGAGCTTCCCCGCGCCGCGCCGCCAAGCCATTGGAATTTCGAGCTACACAAAGTCTTGCCCGAGCGTGAAATCCTCTATGACCGTTGCAATCGCCGCTTTGAATGGATGCTTGAACATGGCGCATTGGACGAGGTTATAGCCTTCGACAAACGCCTGACCTCGGGCGAAGTCAACGAGGGCGTCCCACTCTGCAAAGCCTTAGGGTTCAAAGAACTGCGTGCCTATCTCAACAATGAGATGACATTACAAGACGCCATCACAAAAGCCCAAACCATCACAAGAAACTACGCTAAACGCCAAATGACATGGCTCAGGAACCAGCTTTAAGGGTTGTTTAAAAAACATAAAAACACATACAATAACGATGTTAAATAACACTCTCAGATGAGGAAAAATGGAAGACACCCAATTAACAACCGCAGATAAACACAAAAAAATTGAACAAAAAATTATCGATATGGCATACATTAATAAAGGCCGTATCAACAGATTAGATTACTTTTTCACTGGCGTTGGTTTAAACGCCATACAAAAACTTTTTGAATATGAAACTGACATTCAGTTTGTTCAATGGCTGTTTATTGCTTTAAGCCTGTTCTTCACCTACATAGGGATATCCGTTACAGCAAAAAGATTTCGAGATATTGGTGTCAGTGGATGGTGGTGTGTACCGCATACTATCGCTTTAACTGTAGCTTATGTCTTTGCCACACAAGCCATAGGCTATACTGATACAAAAATATATTGGGCTACTGGCCTCATATCCATGATCGTACTTGGCTTGGGCTTGTCACTATGGCCGAGAGAAAAGCGAGACAACAAATATGGAGAATATGAAGAATGGGGCATCATGGACACTCGAAAATTGAAATAATATTTCTTTTTAATCATTTTTACGCAACTTTATAGCTTTATAGCTTGACCAATACGCAACAAAGTGATTATATCAATCATAGAGACGATGCAAATAAGCATTGCAGATTAAGTAGACGGTAATAGAAAAACGCCATAAGGCATAAAGCCATGGCAAGTGTGTAAAAAACTGCTAAATAATAGGCCCCTAGGGCTAGAATATAAAGCGCGGTTCAGGTATTTTGCCAAAGGTTCTCTCATAAAGAGCCCAAGTCAAAAATCCTGACGCGCTTTAAGGTTTTTGACCCACATATTTTAAATGAACGAGAATGACATGAGCACAACAAACGCAAAACAAGACGCAAATAAAACAACACCAGCAAAAACCCAACAAATGACGGGTGCGGAAATGGTGATCAAAGCATTGATCGAACAAGGCGTTGAAGTCATTTTCGGCTACCCTGGTGGCGCGGTGTTGCCCATCTATGACGAAATTTTCAAAAATCAGGACAAAATCAAACACGTCCTCGTTCGCCAAGAAGGCGGCGCTTTACATGCCGCCGAAGGCTACGCGCGCTCCACCGGCAAGGTTGGCTGCGCCCTTGTAACATCCGGCCCCGGCGCGACAAACGCGGTGACGGGATTAACCGATGCATTGATGGATTCAATCCCGCTTGTTTGTATCACCGGACAGGTTCCAACATTCATGATCGGAACAGACGCCTTCCAAGAGGCGGACACAACCGGAATCACGCGCCCTTGTACAAAACATAACTACCTTGCCGATGATATCGAAGAATTGGCCGACATCATGCATGAAAGCTTCCACGTTGCGCGCTCTGGACGCCCTGGCCCCGTTGTCATTGACATCCCCAAAGACGTACAATTTCAAAAAGGCACGTATAAAAAGGCAAAACCAACAGCCGCGCAAAGCTACCAGCCACGCGTGACCCCCGATATGGATGCCATCGAAGCCGCCGTAGAATTAATGGCGAACGCAAAACGCCCTGTATTTTATACAGGCGGCGGCGTGATCAATGCGGGCGCAGAGGCCTCAACACTCCTGCGTGAATTGGTACGCGAAACCGGATACCCGATCACATCCACATTGATGGGGTTAGGGGCATATCCCGCCGAGGATAAGCAATGGCTTGGTATGCTAGGCATGCACGGTACATTCGAAGCCAATTGGTCGATGCATGATTGTGATGTCATGATCAATATCGGTGCACGCTTTGATGACCGCGTAACAGGACGCACCGATGCATTCTCCCCCAATTCGACAAAGATCCATGTTGATATCGACCCCAGTTCGATCAACAAAAACATCCGCATTGATATTCCAATTGTCGCCGATGCAAAACTCGCCCTAGAAGCCATGATCAGCGTATGGAAAAAACGCAAATACAAAGCCGACCAAGACGCGCTTAAAAAATGGTGGAGCCAGATCGAAGAATGGCGCGCCAAAAACTGCCTTGCCTATAAACAAGAAGGGCAGATCATTAAACCTCAATACGCGCTTGAGCGTTTGCGTCATTACATGGCGAAAGACCCGCGCGAAGGATATATCACAACCGAAGTTGGCCAACACCAAATGTGGGCCGCGCAATTCCTGCCGTTTAACGAACCAAATCGCTGGATGACATCAGGCGGCCTCGGCACAATGGGCTATGGCCTTCCCGCTGCAATCGGCACGCAAATCGCTCATCCCGATGCCTTGGTTGTCGATGTTGCGGGTGAAGCTTCTATTTTGATGAATATTCAGGAAATGTCATGCGCGGTACAATATAAAACCCCCGTCAAAATCTTCATCCTGAACAACCAATGGATGGGCATGGTTCGTCAATGGCAAGAACTCCTCCACGGCGAGCGCTATTCCAGCTCATATTCCGAAAGCCTACCCGATTTCGTTAAACTTGCCGAAGCCTATGGCGGCGTTGGCCTGCGCGCGGAAACCGTTGACGAGCTTGACGGTGTGATCGAGGAAATGATGGCAACCGATCGCGTAACAATCGTCGATGTCTGCGTGGCGCAAAAGGAAAACTGCTTCCCGATGATCCCATCAGGCAAAGCCCATAACGAGATGATCCTCTCCCCCGACGCGGCCATGTTCGACAAGACGTTGGTTTAATATTCTTGAATGACAATGATAACCCGCTGTCGTGAGACAGCTTTATCATTGTCCATTCGAACAAGCGATACCTCTAGCCCGTTTGAAAGATTGGACACCATCTTTGCATCCAGAACAATGCCTAGATCCTGCGGGCTTCCATCTTCATGGATAAGCGATAATGTTTTTGCATCAACATCAAAGTCAATCCACTGTATATCTGAACGCAGTTTTTGATCATGTAATATAAGAATATCCCCTGTCGAATTGGAAACAATCGAGCAGCGCATTTCATTATTTAACGGGATATTTTCAACGAAACCATCAGCACTCATAAAATAATTTAAACACTTAAATTATGATGGCGCAACAGATGGTGTCGTGGAAGGAGGCGTTGTATGCACAATTTCAGGCCCAACAACAAGCGAATCACGAATCATAAGCCCGTCCCCGGCAGCAGCGCCCAAAAGCTTAACATCACCAGCCGCGGCGGCATCTGGCCCAGTAAAGTTACCATCATCTGTTAAATCAACTCCAGCCATTTCATGTGACGCTCCATCTTGATGTGACATGATACGGGAGATAATATAAGCGTTAAGCATCGCCCCGTTATCAGCACTCAAAGCCTCAGTCGCCGCGAACATAGCATTACCAATCTCAATTTGCTCATCTAAAGGTAAATTCATATAATCACGCGTCAGATCCGCAACAAGCGGATTATTAGCATCTAGAGTGTCATCAACCATCGCGATCGACCGCACAAAATCTAGCCTGTCATCAACCGACATCACATTTAAGAACGCTTCGCTCCCCTCCGGTGAGCGCATGATTGATCCCATTTCTTCAACCAACGAGGATTTCATGCTGGCAATAGCCTGCTCTCTTGCCTCTATCTGACCCCGAATATCATCAGGGATGGTCATACTTATATAAGGAGATTGAAAAACCATCAGATCATTTTCTGCCATTTCCATGCCTGCCTTTAAGGCAATAGCATAATGCAAAATATCCGGCTGTCCTTCTGGTGATCTTGGAAGCTCATCGGTTGCCGCTAATATAGCTGTGTGTGAAGCCGTATGCCCACCGAACATACTTCGCGCATGCATTTGATATATATCTTCAGGAATATCCAATAACGTTGAAATTCGCGTTAATTCGCCACGCGCTCTCAACTCCACCCCAACAGTAAACATTGCCGATGGTATAATAAACTGATCCGCCATCCCTACCGATGCATCCGCAACCTGCGCGCCTGTCGTTTCCGCATGAAATTTCATTAAAGCATCATATTGAAGCTCCGTAATATCTCCGGCCGCTAGCTGCTGCTCTGTTAATGCCAACATTGAACTCCCCTCATAAGCAATAACACCAGCGCTTGCTGCATTAGCCATAGTTCCAACAACTGCGGCACCACCAAAAAGACGAGCTGCCGCACTC
Organism: Alphaproteobacteria bacterium; assembly: GCA_009995045.1. GTDB lineage: Bacteria > Pseudomonadota > Alphaproteobacteria > Micavibrionales > Micavibrionaceae > TMED27. The sequence continues at coordinate 69,337 of JAACQG010000010.1, forward strand.
ACTTTACCAAGGCTTTTCGGTCTTGCTTCACCCACAATATTATCTGCATGGGCAGCCATATGACTTATAGCAGCACGCGTTTCGGGTCCTTTTGAGAACAAGTCTGTACGGCTATTTAAAGTTTCCGCAAACTCTCTCATACTCGCCGTATTGTCTACCAAAAGCGAGCGAAGCTTGGGGTCCTGTATATCCAAATGATCGATAATCGTCATTTTAATCAATTCATCATTCCGCCCAAAAGGCGACCAACTATTTTGGTATAGCTTCATAGTGTCTAAAAGCTCAGGATATTCTTGTCCCATACGCGCCAGATAAGGAATATCCGCATGATAAGCACCTTGGTTAATACCCTGAAGCCCTTTAATATCGCTCAAAAGACGCGCACGATCAGGAAAAGCATCATGCGCACTAAGAACGATGTCATGCTGTTTTGATGCAAGCATCTCCTGCACAACCTCAGGGGATGTTAAGTGCCGCAGATTATCATTTGTTAAAGCAGTCACATCGGGGAAACGTGAACTATCTATCGCAACAGCAAACTCCCTGTCGACAGACCCCGTATCTGTCTGCACAGAGAAAACACCTGTTAAAAATGGTTTTCCACCTGAAAATTCAATATCATGAACAACCATGTCACCAGATGATCCATTGACGTCAAACCCTTCAATCAATGTAGGACCATCACCGCTATAATCTTGAATACGTATAGCTTGCCCCTCTACAAGGTTGGCTGATTTGGGGCCTTCTGGTTCAGGGGCCGTTTCAATTTTCGGCGGCGCAGCTTCAGTAGTAATCTTATTTTTAACCGCAGCGCGCACATCACCAAAAGTTTCGCCATCGCTCACAACGATCGTATCTGGTCTCTGCGTTAAAATGTTATCAACAATCTCAGCCATGTGAGGCTTTGCTATTGCAATTTTGCTATTGGTAGTAGAACCAGATGCCATACCTGAAATCTTTTCAATTTCAGCCGCATCTAGCTCTGCAAAGAACTCTCTAAAAACCTCAGAAGTATGATCGTTAATATTGCCGCTTATGTATGCGCGCCCATCTTCTACAACAATTCCGTTCACTAAAACGTCAACGCTTTGACCATTAAAAACCACATCCTCCAGCTCATGCAAAGCCCCTATTGAAGCGACGATATCTAATACTGGCATAAATTTCCCTATCTTTACTCGATATAATTTTACGAGAAAAATCCTAAAATAAGCTCAACATTAGCCATAATTTATCTAAAATTTTATGGAATGTATTTTTCCGCTACACACTGCGCGTAAACTCGGTTATAAATTTCCTATGAACAAACCAGCGAAAAAAGACAAAAAGTCAAAATCCGTTTATGCCCCCGGCCCGACGGATCAAACGATTGAAACCCATACTTTGGCGATCCTCGTCCATAACGAGCCGGGCGTGCTTGCGCGTGTCATCGGCCTGTTTACCGGGCGCGGCTATAATATCGAAAGCCTGACGGTTGCAGAAACCGATCACGTCGAGCACACATCCCGCATCACAATCGTATCCAGCGGAACCCCCGAAGTGATCGAACAAATCAAAGCACAATTAAGCCAGATCGTCCCCGTCAAGCGCGTGCGCGACCTCACCACCTATGGCCCGCACATCAACCGCGAATTGGCATTGGTCAAGGTCGAAGGAAAAGGCGAGCAACGCATCGAAGCCCTGCGCATCGCCGATGTGTTCCGCGCCAATCCTGTTGATTCAACACTAGAATCGTTCGTCTTCGAAATCACTGGCGACACAAGCAAAGTTGACGCATTCATCAATCTCATGAAACCACTCGGTCTGTCCGATGTTAGCCGTACCGGCGTCGCCGCAATTTCGCGCGGCATATTTGTTGATGCCATCTAGCCATGGGGAAATTGGAATTCAAAGGCTCACAAGGCCACACCCTCTCCGCACGGCTCGATAGGCCAGAGGGCGAACCCGTTGCCTACGCACTCTTTGCGCATTGCTTTACCTGCGGCAAAGACCTCACCCCCGCAAGCCGCATCGTACAGGCGCTCAACGAAGATGGCATCGCCGTCCTGCGCTTTGATTTCACAGGGCTCGGCCAAAGCGGCGGCGAATTCTCAGACACCAATTTCAGCTCAAATGTTGAAGATTTGCGCTACGCCGTTCAATATATGCGCGACACCCTTCAAGCGCCGAGCATGATGATCGGCCATTCCTTGGGCGGAACCGCCGTGCTCGTCGCGGCAAAAGACATCCCCGAAGTCGGGGCAGTCGTCACAATCGGCGCGCCGTCAAACACCACCAATGTGATGAAACAATTCGGTTGCGACGTCGATAAAATCGAAGATGAAGGTGAAGCCGACGTGCTACTGGCCGGTCGCCCATTTACGATCAAAAAACAATTCATCGACGATATCAAATCGCAAAACATCCAAGACGCCGTCCACAACCTAAAAAAACCCCTCCTCGTATGCCACAGCCCGATTGACGACACCGTGCCTATCGCACACGCACGCGACATCTATAGCTGGGCGATGCACCCAAAAAGCTTTATCTCCCTCAACACACACGATCATCTGCTATTCGCAGAAGGTGCCGCCGAATACGTCGCCAGATGCGTCGCCGCATGGGCCAGCGCATATCTGCCAAGCCCCAAATAAAACATTGAAAGAATATGAAAATATAGATAATCTCCCAAAATTCATGAGGGAGACGAAGATATGCAAAAATTATTTCTGCTTATAGCGGGCACGATTATCGCAATAGCCGCAAACACACATACAGCAAACGCAAGCGATACACTCAAAACACTCTTAAACACTGATGGCAATTACGAAATTATCCCTGGTTTTATAGATACCAACGCAACCCTATCGAACAAAATAACCGATCTACAAGAACACGTTACCGATAAATCAGTTGTCATGCTTAAGGCCCGTGAAAATGGGGATTTAAAACCATATCGCCTCTATCTTGGTGCGCGTATTGTCGGCACATACATTGCTGAACGCACGAACACAGCAGGAAAATTCCCAATTCTATCGCGCCTCCCACCAACACATACAAAAGGTACAAGTGACACGTACAGCGTTATTAACGACTTCACCCCGCACGCAATTGCAACCCTGCCTTGGGTCACATTATTTGCGCAAGGCGAATACACCGAATTAGCGTATACGGGGCAAGATCGTTGGAAGCTACGAAAATATGGCGTGACAATAGGCGATTTAGACAAATTCCCTCTTTACGCAGCCATCGCAAAAAAATCAGTCAATTTCGGTAATTTCTCAAGCTACGGCCCATTCACCCACACACATAGCGCACATTATTTTTGGGCGCAAACGGATGAACCATTATTAGAAGTCGGATACGCCAAGGACGGCACAATGCTTGCCGCAAGCCTGATCAAAAACGATCGCGGCTTACGCGTTTTAAATTCGCCGAAAAATGACGATAAGTACGAAAACTTCGCGCTTAACGCCTCCCATCGCATTGAATTTAATGATGATTACAACGTGAAAATCGGCGCGGGCTTCCTGCGCGGCACAATCTATGACAGCTCAATCGCACACCACCCGCCAACAACAGGCACAAATGACAGATCATGGAACGGCGCGGTTAACGCCAATATTGAAGCTAAACTAAATAAATTTGACGTTATGGCCGAATACACACAAACCGTCGAAGACTGGCCCGCAACAGACAGCCACGTGAGCGCATTAACCCTGCAAGGACGCTACAACGACACAATCCTACACCTACCCACAAAATATAGCCTATCGTATAGCCAAGGCATCCAAGGCGATAGCGATGAAGAATGGTTTGATATGCAACAAGGCGTCGCAGGCGTTGAAATAACTATAAATCCACATTTAAGCATTGGTGCAGAATATGTCGCGAGCGCAGGATTTGTTCCCTTAATCGTGCCAAAACTTGCCGCTGATAACGGCGTTGTATCGCACACCGGCATCGTCGGACTTAAAATCAGCTTTTAAGACAAAGAAGCATATACAAGCGGTTCTTCCCCTGCTTCAAGAGCGTTCAATTCCGCAAGGGTTGGCTCGGCCCACGTGCCTTGCTCGGGTGAACCTTTTCGTGATGAAATGCGCGCATGCTGTGCGAATATTTCTGTCATGGAGGCGTCGTCTGAATATTTTTGTAAAAACGCACCGATTTTTGAAATATTCTCAGGAGATATATATCTGAGACCTGCGTTTTTCGCTGCGTTCGCTGTCTCTTGTTTGGTTTGGCCCAATTCACCCACATAATAGGCAACCTGACCGGGCTCAGTGTTCGTTTGTTGAGCGATCTCAGCTTCAATATCTTCAATCGTCAAACCTTCCGAGACACCAAATAGCTTCATTTTACCTTTTTCTGTCGGTATAAAAACAACATATATTTGCGCATCTTGTGCGGATTCAACTGTGGAAGTACTCATTTTAATTACTCTTATCCATTAAAAAAGCAGACAATACGCGCAGCCCCAGAATATGGCAATGGCGAATTCGCATAATTTCTATGATTTCATCCTTGATTCCCCCTTGATTCTCGGCGCAAAACCCTGTTAATTGCTCTCACAGAATAAATAACGACCAAAGGAAGGCTCCAAAATGGCGCAAGCAGAAGCAATTGACCCAAATAACGTTCCCGCGAACACAACATCTTTGAACGTATACTACGACAAAGACTGTGATCTTGACCTTATCAAAGGCAAAAAAGTCGCAATCATCGGCTATGGCTCACAAGGCCACGCCCATGCACAAAACATCAAAGACAGCGGCGTAAGCGACGTTATCATTGGCCTTCGTGATGGCTCTTCATCAACTGCGAAAGCAGAAGGCGCAGGCTTCACAGTGTTGTCACCAGCCGAGGCAGCCGCCGAAGCAGACGTTGTGATGATCCTCACCCCCGATGAACACCAAGCTGATCTTTACAAAGACGACCTTGAAGCAAATCTTAAGCAAGGCGCGACATTGATGTTCGCACATGGCTTGAACATTCACTTCGACCTCATCAAACCACGCGCCGACCTTGACGTGATCATGGTTGCTCCAAAAGGCCCTGGCCACACAGTGCGCGGAGAATATCAACGCGGCGGCGGTGTTCCATGCTTGATCGCGGTTGCACAAGACGCATCCGGCAAAGCAAAAGACCTCGCGCTTTCATATGCATCTGCTGTTGGTGGTGGTCGTTCCGGTATCATCGAAACAACATTCAAAGACGAATGCGAAACTGACCTCTTCGGTGAGCAAGCAGTTCTTTGCGGCGGTACATCTGAACTTGTTAAAGCGGGTTACGAAGTCCTCTGCGAAGCGGGTTACCCACCTGAAATGGCATATTTCGAATGCTTGCATGAACTTAAGCTCATCGTTGACCTTATGTATGAAGGCGGCCTTGCCAATATGCGCTACTCAATCTCAAACACTGCAGAATTCGGTGACTATGTTTCCGGCCCACGCGTGATCACATCCGAGACAAAAGAAGAAATGAAACGCATCTTGGCGGATATTCAATCCGGTAAATTCGTTCAAGACTTCATGGGTGGAAACAAAGAAGGCCTTAGCCGTCTTGTTGAAATCCGCGAGAAAGAAGCCAAGCACCCAATCGAAGAAACAGGTGCAAAACTCCGCGCCATGATGCCATGGATCGGCGCGAACAAGCTCGTGGACAAAGAAAAGAACTAAGAGCGGTCACATCGTTCATGAACATCTAAATTTGGCTCAGGCTCATCAGGGTTTTCCTCTTGTGCCTGAGCAAAAATACCAGTCAGTCTTCTCCCAACAATACGACCAATAGATGACGAGAGCCGCCCCCATGATGCGGGCTTGAAGGCCATTTTAGCACCTTCTGTGATTAGGAATCTTCTATCATTACCCTTCCTTTCTGCCATCAAAGTATCTAGAAAAACCTCAATACCCATTTCTGACATCTTCGGAAAATGCTTGGCATATAATTCAGGCGATCTTGCTATATTCGCCCTTATTAAATCGCGCTGTGATGTGTAATCAGGACTTTTAGTTAAATTACTGCCATCAGATCGAATACGATATAAAAATAAAGGATCAGCAATAGTGCTTATATTTGCGGCTCTCCCAGCTTTATATCGGGAGTTAATCATAGCAACGGCAAAATTCCAATCATTAGCATATCGCAATTGCTCATCATAGCCACCGATTGAAAGCGCTTCTTCTCTTCGGTACATCGCATGTGTGTCAATCATGTTGATAAATAGTATGATTCTCTCATCATAAGCATTCTTGAGCCAAGCCCCATCAACCGCGTCAAAAGCCTTGCCGCTACAATGCACCATTGCAATATCTGGATCTGCCATTAAAAGCTTTACCGATTTATCAATATAGCCACCATGTAGGATAACTTCAGGATCAGTCGCCAGCTTATTATCAACATCAAGAGGGAAGATATAATCATATTGAGCCGCTCTCAGGCCTGTATTACGCGCAGACGCAACACCTGAATTATGATCATGGTGATGTACAGTGATCTCAGGATGCTCAGCCGCGACAGCATCAATAATCCTTAATGAATCTTCATCCGTCGACCCATCGTCAACGATAAGAATTTCAAATGGCATAGAAAGGCTCTGCGCATAAACACTCTCAACCGCCTCACGTAAATAGCGAGCATCGTTGTAGCAAGGTATGATTATACTAACACCAAATTTATCAGACATATGACCTCATCAAAAATAACGCACATATTTAACATAATAAATATAATTGGTCAATAATTCTCTATAATCCATTAAATTGCAGAAGATTTTTAAAACGCTATTCTCTATTGTGCCCAAATATCATACCTACACATAATAGCTTAGAACGGCGACAGGGCGCTTAAATGTTAGATTTAAAACCACATCACGAAAACCTGCTCAAAGGAGTCGGCCTTGCGTTGACGGCGTTCTTTCTCTTTTCCGTCATGAGCGCCGCTGCAAAATTCCTCTCCGACACACACCACGTCGCGGAAATCGCATTCTATCGCAATGCCATCTTCCTCCTGCCCTTGCTGTTTTATATTCGCAGCAAGAAAAATAAAAACCTCTTTAAGACCGACAAACCCAAAGCCGTCGCTTTTCGTGCAATCGTCGGTTCCATCAGCCTGATCGTCACCTATAGCGCGTTTGCAGAGCTTCCCATGGCAGATGCGACCGTGCTTTTATTCGCAAGCAGCATCATCACCCCCGTGATCGTACATTTTGCATTGAAAGAACATATCGGCATATACCGCTGCGTCGCGATTTTAATAGGGCTGAGCGGTGTGTTCTTAATGGCGGCTCCAACGGGCGCAGTAAACCCAATTGGGGTTGTCTTCGCGCTCTCTGCGGCAACGATGCATGCCATGATGTATTCCACCTTGCGGTATTTAAAAACGGAAGACAGCCTGACGGTCACATTCTATTTCATTCTTGCTGGCGTGCTCATCCCTGGCATCTTTTTCATGCCCTTCGTCGCCGCGCCTATCCTTAATCCGCTTGAACTGGGCTTATTCCTCGCGCTCGGCGTCTCTGGCGGGTGTGCGCAATTATGTCTCGCCAATGCCCATCGCCACGCCCCCGCATCCCTGATTGCACCGCTTAATTATACAGGATTGATCTGGGCCACTGGCTTTGACATTATCATCTGGAAAACAATCCCCGGCTGGCCCGTCTTTATCGGCGGCGGCATCATCATCGCATCCAGCCTATTTATCATCTATAGAGAGAATAAGAATGTCCAAATCAATAAAAGATAACACGATCCTCGGCATGGGCTTTGCGGCGTTCAATGCATTTATGCTTGCCGCGATGAGCCTGAGCGCGAAATGGCTCGGCGATTATTTCGACGCGATTGAGGTCACTTTCTGGCGAAATTCCGCATCTCTCATTTTGTTATTTGTCTGGTTTATGGTGATTAAAAACCACGACTTTTTTAAAACGGAAAGACCAAAAGCACACATCGTTCGCGGCGCAATCGGAACAATGGGCATTGTGCTGGGTATGTATACTGTCTCGGTATTATCACTGGCTGAAACAACCGTGTTATTATTCACATCCCCACTCTTCACATTGTTGCTATCCATCATCTTTTTAAAAGAAGCGGTCGGCGTATTTCGTGTCGGCGCGATTATTGTCGGCTTTATCGGCGTGGCGATCATCGCCCTGCCCGGCATCCTCGACAGCGCACATCCATTTCCAATGTTAGGCCTCGCGGCGGGGATTGGTTGGGGCTTTTGCTCTGGCTCCATTGATGCCATTTTACGGTGGATGGGCAAGACAGAAAACACGTACACCACCACATTTTACTTCATGCTGTTTGGAACGATTGCCTGCGGTTTATATTGGCCATTTTCGGCTACACCGATTGATTCAATTGACAAAAGTAGCGCTTTGACCGTCATGGGCATTATCGCGCTTTTGGGCTTCACAGGCACAACCGCGCTCCTCGCCAAGACACAAAGCTATCGCTTGGGCGAGGCATCGCTCATCGCACCGATCATGTATACAATGCTGATCTGGTCAGTTGCATTTGATTATATATTCTGGGGACGTACACCCACATGGAATGTGATATTAGGAGCGATCATTATTGTTGGCGCGAACCTCTTTATCATGTATCGCGAGCACGCCAAAAATTCAAAGATTAAAGCAATTGAGGGAGTCCAAGGGTGACGCATAAACACGCCCCGATTACAAACACCGCCATCGCAAGCAACATACCGAGCATACGAAGCGGCCCATATCCCGGCGGACGCACAAGACCAATACCATGGCAAATACGCGACAATATCATCAAACCACCCATCCAATGAATAGCCCATAACGGCGCACCGCTAAGCTCCGCAATCAACATCAACAAAATGGCGGTCGGAACAACCTCTGTAAAATTACCGTAGACACGGCTCTTGGCTTCCAAAACCCTACTATCGCCTGTCCCTAAGATAACTTTCTCGCGGATGCGCGAGCGCGCAATCCAAACAATCATTGCGGCCTGTGCAACGGCAAAAATGGCGATGTATATTCCTGTAATCATAACTAATCTCCGCTTACTGCATCTGTAATCCGTGAATTGAATATAACCCTAACAAACGTTTCCCCGCTTTTTGATCAATGACAATGTAAAATACACCCGGCTTTTGATCCGCGGTAATTTTAAATGCATAATCAATAAATTCCACGACATGGCGCTGATCTATCGGCGATAATTTTAAAAATGGCTTTCCGACCTCAAGAACCGGGACCTTGTCCTCATATTGGCGCACCAAAATACCAGCGTCATAAAAACCGTCAATAACAGCCATAACGCTGCCTTTATCTTCCGCCCAAAGCTCAGGGCTCCATGCGTCATGATCCCACTGATTATTTTGCGGCCCTTTGCCATCTTTTAAATATGGCTCGCGCACATCTCCCGCACTATCGCCTAGAATGTACTTTTGAGCGCCGCCGAAGTAATCAGAAACGCTTCTGCGCGGGGTATGCGTGTTATCTTGGGCAAAGGCGATGCCATGTGAAACAAATAACGACAAAGCCATAACAACAATTACAAGAAATACGCGCATAATTATCAATCCAATCTTAACCAATACTGTGCTATAATAACATTATGATTGATGCAATTGGAATAGGCTTATCAGGCCTTCAAAAAGCCACAGAAAAAGTAGAGACCAGCGCGAATAACATCGCCAACGTCCTCACCCCGCGTGATGACGGCGATGTCGTTGATTTAAGCGAGGAAGCAGTAAACCTGCTAATGGCCGAGGCTGAGTTTAAGGCAAATGTAGCAACCATTAAGACAGCCGATGAATTATCAAATGAACTCCTGAGTATTTTCGACAAAGATTCTTAAATTCCACCATCCACACCTTCACGCCACGACCACAACACGGATATAGAACAATAAAATCATGAAATTTGTCTTTTTAGGGTATGATTTTATGCTGCCCATCGCTCAAAACCTCCTAGAGGATGGACATGACCTCATAGGAGTGATGACATTCCCCTGTGATCAGATCTTCAATTTCAGCCACAATTGCCAAGCATTAGCCAAGCACACCGGCGCGACTTATATCGAAAGCCCAGTATCCGAAACGCATATAGACAGCCTTATCAACAAAGGGGCAGATATGTTCATCGCTGCTGGTTACCCCTTTAAAATTCCGCCAATAAACACACAAAAAGCATACGGCATTAATGTCCACCCCAGCGTATTACCCGCAGGCCGAGGCCCTATGCCAGTCCCACACATTATCCTGAATGAGGAAGACAGCGCTGCCGGATACACAATCCATAAACTCAGCCCTGAATTTGACACTGGCGATATATTATACAAAGAACACATCATCCTAAGCGACGACGAGTGTGTGGAACGCTATTGCGCGAAAATCCTCTCACAAGCGCCCGCTAAAATGGTCGACATCATGCATAATTTTGAAGAAATATGGGACAATGCCTCCCCACAAGATAACAGCATGGCAAATAGCTATCCCTTGCCTGACAACGCTACACGCACACTGAACTGGTCAGAAAACATCCAACATATTTTAAGAACATCACGCGCCTTTGGGCGTTATGGATGTTACGCACATTTTGCTGGTAAAACATGGAATGTCTACGCCTGTGAAGGATGGGTCGATCAACATGGCTATGAAAACGGCACATGCCTATCTATGCAAAGCAATATGGCAGTGATCGCTGCGGAAAACGGATTTATTGCGTTAAAGGAATTTCAAGAAATGACCCGGCCAATTGCTTAAGCATCACTTTTGCGCGGCAGCTTAGCCCGCAAAAACCAAAACTTCTCAACAGCCTCAACCAATTCAATCATATCGTCAAAGCCATTGGTTTTCGAAACGTAAGCGTTAGCGCCGTTGCTATATGATTTCTTAATGTCATCTATCGCCTGCGATCCCGACATTATAATGACCGGAATATCTTTATAATCATCCTGTGATTTAATCTCCCGCAATGTCTCGTGGCCATCTTTGCGCGGCATTTTGATATCAAGAAAAATCAAGTCAGGGCGCGGATTTGAATCATTACCAACAGATTGCATCAAATAATCCATAACTTCTTGCCCATCTTTAACCAGAAAAACCTGATTCTCGACATCAGACTGCGCAAAAGCCTGTTCAATAAAGAACGCATCTGTTTCTTGATCTTCTGCAACGAGAATTCTTATAGGGAGGTGATTGCTTTTTAAAATCATATTTTTCTAATATAGCACATAAAGAGGTTTTTAATAGAATACTTTTGGCAAAGTGAAATCAAATTTTGCACCGCCTTCATAATCCTTATCTAAAGTAATCGAACCACCATGAAACTCAATAATACGCTGGCAGATAGAGAGGCCTATACCAACACCATTATACTCATTATCACGATGAAGCCTCTGAAAAATTTGGAAAATTTTATCCGAATAAGTCGGATCAATGCCGATACCATTATCCGCCACTGAAAATTTAAAAAACGCCTTCTCTTCCTCATATGCCAACGTAATTATCGGCGCTTCATCAGCTTTACTGTATTTCAATGCGTTTTGGATAAGGTTCTGAAACAATTGAATCATAAGATAGCGATCAGCCCCAACAACAGGAAGAGTGCCTACATTTACATTGGCGTGGTTATCATTGATATCATCCGATAAGTTTTCCAAAACCACATCCAAAACATCCGCAAGATCCACATCTTTTAACTCAACACCATCACGCCCAACACGCGAATATCTAAGCAAGCTCTCAATCATGTTCTGCATACGATTAGCACCTGAAATCATAACATCCAAAAGCTCCATCGATTTCTCGTCAAGCTTATCCGCATATTCGTCTTTAAAGAAACTCGCACTCATCGAAACATGGCGCAAAGGCGCTTTTAAATCATGTGATGTGACATAAGCAAAGCTCTCAAGCTCCTTATTCGAACGCTTGAGCTCCTGCGTCACCTTATTACGCTCCGTAATATCAAGCATGCTTGCGATAAAGGCTGGACGCCCGTTAAACGTCGTCAATTGCAAATTCGCCGCCACATCATAATATGATCCGTCTTTGCGCTTATGCCGCATATCAAAATCAACGCGTTCACTCTCGCCGGACAATAACTTTTCTGCCATTACCGCGAATTCTTCATCAGCATAAGCCTCAACAAAATCAGAAGGCCTATGCCCCAAAAGCTCATCTTCTGAATAGCCCATATTATTGATTGCACCGTTATTGACAAAAACAAACTCCATCGTTTCGGCGTCAAAAATGTAAAATTCAATAATGGCGCTATTGAAAATCTGCGTGATTTGTAGCGCTAGTTCTTCAGCTTTTTTCTTCTCCGAAATATCACGAATAACAGCGCTGAAAATTCGACGAGACCCCAGCTTTACTTCTGCAATGGAGATATCTATTGGAAAGCGGCTTAAATCTTTTCGTGTTGCCTCTAGCTGGCTTCTATTTTGTGACACAACATGATCACCATGCTTTAAAAAATCTGCGTGAGATTTGTGATATTCGGGAATGAGCATGTCGATGTTTTTACCAATAGCAACCTCCGCATCGTATCCAAAAATATCTTCACAAGCTTTATTATAAGTTTCAATCGTACCACTCTCATCAATCGTAATAAGACCATCAGCAGTCGTATCAAGGATAGTTTCAAGCTTTTGCTGTGTGCTAAGCAAATCCGTAACATCCCGCGCATATCCCATAAGGAATGCTTTGTTGTCTTCATCATAAAAACGTTGTTTGCGTGTCTCTAAGGTTCTTACCTCGCCTTGATAATCGGTAATAAACTCCTGCGTTTCTGAAAACCCCTCCTCCAAGGCTATTTTATCATTGATAAGATAGCCCTTACGTTCATTTTTAGGGAATTGTTCAAGGCCTGTTGTACCTATAATGCCCTCACGAATATCAGGGCTATATTTATCGAAAAACGCCTGATTGGCTTGAACAATCTTAAACTCACTATCTTTGACAAAGATCATATCAGGAACAGTATCCATGACGACATTCAGGAATTTATTTTTATCAGACAATTCTGCAGTTTTTTCATCGACCAATTCTTTCATAGCTGCCGACTGCCCCGTTAAGGCCATCAAAAACATAGAACTGAATGACAAAAACACGAGCCCAATAACAAGCGCATACCAAATAGAAAGATTAAGATTGTCATTAAAATGAACGTGATTCATGTAAAAATGTAATATCCATTTTTGCCCCGCAAAATCGTATGGAACATCAATAACAAAACCATCGACAACGCTCTTATCACTATTATTATCTTGTGACTGATAAACAATACTCATCTCACCGTCTAACTCGACTTCTATCCTTAACTCAATGCCACGATCGCGCCATGAGTTCATAATATCCTCTACAGCCTCATGATAATAAAACGCCCCGACGACGGCGCCCTTAAAACCAGCATGACCAGTATTTTTTATATTTGGATAAGGGTGGTAATGATCATAGATCGGAGCAGCAAGAATGAAACCAAGCCCCTGAGCATCTCCTGCATTCATAAATGAAATAGGCTCTGACGCAGAAACAGCGTCACTATCCTTAGCGTGCTCTAAAGCTTTGCGGCGCTGAATATCAGACCAGAGATCAATCCCAATATAAGGCTTAACCTCCTCATATGGCTCCGCATATAAAACAGGCATGTAAACAGCGGCATCAATATCATCACTTCCGTCTTTGTACACAACAGATCGAATCCGAAAATTATCGCCGTATATTTTGCGCCCTGCCTGCAAAAATCGCTCTTTATCCTTGTGAGAGACATAAGGCACCCAGGCCAGCGCATGAATATCCGGATTTTGCAGTAAGGTATACTCAACAAATGTAGAAAATTCTTGATGATTAATGTTTTCCGACGACTTATAAAAACTCTGTATAGCGCTCACAGCCTCATAGTAGGAGCTGAATTTGGAGAAAACCTCACGCTTTACCATCTCTACTGATCCAGCAAAGCGATCCTGTTTTTCTCTAAAGTCTTGGCCCCTGAGATTAGCAAAAAGACCGATAACAATAATAAGACAGAAAAAAATTGGAACAAATATAGCCAAAAAGCGTCGTAAAGACACATCCCTCCAACTCAGCGCCAGCACAGTCATAGGCGCCACAAGAACGATGCCAAGCGCATCGCCCATAAACCAGGCCTCCCAAAACGTCAACGCACCGTCGATATGAATACGGTCAGTCTGCAAAAATAAGCCCAGCGCTATGGATGATGCGACAACACCACTAAGCGCCCCTAAAACACAAAACAAAACGATTGAGCGTAAGGTTTGAAACTGGGTATTATGCCTTACAAATTTCTTAATGAGATAAGCGCCCAAATATGCCTGAGTTGCTGCACCTAACCCCAGGAACGAAGCTGCTAATAGTCCTTCAACATTAGGATCATTCCCCACAGGAGAAAGTAAGAAGGAGAGAAACGCGCCCAGGAAAACACCAGGCAAAAGCCGCGCCCCATATAAAAAAACAAACCCCAGCGACACCCCCGCAGCAGGCCAAAAAACGCTCGCAAAATATGGCGGCATCGCCATCGACCACGCCACATAACTGGCGATGATATATAAGGCGATCAAAGAGAGTGTTTTCACAAAAAGATTCATCATATTTAGCTTACATACTTTAGCCTTTCTTTAGAATAGTATATTGCCATTGACCGTCTCTCTAGGCATTGTATATGGCTAAACCTAAAAGAAAGTACGTATGTATGCGAATACTCGTCATCGAGGATGATCCAGAGGTGCAATCCTACATCGCCAAGGGCATGAAGGAAGCAGGGCATGGCGTCGACACCGCAGATAACGGCAAGGATGGGCTGTTCCTCGCAACAACCGAGGATTACGACGCGTTAATCGTCGACCGCATGCTTCCCGAACTTGACGGGCTAACCATCATCAAGACCATTCGCGGCGCAGGAAATGCAACACCCGCAATCATCCTTAGCGCTTTGGGTGAAGTTGATGACCGCGTTAAAGGATTAAGATCCGGCGGGGATGATTACCTCACCAAACCATTCGCCTTTGCCGAGCTTCTCGCCCGTGTTGAAATCCTTGGGCGCAGAAAAAACGACAACTTGCAAAACGGCGACACCAAACTATACGCAGGTGATCTGGAGTTAGACCTCCTCTCACGCAAAGTCATTCGCGATGGAAAAACAATCGACCTGCAATCGCGGGAATTTCAATTGCTCGAATACATGATGCAAAACAAAGGACAAGTTATCACCCGCACAATGCTGCTAGAGCATGTATGGGATTACCATTTTGATCCACAAACCAATGTCATTGATGTCCATATCAGCCGCCTACGCAGTAAAGTGGACAAAGGATTCGACAAAGCAATCATAAGGACAGTGCGCGGTGCAGGATATATCATCGAAGATTAAAAAGAGCAAAAGCCGGCATTACATCAAAAGCTCCAGCTTCATCATGGCGTTGGTATTCACTATCCTATGCGGCGCAGCGGCCTTAAGCCTCGGTTATTTTATCAATTATTTCACCCAAGGCCACTTCATTGAAACCACCGAAGCCGCGCTCGACGCTGAAATTCGCTACATCGAAGCACTTGGTGAGCGTGATGTGTTGCCAAAACATACAGGCAAATTATACATCTACCTTGATAAAAACGCACCATTGCCCGATTACCTCTCCTCGTCGATCTCACGCCTGGCCGAGGGGATTATTGTCTTCAATTACCCCAAAAACAATCATCGTTACGCCGCAAAAATTTACACATCAAAAAACGCACAACGCATTTTGGTCGGCACCGATATCACCAGCATCTCTAAAAAGTTCAAATTCATGCAATGGCTGGGTGTCGCGGCCATATGCTTTGTCATGTTGATCGTCTTCGCGGCATATGTCATCAGCGTTTTTGTTGTGACCGAAACCAATAAAATAGCAGATACCGCACGTGACATCATGAACACGGGCGATTTATCACGCCGCCTTGAGGTTGGATCAAAATGGGATGATCTGGGCAATATGACGATTGTTCTAAACGCCCTGCTTGCGCGTGTGGAAGAGCTGATGACAGATGTCCGTCAAGTTTCCGACAACATCGCCCACGATCTGCGCACACCATTAACCCGTATGCGCAGCAATATTGAAACATTACCCGAGAGCAAAAATAAAGACGAATTGCTGGACGAAGCCGACCACATCCTCAACACATTCAACGCATTGCTTCGCATATCACGCATCGAGGCCGAGCAGCAAAAAAGCCAATTCGCACCCATCAATTTAAAAAACCTATTGGATGATGTCGCCGAATTCTACGCCCCTCTTGCGGAAGAAAAAAACATTAATCTTACCGCAATCCTATCAGATATCAGCCTGAACGGAGATCGTGATCTCTTATTTCAAGCCTATGCAAACCTGCTAGATAACGCGATAAAATTTAGCCCCAATGGCGGCACCGTCAAATTAACACTCACACAAAAGCATAATGACACGCTTATCACAGTCCAAGACAGCGGCGTCGGCATCGCTGACAATGAGAAAAATAAAATCTTCAATCGCTTTTATCGCGGCGTCAAATGCCGGAGCACACATGGCACCGGATTAGGGCTAAGCCTTGTAAGCGCGGTGATCAAGCTTCATGGCGGGACGATAACCGTGAAGGACAACAACCCTGGCCTAAAAATCATTACGATTTTGTAATTTTAAAACCATGGATTTCTAAACCCTGTCACACCATAATCATATGCATGAGAATTGGAATAATTGGCACAGGCATTTCGGGATTAGGCGCAGCATATCTGTTATCGCCCAATCACGACATCACGGTTTACGAAAAAAACAGCTATATCGGCGGCCATAGCCGTACAATAGACGTTCCTGCGGGTGATAACAAAACCCCCGTTGATACTGGCTTTATCGTATTCAACAATTGGAACTACCCCCATCTCTTAGGACTTTTCAAACAATTAGACGTCCCTTACCAAAAAAGCGACATGTCATTTGGGGTAAGCATTGATGATAGCTGGTTGGAATATGGCTCCAACGGTATGTTCGCACAAAAAAAGAACCTTTTGCGTCCGCAATATTACGGCATGCTCACCGACATCATCCGCTTTAACAAACAAGCCTTATCAATCGTCGAAGACAACAACGATATGACATTGCAGCAATGTCTGGACAAGCTTAACATGGGGCAATGGTTCCGCCGTTACTATTTGCTCGCCATGGGCGCAGCAATTTGGAGCTGTCCGATTGATACAATCATGAAATTCCCCGCCCGCACATTCCTGCAATTTTTCAAAAACCATGGCCTCCTGAGCATTACAAATCGCCCGAAATGGTATACCGTGACCGGCGGCAGCCGTGAATATACCAAGCGCTTAACCACAAATTTAAAAGATAAAATCAAACTCAATTGCGGCGCAACATCGGTCACTCACAATGACGGAAAAATCACCATCACAGATGCCAACGCAGAGGTGCAAACATATGATCGTGTCGTCTTCGCATGTCACGCGGATGAGGCAATGACACTCATCGAAAACCCGCACGCAGAGATCGCATCGACAATCGGCGCATTTGATTATCAAGACAATGAAATCGTCACGCATTCCGATATCAGCTTTATGCCGCAAAACAAAAAATGCTGGGCCAGTTGGGTCTATTTATCCGAAACCCGTGAAGACAAAAACGAAGCCGTCTCGCTCAGCTATTGGATGAACAACCTTCAAGGGCAAGACGCAAACTATCCCCTCATCGTCACGCTCAACCCGGGCCGCCGCCCTGACGAAGATAAGATTATGGATCAGCACACATTCTCCCACCCCATTTTTGATCAAAAAGCCATCAACGCACAAAGCAAAATCCCCGATATTCAGGGCATAGACAATATGTGGTTCTGCGGTGCGTACCAACGCTTCGGCTTTCACGAAGATGGCCTACTCAGCGCGGTTAATGTTGCAAAATCAATGGGCGAGAGCATTCCATGGGAGTAGCAACCAGCACACCACAAATCTTTTTCGGCAAGGTCATGCATGCGCGTCTTTTGCCAAAAAAGAACGCGTTCCGCTATGGGATCTATTATCTCACCTTGCCCTTATCACAACGCACATCCATGCCTATCGCTTACAACCGCTTTGCCCCGCTCAGCTTTTATGACCGCGACCACGGCGCATGTGACGGAAGCGATCTGGAACATTGGGCAAGAGATATCCTAAACGCGCATAACATCACCAAAGCAGATGGTGAAATTATCCTGATGTGCATGCCGCGCATCTTCGGATACACCTTTAACCCCGTAAGCTTTTGGCTATGTCATGACAAAGACAATAATATACGCGCCATATTATGCGAGGTACACAACACCTTCGGCGAACACCACACCTATATTTGCGCCCATGATGATCAGCGCCCAATCCATTTAAAGGACACCATGGAAGCCGAAAAAATATTTCATGTCTCTCCATTTTTAAAACGTGAAGGCCGCTACACATTTCGCTTTGATATCGAAAACGAGCAATTTTCAACATGGATCGATTTTTACGATGGCGATAATAACAAGCAACTCGTCACCTCACTCATTGGTGAAAACGTGAACATGACCAAACGCAACCTTCAAAAAGCATTCTGGACACACCCGCTTTTGACATTCAAAGCCATAACGCTCATTCATTGGCAGGCATTGAAATTGGTCGCAAAAGGCATAAAATATATTTCTAAACCGAAACAAAAAGACAAACGCATAAGCAAAACGAAAAACCTTACAAATTTGTAATTTTCAAGTAACGCACTGGTTATAGCATTTAGCATAGGATGATATGATGTTAGCACAAATCGCATCTGATAAATTATTCAAACGCCTCGACACGATCGAGAGTGGCCGCCTTGAAGTGACCACCCCAGATGGTAAAACCCGCACATTTGAAGGGCGTACCCCCGGCGACAACGCAACAATTCAGCTCCACGATTGGCGTGTGATCAGCAACATGATCCGCAAGGGCGACATTGGATTTGCCGAGGATTACCGCGCAGGAAAATGGGAAACCGATAATTTAACAGGTTTAGTAACACTGGGCTTAGCCAACAAAAAATCGCTTAATTCTCTGGTCATGGGCAGCAGCATGTCACGCGTCACTGCAATGCTATCTTACCTGCTCAAAATAAACTCGGTGAAAGGCAGCAAGAAAAACATCCACGCCCATTACGATCTCGGCAATGATTTTTACAAATTATGGCTAGATCCAACAATGACTTACTCCTCCGCCATCTACAAAGACAAACACGAATCTCTCACACAAGCGCAGCATAACAAATATGATCGTATCCTTGATTGCGTAGACCGCGAGTCTGGCTCGTTGCTGGAAATCGGCTGTGGTTGGGGTGGCTTTGCAGAACGTGCGCAACAGCGCGGTGATTTCAACATTCGCGGCGTAACATTATCCCAAGAACAACACGCATTCGCCAATAACCGCCTCGCCGGTGCAGCGGAGATCGTCCTCGAAGATTACCGCCATCAAGATAAAAAATACGACAACATCGTCTCCATTGAAATGTTTGAAGCGGTTGGTGAAAAATACTGGCCCACATATTTTGCCAAGGTCAAAGAGCTACTCAGTGACAATGGTAAAGCCGTGATCCAAACCATCACAATGAACGAAGACGATTTTTCAAATTACCGAAAAGGCGGTGACTTCATCCGCAGCTTTATTTTCCCCGGCGGCATGCTGCCTAGCGCATCTCGCTTTAAACAGGAAGCAGCAAAAGCCGGATTAAAGACCAATAACAGTTTTTATTTCGGCCAAGACTACGCGCGCACATTGAGCGAGTGGTTAAACGATTTCGACAAGAAACATAAAGAAATTCAATCCCTTGGATTTGATGATGGTTTCATGCGCCTATGGCGTTTCTACCTTGCCGCATGCATAGCAGGATTTAAAACCGAACGTACCGACGTGATGCAAGTGGAGCTATCTCATGCGTAAATTAACGACAATCTTGTGCGCAGCAATGATCATCATCCCCAATTTCGCAAGTGCAAGCGAACGCATTGAAGAGATATTGCCAGACGCAAAAATAATCGGCGAAGGCCGTCTGACATATCTTCTCTGGGATGTGTATGACGCGGCGCTATACGCACCAAACGGTATGTGGAGAGATGATGAACCATTCGCATTAAAACTCTCATATCTCATGGATATTGAGGGCAAGAAGATTGCTGACCGCTCAGTTGTCGAAATGCGCCACCAACAAACCGCAAATGAAGTCCAACTCGCCGCATGGCATGCCCAAATGTGCAAAATCTTCCCAAAAGTACAAGAGGGAGAGACAATCACCGGCGTTTACACCAAAAACAAAGAAACCGTGTTTTATAAAGGTGACCAAGAAATTGGGCGCATCAAAGACCCAAAATTCAGCAAAGCCTTTTTTGGCATATGGCTCAGCAAAGACACCAACGCACCAGACCTGCGCCGCAAACTCTTAAGCGGCAATGCAACACAAATGGCTGGCAAACAATAATCAAAAGGATTTTACGATGCGCATCTTGAAAGGATTTCTACTCATGGGGCTTATGACATTTTTAAGCAGCTGCAGCGGCGCAACGCTCGACCATTATAAGGGAGCTGAGCCACCCTTAACCCTCGAGCAGTATTTCACCGGCCCAATTAAGGCATGGGGAATTGTTCAAGACCGCAGCGGAAAAGTCACGCGTCGTTTTGATGTGAACCTTGTTGGATCATGGGACGGCAATGTCGGCACACTCGACGAAGACTTCACCTATTATGATGGAGAAAAACAAAAACGCGTTTGGACAATCAAAAGCTTGGACAATGGTAAATACGAAGGAACCGCAGGCGATATCATTGGAACAGCCGATGGACAAATTCAGGGCAACACAATGCGATGGGCATACCAAATGGATTTACCCGTCGGTGACAAAACATATAATGTAACCTTTGATGACTGGATGTTCTTGATGAATGATGGCGTATTGGTCAATCGCTCCTATATCAAAAAATTCGGCGTCACAGTCGCTGAATTAACCCTCTTCATGCAAAAACAGGATCAATAAAGTGGACAGCGTTAAAAACAAAAACATATGGATCATCGGCGCAAGCAGCGGCATTGGCGAAGCGCTTGCCAGAGAACTCGCCGCGCAAGGGGCTAAAATCACCATATCCGCCCGCAGCGAGGACAAACTCAAAGCCATCGCAGACAGCCTTGGCGAAGGTCATACCGCCCTCCCCTTAGACGCAAGCAATCCCGACATGCTTATCAACGCCGCCAATAGCTTTAAAGATCTGGATACAGTCATCTTCCTTGCCGCCATCTATGCGCCGCATTCAAAAGAAACAAAAGACATCGACTTCATTCATAAAATGTTAGACGTCAATATCGGCGGCGTATTTAACACCGTCAACGCCGTTCAACCCGTTTTCGAAAAACAAGGCAAAGGCCAAATCATCTTATGCGGCTCCGTCGCAGGGTATCGCGGTCTTCCTTATGGTCAGCCCTATTGCGCGACAAAAGCCGCAATTCATAATTACGCCGAGAGCTTGAAAATCGAATTAGAACCCAAAAATATCGACGTTAAAGTGATCTCCCCCGGCTTTGTTAAAACACAGTTGACCGATAAAAATGAATTTCCCATGCCAATGATCATCGAAACAGATGAGGCCGCTAAGGCCATTGCAAAAGGCATCACAGGGAATCAATTCGAAATCCACTTCCCCAAAAAATTCACATACATTATGAAACTGATTAAAATCCTTCCCACACCTCTATTTTTCGCCCTGTCACGAAAAATGCGTAAAGCGCAGTAATCAAACGATAGGTTAAAGACCAATATCAATAAACCACAAAGGTAATGAGAATTATTCTCATATCCTATTGACTCCGATAACGCCCTTAAGTACACCTCTGAATGTGATGCGAATGATTTGCATCAGCAAACTAAAAAATTGCCTTAAGGACGAGATACCATGACAACAACATTCAAAAAAACCGCCCCCTTCCTCACCGCATCAATTATTGCTGCTGGCTTTACGCTACCTGCTTATGCGCAGAGTACACCAAGCATTTCTGCGGAAGTTGTCATGGAATTACAAAACGAATACACAACAGACGCTGATGATGCCGCGATTGACGGGCACAACAACCTCTTCTTCCGCACAGAAGTCGCGCCAACACTTCAACTGAACGAAAATTTCTTCGTTGATGGCGTCTTCGTATGGGAAGACATCCAAGACCGCGAAGCAAATAAAAGCAACTTCTTCGACAATGAAGGTGGCTTCGTTGAAGAAATCAAACTTAACTACGAAAATGGCCCATGGGCGGCTTGGGCCGGTAAATTCAACCCTGGCTTTGGGATCGCATGGGATTTCGGTCGCGGCATCTGGGGTGAAGATTTCGCCGAAGATTACGAAATCACAGAAAAAATCGGCGTTGGCGCTGGCTATACCTTCGAAACCGAAGGCTTCGGCAGCCACACATTGGCCGCCAACACATTCTTCGCAGATACAACATTCCTATCCGGGTCAACAATCACCAAGCGTGACACATTGGACCTTGATGATGGCGGCGTATCCAACACCGAAGATTTCGCATCATATGTCGTATCATTAGAAGGCGAAAACCTCGCAGGTGTTGAAAATCTTTACTACAAACTCGGCTACCGCCACCAAGACGAAGGCGATAAAACAGTCGGCGGCGACAACGAAACAGGTTACGTTGCAACCCTTGGCCACGTCTTCCCAATCGATGATCGCTTAGAGGTCGATGCCTTGGTTGAATACGCAAATATCAGTAATTTTGAAGCAGGCAACGACGACAACGAATACATCACAACCAGCGTTATCACGCGCCTCGACGAAAAATGGAATTTGGCATTGTCATACACCGCGCGCAACATTGACGTTGCCAATGGCTCTGACACGAATGACCACCTCGCGCAAATTTCCGCAGGCTATGATTTCGGACAAGGGACAACATTTGAAGTTGGCTATCGCAACGCTGAAGAAGGTAATCAAGATAGCGACATCATCGGCGGCCTCATCCGTCACACTGTCGCATTTTAATTGACATTTTTTTAGCACAATAGGAAAAGGTAAGATCATGAAAAAGACACTTCTAATCCTCGCAATCAGCGCCTCCGCAATCGCATTCGGATCAACCGCCCATGCACAGGACAGCGCCGCGACAAATAGTGAGATCGCAAAGAAATACGCGACACTTGTCTATAAAGACTACCAAGACGCCTACCAAGACGCGCTGAAGCTTCAATCCTCAATTGAGTCTTTCCTTGCAAAGCCAAACGAAGAGACACTCGACGCAGCGAAAAAAGCATGGCTTGTCTCGCGCAACTCATACGGCCAAACAGAAGCCTTCCGCTTCTATGAAGGGCCGATTGATTTTGCCGATGGCAACGGCAATGAAGGGCCAGAAGGTCGCCTCAACGCATGGCCAATGGACGAAGCGTATATCGACTACGTCAAAGGCAATGAAAAAGCAGGGATCGTCAATAATGACGGCGTTGAAATCACCGCCGAAACATTAACAGACAAAAACCAAGCCGACGACGAAGCAGAAGTCGCAACAGGCTATCACGCCATCGAATTCCTGCTTTGGGGACAAGATCTTAGCCTTGATACACCCGGCACGCGCCCGGCATCTGATTATGCCGACACACCGGAAAACAAGCGTCGCCGTGATTATTTGACGGTTGTAACAAACATCCTCGTCGAGGACTTACAATTCCTCGTACAATCATGGACACCGGGTCAGGATAATTACGCCAAAACATTCACACAAGACGAAGACGCACTGTCCAAAATCTTAACCGCCCTCGCCACACTCAGCGGCTTTGAACTCGCCTCTGAGCGCATGGCAACCGCCCTTGATTCAGGCGACCAAGAAGACGAGCATTCATGCTTTTCCGACAACACACATAACGATTTTATCTATAACCAACAAGGGGTCGCAAACGTGTTCAAAGATGCGGGTATCTATGACGCATTAATGAAGCAAGACAAGGAATTGGCACAAAAGCTAAACGCGCAGATTAATGAAACCAGCACAATCCTCGCAGCATTGCCAAACCCGATTGACCGCGAAATCTTGAGCACCCCAGAAGGCAGCGAACCACGTAAACAAATGGAACTTGCTGTATCATCATTGATCGAGCAAGCTCAGCTATTCAAAGACGCAGGCAAAGCCCTTAACGTGAAAGTATCCATTAACGAGTAATCTATGCACCTAACACGCTATGCATTGCTAACACTCTCCATTGTGTCCTTCACTGCCTCCGCAAATTATGCGTGGAGCGCGGAGAAGGACACAAATCTGTCTCTGCGTGTCTCAGATAGCGATTTATCAGGCGGCGAGACCACCATCCACAATACCTCCCGCGAAGCCTTTGCAAAACCGCTAAAGAACTTACCGATGACCTCTCTGCGCGATTTCACTTTCGGCAATAAGATGTTCAATACCAAATGGGTCACCGCACCCGCTTCTGTGACATCGCTCGATGGTTTAGGGCCAACATTTAACCGCATGTCTTGCGCCGCATGCCATTTCAAAGACGGACGCGGGCAACCTCCGCGCAACGTAGACAGCCCCATGAAATCCATGCTCATCCGCTTAAGCATCCCGGGCATGAATAAAAATGGCGGCCCGATGCCACATCCCGCATATGGCGGACAACTCAATGATCGCGGCATCCAAGGCGTTCCCGCCGAAGGACAAGCACAAATCACCTATACGCAAATCAAAGGGCAATATCCCGACGGAACCCCATACACCCTCCAAAAACCCAACTATGTGTTCACCAATCTCGCATACGGAAAATTAGGTGAAGACATCATGTTTTCTCCGCGCGTCGCACCCGCCGTCTATGGCCTCGGCTTGCTTGATGCAATTCCCGAAGAAACAATCCTCTCCCTCGCCGACCCCGATGACAAAGACGGCGACGGCATATCAGGACGCCCCAATTATGTATGGGACAAAATCAATCAGAAAAAATCCCTCGGGCGCTACGGCTGGAAAGCCAACACACCATCAATCGCCCAACAAGACGCCGACGCCGCCAACGGCGATATCGGCCTCACGAGCAATTTAAACCCCGATGAAAATTGCCCGCTTGCGCAAAAAGAATGCATGGACGCCGTCAAAGGCGACCATCCCGACATCTCCGATAAACAGCTCGAGAAAATGACTTTCTATGTCAGCACCCTCGCCGTTCCCGCCCGCCGCGACGTAAACACCCCACAAGTGCAAGCCGGCGCTCAATTATTCGAACGTGCAAAATGCTCATCATGCCACACCCCGCAAATGCGCACAGGATTTCACAACATCGAAGCCCTCGCCTACCAAGAAATTCAACCCTTCACGGACATGCTCATACACGATATGGGCGAAGATCTCGCCGATAACCGCCCTGATTTCCAAGCCAATGGCCGCGAATGGCGCACCGCGCCGCTATGGGGTATCGGCTTGATCGAAACCGTGAATAAGCACACAAAACTCTTGCATGATGGTCGCGCCAGAAACATAGAAGAAGCCATCCTTTGGCACGGCGGCGAAGCCGAAAATTCCAAAGAGGCATTTAAGGCAATGAACAAAGAAGAGCGTCAAGCAATGCTCGCTTTCTTAAACAGCCTATAAACATCTTGCCATCGGGCAAATTTATCAGTAAAAAGAAGCCGCTTAAGCAGGTAAAGGGGTATAGCTCAGTTGGTAGAGCGACGGTCTCCAAAACCGTAGGTCTGGAGTTCGAGTCTCCATGCCCCTGCCATTCAGTCCACGTTTCACCGGATCTAGAGAATATATGCCCTTCAGCCCCGCCACGTGCGGGGCTTGGCGTATGTGGCTTCTCCGAAGGACGGCAGAGCATGCCGCTTCACCGCCAATTCTCCGCATTTTCTCTACGCCATAATTTCACATCCCTCGGCCTTCGTATTCCCAGTAAGCTGGGTATTTGCAGGGAAGTTTTTGAGTTTTTAATGTGCACATATTAAAGAGGCCGAGAGAAACTGCGACCTACGCTAGGGGTGGTGCGCTTAAAGCTAAGAATTTCAGGGAATAACGCTTAGCTCAAATCTTCAAAACTACTCATTATTCGATCACGAACATAACGGTCTGAGCAGCTTTCACGCTTGGCGATGTCTTTTATGTATGCACCAGCGAAGTGTTCATCGCGCCACACCACACCTTGCACTAAATGCTTCAAACGCTCAGGCGGCAGATCAAAAGCATCAACGCTCTGCGAAGGCACAACCATGGCCACATCACGCCCGCGTTTAATCTGAAACGGCACTGTGATTTCATAGCCATCCGCGCAACCAGTAACGCTTACACGTAGGTGTTTTTCAACCAGTTTCGCAAAGTTTTTTGACTTAAATTTTACGCTCAAACAATCAAACTTAACCGTGATGCGCTCCACACAATTTCGCATCAAATCATATGCGGGAACAGCGCCTTGATGTTTCAAAAGATATTCAAACGCAGCGCCCTTCTCCACACCAGATAATCTGGCCACTTCACCGCGCACGAACTTCTCGACCATAGTTTCAATTTCATGCGCGGGAAAACGGCTGCGCGCTTTGTTCGGATGCAATTTGTCTTTAGCCAAAACGGGGTTGAAATAATAGCGGTATTTCTTGTTCTTCTTATTGGTGAAAACAGGCGTATAGGGATTGCCGTACTCATCGAAGATCAAGCCCGTCAAAAGGTTCTTGTGCGTTTGCTTTTCTAAGCCTCGTTTATGCGGCGCCTGATTAAGCAGCCTGTCCTGCACTGCGTCCCATAGCTCCAGGGGAATGATGGCATCATGCAGCCCTTCATGGATCGTACCCTTGTGTGAAATCTTGCCGATATAGACAGGGTTTTGGAGCAAACCGTACAATGCGCCGCGACCGAAATACTGACCACCATACGCCACACCTCTTTGAGACACCCTTGGGCGGCTTTTGATACCGCGGTGCTCTAGCTCAACCTTAAGCCTACTGACGCAGCCCAATTCAAGGTACAGATCGAAAATGGCCTTGGCTTGAGGCGCATCTTCTTCATTGGTGATTAAGCGCCGATTTTCAATATCAAAACCAAACGGTGCCCTGCCTCCTTGCCACATGCCCTTCGCTTTCGATGCGGCAATCTTATCGCGAATGCGCTCACCTGATACCTCGCGCTCAAACTGTGCGAAGGAGAGCAGCACATTGAGCGTAAGCCGACCCATCGATGTCGTGGTATTAAAGCTCTGCGTAATACTAACGAAGGTCACGCCATATTCATCAAACACCTCGACCAGCCTTGAGAAGTCTGTCAGTGAGCGCGTTAAGCGGTCGATTTTGTAAACAACAATGACATTGATCTTTCCAGCCTTGATGTCATCCATGAGCCTGTTTAGTGCCGGCCTTTCAAGCGACCCTCCTGAAAACCCGCCATCATCATATGGCTCAGATGAAGAAACCCACCCTTCAGACTTTTGACTTAAAACATACGCTTCGCAACCTTCGCGCTGCGCATCCAATGTGTTGAACTCCATGTCGAGGCGTTCATCCGTAGACTTGCGAGTGTAGATTGCGCAGACCTTTTTCATGATGCCCCCGCTTTCTTCAAACCAAAAAACACCCAGCCGTTCCAGCGTTTGCCGGTGATGTCGTTGGCGATTTTTGAGAGGCTACTGTAGGTCTGATCCTGATATTCAAAACCATCAGCTTTCACTAAAACGTTATGCTTCGTTCCGTTATATATCCGCACTAGCCGTGTGCCGGGCTTGAGCGCGCCCACACGCTCATCAAAGCAGGCTGGGTTGCGTTTATATTCTTTAATTAATTGATCGAGCCGTATCTGTTGTTTCGGGCTTAGGCCGCCCTGAAGCTTATAAGAGAGACTTTTCTCCAGCATCACCCGTCCAACCCGAAGATGCGGCTGTCGCCCCCATGCTTCGGCCCAGCGCTGCCTTAGTTCATTGATTAATAATTTCTGCATAAGAATATGGCCCTTTCGTTTATTAACGTCAGGGCCATACACGCTTGCTGTGCGAACGAAGTCCAGCGGAAAGATGCTATTCCATATCGTCACTCGGATATTTGGGCGGCCACGGAAGAATAAGCTCTGGATCAGCCTTTACGAGTTCATATTGCGTCATAAACGCTGCCCAGTCTTCTTCAATAATTGGCTCACCGGGCATGTACATAAATTCATCTCCGCCGATAATTTTACGCAGATGCTTATAAGAACAATCAGGTTGAGAATTCCCATTTACATTTTCGAAGGCGGGAGCGCGGCATGAATAAGTTTCGGTCAATGCGATCCCTACAAAAATTCACGTCCATCCAGCTAAATTTTCAAAACCATTTCAATCATCAACGCCATTTAGAAAAACGAGAAAACTTCAAAAACCTACGCCAAAAATCCGTCTATACTTGGAAAACGGTTTATGCATAAACCGAGCTTAAATGTATTTTGGAGAATAGTTAGCGTTTGTCTGACAGCACTATTTATCGTAAGAGGGCGGCTCTGTACCGAGTTGGGCAAATGATACTGAGCCCTCCAGAAGAGAATAGATTCCAATAAGCGCTGCAATCAGCAATAGAACGTATTTCTGCATGATGCTTACTAATTACCCTTTTGTGAGATGTCTTTCACCGCTTCTAATAGATCGCTGATCTCTGCACGTTCTCTGTAGTCGGCATTGAGGTAGGCGTATGTGATAGCGCCATTCGGATCAATAACATAAGAGGCTGCAAGAGGAAGCCTGTTGCTTGTATCATCATTAGCACCATGAATATCAAAAGCCTCTTGGTAATACTCTGCTATTTTAGGGGGTAGCGTATAAACCACGCCATAATCTTCTGCGACTTTACTGCCTTCATCACTTAGAACCTGAAGTTTAACCTCTGCCTTGTCTTCTGTGCTCCAGGACTCGTCTGGTTTAGCGGGGCTCACAGCTATTATTGTGGCGTTGTGTGCCATGAATTCATCGGCCTGTTTATGGAGTTCGTAGAGGTAAATATTGCAATAAGGGCACCATTCGCCACGATACCAGATTAAAACCACTGGGCCGTTTTTCAGCGTGTCATATAAATTCAAGCTTTCACCCACGGCATTGGAAAGTGTAAAGTCTGGGGCTTTGTCCCCTACATTTTTTGCGTGCTCTAGTACACCAGATTCATGGACCTGCCTGATGCCCTCTTCATAATCATCCTTTTTTTGTTGCGGGGCTTTTTTAGAAAACTCTGCCTTTTTTGCCTGAAGCTTTTCATTGACCGTCTCTTGAGCGTGTGTAGGCATGTTTATTATCCCCCCAATCATCGTTAAGAAAATTCCTAATATTACTGCGCGTTTCATGTTCTCTAATCCCCTGTTTCAGTGCTGCTTAGATTGACGTAGGGTAAAAAAAATATAAATCAATATTATCAAGAGCATATTAAAGGAAAGATCATGAGCAATGCATACCCCGGTCTTGTCAGATTAAAATGCGGTTTTAGCCAATATCTGATATTTTGCTATTTATGAGCAAAAAAAATCCCTTTAAATATTATAAAACCAGCCCAGAAATTATCAAATTAGCCGTAATGTATTATATTCGTTATCCACTGAGTTTAAGGCAAGTTGAAGATATCCTTAATGAGCGCGGAATTGATGTGTGCCATGAAACGATCCGCTATTGGTGGAACAAGTTCGGCACACTATTTTCCAGAGAAATAAAAAAGAAAAGTAATCATCGCGCTTCAAATTGGAGCTGGCACATCGATGAAGTCTTCGTCAAAATCAATGGTGAAACGCATTATTTATGGCGGGCCGTGGATCACGAAGGAACAATCCTGGATTGCTATGTAACAAAGAGAAGAAACAAAAAAGCGGCGCTCAAAGTGTTAAAAAAGCTAATGTCACGGCATGGAAGACCAAAAGAAATTGTGACGGATAAATTGCCCTCTTATAAGGCCGCACTGAGACATATTGGTGCGGTAAATTTACAAAATACTGGGCAATACAAAAACAATCAGGTCGAGAATTCGCACCTTCATTTCAGGCGACGAGAAAGGGGAATGAATAAGTTCAGATCAATGCGATCGCTACAGAAATTTACAGCCATTCAATCATCATTCCTCAACCATTTTAATCACCAACGCCATTTAGAAAATCGAAACAGTTTTAAGAATTTACGGGCCAATTCGGTTGAGCAGTGGCGTGGGATTTGTGCCTCCTAATTTTGGCAAGGAACGCTTTTGGAGAAAAGTTAGCGTTTGTCTGACAGCACTATCGGAAGAACATTTTGATGGTCGAACAACAGAATAAATTAACTGCAATTTCTTTGTTATTTGTTCCAGGGCATTTTTGCCAAAGCCCTAGCCAAACCGCACCATCCTGTTAAGCCCGCGAAAAATAATGCTGCACCAAAAATCCCTGCCAGAACAAAGGCGAGCGTCATACCCGCAAAACCAATCACGACACACAGCGCGATCAGCAGGCCAACAATAATCTGAACTTGTCGAAATATCGACATTGCGGGTGCTTCAGAAGACGCACCAATAACGGGCAGTCCTTGCTCTTTCCACGCTTCAATGCCGCCTTCGATATTCACAAGTTTATTGTTACATGCCCCCAAACTTTCGATGCGTTCGCATGCCATCTGCCCGCGTGAGCCTTTTAAGCATTGAAATAGGATTGTCTTTGATATTGGAATATCCAACGCCTTAAACCCACCTTCTAATGCGCTGAGGGGCATAGACATCGCATAGGCAATATGCTCGGCCTTAAATTCATCTGGCTCGCGAACATCAATCAAAACGGCTTCACCGTTTTTAATAAGCGCAATGGCTTCGGTTACATTTATCGTTTCCGTCATTTTTTACTCTCTTTTTCTTCACAAAACTCGTGATAAAAAACATCCATTATTTTAAGAACAGCATCATTATTAATACGATAAAAGAGCGTTCGGTGATCGCGCCTAAAAGTCACAATCTTCTCGTCTTTCAATTTTGATAAATGCTGCGACATTGATGTTTGAGCAAGTCCGGTAGCCTCAATAAGCTCTTTAACACTTTTCTCGCCCATTGCAAGTTCGCACAAAATGAGGAGGCGATGCGGACTTGCCATACCTTTCATGAAACTAGCCACGGCCTGAGCATTTTTGTCCATATTCTTCATCGTGATCGTAGCTTCATGCCATTTGTTTGGTGCTTAAATAAGCCTTGCAGACTCTCATTTAAATTTATATGTTCTTAATATCACAATTAAATGAATTGAAAAGGAAAAATCATGGCTAAGGACTATAAAGTACTCACCAAAGATATCTCAGAGTATATAGGTGTTTTGAAACAAGCCGCACCAGATGCCATGAATGGTTTCTATGCGATGTCCAAAGCCGCAACGGCTGATGGGGCGTTAGATAAAAAAACAAAGGAGCTTATTGCTTTGGCCATTGGCGTCACACAGCGTTGTGATGGTTGCATCGGTTTTCATTCAAAAGCCTTGAATGATTTAGGGGCCACCAAGGAAGAAATAGCAGAAGTTATGGCTATGTGTGTTTACATGGGTGGCGGTCCGGCTTTGATGTATGCTGCCGATGCCCTTCGCGCATTTGATCAGTTTAATGAGGCATAAAAATTGTTTGGCCAATGTGCAAACGCTAAACTTTATAACAAAGCTGAAATATTTTAGACCTCAGCCAACAAGATAGTCATATGGATTTATTTTTATCTGAGACATTTTTGCAGTTTGTTATCGCTAGCGTTTTGATTGAATTAACGCCCGGCCCCAATATGGCATATCTTGCGATTATCAGTGCCAGTGAAGGCCGAAAGGCTGGATTTGCAACAGTTTTTGGCATTGCATTGGGGTTGTTAACCATTGGTATAGCTGCTGCGCTTGGTCTTTCTGCGATTATTACGAATTCAGAAATAGCATATCAAGGGCTTCGCTTTGCGGGGATTGCATATCTTTTTTGGCTTGCCTGGGATGGCTGGAAGGAAAGTTCTGAAAACTCCTCTGCGAAAACAATTACAAAAGCTCGCTCATCTCAATTTTTTAAACGCGGTTTAATCACTAATCTTTTAAACCCAAAAGCAGCTATCTTCTACATAGCCGTTTTGCCCGGGTTTATAGGCACTTCGGATGTCATTACTTCCTCTTTAATAAATTTGAGCCTTGTCTTTGTATTGATTGCAACGGTCATACACGCGTCCATTGTTATGCTGGCAGGCACGGCACAGAAATATCTGGAAGACCCCAAAATCGATCGTTTAGCTAGAAGAGTGTTCTCACTTTTATTGGCCTGCGTGGCAATATGGTTTGGTTTGACCACCGGAAGGATTTAAGCATGAAATATATCGAAAATAGCCCTAAAGTCTGGTCTGAATATCTGCCGATTAAGAAACAAGATGGGCATAAATATGACTCGGGTCACGCTTTGATATATGGCGCTGCCGAGTTAACTGGTGCAACGCGTTTGGCGGCGACTGCTTGCGCAAGAATTGGTGCTGGTATGGTCACAGTTCTGACAGAAGCGAAAGTGGTCAATGTTTACAGGGCTTCTTTACCCGCATGCATCTTGGTGCGCGAAGATTTGCATTATATGAGCAAGACAGTGACAGCCAAAGTCTATGGCCCTGGTGGTATGTCAGTCGTGCCTGATTACGAAAGCGCTTTGCCAACCGTTTTGGATGCGGATGCTTTATGTGATTTGCCCGAAAAACTCTCTGAAAATTACGTTCTTACACCGCATGAAGATGAGTTTTTAAAAGTGTTTCCTGACATTAGCGGAGGACGTTTAGAAAGAGCAAAAGAAGCTGCGAAGACCATCAATTCAATCATTGTTTTAAAAGGACCCGAAACTGTTATCGCGGAACCAAATAGCAGAACCGTAGTTAATAAAAACGGATCACCTTATTTAGCTACAGCAGGTACGGGAGACGTGCTAGCAGGAATGATTGGCGGACTTTTAGCCCAAGGAATGCCCTGTTTTGAAGCAGCCTGTGCGGCCGTTTGGATGCATGCTGAATGTGCCGAAAAAATTGGAAAAGGGCTTATTGCGGATGATATCCCTGATTATTTGTAGTATTAATCCGTAGAAAAGTTAGCGATAGGCGGCCACTTCTGTCGGCATTTCAACGACATACATTTCCCTACAAATATTGTATTATCTCTGACATGAAAGAATCTTTACTGACAGATGTGTTTTGGCAAGCTGGTTTTTTTCTGGCGTTATCCGCGCTGGTTATACCCGTTCTTCGCTATTTCAAGATCCCAGCCGTACTTGGTTATTTATTTGCCGGCATCGCGTTTGGGCCTTATGCATTAGGCGCCTTAACGGACACCTATCCTATTTTGGATCTTGTGAGCTTGAAAGAGACCGAACATGTTCAGATTCTTGCTGAATTAGGCATTGTTCTCCTGCTGTTTGTTATCGGTTTGGAAGTAACCCCGCGCAGGCTTTGGCAAATGCGTAATCTCGTGTTTGGCCTGGGCGGCGCGCAAGTTCTTTTGAGCGCGATGGTCATTGGCTCCATTGCATATTTTTGGGGCAATAGCATTCAAGTGTCTATTTTGCTCGGCCTAGGCTTAGGTTTATCGTCAACAGCGATCGTCATTCAATGGCTTCATGAGCAAAAATTATTTGTAACGAATGTCGGAAGATCCAGCTTTGGTATTTTATTATTTCAAGATTTAGCCGTTATTCCTATTCTTTTGATGCTGACCATTATGAGCACCGATACAGGCGATAACGTAGCCAGTTTTGTGTCGCTCTCCCTTTTAAAAATGGCCGCTACAGTTTTGGTTATATATGTCAGCGGTAAAATTATTTTGAAGCCGGTGTTTCTTTTCGCAAACAAATATGGCGGCTCCGAAGTCTTTGTAGCTTTGAGCTTACTTGTCATTGTTGTCAGTGCCTCTATCGCTTCATTCGCGGGCCTTTCTATGGCTTTGGGCGCTTTTATTGCAGGACTTCTATTAGCCGATACTGAATACCGTCATGAAGTATCTTCCTTGATTACCCCATTCAAAAGTATGTTACTGGGCATATTTTTTCTGTCTTTTGGTATGAGTATTAATTTGCAATTTATTGCAGAGAAACCACTTTGGCTGTTGGCATCTGTTGTGGGATTAATGGTTATCAAAGCCTGTATCATTTTTGCACTGTGTAAACTCTGGAAGCAAACAACTGCGGTATCAATCGAGAGTGCGGTTTTACTATCACAAGCTGGTGAATTTGGATTGTTGGTTGTAGGGAGCGCTCTCACTGTAGGGCTAATGGAGCAAGACATTGGTCAGTTCATGTTAATTACAATCGGTATTACAATGCTGTTTGCGCCCGTGGCCGCACCCTTAGCAAGAAAATTGGGGGAATTCATAGAAAATAAGAGCCATGATAGCCAGCCATATCATGCTAATCGAGCGGAAAATACTAGCCAACATATTGTTATTTTTGGCTATGGTCGTGTAGGACAGGAAATTGGCAATATTCTGTGTCAGGAGGGGTATGAAATTCTGGGGTTTGATAAAAATATAGAAACAGTGAACAAAGCACGCATGATAACAACCCCTGTTTACTTGGGAAACGCATCGCAAAAATCAACGTTAATAGCAGCCAATCTCGAAAAAGCGTTATGTGTTGTTGTTACATTGGATGATGCACATGCCACAAAAAAGATTATTCAGGCCATCCGCAGCATAAGTCATTCTGTTCCTGTTGTTATTCGAGCGCATAGCGCAGAAGATGAAGATGACTTCAATGGTTTCGAGAATGTTGAAGCTGTGTCTGAAACTGCGCTTATAAGTGCGAAGTTGTCTGAAAAAATATTGAATATACGCGGTTTTTTTGAGAACACGGATAAATTAACGTATTAAAAACTGCCGTGATAAGAGAAAAGTTAGCGACAGACTGCAAGCACTGCCATTTAGTCTTCCAATCCATCCGTTACAGAGAATATTGCCGTTGAAGCCCAGCGTTCCGCGCGCCTTCGTGATGCGGCCGTGTTCGACACGCGCAGAGAATACCCAAAACAGCCTATTTCTCACCCGTTTTCTCAAACGGTCATTTTGCCGCGTGTCGGTGCTATGAATCCCTGTTTTATCAGGGAAATAACAGGAATTGGATTCAGTTTTTGATTTCAAGTTTTAGACGCAAGCTAGAAAATCTGACACTTACAGAGAAAAGAGGCATTTTAGAAGCAGGGGAGTAACAGGAAATCAGACTGTGTTTTGAAGGAGTTTGAAACTGCCAAAAATCGCTGAACTGATATAATCATGGGAGTAACTCTCCCGTCGTGCAATTGCTTTGATTGCCATGCCGTCGAAATGTTCATCTCTCCAGATGACACCTTGGATTAACTTTTTGAGGGCCTTGGGCGGCAGATCAAAGATATCTTTGGCATCTGACTTAATAACCACGGCACCATCCTGAGCTCGCTCCGATCGATACGGCACATTGATGACTGCTTCTTCTCTCGTGCAAGTCAAGACAATGCCCAGATGTTCCTGCACAAGCTTTTCTAGTTCAGTTGGATGAAGGTGCAGTTCTAGTGCATCATGATGAACAATTACTTTCGTGACCAACGTACGCACCAAGTTGTAAGCAGGAATCTTTATTTGATGTTTCACCAGATAGTCAAAGTTTGTGCTTTCTGGTTCGCATACGAAGTTAGGAAGCTCTCTTCGTATAGCTCCCTCAATCACGGTTTCAATTTCCTGAGTTGGAAATCGTGCGCGCCTGTAATTTGGATGACCTTTGTCTTCAGCTAGAACTTTGTTTGTGTAATAGCGATACCGCTTACCGTTTTTCTTATTCGTAAAAACCGGCGTATACGGATTGCCTTGCGCATCGAATATGCTACGTCCAACCCCATTTTGATTAATGAAGTAAATGACCGCCAAGATATTTTGGCGGCGGATGATTTAATCGATTTCTGCATTCATGCGCGCCGTTTAGTAGACAATATGGATTTAAGAGATCTTCTTTATCAAGCCAAAATGGAGACCAGCGATACGAAGGCGCCGCTTTCCTTGGGGCAAATTGTTGGCTATCTCATTCACCATGATGTACTGATGATTTTTAGATGTGGCGTTCGTTTTCGAATGCTTCAAAAGTGGATTAAAGGCAAGACGCGCGATGAGTTCTTTAAAGATGTTGAGGTCGAAATTCAGGAAACCGCTTTTTCTGAACCAATAACACCACACATTTTGTTCCAATCGGATCGCAGTGATGGGTTAAGGCTGATTAATTTAGTTACATTTCTAAAAACATTCTCAGACACGGTCCTGCTAGAAATACTCAAATCAAATCATTGGCTTGAAGATGACTTATTCAAAGATCTGGATATGACAGAGGAAGATGCCCGAAGAGTATTTTACCGAATGGTTAAATCGTAAGATTAACCATAAAATTGTGTGATAACCTCTAGTATGAAAACGCATTAATCAAACTTTACCTCAAGTTGGATCAACCTGGACGCCTAGATTTTCATCGCCTTGCTGATATGCGCGCAATACCTCATTCACAATGTCGATATTTTTAAACAAAGCCCCTTCGCCAATGTAAATTGGCATATCTTCAAGAACAGAACTAGGCAAATTTTGAAAACATGAGGCATAGCATCCTCAATCGCTTTTTCGTACTGGGCAACTACAAGCTTCCTTTACGGAGAAAGTCGATAGTAAAATCATTTGTCATTATTGATGATATTATCTATGAGGACATCGTCATTTATATCAAAAGACAATTCATTTGGGACATACGATTCAGGAGAAAAGTTGGTAGTGTCGCAAAGTTTAACGGAGTTTAAAAAGTCCGACAACAGGACAATTTCCTAGGCGGTCGCCAGGCGGTAAAATTGCTGGGCTGGCGATAGGTTTTGATCGATGTATTTGGTGAATTTTAGTTGTCGTTTCTTAATCATATTCATAAGCTCTATGCCTGCGATGGTTCTGGCTGCAGTGTGCATTTTCCTGAAGCACCCCATGGGAGTTGTGACCCGCTTGATATGGCGGTGATCCTGCTCAACGATGTTGTTGAGATATTTGGCCTGGCTCAAGATGAAGTTTCGTTCTCCTGTAAGCCAACCGGGCCTGTTGAAATGCTCTAAAGCCGCTTTATTGGCGCCGCTCTTATCAATATTCACAC
Organism: Alphaproteobacteria bacterium; assembly: GCA_009995045.1. Lineage (GTDB taxonomy): Bacteria > Pseudomonadota > Alphaproteobacteria > Micavibrionales > Micavibrionaceae > TMED27. Next base: position 106,378 of record JAACQG010000010.1, read on the forward strand.
GGTACGGCATCCGGTTATGGCGCAATGCTTTGCGGAAGAAGGCTTTGGCCGATGCTCCGTCACGTTTCTTTGACACCATAAACTCAATTGTAGCGCCGTATTTATCCACTGCACGATACAGATACCGCCACTTGCCTTTGATCTTGATATAGGTCTCATCCATCCGCCAGCTCCGGTGAACAGGCCGTTTATACTTGCGAGATTTATGCTCTAAAAGTGGCGCATAATGCAAAACCCAACGGTTCAATGTGGCATGGTCAATCTCAAAGCCACGCTCATGCATCATTTCTTCAATATTCCGATAGCTCAGAGCGTAAGAGACATACCAGCGAACGCATTGCAGAATAATGGATACGGGATAATGACGACCGGAAAATGAAATCACTGGGTAACTCCTGATGCTAAAAACAACAAAAGTAACATGTTCATTCTAAAAAATTCTTAAAGTTTTAAACTTTGCGAC
>JAACQG010000006.1:0-30660 GCA_009995045.1 Alphaproteobacteria bacterium
GCCAACCCGGCTCATCCTTTAAACCCTTCACCTATATCGCCGCCCTCGAAAATGGATGGAGCTCCACCGACCTGATCATGGACGAACCCATCACATCAGGACGCTACCGCCCCAAAAACTTCGGCCACAAATACTACGGCGAAGTCACCCTGTATGAAGCTCTAACCCTGTCTCTCAACACGGTTGCTTTCCAACTCATCAAAGATGTCGGACCACAAGCCGTGATCGACGTCGCCCGCCGTTTAGGGATTACATCCGAACTCAACGAAGATTTAAGCCTCGCCCTCGGCACAAATTTGGTCTCCCCCCTCGAACTCACGGGCGCTTACGCGTCCCTCGCCAATGGCGGTGTCATGGTTGAACCTTACGGCATCAAAAAAATCTCGTCAGCAAAAGACGACACGCTGTATTACGAACGCAAAAACGAAAACCGTGGCCGCCGCGCGATCTCCCCCCGCGCCATGGGCATGATCCTACCAATGATGCAAAGCGTCATCCAAAACGGCACAGGACAAGGCGCCAATTTCGGCAGCCCCCAAGCCGCCGGAAAAACAGGAACATCCCAAGACAGCCGCGACGCATGGTTCATGGGCTTTACTGATCGCTTGGTAACCGGCGTATGGCTCGGCAATGACGACAACACCCCCATGAAACGCGTAACAGGCGGAAGCTTTCCCGCCCGCATCTGGCGTGGTGTCATGGCGAAACATAACGGCGACTACCCGCCATTTCGCTACGAAATTCCATTTTTCGAAAGATTTGAAGATTTGATTTCACAATGGGGCGGCGGCTTCAGCTTAGGCGGCAGCAGATCCGCCCCCGCGCAAGAACGTGAATACCAACTCTACCAAGAAACATCACGCGCCAATGAACTCGAAGATGACCTGCCCGAACGAGGCCGTTACAACGACTAACCCTAAACACACCCCATCACGTTGGTTTCATCAACAAGCGCATATTCACGCCTAAACGCCGCAAACTTATCCTCGCCAATCTCATCCCAATGCCCCTTAAGCGCGGCAAGCGAGGCCGTAGGCCCACCAACTTCCCACCCTGATCGCATCAACGACGCATCGGCAAAATCCAGATACTCCATCGGCAATCCAACCCGACCAACACGAAGCCCCATATCAACCAACATCTTTGATATCTGCGCATCCGTATACCCCATCATATCTGCGGTAAACTGTATGGCCGATAAAATCTTGATCTCCATCCGATTATGCGGAACCCGCCGCAAATGCTGCATGAAACGTGCATAAACGTCCATCTCGACATATTGGTCTTTGCTCGGTGGTAACGGTAGTTCAATACGATTGCTCATCGAATAATACTCCTGTGTTTGTGACAAAGCGCTTTTGCACCCTGTATCTCCACATTCGACTGCGAATCTTAAAAGTTTCTTAACACCCCAAGATTCCCCCCGTAACCCGCAGAAAACCGTGTGGATAACCCAAAAACACATCGCCAAACACAATCAAAAAACGCAAAGCAGCTTGATTTCACATCCCCGCCGCTTACATCCCTAATGGCAAAACAAAAACAGACACAGGAGCCATATCATGACCGTATTAGCAACCGAACAAGCATCCGCCACAGCAGGACGAGGCGGCAAAGCCACCTCACAAGACGGCAAAATCGACTTAGAATTATCCGCGCCCGGTTCAAACGGCCCAGGCACAAACCCCGAGCAACTTTTTGCCGCAGGATATTCCGCATGCTTTGGCGGCGCAGTCATGTTGATTGCGAAAAACGAAGGACATAAGCTAGACACAAATGCAGTCACGGTTGATACAACCATCCGCCTGCATAAAGAAGATGATAAAGGCCTGTTTATTGACGCAACACTGAATGTGACAATCAATGGCGTCGATCAGGATGAAGCCGAATCCTTGGTACTTAAAGCACACGAAATGTGCCCCTATTCAAAAGCAACACGCGGCAATGTTGATGTCACCCTCAAAGTAGACGGACAAGCGCTAAAAGCAGCCGCCTAGCCCTCACCCTTAAGGAATCCCACGGCGCGCCAATTCATCGGCGCGCTCATTCCCTGGATCACCAGCATGCCCCTTCACCCAGTGAAAGCTAACATCATGCGCATTCACCGCCTCATCAATCGCCATCCATAAATCTTGATTCTTAACAGGCTTCTTCGCCGCCGTTTTCCATCCCCGCGCCTTCCAGCCCTCAATCCACTCCGTAATGCCCTGCATCACATATTTGCTATCGGTATAAAGCTCAACCTTCGTCTGCTTCTTAATCGCACCAAGCGCCTCAATCACCGCCATCATCTCCATGCGGTTATTCGTGGTCTCTGGCTCACCACCAAACATCTCTTTCTCATGTCCATTCCACATAAGCAACGCACCCCAACCACCCGGCCCGGGGTTCCCGCTACATGCACCATCGGTGTATATAGTAATGACATCAGACATAAACATAACCTCTCTCTAGGCTTACGGGCCGAGACACTTGGCGCGAAGCAACACAGTTGCGTGCGCCCACAAGCCCGAGCAGCCTCGCTGCGCAGGGCGAAAAAAGCCCGGGGTTCCCGCTACAAGCACCATCGGCATAAATCGTAATCACCTTATCGCCCATACTTACTAAGCCTTAATCAACGCCAAAAACGCCGCCTCATCATCACAAGCATGCAAATCCGCGGCGCTCACTTTCACCCCGTATTGCGCCGCCAAACGCTCATATTTCGGCAAGCGCGACGCAAACAACTTCGGAAACACCCACGCCGAAAAATCATTCGGCACAATCGCGCCAACATCAACATCCTTCTCCGCGCAATACGCATCAAGCCACCCATCAAACAACGCAGGCGGAAAATATAACGGTTTCGGATATTCAACCGCCCGCGCAATCACCTCCCGATGGCTCTCCTCATCTGTCTCAATATAAACAAGCTTGCTCTGCGCCGCCACGCGCTCAATCAAATCCTCATCTTCAATCTCACAAAAACTGCCCGTAGAATCATTAACAAGCCGCCCCGCATCCATCGGCATCTCACGCAGCGCCGCCATCTCCGCATCAATATAAATACGCTGCCTGCGCTTAAACTCTTCAACAGTCAATCCGCCCAAGGCTTGATCGCCGACCTGCCCAACAAATTCCGACAACGCCGAAAGATCATCAACCGCCACATCAATCTCAAGCCGCTTGGCAATCTCATAATCAATCGAATAATGGCTCCATCCCCACGTCACCAGCTTTTGCGAAAAATGCGTCTTCCCCGCACCCGACATACCCAATAATGTAATTGCCTTCATCATGCCGCACCTTGCTCTTGCGCATCCTTCAAAATACGCGGAATCTTAAAATTCACATTCTCTGTCGTAATGGAGACCTCACGAATGGTTACGTCAAAACGCTCCCGCGCCGCCGCAATCACTTCATCCACCAAAATCTCGGGCGCACTGGCTCCCGCTGTAACGCCCAAAACATCAACCCCATCCAGCCAAGCCCAATCAATATCCGCCGCCCGTTGCACCAGCATCGACTTATCGCATCCATGCAACGCACCAACCTCAACCAAACGATTAGAATTGGACGAATTCGGCGCGCCAATCACAATCAACGCATCCGCTTCCTCGCCAATCGCCTTCACCGCCGCCTGACGGTTTGTGGTCGCATAACAAATATCTTCCTTTTTCGGCCCCGCAATATTCGGAAACTTCGCCTGCAACGCCGCCACAATCTCCGCCGTGTCATCCACCGAAAGCGTGGTCTGCGTACAATACGCAAGCGCATCCTCGTCATCCACGACAAGGGTGGCAACATCATCCACCGTCTCAACCAACAAAACCGCCCCATCAGGCAATTGCCCCATCGTTCCGACAACTTCGGGATGCCCGGTATGCCCAATCAAAACAATCTGCCGCCCAAGTTTATGATAACGCTCCGCCTCCATATGCACCTTACTCACAAGCGGACATGTCGCATCAATGTAAAACATGTTCCGCGCCTCGGCGTTCTCGGGAACGCTCTTGGCCACACCATGCGCCGAAAATATAACGGGACGCCTATCATCGCCTACATCCGGTGGTATTTCCGATAATTCCTCAACAAAAACCGCGCCTTTATCACGCAATGAATCCACAACAAATTTGTTATGCACAATCTCGTGACGCACATAAACCGGCGCACCATATTTCTCAAGCGCACGCTCAACGATCTGGATCGCCCGATCCACCCCCGCGCAAAATCCACGCGGCGCTGCCAACAAAATTGTCAATTTTTTCAATGGTGGTCTTTTTGTATCCATAGCTTGCTTTTTAACGCCTCATCGGCTCAAATGTTTATCGATAAATTACTTAGCACTGGGACGCGCCAAATGAAACCTTTTGTAAAACTTTTGAACATCAGTCCGCTCGCTCTCGCCGTCATCATGACACTCAGCGCCTGCGAAACTATGGAAGGCATCAAACAAGATATCAGCAGCATAGATTTCAGCAACCTAACAACCGCCTCCAGCATCACAAAAGATAGCGAAGCGCAGTTCCTCACCGATGCAGATTGCCCCACCGTTAAAATCGTATCCGACCTCAGCCGCCTATACGAATTCAACGACAACCAGGCCATGCTCACTAAAAACCTAGAATCATCGGTCCAGATGCTCGAAACCAACAGCACCTGCACCTATAACGAGCGCAGCGTCACCGTCGACCTCAAACTCGAATTTGATGGAGAGCTTGGGCCAAAAGGACGCAGCGCCGCCAATGAAAAACCATTCTTCTCCTATCCGTTTTTCGTCGCCGTCACAAACGCCAACGGAAAAATTCTGGCCAAGGAAATCTTCGCCGCATCCATGACCTACGACCCTGGCCAAAACAACCAAACCTATTACGAAACCCTACGACAAATCATCCCCGCTGACACCCGCGCACAAGGCGCAGGATACAAAGTCATGATCGGCTTCCAACTCGCACAGGATCAGCTCGAATATAACCGCAAAGTCCTCGCCGCCGAAGCACTCGCCGCGCAACAAGTCGAACTCATGCGCCTCGAACAAGAACGCCTAAAAGCCCTGCAGGAAAAAACGCAAGCCGAAAAAGTCGCCAAGGCAACCCAAACCCCCGTCCCGCCAGTCAAAGTAACGACTCAAGCGATTGAAAAACCAACCACAACGGCAACAGGGTCCCCCGAACCCATCGTCGCCCCCACAACAACCCGCGCCGGGCCATTCGACATTTTCAAAACGGATCAATAAACCGCATGACCTTTGACCTCGACACACTCTGGAACGGTGAACGCGACGAACATATGGACGTCGTGCAAAAAACCTTCGCCACCTTAAAAATAGAATTCGCCGCAACCCTCGATGCCTGCGTCACTGCCATCCAAAACGGCCATAAAATCATCTTCTTCGGCAATGGCGGTAGCGCCGCAGATGCCCAACACCTAGCCACCGAACTCACAATCCGCTTCATCAAAGACCGCCCCCCAATCGCCGGCCTCGCGCTCACAACCGACACCTCCGCCCTCACTGCCGCAGGAAACGACTACGGTTTCGCATATATCTTCTCCCGCCAAATCGAGGCGTTAGGCAACAAAGGCGACGTCGCCATCGGCCTCTCCACCTCCGGCAACTCCCCGAACGTTCTAAACGCCCTAAAATCCGCAAAAGACAAAGGGCTCACAACAATCGGCCTCACCGGAAAAGACGGGGGCGCCATGAAAACCGCGTGCGATATCGCCCTCATCATCCCATCCGATACCACCGCCCGCATCCAGGAAATGCACATAACCCTCGGTCACCTCCTCTGCGGTGCCTTGGAACAAAAACTCGGCCTCGCATGATTGCGCGTCTAAAAACGACAAAACCCTGCATATTATCGTAAATGAAGTCTTGAGGAAAAGCCCAACCTCGCCTAATATACTGCTTTCGATAAGGATTAATAATGACTCAGAATGCCGCTCTCGACACACTTTCATTCGAACAAGCCCTCGGCGAATTAGAATCCATCGTCCGCGGCCTTGAGGCGGGCGAAACCGAGCTAGAAAAATCTATTCACGCCTATGAACGCGGCATCGCCCTCAAAAAACACTGCGAATCCAAACTCAAAGACGCTCAGGCCAAAATCGAAAAAATCACCGTCAACGCCGATGGCTCCCTATCAACACAGCCATTAGACGCGGAATAACATATATGAACCTCGCCATAAGAAACGTTTTTCAAACTTACTTTGTTTCTGGCGAGGCACAAGGCGCGACCCGTATTCTTATACGCTAGCGATGCAGTAACAAAGCCAGAGACAAAAGCCAGAGATAAAAGAAGGAAGAAAAAAATGCCATCACCCCGCGACGCCTCCCCCGAACTTCAAGCCGCAATGGACGAAGTCACACAAGCCGTCAACCGCACGATTGAACGCCTCCTTCCCGATACCGACCTGCCCGAGGCACCACTCTATGACGCCATGCGCCACGGCACGTTAAACGGTGGCAAACGCCTTCGCCCGTTCCTCGCTATCCACTCCGCTTTCCTCTTCAATGTTGATTCCGCCCGCGCCCGCCGCGTCGCCGCCGCCATTGAATTTATGCACTGCTACTCGCTCATCCACGATGACCTGCCCGCCATGGATGACGCATCCCTGCGCCGAGGCCAACCCACAGTCCACAGAGAATATAACGAAGCCACTGCCATCCTCGCGGGTGACGCGCTCCTCACACTTGCATTCGAAGTCCTCGCAGACCCCGAAACCCATCCCGACCCGCATGTTCAATGTGAATTGGTACGCACCCTCGCAATCGCAGCGGGCGGACACGGCATGGTCGGCGGACAAATGCTCGACCTCATCGCCGAAGATGACGACGTAGAATTCGACGCTGGCGAAATCTCACGCCTTCAACGCATGAAAACAGGACAGCTCATGGCCTTCGCATGTGAAGCTGGCGCAATCCTCGGCAAAGCAAGCGAACCACAACGCCGCGCCCTACGCAATTACGCCTACGATCTCGGCCTCGCCTTCCAAGTCACCGATGACATCCTCGACGTCGAAGCCGACCCACAAGACACCGGAAAAGACACCGGAAAAGATGAAGCCGCAGGCAAAGCAACCTTCGTCTCCACAATGGGTAAAGAAGCCGCAAAATCACGCGCCGAAATGCTCGCCGCCCAATCAAAACGCCACCTAAAAATATTCGAAGGCCGCGCAAAAATGTTGGAAGAATTAGCCGATTACGTCCTAGAACGCCGCGCCTAAAACGCGACGCACTTACATCGGAATTTTAAGCATTGTAGAAACCTTTTTTCGAAAGTCTTCGAACGAAAACGGCTTGCATATATACCCTGTAACATCCGCATTCTTTGCAACAAGCACGGAATCCTTGTCTGCACGCGCCGTGACCATCAAAAACGGTAATATGGGATAAGCCTGCCGAACATCTTTCAACAACCCTATGCCCGTTTTGTTCGGCATATTCCAATCACATACAATAAGCGACAACACATCTGGATGATCATCCAGATACTCCAAGGCCTTAACCCCATCCGTAGCCTCTTGAATATTAGAAATGCCCATCTCCCTTAGCATGCCTTTGATAGCAGTTCGAACATTTACATCATCCTCAACCAATAAAACATTGGTTTCATTCATATCTACATCCATAAACAACCCACCTATTCTTTGCTTTTTTCAACAATCGGGAAATACAGTGAAAAAACCGTTCCCTTCCCAACAATGCTATTAACAACGGTGCATCCACCATGCTGCTCCACCAACGCATAAACCGTCGGTAATCCCAATCCTGTTCCCTCACTAATATCTTTTGTCGAAAAGAAAGGATCAAAAATCTTGCTCTGAATATCCGGGTCTATCCCACACCCTGTATCTTTAATATCAACACGCAAGGCCACCTCATGCGGCGCTTCTGGAATAACATCCAAGGCTAAGGAAATATCTATAGCGCCCTGATTATCCATCGCCGCAGACGCGTTATTGAGCATGTTGTAAAATATCTGATAAAAGCCGGTTCTATTCACATTGATATATATGGCTTCATGATTGTCCGTCTCAACATCAAAAGAAACATTAACAACAACACTCGACGGAAGAACATCAGTACTAAACTTGATTGCGTCTGGCAGGATCTTAAACGCATCAAGCGCCTCATACTCCAAGCTTTTCTCACGCGCAAAAATCAAAACATTGTTAATAATGCCCTGCGAATGCTCTGTGCTGTTCATGATTGTCTTCATATATTCATAATGCGTTTCATTCCCACTTTCCTTGAGCCCCTCCAAAATAAACCCACCAAGCCCGACAACAGGCTGCATTGAATTATTAATCTCATGCGCCAAACCGCTGGCCAAACTACCAAGGGCGATCATCTTCTCGTGACGAATACGCTCCACCTTATGCGCCTTTAAATCACGGTTAGCCTGATAAAGCCTTTTCATCAATCGTCTAACCATCAACACATGCCGCACCGCACTCACCGAACCGGCAATCAAAAGCGCAAAAACAAGAGAAAAAAGCTCATCCAGCTCCCACCCTTCATGCGCGCGGGTGTATTTAAACCACCATTCAAAAAAATCCGTAAAAATTAAAAATGCGGAACATACAATAAAAATAGACGCTGCAATCAACAGCTCTAAATAAAAATCTCTTTTACGGCCTCGCTTAATCATGATTGCTCCATCGTGAACGCATGAAAATCCCACGTCACTTACCCTTCACCTTCATTATATGCTCATCTATTATTATACCGTTTTTTGCGCTCATTTAGTACTTTTAAAAACACAAACATCCCATTGAATTCATTGATTAATAAATCACTGCAAACCACACAAAATTCTCCCACTAGAAAAACCCACGCTAAGAACAGACCACCCCACTCTCCCCACCTCATCTTTTCGATAAGAGAAGATAACTCTTTTATTAAAAAACTTTGCTTTTGCCCCCTAAATAGCTGTAAAAAGAGCAGATCATGGAAATTGCAAAAGACACAAAGACACAAGACAAAGCCCTTCCCGCCACCACCAAATTGCTGGACAGCATCAACACGCCCGCTGACATAAAGCCCCTCAGCGACGCCCAAATCCAACAACTCAGCAACGAAGTCCGCGAAGCCACAATCGAAGCCGTCTCCAAAACCGGCGGCCACCTTGGCGCAGGGCTCGGCGTAGTCGAACTCACCACCGCCATCCACGCCGTCTTCAACACCCCCAAAGACAAGCTGATCTGGGATGTCGGCCACCAATGCTACCCGCACAAAATCCTCACAGGCCGCAAAGACAAAATCGACACCCTGCGCAAAGGCGGCGGCCTGTCAGGCTTCACCAAACGCAGCGAGAGCGAATACGACCCCTTCGGCGCAGGCCACTCCTCCACCTCCATCTCCGCAGGGCTAGGCATGGCCGTCGCCTCCACCCTAACCGCAAAAGACAACCACGTCATCGCAGTCATCGGCGACGGCGCAATGAGCGCAGGCATGGCCTTCGAAGCCATGAACAACGCAGGCGCAAACAAATCCCGCCTCATCGTCATCCTCAACGACAACGAAATGTCCATCGCCCCACCCGTTGGTGCGTTTGGCCGCTACCTCACAAAACTCGTCAGCTCGAACGCCTATATCAACGCCCGCGAGTTCGGCAAAAAAGTCACCGACCACCTGCCCGGCCCCCTCCGCCACGCCGCCAAACGCGCCGAAGAAGGATTGCGCGTCGCCGCAGGCGGTGGCTCATTCTTCGAAGAAATGGGCTTTTACTACATCGGCCCCGTCGACGGCCACAACATGGAACAACTCCTCGCCGTCCTGCGCAATGCCCGCGACCGCACCCACGAAGGCCCCGTCCTCATCCACGCCCGCACCCAAAAAGGCAAAGGCTACATCCCCGCCGAGCGCGCCACAGACAAAATGCACGGCGTCAAAAAATTCGACGTCATCACGGGCGACCAAGTCAAATCCCCAAAAGGCAACCCAAGCTACACCGCCATCTTCGCCGACCAACTCATCAAGGAAGCCGACAAAGACGACGCAATCATCGCGATCACCGCCGCCATGCCCGACGGTACAGGGCTGGATAAATTTGCCGCCGCGCACCCCACCCGCATGTTCGATGTCGGCATCGCCGAACAACACGCCGTCACCTTCGCCGCAGGGCTCGCCGCCGAAGGCCAAAAACCATTCGTCGCGATTTATTCCACCTTCCTCCAACGCGCCTATGACCAAATCATCCATGATGTGGCCATCCAAAACCTGCCCGTGCGCTTTATGATCGACCGCGCAGGATTGGTCGGCGCAGATGGCGCAACCCACGCAGGAAGCTTCGACATCGCCTTCCTCGGTTGCCTCCCCAACATGACCCTCATGGCCGCAAGCTCCATCGAAGAACTTCAGGCCATGACCACATTCGCCGCCCAATACAACGAAGGCCCCATCGCCCTAAGATACCCACGCGGCGAAGGCACGTTTGACCCGTCAAAAACAACACCCATCGAATTGGGCAAAGGGCGCATCGTGCGCGAAAGCAAAGCCAAAAAGACCGCCATCCTAAGCTACGGCACACGATTGGAAGAAGCCCTAAAAGCCGCCGAAGAGATCGACGCAACCGTCGCCGATGCCCGCTTCGCCAAACCAATCGACGAAGCCCTGATCGAACACCTCGTCGAAACCCACGAGACACTCATCACAATCGAAGAAGGCTCAAACGGCGGCTTCGGCGCATATGTGCTCGAACACCTCGCCCGCAAAGACCTCCTCGGCGAAGCCAAAATCAAACCCCTAACCCTCCCCGACACCTTCCTAGACCACGACGATCCGAAGGTGCAGTATGAAAAAGCGGGATTGGTTGACGGGGATATAACTAAATTTTCAATTTAGATTCTCTTTGTGTTTAAGAGCGGATCGAGATGGAGCCTCTTTTATAGGCAGGCGTATTCTAAGGCCATTAAAGCGCCAGTACTCAGAATCCCGCAAGGTGCTGTCAACACTAATAGAATAATCTTTTGCAGATATCCTAACGAGGCCCCTGTCAAAAAGTGTATGTATATCTGAGCGCAGCAAAATTCCATTAGATAGCTCATTAGTTTCTTCGCCATTATATGGAGCTATATGTGCCGCTTCCAAAACCACAGACGCTTTAGATGCAGTGATAGCACATTTTCCTTCATATATTTCCAATAAACCATTACGAAATTTTGGTTGACCTTGTCGCTGTCTAATTGCGGCTAAAACAATTTTTCTAGCGTCTTCTTCGCTCCTAGGTTGATAATCAGATTCAAAGTTTTGCTGAGCATTATCGCCAAGCCCAGTGAATTCTCCACTGGCAAAAGAGATATCTGTTAAATTTAAAAGAAAGCTACCAGCAGCATCGTTTAACGCAAAACAATATCCCTCATTCCTTTTTCCTTCGTGGGTAAAAGGCCCATATTTATCTGGAAGTAATTCTTTTATATCATCAAAGAAATCATCAATGCTTAACTCATTACTTAACGGCTTATAGGACACTTCCACATAGTACCCCTCACCGCTCCATTGTTTAAAATCGTGAAGTGCCGGCCTAATAGACGGAGTTTTCAAAACCTTAGCAACAGCTGTCAATTTTCTTTTTACAGAAATAAAAGCAACGTCTCCAACAGCCATTTCTCCAAGCCTCTCCCAATGATTCTGAGACCTGCCGCCTTTCCCCTTCATAGGTGCCCAAAAATAGTTACCGAGCATCCCATTTGATATTTTTAACGTTTCACCATTTTTTAATTGATAAGAATTTTGTTTATTGATCCAAAAAAACTGCATTTATACTCCCCTTCTAAGAAATCAAAATAACACACGTGTAAGTAGAATATAAACAATATTGACAAAATAAGAATAAAATCCTATTATATACGCTAGTCGTTTGGGTTTTCAACCTGACGAGGCGCAAACGACAGGCGGCATATTGCATACCGCCCCAAACACTCAAAAAAGAGTGCAGCAACACAGTCAGGGCGAAAAGGCATCGACGACACAAAACCCCAACCCATCCATTACATCCCTTAAAGCCTCCCTCGAAGACACCTTCGTCATCAGCGGCCATGACCCCGCCATCCTCAACAAACAGGCCGAATTGCTCGACCGCCTCTTCACCGCCATCATTGATGAACAGGTCGCACCGAAAATCGCGATCCGCACCTATGACGCGTCGGTCGCGCAAGGCTGGCTGGCCTTTGCGTTAAAAATTCAAAAGCAATGCAACGACACCCTAAAATCCCGCGCGGCCATCGATTACATGCACGACTTAAGCAACCGCATTACCCCCCTCCCCCACTATATCGAAAAACAAAAAGAAGGATCATAGCTTTTGCGAAAGAAAACAAAGGGTTGGAGCGATGAACGCCGCGCAAAACAAGCCGAAACCATCCGCAAAACCCAACCATGGAAAACCACATCCGGCCCCAAAACCGAAAGCGGCAAAGCCGCGACCAGCCAGAACGCCCTAAAATCCGGCCTCCACACCGCGGAGATCAAAGCGCTAAAATCCGTCCTACGCCTCCAAAAAACCTATCTCAAGCTATGGAGCCAAAAGTGATAAAAGACAAAACGCCCATTCCCCATAGACATAAAAAGCCGAAAAAACCCCGCAATATCACGTGCTTTATTTTGTCACCAACGACAAGGCGCGCAGCCTATAAAAACACTAGGCATAGCGTCAAAATCGTCTAAACTCACACCAATGACAAAATTACCCAAACCAACAATCGTGATTTTCGACATGGACGGCACCACGGTGCGGCATTTGAACCCGCGTATGTTGGGCATGATGGAATGGCTCGACGATACCGCCTTCAAAATCTCGCGCCTGTGGATGTGGCTATTTGCCCGCCGCGCGAAAGGGCCAATCCTCCTGCCGCCGCCCGATGAGCCGGTCAAACCCGCAAAATCCATCATCGTGCATAAAGCCATCCACAAACTTCGCCGCAAGGATTTGGAATTGCTCGTCGAACCCTGCCCCGGCATTTATTCCGTGCTCAGCTTCCTAAAACGCCACAACATCCCCATGGCCCTCGTTAGCAACGGCCTCGGCAAGGGCTATGGCAATGATATTGTTGAGACATTCGGCCTGAACGAATATTTCCCCGTCACCATTTTCCGTGAAGATATCAAAAAATCCAAACCCCATCCCGAACCGCTTTTAATGGCTCTGCGTGAGCTAGACGTGGAAACGACGGGCGATCAGGTTATATGGTATATCGGGGATCGTCATAAGGATGTGACCGCCGTGTATAACGCGAAAAAGCACGTCGCCCCTGCCAAAATCGTACCCATCGCATATGCCGTAAACGCCGCCGTCGCGGCCATCGAAAAAGGCTACGGCCCTGACCACATCCTGATGAGCTACCAAGATGTCTATATCGTTCTCAAGGAATTGTTTACTCGACCTGAAGGCGTTCCATCACCATAAAGTCATTCGGTCTGCTGACCTGCACCGCCGCATCGTTCAATGGCCCAAGCCACTCAAACAACGCCGCATTCTGCTTCGCCAAACCACCAAGCACCGCCTGCCCCTCGATTAATTCAAGGAAGTGCTGCAACGCCGTTTTCGGCTCTGGCATAATAACAACATTCAAATCATTACGATCATCCTTGCCTATTTGCTTGGCGACATAATCAAGCGCATCATTCAAACCACCAAACTGATCCGCCAAACCAATCTCAACCGCGCGCTTGCCGCTCCAAACGCGTCCTCCAGCAATCGCATCAACCGCCTCCGGCGTCATCTTACGACCTTTCGCAACCCGAGAGACAAATCCATCATAAACCGCATCCAACATCGCATTGATGCGCTCGGCTTCCGATTTTGAAAACGGCGTATTGATCGACCACATGCCGGAATTTTGCCCCCATTTCACGCCTTCCCAATTCACATCAAGCGTATCAAACAATCCATCAAACGCGAATTTCCCGCCGACAACACCAATCGACCCCGTAATCGTCGACGGCATCACAAAAATCCGATCCGCATACGCCGAAATCCAATATCCTCCAGACGCCGCCGTTGCGCCCATGGAAACAATCACCATCTTCCCCTTCGCCTGCGCACGTTCGATACTACGAAGTATACTCTCCGACGCGACCGGCGATCCACCCGGGCTGTCTACGCGCACAACAATCGCCCGCACATCCTCATCATCCGCCGCATTCAAAATCGCAGGCGCAATATTTTCCGCCGCCGCCACACCAGACGTTCCAGGAATTCCGCCGCTATCCGCATTTTGCACAATCGCACCGACAACATAGATCAATGCCACTTTCGACGCTTTCTTCGAGCCACTTTTATGCGCGCTGCTATCACCTGCATAGCGCTGCAGCGTCACGAACAGATCGTCATCCGCCTCACGATCGCCCTTCACCGCTTCTTTCACATTGCCGATCAACACGTCCGCATAATCCAAATGCGTCACCAATCCAGCAACCTGCGCTTCCTCCGCCGTAAACAATCCCTTATTCACCAGCGAATTAAACTGCGCCTTATCAATACCCATATTCTTAGGCGCGGTATTGAGGATATCATCGCGAATATCACCGATCAGACGTGAAATCGTCTCACGGTTTTCTTTCGACATTTTCGAATCCGTCAAATTCTCATACGCCGTTTTGTAATCCTTACGTTGAAAGAAATTCGGTGTAATCCCAATACGGTCAAGTGTTTTACGCATAAACGGCATCTGCGCATTCGCGCCCGTAATGGTCACAATGCCCATCGGCTGCATCCAGATTTGATCAAAATTGGAAATAAAAGAATACGCACCAACACCGCGCGCAGCCTCACCATATGACGAGGAATACACATACGCAAATTTCCCGCTCGCCTTAAACGCATCAAGCGCCTGATTCAGCTCATAAACCTGCGTAGTCCCTAATTCCGCTGCGCTCATGCGCGCAACCATGCCCTTCACACGATCATCCGAAGATGCACGGTAAAGCGCATCAATCGTTTGCTTCAAGGTCAATTTAGGCTGGTCAAATGCATCCGAAAGCCCCTTCGCCGCATGCACCTCATCAAGCGATCCATCAAAATTGAGATAAAGCACAATCTCCTCAGGCAAGCTTTCCGTATCTTTCGCCGCCAACGTCGCAGGAACAATGATAAGAAGAACGATAACCGTTTGTATCAAAACAAAAAACCCAAGAACCATCGCAGTACGCTTGAGCGCGCCCCAAATCAACGGCAGAATCTTCCATTCCATTTTGGGTTTGGTCACCTCTTTGGGAAGGTTTTGAGCATATAGAGGGCGATGTTTAAAATTTTTCGGCATAATGACTCAGACTTTAAAGAGATAAAGAACAGATGAAAGGCTTTTTATGCATAAAGACAATTTATTTCAACGATAAAAACTTTTACACATCATCTTTATTTCTAATCTTAAACAAAAAGTCTTTAACAGATGCCCTTAAATTATCGCCTTGCTCAACCAGGTTATCTGATGCCGCGCGAACATTCTCAGCGGAATGCGCACTCTCATTAGCCGCCTCCTGAACCGCTTCAATATTTTTTGTCACCTCGCCCGTGCTGCGGGACGCCATTTGAATATTGCGGCTAATCTCTTCCGTCGCGCTATTTTGCTCTTCGACAGCGGAGGCAACAGTCGTGGTTTTCTCATTAACAGTTTCAATTTGCAAAATAATGCTCTCGACACTTAGCACAGTCTCTTTAGAACTGCCCTTAATTTGGTCCATAATATGAGCAATTTCTTCCGTCATCTTCTGGCTTTCATTGGCAAGGTTTTTCACCTCAGACGCAACAACAGCGAACCCTTTGCCTGCATCCCCTGCTCGCGCCGCTTCAATCGTTGCATTCAACGCAAGTAAGTTTGTTTGCTCTGCCACATCGTTAATCGATTGAATAACACCATCGACACGTGCAACGGCTTGTTGGAGATGATGTAAATTAGATTGAGACGTTTTCGCCGCATCCGAACATAACAATGTAGTTTTCGCTGTATCGCTCACATTGCGGGAAATTTCCTGAATCGATGCGGAAAGCTCCTCAGCAGCAGAAGCGGAAGAGTTAACCAACCCCGATGATTCCATTGAGGCTTGCGCAACATGTGAGCTTTTTTGTGATGTTGCCTGCGCAGACTCAGCAAGCTTACTGGACATGCCCTGCATATCCTGAGATGTTTTGGCAACCATCGCAACAATTTCACCGACCTGCTCTTCAAACTGATCCGCAAACGCGTTCATAACACGCTTGCTCTCTGCATCTTGTTTTTCCTGTAAAAGAAGCTTTTCTTTTTCTGCATGCGTTGCAAGCTCCAACGCATTATTAGCCTCGTCTATAGCCTCTTGCAAAGACACGTCTTTGAGCTTGCCATCATAGATGACTTTCAACAAAATTGCCGTCTCAACCACCACGATGACGGCATGAAAAAAAACCCGACCAAAATTTCCACCATCGGGAAAGATGATTGACGGTAAAAAATAATTCAAACTCAAATGATGAACCGCAATTGCAACAGCCCCAACAAGTACAACACGCAACGATTTAAACCCAACAAGTATCGCAAGCGTTGCAAAGAAATACATATGTGCATCAATTTGCCATGGATGTCCTTGCAATGCGAAAACCATAACCGCAGGAAGTCCAACAATACTCAGCGCGATCATATCACGGCCAATTGCAGTATTACTGAAAATCGTATAAGAAAAAAGGGCAAATGCGCAGAGTCCAGCAAAGGCAATAAGCGGCGTAACAATTGATATGCCAAGAAGAAACTTCAACCCCAAAAATACGATAAGGTTTGCAAAAACAAACGCCACCATAATCCTATGGAATTTCATAACCTCTTGAGGGTTATCTGTTTTTTCTGTAGGCATGGGCGATCCTTATCAGACGATACCGTTTAAATTATTTCAGAGGAACGCAATGGTGTCTTATCTTCTATATAGCATCCACCAGGAATAATCGCTGAAAAAGTGAGATTATCGCGTGTTATGCGCATTTTTTTAAGAAATGACTTTTGCGAAGAAAAGACAATGTAAACATTTTCCGATACACCTTGACGAACAACAATACCGCCAGCATTGGCAATCTGTTGGAAACGGCTTATACGGTTATCATCATTCGTAAAAAAAACAGTATATTGGTTTTCACTTCGGCTGATGTTATCCGCGCTTGGCCATATAAAAAACATGATTATAAAAATGTTTACGATAGCGATAAGAAGCGCACTCGAAAGAGCGCTTAAAACATTCATATATTTTAAATTTTTAAAATTTTTTGGCATAATTCGGCATAATAAGCACAGATTTTAGAGAGTTAAAAAGAGATGAAAGAGTTTTATGCGCCAAGTATGGCTTTATTCTAGTAAAAAAAGTTATGCCCTGCTTCGGATAGAATGTTTTCACACTTTGCTAAAAACTCTTCGCCTTCTTTATCCGGCGCATGCAAAAACTCAAACTTAATGACGATGGTTCTGATATCAGTTTGTTGGCAATGTTCATATATTTCACCAGATTCTATAAAAGCCAGATACGTATTTAACTTTTCTTGTATAAGATAGAGATGCTCATTACATCCCCACTCAAGAGCACTTGTAGCAGTAAGAATACATTGATCCCCACTTACCGAAATAAAGTCCACAAGATTTGTCTGCTCAACACCCATATCTTGTACAACATCAAAGGTTTTGAGCTTTATGACGAAGCCAGTGATCGGCCAATACGCATGCCATCATCGCCTCAACAACAGGAGTGCCGCGAAGGCCAACACAAGGGTCATGGCGGCCTTTTGTGACGATATCCGTTTCGTTTCCGTCTTTATCAACCGTCTTTACAGGGGTAAGGATAGAACTTGTTGGTTTAAACGCAACGCGCGCAACAATATCCTGACCACTTGAGATACCGCCAAGAATACCACCCGCATGATTAGATTGAAAACCATCGCCGCGAATCTCGTCCGCGTTTTCAACGCCCGATAACATCGCCGCATCAAAGCCCGCGCCGATCTCCACGGCCTTAACCGCGTTAATGCTCATCATCGCCTTAGCGATATCGGAATCAAGTTTGTCGTATACGGGTGCGCCAAGCCCCGCAGGAATGCCGCTCGCATGCACTTCAACAATCGCCCCTGCCGATGATCCATCTTTCCGAACCTTATCAAGGAAATCCGCCCATTGCTCGGCGACATCATTATTTGGACACCAAAACGGGTTTTGATCAACATGATCCCAATTCCAGCGATCATCATCCGAAGTAAAGGGAAGCTTTTGCGTGCCCACCTGAACGACAGCAGCACGAATTTTAACGCCTTCACCAATTTGTGAAGACAAAACTTTGCGCGCAACCGCGCCCGCTGCAACACGGCTCGCCGTCTCACGCGCGGATGATCGCCCACCGCCGCGATAATCGCGAATACCGTATTTTTCGTGATAGGTATAATCGGCGTGACCGGGGCGAAACTTGTCTTTGATATCGCCGTAATCTTTTGATTTTTGATCTTGATTGCGAATAAGCAACCCAATCGGCGTCCCTGTTGTTTGCCCTTCAAAGACACCGGATAGAATTTCAACCGTGTCGGGCTCTTTGCGCTGCGTCGTATGACGGCTCTGCCCCGGTTTGCGGCGATCAAGAAACCCTTGAATAAACGCCTCGTCTATCGCGATACGCGGCGGAACCCCGTCCACAACCGCACCAATCGCCGGCCCGTGAGATTCCCCAAAGGTCGTATACTGAAATAATGTTCCAAATCTGTTTCCACTCATGATGCTGTTTTAACACGCAGATCACGGGATGCACAGAGGGTTTTTGCGTAAAATCACTATTCTTGTGCGTGCATGAATGCGAGCGCGTCACTCACCACACCGTCTTTATCATCATAAGCCCAGCTAAACGCCGATATGATACCTGTATGATCAAGATTGGGATAAGTCTTAGCCTCAATCGTCACATCCAGTCCCTTCGCCGCTTTCATCACGTTATCGACATTAATCTGCCCAACAACGCTGTCCTGCTCTCCACGCAAGAGATACATCGGCGGCGCGGCGGCGCTGATGAATGTGCCGACCTGCATCTGCGGATAGTTTTCAGGCGGCCCGAACATATCGATCAAATCCGGCTCTTCGGGTTCAAAATGATATGGCCCCGCCAACCCGACAAAGCTTGTGATGATATCGGTGGATTTTTGATGCCCCGCCAAATACCGCGCATCCGTGGCAATCAAAGCCCCCATATGCGCCCCCGATGAATGCCCCATCACATGCAGGCGATCAGGCGAGCCGCCATAATCGGCTATATGATCGTGAACCCACGCTAGCGCCGCCGTGGGATCCTCCATCATCTCGGGGAATTTCACATTTGGATATTTACGGTAATCAGGAATAACCGCCACATACCCCGCGCTCGCCAAACGTGATCCTACGAATTTATATTGCTCTTTATCGCCATCCGTCCAACGCCCGCCATGAATAAAGAACACAACGCCGCGCGGCGCATCTGGGTTGGCATCTTCGGGGATATAAATATCCAGCGTTTGCATCTCCCCATCGCCATAGGCAACAGAGGTGACATGCTTATTGCTGTCAAAAACAGTGGGGGCATTCACCGCCGTCAAAGCGATTTTAGTACATGCACCAAGCGCGAGGGCGGAAAGGGTCGATAAGATAATTTTTGATAACTGTTTCATGGCTACACCATCATCTACGCAAGGAGCACTGCCTCTTTTTGAGTGCTGAGCGTGCCTTGCTCGATAATCGCAACGGTCAGGCGGGAAATCGCAACGCGCTTACCCGTGGCTTCTTCAGTGATATCGGTTTGCCACACTTGTGTGCGCCGCCCTGTATGAAGGGGTTTGCACGTGCCGATCACATGCCCCTCGGTTACGGCGCGGATGTGGTTGCAATTGATCTCTAACCCCACCGCGCGATGCGTATCGGGATTTATCGTCATCCACGCGGCAACACTGCCCAGAGTTTCTGACAAAACACAATTCGCCCCGCCATGCAAAATGCCAAATGGCTGTGTCGTGCGTTGATCCACGGGCATCGTCGCCTTAATATAATCCGGCCCGACATCCACAAACTCAAGACCGATATGCGTGCCCATATTGGCATTACGCAACCCTTCAAGCATCTCCAACGTATAGTCTTTGAACCAGATCATATGAGCTTAAGCACCCTCGCCTTTATCTTTCGGCTTCATGCTTTCCAAAAGCGCGGCTGTTTCCGAAACGCTATCTACGGCAAGCATACCAACGGTGTGATAACCGCTATCGACGTGCAAAGTCTCCCCCGTCACGCCAGAACCAAGGTCAGACAGCAAGAACAAACCCGCATTTCCGACATCATCAATCGTCACATTGCGCTTAAGCGGCGCATTATATTCATTCCATTTCAGGATAAAGCGGAAATCACCAATACCGCTCGCCGCCAATGTCTTGATCGGCCCTGCGGAAATTGCATTCACGCGGATATTGTCTTTACCAAGGTCAGCCGCAAGATATTTGACGGATGCCTCAAGCGCCGCCTTGGCCACGCCCATCACGTTATAATGCGGCATCACTTGTTCCGCCCCATAATAGGTCAGCGTGATCAACGATCCGCCATCTTTCATCAACGGCACGGCGCGTTGCGCTACGGCAGTGAAAGAATATACGGAGATATCCATCGTGCGCGCAAAATTGTCGCGTGACGTATTGAGATACATGCCATCAAGCTCGTTTTTATCAGAGAATGCAATCGCATGGACAACGAAATCAATCTCGCCCCACTCTTTCTCAATCGCCGCAAAAGCCTCGTCTATGCTTGATTCATCTGTCACATCACATGGTAAAACAAGAGATGCACCAATTTTCGCCGCCAATGGCTCCACACGTTTTTTTAACGCATCGCCTTGGTATGTGAAGGCAAGCTCCGCGCCGCTAGCTGCTGCGGCTTCTGCAATGCCCCAGGCGATGGAACGATCATTCGCAACGCCCATAATTAATCCGCGCTTACCTTTTAAAAAATTGTTTTCAATCACAATGTGTTACCTTTATTCTTATTTATACTTTAATCCGATATCCTACACATATAACAAACCGCGTCCAGATGACATCTGAAAATAACAAACAAGCCCACAAAAAAAATTCACCCGTTTTGGAGGATGAAGAGCGCGCCCTATTGGTGAGCATGAAGACGCTTATCAATGACGCTGTGCAAGAATTTCATGAATTTAACGCGGCGTTAAATATCACCATAGTTATTGGTGGCAGGCAAGATGCGGATGATGCAATCATTGAAAAACAAAGCGATATCCTCGCGCTTCCGTCCGGCCAAGATATCCAAAACACCTTAAGAAGCAGAATTAGTGAGGACAATTTTACCTCTAGCCTTGCTGCATTGGTAAAAACCAAACATAAAAAGATGATGGGACTTGCCCATGATACACATCATCACGCAGTTTTACTCATCAATGCCTCAAATCACTTAGACATAAAATCATTCGCAGCAGAAATCTACGGAAGTATTTGGAAGGTTTTGAGCATCATCGACGATGAAAAGCGAGGTGTTGAAGAATGCATCGCACGAAATGATAATTTCATCACAGCACATTGGACTGAGATGCAAACAGCATCGCGTAACGTACTAGCCGATATCTTTGCGGGCAGCCTTCTTGAAGCAAAGGGACAAATGGGCGCATTAAAAAACATCGCAAAATCACGCTGCCTTTCAAGTTTAAAAGACTTAAAAAACTATGATGCACGCTTAAACCCATTCCCCATCATGCTAGAAACAGCGCAGATGGTATTTAAAGATTTTGAAGCCTCATCACCCAATACCAACCCCATAACGCAAGCATTAAAAATAACCAGTGAAGTTATTGAAACCATGGATGAAAACACCATCCTACAATGGCAAAACTTTATCGTATCTGCCCAAGAAATGGCGTGGAGCGGTATCTCTATCGCACAGCTATTGGGCGCAGCGATCTATACCAGCGACAGTGTCTACAGCAGAACATCCGCATATATGATCGCCGACATTCTGAACACTGATCCCGCCCCATCCCTTCAATTCCAAGGATATAACGCATTTGCCGATCCGGACACACAGCAACGAAACCACAAGATTGCCTGCCTTGATACGATTGAATATATAGAAAACAGACAGCTCGAAAGGCGAAACCCAAATCCGTTTTTTAAAAACGCAATACATGGATGCCAATATTTATTACAGGGCAAGCCAAACGGATTTTGCGCTCCTGCACTTGTTGCCGTCGGCCTGTCTATTGAGCAAAACCCAGAGATCACAAAAGAAGAAGTTGCAAACATCTTTAGAAGTGAAACAAATGCAACCCCTTGGGAGACAATACTTAATATGCATCGCGACATTATCGCATTAAAAAAACAAGACATAGACGTCGACATAAAAACTATCATCGAAATCCTGCGCCAAGATGAAGACACACGCGATGCGGCGATTTTAATCAAAAAATTATCTGATATGGATATTTCCACGACAGAGCCAAACCAATAAAAAAGGCCGCAAATATATGCGACCTTTTAAAAAACTATAGCTGGTGCGATTAGCTAACCACTTGCCATGTGCCGTCGCTATTTTGACAAGCTTGGCCAACCGCTGTCTCTCTACGGCCATCAACACGAATCTCTTGCTCGTATTCACGGCAATAACGTCCCGCAGTGCTTTTGCCTTCGCGAACCGGAGTGATTGAGCCGGAATGTCCTGATTCAGGGTTGCTCCATGAAATGGTTTCACCAACAGGCGCAGAATGTGCACGCTCGCTTGCGTTCGCCGCATAAACCATATCCGCACGGTCAAGCGAGTTACCGATCTCACTACCGAGCAAGCCACCGATAATAGCGCCCGCACCAGTCGCCCAAAGCTGACCACTACCGCCGCCAACTTTAGAACCGAGCAACCCCCCAACAACCGCGCCGGAAACCGCGCCGATTTTCTGCTTATTACCACTTTGCTGCATCGTTTCACATGCACCGAGGCTGAGCGCCGCGATCATCAGTGGGATTAATAATAAATTCTTCATCACAATACCTTTCGTTTAGTTGCGATTTTTATGTATCGACCTATATTTTACAAACACAGATACAAATCAATTACGCAATGTAATCATAAAACCCTTCGAAAAAAGAGGAAAAAAGATAAAAAATGTCCGATGATATCATTGAAAAATACGGCAAAGACCCATTATCTCTATTCAAACAATGGCTTAACGAGGCCGAAAAAACCGAGATTAATGATGCGAATGCCATGTTTTTATCCAGTGTCGATCCCGATGGTCACCCGTCGGTGCGCACAGTATTGCTCAAAGGTTTCGACGAGCGCGGATTCGTGTTCTACACCAATTTTGAAAGTCGCAAGGGCAAAGCCCTCCTTGCCAATCCTTATGCGGAAACGCTTTTCTATTGGAAATCCTTAGAAAAACAAATCCGCATCAGCGGCCCGGTCGAACAAGTCAGCAACGATGAAGCCAACGCATATTATAACGCGCGACACCGCGTCAGCCGCATCGGCGCATGGGCCTCCAAACAAAGCAGAGAGATGGAACATGCCAACGCCCTCAAAGAACGCGAGGCCGAATTCACCAAAAAATTCGAAAATGTCGAAAACCCACCCCGCCCCGAAAACTGGTCAGGCTTTCGCATCATACCTAAACGTGTAGAGTTTTGGATTGCGGGAGAATTCCGCTTGCATACACGCTTCGTTTATACAAAAACAGAAGATGATAACGCCGCCGACGATTGGAACGTCAACTGGCTATATCCGTAAATAATACCAGAGGAGATTGAGTTCATGAGTGCCGCAAAAAAAGCAGAAACAAACAACCAACAACATTTCAGCGCAGATGTATCGCGCCTTCTCGATATCGTTGCAAACGCGCTTTACACAAACCATGACGTTTTCCTGCGCGAGCTTGTCTCAAACTCCGCCGATGCATGCGACCGCCTTAGATACCAATCCATTGAAAAGCCTGAGTTAATCGCAGATAACCCAAACTTCCGCATCCACATCTTTAAAAACACCGACACCCGCACATTAACCATCTTCGATAACGGCATCGGTATGACCGCCAAAGAATTGGCCGATCATCTTGGAACTATCGCAAAATCCGGCACGGCCAAAATCATGGAAGCCGCAAAAAAATCCGATGATCCGCTCTCGCTTATCGGGCAATTCGGCGTTGGTTTTTACGCATCATATATGGTCGCAAGCCACGTCAAAGTCATCAGCCGCAAAGCGGGCGCAAAAGCGGTGAATGTCTGGTCATCCGATGGCGCAACAGGATTCACCGTAGACAAAGCCACCGCCGATGAAACAGCCCTTCTTGATGGTGATCGTGGCACGGCAATTATTTTGGACATCAAAGATGAGGGCGTTGAATTCCTCATTGATGAAAAAATCAAACAAACAATCGAAACCTATTCCGATCATATCAACGTCAAAATCTTCCTTAACACACCACAAGACACAGATAACGGCCAAGGCAACCCAATCAACAGCGCCTCCGCCATTTGGACACGCTCAAAAAGCGATATCACAGATGAGGAATATTTAAGCTTTTACCGTCACATCACCCACGGCTTTGACGAACCGCTGCTCACGTCACATTGGCGCGCCGAAGGGAAAATCGAATTTTCCGCCCTCCTTTATGTCCCCATGATGCGCCCGTGGGATCTCTATGACCCATCCCGCAAAGACGCGGTTAAACTCTATGTGAACCGTGTGTTTATCTCTGACGGACTTGATGGCCTCATGTATCCATGGATGCGTTTCGTGCGCGGCGTGATCGACAGCTCCGACCTCCCGCTCAACATCTCGCGCGAGAGCCTGCAATTTAATCCCATCATTAGCAAAATCCGCACCAGCGTCACCAAACGCATCTTAAGCGATCTGGATAAACTCAGCCACGATGACTGGCCTGGTTTCATCACATTTTGGGGACAATTTGGCGCAGCCATCAAAGAAGGCCTCTACGACGCTGCCGAGCATCGCGAAGCCCTCTTCAAAATCTGCCGATTCTACTCCACCCATGACAACGGCGATAAATTCACATCACTTGATGAATATGTAGATCGCATGGGCGAAAACCAAAAAGAAATCTACTACATCACCGGCGAGAATTTGGACGCCATCAAAAACTCCCCGCAAATCGAAGGCTTCAAAGCCCGCGGAATAGAGGTCTTATTCTTCACCGACACAATCGATGATTTCTGGCTACAAAACGTTACAAGCTTTAAGGACAAAGATTTCAAATCCGTCACCAAAGGCGACATTGACCTTGGCGACGCCCCCAAGAATGAAAACGACAAAGATGACGAAGCCGACAAGAGCGACCACAAAGACCTGCTCGAGCGTATGAAAAGTATTTTGGAAGACGAAGTCGACAGCGTGCGCATCTCAAAACGCCTGACCGACTCCCCTGTCTGCCTTGTTGCCCCCGAAGGCGCGGTCGATATGAACATGGAACGCGTCCTGAAAATCCACCAAAACTATCAAGGGCAATCAAAACCAGTCCTTGAGATCAACGCAAAACACAGCCTGATCAAAAAATTGGAAACATTAGAACCCGCGAGCGAAAATTTCAGCGACGCGACAAAACTCCTCCTAGACCAAGCCCGCATTATCCAAGGCGAAGCCATCAAAGACCCCTCAGGCTACGCCAGACGCATGGCAAACTTCATGGAGAGAGGGTTGTAGGGGCAAATAGCCTTAACGACTAACGACGATATGGGCGGGCGTTTTCATATGCCCGCTTATCCAAAACAGCAACGGAAACAACACGAAGGTCTTCACCTTTTGTCAGAATTTCAAGAAAGCGCCGATCTTCACCTTTAAAATAAAATTTACAGGGCGTATCACCAACAGGTGAACAGACATCAACCTCTGTAAATCCTTTTTCGTATACGCGCCCCGTAACAAACACCAAATCATCATCCATGGCATGTTCAATAGGCTGCCATCCATCGTTCAAAACAAGCTGGCGTGCCTGCTCATATGGCACATCCAATAAAGGATCGAGCCGTAACGAAGATGGGCTGCACGCCAATAATAAAAACGGAGAAATAGAGGCGATAAATAAAACCAAAGATTTTCTATTAATCATCGTATTACCTATAATTAAATCCGATATTCCAGACAATGGAAGGCATAAAAAGTCTAAAGTCTTTCAGGGGAAGGCTTTGTTAATTAAAAACTATTCAAAACTCGGACGCTGATCAGGCGGACTTCCCGCATCCCACCACTCTTGAATCTTATCCCATTTTGCAGCCTCTTCCGGCGCATCAGGATCATATCCCGCGTCCGGACGACACTCAGGATATGTTTGTAGCGTCGCGCCATAGACCATAGACGATTGCTGCGCTAATAATGTTGCCTCTCTCGCTTGACCAAGATAAGCCTGAGCGTCACCACCATAGAGGCTCGAAAGAGATTGAAATGCCTCCTCATCATCATTTAATGCGGTCAAAACAGCCCCAAGAATGGGAGCCTCACCATACCCATATTCACCAATAAAAGATGCAACACCAGAACTAGAATCTATTGCTTTTGATAAACTCGAAACAAGTTGCAAGGAATAAGTCTCAGCAGATACCGCGTTTTTGCTATTAACCGCCTCAACATGTTCACATAATTCTTTGGGCGTTGATAAAGAACGATCATCAGCATTTGGAAAGACAGTATCTAAATTGTCCGCAACTTGCCTCCATTGTTGTTCAAATCCACTATACACAGTTTGATCAGGAGGAATGTCAAAACCGTAAAGTGTTATAGTAGGCAAAGCAGAACCACCGGTTAGAATAATATTGTTTTTATCAGTACTCTGAGCATGTGCCCCACCAGCCAACAACAATGCCGATGATAATGCAGCAGAACGAAACAAGCCCTGATAACCAGCCATTATTTACTCTCTTTTTCTTGTTTGGCTTTATCTTGCGCCCATTTTTCTTCAAGCGCTTTCCATTTTTTAGCTTCAACAGGATCATTAGGATCATATCCAGCATCAGGGCCATTGTAATTGATAACCTTATAATATCCCATCATTGCCGCATAATCAGGACAATTATCCAGCGCTGAGTCATAAAGCACCGCAAGGTGATTAGCTCTATCGACTAAATTCTTAACCATCAAAATTTTAACCTGGGCTTCATCAGAATAAAAAGATAAGAGTTTTTTCATAACATTCTTATCTGACTGCAAGAATAATTTCAGAATTGTAAGATCTGCTGGTGCGCCTTCATCAGCATCAGGTCCCCTATACTGACTTATAAACTTCGCTAACTCTGGATTTTTATCCGCTGCGTTAAGCATGCTCGACTGTAGCTTGAACATATATATTTCAGCGTCTTGACCATATTTATCATGCAAAATTTTGATATGCTCACATAAAGCAGGAGCGTTTTTTGTTTCCTCACCAAAGCCAGCAGGAAGTATCTCTCTAAGGTTTTCGCGCATACTGTCCCATGCGGCGAAATCGTCCAGATCATTATACTTATCCGGACAAATTGTCTCCCCGTATAAATTAACCAACTTATCCGAAAGCGAACACCTATCAGACACACTGTCGCTTTGTGCATATGCAATGTTAAATTCAGCACCGCTAAACAAAACAAATGAGACTACGAGTATTAATTTAGCAAATTTAATCATGCTTACTATTCCTATATATCCACTATTGAATCTTATTATTCGCATATTCTTCTAAAAACCGAACTACCTGAAGGGTATCTTGCGATCACCCCTTTACTTCTACCACCACCAGTCGCCCCATTCCATTTTGCTATGTCGTAATTTTGAGAAATACCAGTTGAACCACCGTCACCACCCGAGCCTCCGTTTGATACGATCTCACCATTACCGATATAAACGCCAGTATGACCACTTTGACAACGATCAGCCCTATTACTCCTACAACCAATATCTGACAAACTTGCACTAGTATTCGTTGGTGTAACCAAAATATCGCCTGGCTGTAAATTAACGGCGTCTTCCGCAGTGATATAACCAGTATCAACCTCTTGGTAACATGGATCATCTATTAGCCATTGCTTTAACTGTCCTGTTCCTAATGTAGTTCCACCAGACAAACCGTACCCAGCATCTTGTAAAATAGTAGAAACAGACCACGCACACGCTAAGTTACCACCCTCGGTTCCTTCAACATTAGCTGTAGAAAATCCAATGCGAGCACGCGCAGCAGATGCAATTCTCTCCCCGCCTTGTCCTGTGACAGAACCAGATGCTAACGAAGGCCCCCCGCCAGCCGTCCCCGTTGGAGATCCCGTTCCCGGCATTTCGCACGTAACTGTAACCGTTGCAGAACAAACAGGCATGCTTCCATCTGACGCAGCACCATTTCCTGTACCGCACAAGGTCTCTGCGGCATCGCCCATACTAAAACCGCCACCTCCAATTGATATATTGGCCGCAATGCTATTAGAAGCGTAGGACATAAAGTCTTGGTTCAGTGCAGTCCCGCCACAAACTATATTCGATAAACTATCAAGCCCTTCATTAAGCTCAGTAAATCCGCTAACAATGTTCATAATGTCTGCAGCACTTGGATCAGTACCGATAAGCTGCGCCAGTTCAAGAAGAAGTGAATTTTGCAAAGAGAATGGCAATTCATCTAATAAAGCGGCGATAATAGCATCCAAACCAGATGGAAGACCAGACATACCACCCAAACTATTAAGTAACGGATTACCACCACCCAGAATACTTGCCCCCGAAGGCCCAGTATAATTTAATAATGGATTGCTATCGCCAAAACTATTGTTCCCTCCCATTGGGCATATGTAATCACCGGCTGTATTAATAAAACATGATGCGCTGTCTTGAGCGCGCGCAGAGGGATTTACAGAAAAACTGGCCAATGCCAGAAAAATAAAAAACTTTATCATTGTAGAATATCGAAACGTCATTTTCTTACTCACCATAAATTATGCGCAATTACCGAAGCTAATGTTACATTTTACTACGCAATTAGTTGATAAAGCCTTAAAATAGATAAAATTTTATATAAATTTTACATGCAGCTATTTGAACCACCATCGTAATAGCAGCCAGCCGCAGGGCAAACAGCATCAGGGAATTCATCAACGATAGGATCGCCCCCTCTAAAAACCCTCACCCCTGTAGGAACAGGCTTAACACCGGAACAGGTGTTACTATCAAACATATCCGAATGGGTTTCGATCGCAACAACACCCCCAGGATCGCCAGGAGCAGGTTTTGAGGCGTTTAAAGCCGCCGTCCACATTGATGCACGATTTGAAACGTTACAGGCCACCGGAACGCTTCTAACATCAACAGATGCCATCTGCTCTAAGGTCAAGAATAAATTGTCGTTAAAATTCTGACATTTAGTGAACTCCCATATAAAATTCATTGGATTACATATGGGAGAAAGAGCGCCTGTATATGTGCCCCCTGCAAAATCATGACCAAAATTTGAATAAACAAACTCGGTCAGGCTAGCGGTAATCATGATCCCCAAAATATTACCAAGCGTCGCAGAGCTAATTGCGCCGCCAGGGGGTTGAGCACCATAGACAACACCATTGATTGTCGGAAGATAACCATCAGTTGGCTGACTTGAAGGAGGATCATACTCAAGCGGAGGGTCTTGGAACAATGGCGATCCAGACAGGACATTATCGGTAAACATATTATTAGCGGCATCATTTAATTCTCTAATGCGCGACATAAAACAGGAATATTCAAGAACACTATCTGGCTTCAAAATAAGCGTCTGAGCAATTTCAACCTCGCGCATCGCCTCTAGGCTGGCCCGCGCTTCCATCACATCGGCAAAATTATTATCACATGTCGGGGGCGTATTTGTCCCCCAAGTTTGCGCTGTTGCATCATTTTCAGTTGCGCTAACAACGAAAGCAATAGCAAGGCCAAATATCAGTATAAATAAACTACGAACCAAAATAACGCGCCCAAAAGTTAAAACATTCACCTTAAATATTATCACACAAGCATAACAGTCGCATAATTTTATATTAAAAACATCAAAAGAGACTAAAGAATTTGCTGATGATGGCGGCTTGTCATCTCATCAACCTCGTTATCAGGAAAATCATGCGCGCGGGCTATTTCCTCAATCATAACCTCTCGCAAAAGCGCGGTTATATCCTCGCAACTTTCACACCAAAGATCTAATATCGGGCGTCGAAATAAGATAAGGATATCATCGCCATCTGGCTGTTTTTTCTGAACACCGGGCGACAAATCGCTCGCGCTACGATATAGCGCCAAAAGCTCATATGGGTCATCAACACCAACATCAGACTGCATAGCATCATCAGCGAATTCTTCGACCATAATGCCCAAATCCTCAACATGCTCCTGCAGTTCATCTGGCATAACCTCTAATATTGCTTGCGCCAATGTCTCAAAATCACTCAACCCCGGTGGCACGGTATAATTCATAATAATTTGTTTAGCGTCCATATAGCTTGACCTCTTCGTCACAATCTTGTCAGATTGCACGTGCATAAAATGCTTTTTGAATCGAATAATGTACAGGCTACTGCGAATTAAGGATTGGCACAATGATTGATAGATTAAGTGATCCACAGATCGAAACCGCGTTAAGCGATTTAAACGGCTGGAAACGTCATTCATCCAAACACGCCATCATCAAATCGTTCAAATTCAAAGACTTTAATCAGGCATGGGCCTTCATGTCGCGCATCGCCCTCACTGC
>JAACQG010000006.1:30667-36029 GCA_009995045.1 Alphaproteobacteria bacterium
ATGGATCATCACCCAGAATGGTCAAATATTTACAATCGCGTAGAAATCCTCCTCACCACCCACGATGCCGACGGAATATCAGAAAAAGACATAACAATGGCAAAAATAATCGAGGGCTTTCAATAATTTCTCGTAAAATACCGGCTTTGCCGCTTCTAACCATGCATAAACAATGCTACAATTGTATTGTAATTTAAATAACTACAATTGAATTTTAACAGCATACTGGACGATAAATGCCCTATACACTTGATAAAGTACGGATACTCATTGTCGATGATATGACCCCTATGCTCGACATTACAAAAGCAATCCTAAAAACATTCGGTTTTTATCATGTATTTACCGCAACAAACGGTGAAGAAGCATTTGAATTGGCATGCAATAAAGAACCCGACCTCATCATCACCGATTGGATCATGGAACCAATGGATGGGCTTGAATTTGCCAAGAAAATCCGCACCCACAAACGCTCCCCCGACCCATTCGTCCCCATCATTATGATGACGGGCTTCAGCTCTAAATTAAGGGTAGAAGAAGCAAGAGATTCAGGGATCACCGAATTTCTTGTCAAACCATTCACCTCGGAAGACCTCTATAAGCGGGTACATCAAATCATTGAAAAACCAAGACAATTCGTCGAAGTCGGTGATTTCTTTGGCCCCGACAGACGCCGCCGTGAAAATGACAATTTCGATGGCCCGGCAAAGAGAGCAACCGATAAAGCCAAAGATGACAGAAGCGACCCGTATACGGACAATTTCAGAGATATCCTTCGCACGTTAAAAAAGAACGCGAAAGAAGTATAATAACTGTGTTTGAATGATAATTGAGTAGAGTAAAAAATATGAGCAACACCGCCAAAACACCAAAATACACAACACCCCCCAACAAAATTAAAGAAAAAGTTGGCGGTGGTGGCATTGATCCCGAACGCCTCAAACAAGCGCAAGAGCATATAAACAATAATAATTTCGATTTCCGCCCCATCGCCAATAGCTTCATCGAAAAAATAAAAGACTTCATCGAACGATCTGAAGCGTCAAACGAGCAATTAAATCACAAAGACTTAGTGTCACCCATCATGCAGTTAAAAGCTAATGGCGGCATGTTTAAATACGACCTCGTCACACAGATTGCAGACATATGCCTTAATTTCGTTGAAGAAATCGAGATATTGAACGCAGACGCGCGCGTCATTATAACCGCACATACAAATGCAATCAGCGTCATCCTCCAAAACAAAATGACCGGCAATGGCGGCCCCGAAGGCAAGGCACTGAGCAAAGAATTAGAAAAAGCATGCAACCGCTATTTCAAAAAACATCCACCAAAAACATCCAAATAAATCCAATATTTTTACATTCACCTTTAGAAAACGTTAATTTTCGTGTAGTATACTTGAAGATGAAGGATTATTTGAAATGACTGCACTACCACCAACATTAGCCGCTGAGAACGCAATCTCGAAACAAAATATTGCGTTATCCGTTATTAAAGCATCCGCAGACGCGGATCAGGCAATTGCCAACATTCTTGATCAATCTTTACGCTCCGCGCCCGTTAGCGCATCACGCGGTGTAAACTTAAACACCAGCGCATAACGAAAAACGCCCCTTTACATCAGACAAACAAGCTCGCAATTCGCGGGCTTTTTTTACGCGCATTAAATGAATGAAATTTAAGCAACAGCCCGAATCAAACCGTGATGCGTTTCCCACATGTGAATAAGAATATCCGCCATCGCATCAATATCCTCAATCGTATGTGCCGCTGTCGCAGTGAGACGCAGGCGCTCTGTCCCCTTGGGCACAGTGGGGTAATTAATGGGCTGAACATATACATTATGCTCTTCCATCAAAAGATTGGAAACCTCACGGCAGCAATTGGGCTCTCCAACCACCAACGGTACAATATGGCTATCGCCCTTCATATAAGGAAGATCCGCCGCATCAAGGCGCGCCTTAAGATGACGCGCATTACGCCAAGCGCGCTGACGCTCAATATCGGACACTTTTAAATGCTCAACCGATGCACGCGCACCCGCCAAAACGGATGGCGGCAAGCTGGTTGTGAAAATAAAGCTGGAAGCAAATGAACGCACGGTGTCAATAACCTCGGCCTTACCGGTGATAAACCCACCCATACAGCCATAAGCCTTACCAAACGTCCCTTCAATAATATCAAGACGATGCATCAAGCCGCGCTCTTCCGCAACACCGCCACCACGTGGCCCATAAAGGCCAACCGCATGCACCTCGTCGATATAAGTCATCGCGCCATATTGATCGGCAAGATCACAAATCTCTTCGATTGGCGCAATATCACCATCCATAGAATATACGGATTCAAACGCAATAATTTTAGGACGCGCAGGATCCGCCGCCTTAAGCAATTCTTCAAGATGCTCAACATCATTGTGACGGAAAATACGCTTCTCAGCTTTCGAATCACGCACTCCATGGATCATCGATGCATGGTTAAGCGCATCCGAGAAAAAGATACAATCAGGTAGCATCTTACCAAGCGTACCCAACGCACCCTCATTGGAAACATATCCAGACGAGAAAACAAGCGCCGCTTCTTTGCCATGCAAATCCGCAAGACTCTCTTCCAATTCTACGTGATAACGGGTTGTGCCGGAAATATTACGCGTGCCGCCCGCACCCGCGCCAGAATTTTCAAGCGCTTCACGCGATGCATTCACAACAACGGGATGCTGCCCCATGCCAAGATAATCATTCGAACACCAGATCGTAACTTCGCGCGGCTCCCCACCATTATCGGGGCGATATATCGCTTTTGGGAAACGTCCGGTGATTCGCTCAAGATTCGCAAAAGAGCGATAACGCCCCTCACGTTTGATACCAGCAATACAATCTTTAAAATGAGCGTCGTAATCGAACAAATTAACCACCTTTAACACTTTTAATTTGAGCACTAACGCTCATAAAATCAAGCGCTATACGATAAATAAACGTTATGGTATGCACCAAAGTCATTCATCTAACTTTTATATTCTGCATGACTGTGTAAAACTATTCATTGATTTAAATCAAGAGAGAAAAGCATATGTTGGTTGTTTTTGGCGCTATTTCAATGGAATTACACATTCCACTAGAACAATTCCCTACTATTACAACACAAGCAATCGCAAAGGATTACACCCTGAACGCGGGCGGAAAAGCGGCAAACCAAGCCTACGCAGCAACGCGGTCGGGCGCGAAAGTCGCGTTGATTGGAAAAACCGGCGATGATGATTATGCCCGCCGAATCCTTGAAAAAGTTCGCCGTGAAGGCGTTATCACATCAGGTGTCGGAAAAAGCGACAGCGTACATACCGGCCTCGACATTATATGCACCAACGAAAACAACGACATCCAAACCATCAAAAGCCCCGGCGCAAATGCCTTTAGCACCGCCTCACAAATCCCTGAAGAAATCCTCGACGAAGACGCAATCGTCCTCGTACAGAGCGATATAGACATGAAACAAAACGAAGCCCTACTCAAAAAAGCAAAGGATAACAACGCAATCACGATGATGAACCTCTCCCCGTCCATCAACATTTCAAACGAATTGCTCTCATCGCTCGATTACCTGATCCTCAACACCGCACAAGCCGCAAAGTTCGCCGCAAAAATCGGCATCCCCGCAGAAAGCAGCACTGATAAAATCGCACAGGCCCTTGCCAAAATCGGCGACCTGACCTGCATCATCACAAAAAGTGAAAAGGGTTCAGTGACTTACACGAAAGAAGGAAAGGGATACTCGACCCCTGCCCTACAATTAGAAAACTTCGTGGATCATAACGGCGCAGAAGACGCATATTGCGGCACACTCGCCGCTTGTCTGCTTGAAAAAATGCCCCTCACCGCCGCATTAAAACGCGCCAGCATCGCCGCAACCCTGTCATGCGAGAAGAAGGGCGGCCTTCACGCTTTCCCGTACCTTGCTGATATTAATGATAAATTAGACGATCTCGACGATCCAACGGAAATCTAAACCCCGAACCGATTGGCCAGACGCTCCGCCTGTTCCAAATGTTTATCCAGCGCGGCCATCGTCTTACCAAGGTCAGGACTGGTATCGTCTTTCCACACCTTAAGAACCTTAAGATAAACCCCTGTGATACCAACAATTTTTGCGCCGCCCTTAATGCCATTTGTCTCAACGCCCGATGCCTCCAACATCCATGCCATCGAACGACACAAATGCGGCGCGGATATCACCGCATCCTTTGGATCAAACCGGAAAGAATGAAGAACAGCAACAACACCATCACGATAATCATTAAGAATATCAAAGCGTTCCATCAAAACATCAAACAAACGATCACGCGTCGATGCTTCCCCGCCAATATCCTCAAACGACTCCAAAACACGACGATCAATCATCCGCCCAAGCGCAACGAGGATATCGCTCTTATCGTCAAAATGATCATGCAAGCATGCAAGAGAAATCTCCGCCTTATCGGCGATATCATTCAACGTAACATACGCCCAACCAAGCTCCGTTGCCACATCAAGCGCAACCACCACCAATTCATTCTTGGTTATACTTTTCTTTTTTGCTGTTTTTGTTGCCATAGCCTTGGATATTCCTATTCTATTCGTTAATAAGATGTACCAGAATTATATCGAATCAACCAATAAAAATGGATTAAAAAAAATTATGTCTACCGCAAAGCTTGGCGTTATCGCCGTTGGAAATGCCCTTGTTGATGTTATCGCCCAAACCGATGAATCCTTCATCGCAGAACAAGCCGAAAAATACGGCATGGAAAAAGGCGCAATGACATTGATCGAAGAACTCCGCGCCGTCGAGCTTTACACACAAATGCCCCAAGGCACCGAAACATCGGGCGGATCGGCCGCCAACACAATGGCAGGCTTCGCATCATTCGGCGGCAAAGGCGCGTTTATCGGCAAAGTCGCTGAGGACGAACTAGGCAAGACATTCCAAAACGACATCAAATCCATCGGCCTTACATTTGAAACGCAGCCGCTCATCATGGGCGCAAAAACCGGACGCTGCCTCATCCTTGTTAGCACTGACGGCCAACGCACAATGAACACATTCTTGGGCGCATCCGTGGAATTGGGCAAAGATGATATTGACACCGACCTCATCGCAAACGCGCAAGTGACGTATCTTGAAGGATATCTCTATGATCGCGACCAAGCGAAAAAAGCATTCATCCTCGCCGCTGAAATCGCCCATGCAAGCGGCCACCGCGTATCACTATCCCTATCCGACCCATTCTGCGTTGATCGCCACCGCGAAGACTTCCTTGATTTGGTTGAAAACCATGTCGACATCCTTTTCGCAAACGAAGACGAAATCAAAGCCTTGTATCAAA
>JAACQG010000006.1:36053-39134 GCA_009995045.1 Alphaproteobacteria bacterium
ACATCGTCAAAGACAAATGCGAAATCGTCGCCCTCACACGTGGCCCACAGGGATGCGTTGTCATCAGCAAAGGCATTGAAGTAACCCTCCCCGCCCCTGACGTGGCAAAAGTCATCGACACAACCGGCGCAGGTGATCAATTCGCAGCAGGCTTCCTCTATGGCTTTACCGAGGGGATGAGCATTGAAGACTCGGCAAAACTCGGTTCAATCGCATCCGGCGAAGTCATCAGTCATATCGGCCCCCGCCCCCATGTAAGCCTCGCCGAACTCAGCAAAAAAGCGGCTTAATCAATCAACATCAAAACCGAATGGAATGATAAGAACATGCGTATAAACATTATGAGGCATCTATTATCATTCCTTTTCTGCACCCTGTTGCTCCCATCACAAGCAATAGCACAAGACAGGACACCGCAATTCGGCCTCGCCATGCATGGCGCGCCCAAATATAGCGCGGCGGATCAATACCTCGAATACATCAATCCCGACGCCCCCAAAGGCGGCAGCATTAAAATGACGGCGATTGGCACATTCGATACCATCAACCCGTATTCAATCAAGGGCAAAGCCGCCCAAGGATTGAACCTGACATATGATCGCCTGATGCGCCGTGTCTGGGACGAGGCATTTACCATGTATCCGCTCATCGCCGAAAGCTATGAGATGCCCGAAGACCGCTCATCCATCACATTCAACATCAACCCCGCCGCACGTTTTCACGATGGCACACCGATCACCGCCGATGACGTCCTGTTCAGTTTCGAAACGCTCAAAACATCTGGCCGCCCCAATATGCGCCGCGTCTATAAGCTCGTCACAACCGCTGAAAAACAAGGCAACAACAGTGTGCATTTCGCATTCGGTGATGGCTATAACCGTGAAACCGCGCTTATCCTTGCGCTCATGCCCGTCTTGTCAAAATCCTACTGGCAAGACAAGGAATTCGACAGCACCACTTTGGACGACATCCCCATGAACGGCCCCTACAAAATCAAAGATATCGATGTTGGCCGATCCATCACATATGAACGCGTCAAAGATTACTGGGCCAAAGACCTCTTGCCGCATATCGGCCATTACAACGCCGATGAAATCACATATGAATATTTCCGCGATGACGGCGTCGCCTTCGAAGCTTTCGCATCAGGCGACCAGGATATCCGCCGCGAATCAGACATTGGAAAATGGTCAAAAAGCTACAATCTCCCCGCCATCGCAAGCGGCGACATCATCAAAGAAGCCCTGCCCCATCATCGCCCGGAAGCAACACGCGGCTTTATCTTCAACACCCGCCGCGCCCCCTTTGATGATATCAAAACCCGCAAAGCGCTGAGCTTGATGCTAGATCGCCACACAATGAACAGCCTGTTCTTCAACAACGAAAAACGCTTCATCACCTCCTATTTCCCCAATTCAGAATTCGAAGCGATAAAATTTGAAACGCCGCCCGAGCAAGGCGAAAAGAACATCCGCGACGATATGCGCACCGCCGCCACGCTCTTAAAAGAAGCCGGGTGGAGCGTTGAAAACGGCGTGCAAATAAAAAACGGCAAACCACTCTCCTTCGAAATTCTCCTGCAAACACCCGAAGACGAAAAACTCGCCCTGAATTTCAAACAATCGCTCAAACGCCTCGGCATCGATATGAGCATCCGCGTTACCGATTCCGCTGATTTCCTGCGCCGCATCCGCAGCTATGATTACGATATGGTGCTCCATTTCTGGCAATCCTCCCTCTCCCCCGGTACGGAGCAATTGCTCTATTGGGGATGTGAAGCCGCGAAACAAGAGGGTCGTTTTAATTACGCAGGCATCTGCACACCCGAAATTGACGCCCTCGCCGCCGCAGTCGCAAACACGGACACACGCGACGAATTGGTCAGCACGATGCAAAAACTGGATGCCGAGCTGCTAAAAGGCAATTACATGATTCCCCTCTTTTATATCGGCAAAGATTACGTCGCCTATAACAAAAAAATGAAACATCCCGAACAAACCCCGCTATACGGCACTGTTTTAGAAGCATGGTGGATAAACAATAACCAATCTAAAAACAACATTGAGTGAAAGATAAACCACTGTTATCCTTGCATCTGGATCAAACGT
The DNA here is from genome assembly GCA_009995045.1 of Alphaproteobacteria bacterium. Taxonomy (GTDB): domain Bacteria; phylum Pseudomonadota; class Alphaproteobacteria; order Micavibrionales; family Micavibrionaceae; genus TMED27. The sequence goes on from JAACQG010000006.1 coordinate 38,162, forward strand.
TTAGTCAGAGTTCAATCATGAAAACCAACCGCATCTTTTTCTTCTTCGCCGTGTCAACACTAGCCGTGACCGCTGGCTGTCAAACCATTAAGCCGAAGGTTGATAATGCCCAATACTGGCAACGTTCAAAGACATCGGAAACCGTCTATATCAACGGCCCTAAAGCACAACAGCTTTTAAACCGTGACATTGCACGATGCGTAACAGAACTTCGTGAATTAGAGCGCCTTGGCCAAATCAAAGATGCAATCCCAACCGACATTCACGGAAAAGTCGTGCGCCCAGATGAAGAACAACTCAAGAAAATCGATTCTCCCGAACGTGATGGATATCTATTCGCCGAACATAAGAACTATCAAACATTCGAAGGATGCATGGAATACAGCGGATGGGAACGCACCCAAACTGTATCCTATGAAGTTGCAAAACGTGCCGAGAAAAACTTCTTCGCCAATCACATTAATTTCGACGAAGATGGCATGTCCTCTAACGCAAAACGTGGCGAAGAGACAACACTCAAAGACGCAAATTATAACGATTAGTAAGAAGGGCTTAGCCTAAACTCTATAGCTAAGCCGCTTTTATTTTTTCTGTAAACCGATCACTCAGCTCCGCTTTGACCATATCAACGCTTAATGTCCCCATTAAACATCCGCATGTCTTGGCACTATAGCCTTCATAATCAATCAATTCATCAAAGCTCTCAGGGGTTCGCACATAAGATGTATGCTCACCATATGGCGCATAGATATGCGGATAGCTTGGCCCAAACACGCCAAGCGTAGGAACGCCCGCCGCCGCCGCGCAATGCATCAAACCAGAATCATTACCGATGTAAAAATCACATCTGGCAATCATCGCCGCCGCCGCGCCCGGTGATCCCTTGGCGATGCAATCAATCCGTCGATCCACCGCGACAGAGCTTAAGACACGCTGCGCATCCTCTTCCTCACCCGGCGCGCCAAAGACCGCG
>JAACQG010000006.1:39154-102362 GCA_009995045.1 Alphaproteobacteria bacterium
CCCGCCTTTTGCCGTCATAAATTCAATAATCTCAATAAACCGTTCGGCTGGCCAAGTCTTACCCGCCCAATTGGCCGTTGGCCCAACCGCCAATATCGCGTCACCAGAGGCAATCACTTTCTGCGCCCCCGTCATTTGGTCTTTGGTAAACCACATCTTCGGCGCAGGAACATCCGCCAAGCCCATAACATCAGCATTCTGCCTAACTTTATGCTGCGCCTTATCAATATGACGCGAGAAAATATGCTTCTCGCGCGAGAAAATAAGCCGCGACACGGCAGAATCGCGCAAATCAATCACCATATCCCAACGCGTGCCAACAACCTGCTTCCACAATTTGATCCAATGCCCATTGCGCTTTTCTTTTTTAAGCGGGATAATGGCTTCCAACAACGGATAGCCCTGAAACAAAGAGACAGCCAACGGCCCACACGCAATTGTAACCTTGGCGGATGGGTATGTTTTCTCTATATAATGAAGCAAACCAGACGATAAAACAGCATCGCCAATCCGGCTGGATGTGATAAACAATATTTTCATGAACAACACTATGCCAGAAACCCCATACTTCGTAAAACTCAAAAACCCCGATCATCAACGTGGGCTTATCCATATCGAGGGACCGGACAGCCGTGACTTCCTCCAAGGGCTCATCACAAATGACATCACAAAACTAACCAAAGCCGCGCCGCTTTATGCCTGTCTCCTCAACGCGCAAGGAAAATTCCTGCATGACTTTTTCCTTATCGAAGGCGAAGGAGTCATCTTGATTGATTGCGAGGGTGGTGCACGCGCCCAAGACCTCTATCGCCGCCTAAGCATGTACCGCCTGCGCGCTGATGTGCAAATATCGGTGGAGGAAGATATTGACGTATACGCCATTTTTGGCGCAAAACTTGGTTTGCCAGACCCACGTCACCCCGATATGGGCAATCGATCTTTCGAAAAGCCAAACCTTGATGAGCGCCCATTCGACATATGGGATCACAAAAGAATCATCCTCACAATCCCCGACGGCAGCCGCGACCTCATCCCTGAAAAATCCACAATGGACGAAGCATCTATGGATCAGCTAAACGCCATTGATTACAAAAAAGGCTGTTATATCGGCCAAGAGCTAACCGCCCGCATGCATTACCGCGGCCTCGGAAAACGAAAGCTAGAAACAATCAAGCTGGACACCATCCCCGATGGCGCAGCTCTAAGATCATCCTGCGGCGATATTGGGATGGCGTTGGTTAAAAATAGTTAAACCGCCTCAACGCTAAAAAACGCCTGATACAAAACATAGATAAGCAGCAAAAAGATCATAATCAGCAAAGCAATCACATCTTTGCGTGAGAACAAAGTATACATATCGAATGTCTTAAGAACCTCTGGCTCTTCTTTTTTCTCATTAGGCTTTTGATCGCTCATCATGTTTCTCCCACGTTTTATAAGTTATATGCATTGTATCTAAAATTTCAGCCGTGGCAAATGCCAACGCATTTTATACGCAACCAATCGCATCACCAAAAACACAGCAAACACGATCAAGAAATTAACCTCACTGCTCATCTCCATCACATCCAGCCCGTATAAAACCAGCGCAACGAGAATCGCAATGGATCCATAAAAATCACTTTTAAACACCGCAGGAACCTCATTGACCAAAATATCACGCAAAACACCACCACCCGTTGCGGTTATAAAGCTCAACAACATCACGCCAAAAACACTTAAACCCGCATCAATCCCCGCAATCGCCCCCGTAATGCTAAACGCAACAAGGCCAATCGAATCACTCAACACAAAAAGGCTACGCCGCTCGAGGGTGGAATATTTAAAACGACATAGCAAATATCCAACGCCGAACATCAACACGACAATGATAAACCCCGTCATATCCGTAAGCGCATAGGGTGTGCGCCCAATCAAGACATCACGCAAAACACCTCCACCATTGGCCGTCAGAAAAGAGAGGGTGAACACCCCCATCAGGTCAAGCTCCTTGCGCACGCCAATCAAAAAACCGGACAGCGCAAAGGCAACACCCCCTATCCAGGACGCAAAAAGGAAAACATCAAGGCTCATAAGGATAAAATATTAAGCGGCTTTTTTTGCATTCGCCTCAACAGGCTTTCCCAGGCCATTCTCCTTTTTAATCGCAGCCTGTGCCGCCGCAAGACGGGCAATTGGCACACGATATGGAGAACAAGACACATAATCCAACCCAACGCTCTCACAAAATGCGATAGACGCCGGATCACCACCATGCTCACCACAGATACCAAGCTTGATATCAGGGCGCGTCTGACGACCACCATGCACAGCAACTTCAACCAATCGCCCAACACCTTCTACATCAATTGATGCAAATGGGTCGCGCTCATAGATGCCTTGCCCGACATAAGCGGGAAGGAAATTGGCCGCGTCATCACGGCTCATACCAAGCGTTGTTTGCGTAAGGTCATTGGTTCCAAAGCTGAAGAAATCAGCGCTTTCCGCGATTTTATCAGCGGTCAAACATGCACGCGGCAATTCAATCATTGTACCCACGATATAATTAAGCGTGCTGCCTTTTTCTTCAAACACAGTCTTGGCAACCGCCTCAACTTTCGCACGAAGAATATCAAGCTCAGCCTTCGCCCCAACAAGCGGGATCATAACTTCAGGAGTAACCGTCTCACCCGTTTTCGCAGCAGCCTCTAAAGCCCCTTCGAAAATCGCACGCGCTTGCATCTCGTATATCTCTGGATATGTGATACCAAGACGACATCCGCGATGACCAAGCATCGGGTTGCTCTCATGCAAATCTTCCAAACGGCGACGCACAACATCTTTATCGATACCCGCGATATTAGCAAAGTTATCAACATCTTCAGCAGAATGTGGCAAAAATTCATGCAATGGCGGATCAAGCAAGCGAACCGTAACAGGCAACCCGCTCATGATCTCGAACAATTCCGCAAAATCAGAACGTTGTTCAGGTAGCAATTTAGCAAGAGCAGCGCGACGCTCACTTTCGTTATTTGCAAAAATCATCTCACGTACATTTTGAATACGATCCGCATCAAAGAACATATGCTCCGTGCGGCAAAGGCCAATGCCCTCCGCGCCAAATTCACGCGCAGTTTTCGCATCAAGCGGCGTTTCCGCATTGGTACGAATACCCATACGGCGACGCTCATCCGCCCAGCCCATAAGCAAACCGAAATCACCCGATAGCTCTGGCTTGATCGTATCAACCGCACCAACCATCACTTCGCCCGTTGAACCATCAAGCGTGATAATATCGCCCTCGCGAAGCTCACGCTCACCGATGCGGATAATCTTGGATTTGGCATCAATGTTCAATTCACCCGCACCCGCAACACAACATGTTCCCATGCCGCGCGCAACAACCGCCGCGTGAGATGTCATCCCGCCGCGTGATGTCAAAATACCCGCAGATGCATGCATCCCTGTAATGTCTTCAGGCGATGTTTCCTGACGACAAAGGATAACCACTTTACCGGCATTGGCCTGCGTTTCCGCTTCTTCTGATGTAAATACAATCTTACCAGACGCCGCACCCGGAGATGCCGGAAGACCGCGCGTAATCACATCTTTCGCCGCATCAGGGTCAAGCGTGGGGTGAAGCAATTGATCAAGGCTTTGCGGATCAACACGAAGCAATGCTTCTTCTTGTGTGATCAAACCTTCTTCAACCATATCAACCGCAATCTTAAGCGCCGCTTTCGCAGTGCGCTTTCCTGCACGTGTTTGAAGCATGAAGAGCTTATCTTTTTGAACCGTGAACTCAAGATCTTGAATATCACGATAATGCTTTTCTAACTTAAGACGCGTGTCATCAAGCTGTTTGAAAACAGCCGGCATGCTCTCTTCCATCGAAGGCATATCACTGCCCTCTTTCTCGCGACCATATTTGGTCAGGCTTTGTGGTGTGCGAATACCCGCAACAACATCTTCACCCTGCGCATTGATCAAATATTCACCATAGAAATAATTTTCGCCCGTGGATGGATCACGCGTAAACGCAACACCAGTGGCACAATCTTGCCCCATATTCCCAAACACCATGGATTGCACATTAACCGCCGTGCCCCATGTCGCAGGAATTTCGTGAATGCGGCGATAGGTGATCGCCCGTGGAACCATCCATGATCCAAACACCGCGCCAACCGCGCCCCAAAGTTGCTCATGTGGGTCAGTCGGGAATGGCTTGCCAATCTCACGCTCAACAACCTCTTTATATTCCGCAACGATCTCTTTCCAACCATCCGCAGGGATATCTGTATCCTGACGAAGGTTTTCATCGCGTTTGTAACGCTCAATCACATCTTCAAATTCATGATGATCCACACCAAGAACAACATCACCGTACATTTGAATAAAGCGACGATACGAATCCCACGCAAAACGCTCATCTCCAGATGCCTTCGCAAGGCCCTCAACCGTTTCATCATTGAGACCAAGGTTCAAAACCGTATCCATCATACCGGGCATAGAAACCCGCGCACCAGAACGAACAGAAACAAGAAGCGGATTTTCCGCATCCCCAAATTTCATATCCATTTCTTTTTCAACAAGCGCCAAAGCATTTTCAACCTGCGCCTTTAGCTCATCTGGGTAGTTATGATCATTATCGTAATAGGCAGTACAAACCTCGGTCGTAATTGTAAAACCAGGAGGGACAGGAAGCCCGAGAGATGCCATCTCCGCAAGGTTACATCCTTTTCCACCAAGAAGGTTACGCATTGTCGCATCGCCCTCGTTATTCTCCGCACCGAAACTATAAACCCATTTGGACATGAAATTGCTCTCCTAAAAAACTGCCAAAACGTATATCGTAAGCAGGGTTTAGCACATAAAATTATATTTGCAAACTTTTGATAAGCATTAAACTCACATCATCATCAATCGGATGAAAAGCACCGCGCTGTATGGTCTGGCGATCATATGTTAATCCATTGCCATCGGGAATATATCCGCGCCGCACATATAATTGCTGCGCCGCGCCATAAGATGAGTCCATTCCAACACCGATTCCCATATATTCCTTGCCCGCTTTTCGCGCCAATTCTTCACAATGCTCAATCATACACGTTGCGATTCCCCGACGACGATACGCGGATAATACATTCAAATCCTGAATCTCGGGGATATCCATCTTGCGAAAGAAAACATATTTCGGCTCCCACGCAAGCATGCCATACCCCGCATCCTGTCCATCAATCGAGGCAATCAACACATCACGCATCCCTTTTTGTTGATGCTCCAACGCATAATCGAAATACCCATCCGATTTCGCCGCCCCCATAGAAAGCGCCATATCCCATAATTTGGGAATATCTTTAAGCGTTGCTGTGCGTAGTTTTATGTTTTCCATTTGCGCATATCATACAAAACTTTATACACTACAGACATGAAAAAAATCGCTTTAACCACGCTTATTCTCGGCCTGTCCACCTCACTTGCGCCTTCGCTCGCATTCGCGCAGCAACCGCAATATACCGGCGGCATGAAATACACCACCATGCGCCCCGCACAGCCAAATGACAGCGATAAAAAACCCGTCTACAACAGAAAACCAACATCACAAGAAGCGCAAAACACCAAAAACGACGCGCTTCCCAATATTGACGAACCCACCGCAAAACCAGCCGAGCAAAGCGTATGGGACAAATACAAAGAATTAGCCGCAGGCAAAACAGCAAAAGATGGCGATGAGTCCAAACCACAAAAACCAAAAAAGCCAGAAACGCCTGAAAGCATAGATACAAGCAAGCAAGCGCAAACCAAGCAAAGCACGACAGGCATCGGTGCAATCATCCAAGATTACCGCCGCACCAAAGAAAAACGCGGCCAAATGAAAAGCATCAGATTCCCAAAACCTGAAGTCGAAAAACCACAAGTAGCAATCCCCAGCGTCGAAAAACCAGATGCAAAACCAGAGGATAAATCAAAGAGCTAATCTTGGTCTTTATGCTCCTCAATAAGCGCTAACGCCGCATCAAAATCATCATCCAACACCATCATGCGCGGCAGAATATTGCCAATTCCACTCATGAGAGTGCCGCTATGCTCATCCATGATCACCGCATGAATATCGTAATCAGACAAAAACTGTTGAATGAGTTTTAACTCAAACACATTATCACTGCGTAAAATTTCCTTCAAACCACTTGTCCTCCGCGCTCAAAGCTGATTAAACAAAGCTATGGGACATGCCACAGAAAAACAAGAGCCAACGCACATGCCAGATGACAACAACAGCAACCCGCTGGAGCGGCTCGCCGCCATGCTTGATGATGATATGCGCGCAACCAATGGCGTCATCATCAGGCGCATGCAATCACCTGTCGAGCTAATCCCGCAGCTTGCGACATATCTGATCGCCGCTGGCGGCAAACGCATTCGCCCGCTCCTCACACTCGCCGCCACCCATATTTACGGCGGAGATTTGAAGCACGCGCAAAAACTAGCCGCATCCGTTGAATTCATCCACACCGCCACCCTTCTCCATGATGACGTTGTTGATGAAAGCCTTGAGCGTCGCGGTAAAGAAGCCGCCAACCTCGTCTTCGGCAACCAAGCCAGCGTGCTTGTCGGTGATTTCCTTTTCTCACGCGCATTTGAATTGATGACCGAATGTGAAAACATCCAAATCTTAAAGATTCTTTCCAACGCCTCCGCAATCATCACCGAAGGCGAAGTCTTACAGCTGAGCGCCGCAGGCAATATCAATACATCCATGGATGACTATATCCAAATCATCACATCTAAGACCGCCGCCCTCTTCGCCGCCGCCTGTGAAGTCGGCCCCGTCCTCGCAGGCGCAGAACAAACCCAAGCAAAAGCAATGCATGATTACGGCCATTACATGGGCATCGCCTTCCAAATCGCCGATGATGCGCTCGATTACAGCAGCGACCGCGAGACACTCGGCAAAGTCATCGGCGACGATTTTAGAGAAGGAAAAATCACCGCCCCCATCCTGCTCGCCCTTAAAAACGCAGACGCCGCGGAAAGTGAATTTTGGGCCCGCACTCTAGTTAAAGGCGAGCAAAATGATACCGACCTAAAAACCGCGCAAGATATCCTTAACAAGCACGACAGCATCAATGGCTCCCTCGCTCTCGCGCAAGAATATGCAGACAAAGCACAACTAGCGTTGGAAAAAATACCAGAAAGCCCCCTTCGCGCTTTACTCCACGATCTCGTTCCCTATACAATTTTTCGTAAAGCATAAGCTTTTAAAATTGAAGGAATACATTTGCCCGATAATAGCCACCTATCAGACCATATCGTTGACAGAATGGAGCGTCTCGCGGAGATAGGCCATTGGCGCTGGAACGTGCGTGAGAAAAAACTGTTCTGGTCCAAAGGGGTATACAAAATTCACGGCTTAGATTTCCTAGAATACAGCCCAACCGTAGACGCCGCTATCGATGGATACATTGAAGAAGACCGTTATCAAGTAGAGCAAGCCTTAAATTACGCCATTGAAAACAAAGCGCCGTTCAAAGTAGAGGCACGCATCAAACGCCCGAATGATGAGATACGCCATATCGTATCACAAGGCGAATGCGAAACAGATGAAGACGGTGAATTAATCGCCGTTTTTGGCATCATCCAGGATATAACCCTCATCAAACAACAAGAAGAGCTTTACCAATTATCCGCCATGGCTTCCGACGCGGCGATATGGGATTGGGATATCGCAAAAGATAGCCTTCGATGGGCGGGCCGCTCGGCTCAGGTTTTGGGATATCCGATCAATGACAATCTGCCAATGAGCACGGCTGATTTTTATGAAACCATGCTTCATCCCGATGATATTCAAACATTGAAAAAAGCATTCGAAAATCACTTCACAAAGCTAGACAATTTAAACATTGAAGTCCGATTAAAACGCCAAGATGGAACATTTGAATGGTTCTTATCCCGCGCTCAGGCACAATTTGACGAGCTTGGAAAAGCAATCCGTGTGTGCGGCTCCATGACAAGCATTCAGCAGGTAAAAGATATTCAAGACAAATTGGAAGGCTCAAACTCTGATCTGGAAAGTTTTGCATGCATGGCCGCGCATGAAATAAAAAGACCCATTCGCTCTATCGCTAGTTATCTCGAACTCATACAAATGAAAGAAAAAGATTTAGCCGCAGAGCCAAAAGACTATATTGCAAAATCAATTGAGATCGCCAACGAAACCAGCCATATGGTCGATGAAATCCTCGAATATGCAAGCCTTCAAGACGCTGAATTAACCCTATCCGAAATCAATACAGATAAAGTCATAAAGCTTATCATTCGTTCGATGAAAGAAGACATCAAGCAAACAGGCACAAGAATTGGACTGGGAAATCTTCCCGTCATCATTGGGGATGAAACAAAATTAAAAACAGTCATCACCAACATCATACAAAATGCATTAAAATACACTGCGGACAAACCGCCTGAAATTGAAATCAATATTTTTGAGGACACAGATAAATGGCGCTTTTCATTCAGCGATAATGGACGCGGCATGTCTCAAAAAGATGCGGATAAAGCATTCGTAATGTTCGAACGCGCCGACAATATCGGCAACATCAAAGGCACAGGAATCGGCCTGGCGATCTGTAACCGCATTATCAATATGCACGAAGGAAACATATGGATAGAGTCCAAACTGAATAAAGGCACCACCTTTTATTTCACAATCCCAAAAGATTTAGAGAAAAAGAAGTAAAACATGCCACAACCAAACATTCTCATCATTGACGACAGCGAAACCGACTCATTGATCATGCGCGAAGCACTAAGCCAAGTCGTCATGGGCAATAACATCACCATATTAAACAACGCGACAGAGGCAATAGACCTGCTGAACCTAAAAGGTGATTATAAAGAGGCAGAAAGACCTGACCTAATTATCCTTGATATCAATATGCCCGATTTTGACGGTTTTGAATTTTTGCGTGTCATCAAAAAAGACCCGCGCTTTATTCACATCCCCACAATTGCCTTAAGCGGATCAAAAGATCCAAAAGAAGTTTTTAAAAGCTATAAACTCGGCGCCAATTGCTTTATTCATAAACCGAACGATATTAAGAAATTCAAGCAGGTTGTCGCGATTATAAATGAGTTCTGGCTCGGCATCGCGCAATTGCCCAAAAAAGATTAACCAAGGAAATAAAAATGTCCGATTGTTGCGGGACAGAAGCTAAGAAAAAACATGGGCCCCACTTTGACCCGATTTTACATGGAAGCTTAGCTGTTATCGCGTTAACGCTCATCTTGTCATTTGCGCATGCGCCCATCCCAAACCTCGACCATTTCGCCCACACCATCATCGATTTCTTAAAAACAATGTGGTGGGGAATTTTAATGGGCATGGTCTTTGTCGGTGTCATGAACAAAATTCCACGCGAATATTTTAATCACCTCCTCGGCAAAGGTGATAAATTCCCCGATATCCTTAAGGCCGCCGCCGCGGGCGTCCTGCTTGATTTATGCTCGCACGGCATATTAATGATCGGCGCAAAGTTATACGAGCGCGGCGCAAGCTACGCGCAGCTCTTAACGTTCCTTATCGCCAGCCCATGGAATTCGTTTTCACTCACCCTCATCCTGATCTCACTCATCGGGTTTAAATGGACATTGACCTATATCCTTGCTTCAATGCTGATTGCGATCATCACGGGTGTGATTGTCATGATGCTCACCAAGCGCGGTAAAATCCCCGCCAATCCATACACCCCTGAAACAGATAAAAATTTCAATTTCAAAACAAACGCATTGCGTGACCTCAAAGCAATCAATTGGTCACCCAAATTCATCATCGAGATTTTCACAGGCAGCACACATGAACTTAAAATCCTGCTTAAATGGTTACTGCTCGGCGTTATCATTGCGTCTGCAATCCGCGCTTTCGTGCCGCTCGATTTCTTCCAGACCTTTTTCGGCCCAACGCTAATCGGCCTCCTGCTCACCTTGATTGCCACAAGCATCATCGAAGTATGCTCCGAAGGCTCCGCGCCAATTGCATCAGAAATTGTAAACACAGCGGGCGCAGCAGGGAACGGCTTTACATTCCTTATGGCAGGCGTTGCAACTGATTACACGGAAATCATGGTGCTAAAAGAAACAACGAAATCGTGGAAACTCGCGCTTATTCTACCGCTGATCACCGTGCCGCAAATCATTGTGCTGGGGTACATCTTCAACAATATCGCGATTTAATTACTGACAAGGATATGCGTTGTATAAAGCAAGCGCCACACCCGGCGCAGCGATAAAACTGCTATGCTGGTTTTGATGGCGCAGAACATAGCTCTGCACGCGGTTTTGAACCTGTGCCATGCCTGCTTTTTCTGGCACACAAAAATCAATCCCCGGCGCGGTGCCTAATGATTTCAGCAATGTATGATAATCAAGAATGCCCGCAATGTAAGCCTGACACGCGATATGCCCGCCAGGTGTAATTTCCTTGCCATTCTTATCGCTCGCGCAAACACTCATCAGATATTGACCGGAAAACCGCGCAGCTTGCGCCTGCAGAGGCACAGTAATAAACACGCAAAGCATAATGACAGATCTAATCGTCATTGCCTGTTTTCAATTGCTGAAGAATTGCGAATGGAGAATCTTCTACCTTTTTAGCCTTCGCGCTCATCACCTTCGGCTGGCGATCATCTTGCTTGTTGCGCTTGCCCTTTGGCTTATTATCTTTTTTATTCTGCTTTTGAGCATCCGGCTTCTTGTAGGGTTTGCGCGCATCACCTGATGTTTTTTTCTCAAATGCCTTGCCGCGCTTTAAATGAAATTCCGCCAATTCCGGCTTTTTCTCAGGCGCAGGCTTAGCACCCTCAGCAGGTGTTTCAGCCACGGCAGAATCGGTCGCATCAGAAGCAGGCGAAGCCGCCTCTTCAACTGGCGCATCTACAGCAACAGCCTCAGGCTCTTTCGGCGCATCTTCAATCTTCTTATGCCCCATAGCGCTTAAGACGCCATAAAGATCATCAATCGGACAACCAAGCCATTCCGCCATCTGATGCTGCGCACGGAATTTTCCCTTATCCGCAGAATCATAAACCGCACAAATCACCCGATCGAGCATATCAATACGGATCGCACGATTACCAAAGACTGGATAGCCAATCGCCTGATAGAAATCCTTATTCACCGCATCCGCATCAACAACCTGCGAGACAATCCCATCATTGGGAACATTCGCGGGCAAGCTCTCGCCGTTATGAAGTGACCACAACAAACCACGAAGACGAACCCCCGCAGGCTTGTTCAGCGCAGGAATAAACACCAAAATCGGCCCAAGACGCACACGCTTAGCACGTAACACACGGCGATCATCCACATCAATTTGCGCAATCAATCCCTCAATTTTCTCACGCGGTAAGATCCCCATAGAATCATAAACCGCATCCAAAATCGCCTGAACATTCTCAGTGATCGCAGGCAATGGCGCAGGTGCTTCTTCACCCTCTTTTGCTTCTGGCTGCTTCAACGGCTCTTTAAGGCCAACAATCAGCTCAAGCACAGTCCCAATATGCGCATCACGCCAAGCCTCAAGCCGCGTAATAAGCGCCGCTTCATCAACACCCTTCGCATTGGTAATCACGATAGATGGTTTAAGAGGAACCTCACCTTTTGCCAATTTTGCGACAGGCTCACCCGCAAGCGGATTGCTCTCAACCGCTTGAAAATTTATTGTGCCATCTTCCGCCAACCTAAACTGCGTATCTTTTACATCTAAAATAGAAGCCATCTCATTCCCTAGTATTATATCTTATGCGGCACATTACCGCGGTGTTTCATCAAAAACAAATGGTAAAATCGCATTCAGCCGCAAAAGCCCCTCTCGTGTGAGGCGAATATGCGCGTCGTTAAATTCAACCCATCCCTGATCCGCTAATATCTGCACCTTATCACGCCGCAAATATTTCCAATCAACACTGCCTAGCGCTATCCCCGAAACAAGCCGCAATCCCATCATCAACCGTTCAAACACTTGATCCGATTGCGATAATACAGAATAAGGATGCGTGCCAGCGCGATAATCCGTGCGCTCGCTCTCAACACGCTCCAACCAAATCTGCGGCGCGGCATGATCACGGGTGGCATATTTCGCCCCCTCGCTCGTGATCCGCCCATGCGCACCCGGGCCAATGCCGATATAGTCACAATAGTTCCAATAAATCAGATTATGCCGACACTGATCCGCGCCATCGCGGGCATGATTAGACACCTCATACGCAGGCAAACCGCCCGCCCCTAAAACATCTTGCGTAACACCATAAAAATCCGCCGCAAGATCTTGTTCTGGAACATGAAAACGCCCCTGCTCATGATCATAATAAAACGGAGTGTTTCGCTCTATCGTCAATTGATACGCAGAGACATGATCGACTTGTAAATCAAGCACTTGCTTTAATTCCCTAGACCAATCGTCAAGCGTCTGCTCAGGACGCCCATAAATCAAATCAAAGCTCACACGATCAAAATTTTTCCGTGCAATCTCTAACGCCTTTAGCGCCGCCTTCGCATCATGCTCACGCCCCAAAAATTTCAAATCAGAATCATTGAGCGCCTGTACACCAAGCGAAACCCGATTCACCCCCGCATCCGCAAAAGCCGATAATTTCGCATTTTCAACCGATGTCGGATTGGCCTCCATTGAAATTTCCAACGCTTCATCGCATTCCCACAACGTGCGAACACGATCCAAAATGGCTGCCATAACCCGCGGCTCCATAAGCGATGGCGTGCCACCGCCAAAGAATACCGACGACAAAACGCGCCCCTCGGTTTGCTGTGCATAAAATTCCATCGCCCGAAGATACGCCGCCAGCCAACGATCATGATCCACTGCGTCAAATGCATGTGTGTTAAAATCACAATACGGGCATTTCGACAAACAAAAGGGCCAGTGAAAATACAATCCCAACTGGCCCTGATTATTCTGTGACACTGTAATGAATGCCTATGTCTAGTTAGTTAACACCAAGCTCAACCTTGTTAAGCTTAGGTGGAGAAATGGATGTGCCGGATGTACCGATTGTGTTCAACATTGATTCAAACACGATAGGAAGACCAAATAACGCGCCGCCCGCCGCAAGACGAACCGCACCATCTTTCATCGGTGTCTGTGTTGGGTTTTCAACGTGATCCTTGATCTTCATAATACCAAGCGCCCCCATCAAGAGACCAACAAGATAAGCCATACCAGAGATTAACCCCGGCAATTCTTCAATCGAACCAGTGATGTTCGCAGCGATATCGCTAAAATCTTGCCCAGCCGCCTGCACGTCTTGCGCGCCAGCCATAAGCGCGACCAATGTCGCCGCCTGAACTTTCAAACTTTGCTTAGATAAAAAAGAAACCATCTCGTTCTCCTATAAATTCTGATGTGACCTGTATATATGCCTACACCAAGCCAATGTCAAATTTTCGCCACAATTGAGATGACTTTTTTATGGATATCATTCAGCGTTAAAAATCGCCGCAACCATTTGCCTAAAAGCATCTGCGCGATGTGACATATCGTGCTTCACACTTGGCTCCATCTCGGCAAAGGTAACATCATATCCATCAGGAACAAAAATAGGATCATACCCAAACCCATGATCTCCGCGCGGCGGAAATTCAAGCGTGCCATTCACGCGCCCTTCAAAACTCTCAACATGACCATCTGGCCACGCCAATGTCAGCGCACATATAAACGCGCCAGAGCGATCAGGGATATCACCCATCGCTTCTTTGACGCGCCCCATCGCATAAGAAAAATCACGACTGCCATCCTCTTTTTCCGCCCATCGCGCCGAATATATACCCGGATCCCCTCCAAGCGCATTCACCGCCAACCCGCTGTCATCCGCCAAAGCAGGCATACCGGAAACACGCGCCGCCGCCAATGCCTTTAACTCCGCATTGCCGATGAATGTATCCTCGGTTTCTTCTGGCTCCGCCAAATCAAGATCACCGGCAGTAAAAAACTGCGCAACATATGGCTGCAAAAGCGCAGAAATCTCCCGCGCCTTTCCTGCGTTGTGGGTAGCAATCACAAGCCTTTCGGATTCAAAGCGTCTGCGCATTAAGCAATCCCCAAAACCTCTTTTTGAATCTTGGTCAGATCCGCACAACCAGTTTTCGCAAGCGCCAAAAGCTGAATAAACTCTTCTTCGCTGAACGGTTCTTTCTCGGCTGTCCCCTGAATTTCAACTATACCGCCATTGCCCGTAATCACAAAATTCGCATCTGTATCCGCATCTGAATCTTCATCATAATCCAAATCTGCGACAGGAACGCCCTGATACACACCACAAGAAATCGCAGAAACACTATCGCTCATCGGCACAGCTTTGAGCGCACCAGTTTTTACGATATGTTGAAACGCAAAATGCAGCGCCACAAAACCGCCCGTAATCGCCGCTGTGCGCGTACCGCCATCGGCTTGTATCACATCACAATCAACGCGCACTTGGCGCTCGCCCATCGCTTCAAAATCAACAACGCTTCGAAGAGCGCGGCCAATAAGGCGCTGAATTTCCTGCGTACGGCCCGATTGCTTCCCGCGCGCCGCTTCACGATCCATACGTGACCCAGTTGAGCGCGGCAACATGCCATACTCACCCGTAACCCAGCCCTTACCCGTGTTCTTCATCCAACCCGGCACACGTTCTTCAACGCTCGCCAGACACAGAACATGCGTATCACCAAATTTCACAAGGCATGATCCTTCGGCATGTTTATTGACATGGGGAATAATCTCTACGGTGCGAATTTGCTCTGGCTTACGCCCTGATGGTCTGGTCATGTATATAAATCCTTACGTGATATTTCTTATTTTATTTCATCTATTAAAACTATCGCGACCATAACCACCCGACCTTGCATGTCAACAAAAGAGTGGGGATGAACCCAACATTCTCCCGCCTAAACACTTGCGCCACAAAACACCAAGGCTTAACGTAAGTGGAATTAATAATAAGGTATACAATTATGCGTCTTTTAACTGTACTCGCCCTGACATTTTGTGCATCCCTTCCCTTTGCGGCGCTCAACCGCGCGCAAGCAGAGGGCGTTAAAATGATGCCTAATTATTACTATGACATCAACGTCGTGCGCCCAACAGATACCGCAAACGCAAAAGACGGTGATTTCTCAATCCGCCTAACGTCTCCTGGTGCTATGACAGGATGTTATAAGATAAACCCCGCAAACATCGAAATCGTTGACGCAGGCGCGGTCATCTTCGTTAAACTTGAAGAAGGCGATGTTGAGCTGGAAAAAACCACAAATTACGGCCAATTTGGCTGTGAAATGACATCCGGCTCACAATATATCGACATCCCGTTTAATAAAGATAAACTTGCCCAAAACAACACCGATAAAATCACAATCTCCAGCAAAACAATCGGAAAGCTTTTCGACATCAAAGTTGAAACAAGCGAGCACAAAGTCACCCTAGAAACTGAGCTTAAAACAGGCGTAAGACTGCCCGACAGTAAGAAGAAAAAAATCATTGATCATTGGTTTTACCCTGACAACACAATCATCGTTTTTGCCAACAACATGGATAAAAACCCCGACATACTCAAACAAGTTAAAGTCGTCGCAGGCAATCGCGGCCTCACCCCCATGAACATTGAATTGAAAGGCTTTGAACCCTCTGACGAAAAGCTGTTCTTTATCGACACTAAAAATATATTCTCTGATGCCTTCGATGAAAAAAGTACAATATCAATTGGCCATGTCACGACAAGTGAAGAATATCACGGCGCGAATGGGCCATATATAAAAAAATCAAAACAAGCTGTTTTCGCAAGAAAACCCAATTCAAAAGATTAAACACAAGCAAGCCAACCATAAAAATAATAACCAACCACACTTGCAACATAAAAAGAAAACCATTAAATCAGCCATTATGACTTATAATCCATACCACGATCCAATCAACGAAAACAACGCAGAAGAAACACCACTTCAGCGTTCCGCTCGCCTTGAAGCCGAAGCCCTCGCACAAAGAAGAGCGCAGGCACAAGAACAAAGCGACCCGCTATCGCCCGAGCCCAATCTCGACACCCCAGAAGAAGCAGAGCTTTACCCGCAAGAAGATGAGCTTGGCGCAGGCATGAGCGAATCCGATGGACACGCAGTTATCTTACGCCTTCAAAAAGAACTCAGCGAAACAAACGACAAAATGATTCGCGCCGTAGCCGAAACCGAAAATATCCGCCGCCGTGCCGTCAAAGAACGCGCCGATGCCAGCAAATACTCCATTGCGAATTTTGCAAAAGAACTGCTCAGCGTTTCTGACAACTTGCGCCGCGCCCTCGAAGCCATCCCCGCAGAATTTGCAGAAAATGATCAGCTAAAAGGATTAATCGGCGGTATCGAAGCAACCGAACGCGAACTTCTTCGCGCATTCGAAAGAAACGGCATTCAGAAATTAGAGACCGCCGAAGGCGTGTTTAACCCCAACCATCACGAAGTCATGTTCGAAACACCCGGAACCGGACAGCCTGCGGGCACAATCATACAAACATTGGAACCTGGCTACATGCTGCATGACCGATTACTTCGCCCTGCTCGCGTTGGCGTTGCAAAAGATGATGGCAGCGCACCGCCAGAAACTGCGGGTATTGATACGCAGGCATAAAATACAAAAAAGTTTCGCCCAAAAACTTGAAATGTAAGATCAGCACGCCTATTATCATTTTATGAGTGCTGTGAAAAACGGGCTCAAAATTAAATATAAATCTTGCTTAATATAGGAGATTGCCATGAGCAAAATTATCGGTATCGATTTAGGTACAACAAATTCTTGTGTAGCCATTATGGACGGGAAAGAACCCCGCGTCATAGAAAACGCAGAAGGCGCAAGAACAACCCCTTCAATGATTGCATTTGCAAAAGACGGTGAGCGCCTCGTCGGCCAACCCGCAAAACGCCAAGCGGTCACAAACCCTCAACAAACATTATATGCCATCAAACGTTTGATCGGCCGCCCTTTCAAGGACAAGCAAGTTCAAGAAATGGCCAAAAACGCCCCCTTTAAAATCATCGAAGGCGACAACGGCGATGCATGGGTTGAGGTAGACGGCGAAACATACGCACCGTCACAAATTTCAGCGATGCTTTTGCAGAAAATGAAAGAAACCGCCGAAGCATTCTTGGGCGAAAAAGTAACAAAAGCGGTCATCACCGTTCCTGCTTACTTCAACGACTCACAACGCCAAGCAACAAAAGATGCGGGTAGAATTGCGGGCCTTGAAGTTGAGCGCATCATCAACGAACCAACCGCTGCTGCCCTTGCCTATGGCTTGGACAAAAAAGAAAGTGGCACGATTGTTGTTTACGACTTGGGTGGTGGTACATTTGATGTGTCCGTCCTAGAAGTCGGCGATGGCGTATTCGAAGTGAAATCAACCAATGGTGATACATTCCTCGGTGGTGAAGATTTTGACTCACGCATCATTGACTACCTCGCAGATGAGTTCAAAAAATCTGACGGTATCGACCTTCGCCAAGACAAACTTGCGCTTCAACGTCTAAAAGAAGCCGCAGAAAAAGCCAAGATCGAGCTATCATCAACATCACAAACCGAAGTAAACCTTCCTTTCGTAACCGCAGATTCATCTGGCCCGAAACATCTTCAGGTCACGCTATCTCGCTCTAAACTCGAAAGCCTTGTTGAAGACCTCATCAAACGCTCAATCGAACCTGTAAAAAAAGCACTGGCTGATGCTGGCCTCAAACCAGGTGAAATTGATGATGTGATCATGGTCGGCGGTATGACCCGCATGCCAAAAGTTCTCGAAACCGTAAAAGAATATTTTGGTAAAGAACCACATAAAGGTGTTAACCCTGACGAAGTTGTTGCCGACGGTGCAGCAATTCAGGGCGGCGTCCTTCAAGGCGACGTGAAAGACGTTCTCCTTCTCGATGTAACTCCGCTTTCACTTGGGATCGAAACATTGGGCGGCGTGTTCACACGTTTGATTGACCGCAACACAACAATCCCCACGAAAAAGTCACAGACTTTCTCAACCGCGGAAGACAATCAGAACGCAGTGACCATCCGCGTATTCCAAGGAGAACGTGAAATGGCGGCAGACAATAAGATGCTCGGTCAATTCGACCTCGTCGGCATCCCCCCTGCTCCACGCGGCATACCACAGGTCGAAGTGACATTTGACATTGATGCCAACGGTATCGTCAACGTATCCGCAAAAGACAAGGCAACGAATAAGGAACAACAAATCCGCATTCAAGCCTCTGGCGGCCTATCCGATGCCGATATTGAACAAATGGTCAAAGACGCCGAAGCCAATGCCGATTCCGATAAGAAAAAGCGTGACGCAGTAGAAGCGAGAAACCAAGCCGAAAGCATGATTCACGCAACGGAAAAAGCAATCGAAGATTTGGGTGATGACGCACCCGATGATGAGAAAAGCAGTGCAGAAGATGCAATTCAGGCATTGAAAGACGTGATAGACAGCGATGACGCAGAAATCATCAAGGCAAAAACTGAGGAACTCTCAGAAGCCAGCATGAGACTCGGCGAACTTGTGTATCGCAAAGCACAAGAAGAAGACGCAGGACAAGCTCAAGACGACGTGTCTGACACCGTCCACGCCGACGAAGATGAAGTCATCGAAGCCGACTTCACCGATGTTGACGATGAAGATGCAGATTCAGAAAAAAATGAAAAATCTGCTTAATTAAGCACATGTTGAGGTGCGCCATACAAATGCTATGGTGTACCTCAATTTTTTTGACAAAAAAGAGCGCAAATGAAAGACAGTTTCTCATATTACGATATCCTTGGCATTCCGAACAGAGCATCGGATGACGATATCAAACGTGCTTATCTCAATTTGGCAAAAAAATACCACCCGGATTACAACCCACATAATCGCAAACTCGCATCGCATAGATTTCAAGCCATCCTTGAAGCATATGAAGCAATCAAAACACGTGAAAAACGCGCCGCCTATAATCGCAAATTGCGATTAGCCGCAGAAAACGACAATCAAAAACCTGCGGGCGACAGCATCTTTTCAAAACTCGGAACGCTGTTCACAATCAACAAACAGCCACATAAAGAGACACAAAAATAATGGCCAAAGATTTTTACAAAACCCTAGAGGTTGATAAAAGCGCAAGCAAAGAAGAGCTGAAAAAAGCGTATCGCAAACTTGCGATGAAATATCACCCCGATCAAAACAAAGACAATCCCGAAGCAGAAGCAAAATTCAAAGAAATTAGCGAAGCTTACGACATCCTTAAAGACGACCAAAAACGCGCAGCCTATGATCAATATGGTAACGCCGCATTCGATGGTTCTATGGGCGGCGGAGCGGCAGGCGGATTTGGCGGCGGCGCTGGATTTGGCGGAGCGGGCGCATTCTCTGACATATTTGAAGACATGTTCGGTGACATGATGGGCGGCGGTCGCGGCGGAAGAGGCGGCGGAGCTGCACGCGGATCAGACTTGCAATACACACTCGAAATCTCCCTAGAAGACGCCTTCAAAGGCAAAGAAGCCAAAATCAAAGTACCTGTCAATGAAACATGCGACAGCTGCAAAGGCTCCGGCGCGAAAGACGGCTCCGGCGCAGCAACCTGCTCAACATGTGACGGCGCAGGACGCGTGCGCCAACAACAGGGGTTCTTCACTGTGGAGCGAACTTGCCCGACCTGTAACGGACAAGGCAACATCATCAAAGATGCCTGTAACGCATGTGGCGGTGAAGGTCGCAAGAAAAAAGAAAAAAACCTCCAAATCAAAGTCCCCGCAGGCGTAGAAAGCGGCAGACGTATCCGCTTAAGCGGCGAGGGAGAAGCAGGCCTGCGCGGTGGTCCACACGGCGACCTCTATGTTCTCTTATCTGTAAAACCGCATAAATTCTTCAAACGCAACGGCGCCAATCTTTATGGCCGCGTTCCGATCGCCATTACAAAAGCAGCATTGGGCGGCGAAGTACAAGTTCCGACAATCGAAGGAAAATCTGCAAAAGTCAAAATCCCCGCAGGCACGCAAACAGGTCAACAATTCCGCCTAAAAGATAAAGGCATGACCATGATGCAAACATCCAATCGCGGTGATCTTTTCATTGAGATATTCGTTGAAACCCCTGTTAACTTGAATAAAGAACAGCAAGAGTTGATGAAAAAACTGGATAAAGATGTGGGCGACGGAAACGCAGGATCAAGTAAACACTCCCCTGAATCGAGTGGGTTCTTTACAAAAATGCGCGATATATGGGATGATCTAAAAGATTAAATTTTAATTAGGAAACCCATGGCTGATGATACAATTATTACATCGCTGAACTTTAACGACAATATCCCCGGAAAAGTTCTAAACGATAAAAAAAACGAGCTAGATGTCCTGATTGGATATGTAAGCGGCCTTCCCATGCGCTACGAAAGCGAATCCAGCCATAATCGTGGACTTGCACTTGCGCTTTTTGACAAAGGAATTGGCCAAAGCGAGCTTGATAAACGATGCCAAAAACTCTCCGAAGATTGCCGCATAGAAAAGCTCGACGTCCTAATCACAAAGGGAGACTACCCATTTGACAGGCGCTGGTATCTCATCGGTGATCTTACCAAAATGTTGACCATCGCCCAAAAAGGAAAAATGCAAACGCCGTTCAGCGACTTTTTCTACGATGAAATTTTAGAAATATTGGATCAATAATTATGCGCATTGGCATCACGGGCTGCACGGGACGTGTCGGCAAAATATTAATCGAAGAACTAAGCAACGGAAGCTGGGATGGCTTAGAGCTTTCTTGTGGACACGCGCGCGACACATCCAAAGTAAAAGACCCATCCTTCACCGTCACAGATGATGCAGATGAGCTATTCAAACATTCAGATGCCGTCATCGACTTCACCCTCCCTGATGCCCTGCCCGCACATTTAATCTTAGCGGCAAAACATAAAACCGCACTTATCATCGGCACCACAGGCATTGATGAAAAAGGCGAAGCCGCCATTAAGAACGCCGCAAAAGACACGGCCATCGTCTATGCCGCCAATATGAGCCTCGGTGTAAACCTGCTCCTCGCCCTCGTCGAGCGCGCCGCGGCCAGCCTGAATGACGACTGGGATATCGAAATTTTCGAAAGCCACCATAAACACAAAATCGACGCCCCCTCAGGGACAGCCCTCGCAATCGGTAAAGCCGCCGCAGAGGGACGTAACGTGAACCTCGACGATGTCAAAGTCACCGCCCGCGACGGCGTAACAGGTGAGCGCAAAAAAGGGGATATCGGGTTTTCAGTTGCGCGCGGCGGCGATGTCGTCGGTGAACACACTGCATTTTTCTACGGCGCAGGCGAGCGCATTGAACTCACACACATGGCGCGCGACCGCAGCCTCTTTGCACGCGGCGCACTACAAGCGGCCAAATGGTGCGACGGCAAACCCGCCGGATTATACTCAATGAAAGATGTGCTCGGCCTCTAAAACGCTATGCCGCCAAAGAAACATTTTCCTCAAGCAACAAATTACGCTTAATCTCAACACCCCAACCATAATGACCAATCCCGCCAGAGGCCTGAACAACGCGGTGACATGGCACAATAAGAGAAACAGGGTTTTCACCCACCGCACTGCCCACCGCGCGCGCGGCCAAGGGACGTCCAATTTTTCGGGCAATATCGCTATAGGCACAAACCTGCCCTTTAGGAATACCCATCAACGCCTCCCAAACCGCAATTTGAAAATCGCTGCCCCGTAAATCCAAGGGCAGCATATCAAAACGATCATATTCCCACGCATCCATAACCTGATTGATAAAAGCATTCATACCCGCATCATCACGCACCAAATAGGCACCGGAAAAGTGACGCTCCAACCTCTCTAAACCATTACCCTTAAATGCTAAATTCTGCCCACGATCGACCATAAAGCCCAACCAGCAAATCCCCTTAGCCGTGCGCGCCAAAACGATTTGGCCAATAGTGGTAGAATGAATACCGTAGTGAATATACTCTGGAGATAAAGACATCATATCTCTCCTGCTGGTTGAATAAATTCAGACTATGGATTTTCTCTGCGATTTACAAATTTTTTACACAAAACACTGATAAGCATGATAAAAATGCCCTATGCCAAAACCACCTACCAAGCCATATAAAAAACGCATGCCCAAAGAAGATATCTTTGAATTCTTCAAACGCCTGCATGCCATTGACCCTGAACCAACCAGCGACCTTGAATGGACCAACGCCTACACATTGCTGGTTGCCGTCACCCTCTCCGCTCAGGCCACAGATGAAGGCGTTAACCGCGCCACAAAAGAGCTATTCAAAATCGTCGACACACCAGAAAAAATGCGCGACCTTGGCCTCGAACCATTAAAAGAACACATAAAAACAATCGGTCTTTATAACAACAAAGCCAAAAACGTTATCGCCATGGCTGATATCCTCATCAATGAGTTTGATGGCCAAGTGCCGCAAACACGCGATGAATTAACCTCACTCCCCGGTGTGGGCAGGAAAACCGCAAATGTCGTCTTGAATGTTGTTTTTGGCAAGCCAACCATGGCAGTCGACACCCATATCTTCCGCGTGTCTAACCGCACAGGCATGGCACCGGGCAAAAACCCGGATCAAGTCGAACTGGCTCTATTGAAAATAATGCCTGAAGAATTCGCACTTCACGCACATCATTGGCTCATCCTACATGGGCGCTATACTTGCGTTGCGCGCAAACCAAAATGCGACCAATGCGTGGTTTATGATCTATGCCAATTTAAGGAAAAAACAGCTTAAAAAACCCGCGCCTTAATGAGTGCCGATCTAACGAGCCTATTGCGCCGGTGCTTTAAAGATCGCGTTAATATCAATCAATGAAATCATCGTATCATGCGCAACCAAATCCTGCATACAATCACTCGCCGCGACTGAATCTTTCGCACGGGTATCACGTTGGCGCACTTCATAATGGGCAACATGTGATCGGGCAACATCCTCAACACGATCCACTGTGAAATAGACATCCATCACGCAGTTATCATTGCGGTATTGCCAAATTGTTGTCGGCAAATCACGACGAACCAATTCCGGCTTATCAAAAATTTGAACGATATCATGACCGCTAAGATCAAGGATTTGATCAACATCCTTACGAAGACGCGCACTCAAATGACGCTTGCGTGCTGGCTTGTAATTAGCCATCTCGCCTTGTCCATCCCCATTGCCGATGGACGCATAAGCATAATTACGATCACCACCCGCAAAGGAGAGATAAACCGCAAACGCGGCAACCGCGCAAAAACATGCAATTATAAAATGTGTGTGTTTATTATTTATCATAATCAATACTCAAAATATTTTTCCCTTAAAAAAGCAAGAGCCGCACACGAAAACAGCTCTTGCTATATGGGGACTATAAATTTTACTCAAAAAATTACCGCGCTGAATTACTCAGCAGCCGTGGCAGCTTTACTAAAAAGACCACCGTCGCTATTGGCCGGCTCAGGCTTATTCTCAGTTTGAGCCTTTTGTGGCTTTCCCGCAGATTTTGGTGCCTCTTTTTTAGCCGCTGAAGGAGCAGGTTTAGTTGACGCTGCAACACCGCTAAGTGGTGTAAGCTTACCGTCAATAATCGCGCCAGCTTCGATTTCCAATTCTTTATATGCAATCGTACCTGTAACAGTCGCACCTTCACGAAGAACAAGACGTCCATGCGCAGTGATATCGCCTTCAAAGCGACCAGCGATTGTTGCATCTTCAATTTCAACAGTACCGTAAAATACGCCTGTCTCTGCAATATCAAGAACGCTCGCGCCCTTCAATGCTGCTTCAACTGTACCTTCAACAAGAAGATAGTCACATGACTCAATCTCACCAGACATTGTAATACCAGCACCGATTGTCAAGCGACGATCACCCGCAGATGCAGGGGCATTCGATGCCGCATGTGATGGCGCATAGCCAGAATATGACGGTGATACTGACGCGGAACCAGGATAACCACCTGTGCTTGCTGGTGCTGTTCCTGCACGTTGGTAAGCAGATGATGGAATATCGATCTGTGCTTCTTTTTTATCTTCTGATGCTGTTTCAGATTGGCTCATTGGGGCTGCTTCCTTTTCTGGTTGGGAATTTGTTTCTTTAGTATCCTGAATTGCTTTTTCTTGTGTAACCGCTTCCGGTTTTGCTTCTACTATTTTGCTTTCATTGGCCGACTTATTTGTCGCGTCTGAAGGCTCATTTTCTGTTTCGGACTTAACACGATGAAACATATTTTCTCCCCACGTATAGGTTAACGGATTAAACACATCTGATCCGTACAGTAAAAAGCATGGATCAAAACTCATATAACTATTGTTTAGTAATGCGCATCTCTTAGCATGCAGGGCCGATAGTGACAAGAAATAAATCATCGAAACCCGCCAAAAGGCACTTAAAGAATTGGTTCTACTGCATTAATTTTTCTGGATAATTTTGCAAACCCTCACACTTAAAATTAAGTATGAAAGTGATCATATATTTTCTGCGCTAGCTGTTTGGATATACCATCAACACTCGCAAGGTCATCAACCCCTGCCCCCGAAACCGCTTTTGCCGATCCAAAGCGATGCAATAACGCCCGCTTTCGTGACCCTCCAACACCCGCAATTTCATCAAGCGGGTTTTGTGAAATCTGCTTCACACGACGCGCCCGATGTGTCCCGATCGCAAAGCGATGAACCTCATCACGCAGCCGTTGAAGATAATGCAAAACAGGATCATTAATAGGAAGCTGAAACCCCATCTTTCCACCCGCCACAAAAAACTGCTCACGCCCCGCATTCCGGTCTTCTCCCTTGGCAATCGCCACCAAGGTCAGCTTATCCAGCAAGCCATAATCTTCCAAAACCTCACGACAAACGGACAATTGTCCTTTACCACCATCAACCAGCACGAGATCAGGCCAATTGCTCTCATCGCCCTCCTCTTGCTCTTTCATCGCCCGTTTAAACCTGCGCTCAAAAACCTCACGCATCATGCCGTAATCATCTGCCGCATCGGCGCGGCGAATGTTAAACTTGCGATATGCATTTTTTTGAAACCCGTCCGGCCCCGCAACAACCATGCCGCCGACCATATTCGTGCCAGAGATATGCGAGTTATCATAAACCTCAATGCGCTTTGGCGGCTCTTCCATGCCAAACAATTCAGCAACCCCCTGCAGATGACGTGCCTCCGTCTCCTTTTCCAACAGATGCCGCTCAATCGCCGCAACCGCATTCTTAGCCACAAAATCTAACACACGCTTGCGACCACCACGTTGCGGCTGACTAATCTTCACCTTCGCATCAATCTTTGACCCGAATGCTTCCTCGATTAAAAGCTTATCAACAGGAACATGAGACACCAAAATCTCTCGTGGCACAGGCTTATTCTCGTAAAACTGTGCCATAAACGCGCCCATCACATCCTCCAGCGCATCATCAGGGCTGTGTCGCGGAAAATACGAGCGGTTACCGAAATTTCGTCCTGATCGGAAGAAAAACACCTGCACGCAAATCTTTCCTGCCTTTTGCACCAGCGCAATAACATCCGCGTTTTTCATCCCCTCAAGATTAATATCCTGACGCGCCTGTATCCCCGCAAGCGCCTTAATACGATCACGATAGCGCGCAGCCTCCTCGTAATTCATCCCATCACTGGCCGCCTGCATTTTCGCCTGCATTCGCTTTTGTACCGCATGACTTTTCCCCTCAAGGAAATCCTGCGCCTCGCGCATCTGCTCCGCATACTCATCCTTGGACACCTTTCCCACACACGGCGCAGTGCAGCGTTTAATGTGGTATTGCAGGCACGGACGGTTACGATTAGAAAAATAACTATCCGTACAGTTTCGAATTAAAAACACCCGCTGCAAGATGCCAATCGTACGGTTAACATCCCCCGCACTGGCGAATGGCCCGAAATAATCCCCCTTGCGTTTTTTCACCCCGCGATGCTTGGTGACTTGCGGGTAATCATGATCACTGGGCACAAAAATATACGGAAAGGATTTATCATCACGCAGCAAAATATTATAACGCGGCTTCAGCTTTTTAATAAGATTACTCTCCAAAAGCAAAGCCTCGGCTTCCGTATGCGTATGAATAAACTCCATCTTGCGTGTTTGCGAAATCATCCGCTGAAGGCGAAACGGAAGACGCGCAAAATTGGTGTAAGACGTCACCCGTTTCTTCAATGATTTCGCCTTACCGACATATAAAATATCATCCTTATCAGAAATCATCCGATACACACCGGGCGTATCGGGCAGTTTCTGCGCGTGGGATCGAATAACCGCCACACCCTTTTCTATCATTGATAAATCATCAAAACTCATAAGAAAGATTTAGAACGCGCACCATCGAAAAGCAATCTCGCAAAACTCTTAAAGCACAGAGACATACACTTTATACTTGACAAACATTGCAATATATCAACTATTGATTGCAATTAAATCTGGTCTTGCACATCAATGCAAAACAACAAACTGCGTGGGAGTACACTAATGAAAAATTATAAATTAATCAGCAAAGACACTGAAAAAACACTATTTTCTGGATTTTTCCAAGACTTTAAAACCTGTTTAGAAGAGGCTGTTTCCAGA
Source organism: Alphaproteobacteria bacterium (assembly GCA_009995045.1). Classification (GTDB taxonomy): domain Bacteria; phylum Pseudomonadota; class Alphaproteobacteria; order Micavibrionales; family Micavibrionaceae; genus TMED27. The sequence continues at coordinate 65,765 of JAACQG010000006.1, forward strand.
AGAATACCACTGAATAAAATCAATCTCAGCGGGAAAAACCTAAGCAACGCCAATCTTGATGACGGTATCTTTGGCGAAGCCGATTTTACAAACACCAACCTCACCGGCGCAAACATCTCCGAAAGCTATTGCAAAGGTGCAAATTTCGAAAACGCATCACTGTTTAACACATGCCTCGCTTACTCAAACCTGACAGGCTGTAATTTCAAACACGCCTCTTTCGGTGCAACTGATATGAGCGCCGCCATCATTGACCGCGCACAATTTTCAACCCTGTCCGCATTCACCATCGATTTCACCAAAATCCGTCAAATGCGCGGTTGCACCTATCACGCGCATGATGGTCAGATATCAACATTATCCAAACCACCCATCGTCATAACAGGGATCGCCCCGTCCCCGATAATCATGCTCGACGACCATGTCTATACGGGACATCACCGCATTTTACTCACCGCCGAATCAGAATATGTAAAAATACATTGACATAACAACCCATGATTGATATCGATAAAACAAAGAAAAGACCTGCATACCAAAGCAGGACTTAAGTTTCGTGTTAAGGATTATATATAAATGCATTGCTACTGGCGATTTAAGCACATGTTCGCTGTATATTCTGAAGTGTCAAAGAATATCGGCCCGCCCCCTTTTATCTACATACAACGCATAAAAAGTGAACTTATAATTGAATTTCCGTATGGGTATGCAATTATAACACCAAGACATGTTTTACATGGCGAATGCCGCTCACCTAAAATTGAGCATGAACAAAGCCAGAAACACGAAATGAGTACATATGAAAAAAGAAATCGAAGGCTTTTTAGGGCTTCTGAGGGAATTACAAAAAATTGACCCTGAATTCCCGCTGCAATACGCGATATGCCTCGCTGAAGTCACATTAAATGAAGGACTGTCAGTAACAGAGCTTTCCAACCGAACCGGCCTTGCCCTCTCCACTGTCTCACGCATTGTCGGCGCATTATCAAAATACCGCCAAATGGGAAAACCATACGAGCTCATCGACCTAAAAACATCCGAAACATCTCGCCGCACAAAAGAAATATACCTCACCAAAAAAGGAAAACGCATCGTTGGCAATATCGCGGGTTTAATGGCGGCTTAATCGAAAGATAGATGTTTCCCTGAAACCTCAAGCAAAGGAAAATGATTACCAGAAGCAGCTACATCCAAAATTCTTTTAACAACTTCAAAATCCGTCTGCGCCATCTTGATCTCTCCTCGCCCATTTATCATATTCAAAGATAATTCACGAAGAGCAGTACTTACATGCGCGGCGTCTAAAGCGTCAACCGCATTAGCTGCAGCCCGCAATTGCGCTGCTAAAACTGGGTGGTCTGTTTGCTCAGCTACAGCAATTTGCGCAGCTACACCATCATGAAAACTCATATCATTTCTTCTTGTCATGAGTTATGTATATACATAAAAATATACATAGACAAGCATAAAAAGTGAAGGCAGTCCAAACCTTACCGACGGAAAGGTCTAGCATTAATTTTAAGATGGTGCGGGTGGGGGGACTTGAACCCCCACGCCCATACGGACAACAGATTTTAAGTCTGCAGCGTCTACCATTCCGCCACACCCGCACATCTTAAGGCAATATCAATACGGGCATTGGAAACGAATTTCAAGCGGCAATAAGACACAAAATACCTTTATATACAAAGCGACGCATTTTCTGGCTTTTTACACCCGTTTATCAAATCCTGAATGATAGGCGACGAATTATAATAATCATCCGCGCGATAGCGAAGCAAAACACCACCGCTCTGCGGCTTTAACAAAAACGCATCCAATGTATGGTCGCTTACAACACTGCGCGCATTATCAAATGTGAAAGGATCGCCATATACTTCTGATACATCACGCAATTGATCAAGCTCCCCGGTTAATATCGTGAAATTCAAATTCGCATACGTATCTGTAACGCTGGCAAGGTTTTCGCGCCGCGAAGGATCTGGTTGATTTTTAAACTTGGGCATAATTAATACAGGCTGCAATGGCGCACTCGAAGACACCCAATCAATCACGCCCTGGATTCCTATAAAAGCAGCACCACAACTTGGGTATCGTTGCTCAGCCGTCATAAATAACGCAACGGAAAACCGGTCAAGTTGAGGCTCAAAATTCCGCCCCGTGTTAATATCAATCAATTGCGATAATGGATGTGATCGACTTTGCGCATGCGATGGTGAAACATTACTCGCCGCAGCAAACGCCGCCGCCCCCCTCAAAAAATAACGTCTATTCATAACATTAACTCCCCAAAATCGACATCGCATCAGCAGCAAGTTTAGGCGCCGCCACCGCACCAGCACCGTGAGCTGCATGCGCTGACATATCCATACTACCCCACTCATACCCCCCCATTAGGGCAACATCAGGTGAAACCGTATTGTTAAATAATTCAGCAATACCACCATCAAACGCAAAGTCGTACATACTAGTTGTCAACATTTCAAACGCCCCTGATAAAGACCCTAATAAAGTAGGGCTAGGCAACATCATTGCAGCCATAGGAACCATCCAGACAGCATGCATAGCAGCATGTTTCACAACATGTGAAAAAACACTCGTTAAAGACATGTCCCGCTCCCTAAAAGGCTTTTTGCCAGCCAAGCGTGAAAGTATAATCACGCTTCATCTGCGGACCATTCAGGTCTTCATAGATCGGCGCGGCAGCTTCAAAGGCAAGACGATTGCCCTTCAACACGCCCCCCGTCGAAAGCAAGTTCACACCAAACGCAGCCTCCACGCGCTGACCGCCATAATTATCCGGATCAGCCGTCTGAACGGGGGCAACAATATTCGCATCAATGCCGTCAATATCACCCTGCGTCTCACCTTCAAGTCTCAATGATGTAGAAATCCAAGGCGCCCACTCATAAGCCCCCCAAGCCGTTACAGCGTGCTTATCACCCCACGCATAACCCTGATCATTCTCATCCTCCAAACGGATCTCGGCACTGTATTGCGCGCCCCAAGACCAATCATGATGAACACCAGAATACGTCACACCCGGATGAAGATCATACGTCCCCGTTCCAAGCTGCATCCCATAAGGAAGGCGCATACGCATATTCATATTCATCGGCGTAAGAACAGTGCCCTCTTCCTTGATCGATCCCGTAGGAATGCTCACACCAAGGTTCAAATGCACATGATTCACATCATCCTCATAAAGCTTCACAAGCCCCGAAAGCGATGTATCGCCCCAGCCTTCGCTTTGCGTTTTGAAACTGCCCAAACGGGTTGTCCCCATGCCGCCCTGAAACGTCACAAGGTCCATGTCCTTTTCCATCCACATGGCCATCCCCATCAGCGTCAGCCAATCCGTCGGCGCATACATCGCGCCAAACATATGCATATCCATGTCCATCTTCGTTGGCACAACGCGCAACGTGCCCGGCTGTCCCGCAACGCCGGAAAAACGGTTAGCCACGCTTGTTACAATCTCTTCAGGCGAGAGATCATCGCGGCCATCGCGGTTTCCCTCCATCGCCATATGCTTATAACGATAAGAGAGCATCCACTCACCCTTACCATGCATATGATCCCCCATCACACCAATCGGCGCATGCGAACTCGCACCACTAGACACATGAAGGTTTTTGTCGCAATCACATTCTTCTTGAGCATTCTCGCCATGCGCAAAAACGGGTGAAGGTTTAACAACAGAGACAATAGAAAGACAGGCCACGCCTGTAAGCAAAATAGTTTTGGTCATGATTTTCTCCTAAAAAATCAAATTATAAAAAGGGGTAATGATTTGGTTTTAGGAGAATTGTGGCGGGCCACGCGGCTGATAAAGAGAAAGCTTGGAACCAAGCGGAATAGACGTACCACTGGAAACAACAAGGTAACGCGGCAAAACAGCCATCGCAATGACATGTGACTGCACTTGATTATACTTCTGATGCGCAGAGGCAAAACAAAACGGACATTTTTCCATCGCCTGCAAATCCGAAGAAACAGGCGCAGGCTCGGCAAATGGGTCAAGCGAAGCATCAACCTCAACGCTCTGCACCGAACCATCCGCCGCACAAATTTGAATAAACGAAGAATTGCCCGATATAAACGCACAGGCCGGCGATATTCCGGCAAACACAATCGCCAGAACCACCAATGCATGAATGTAAACATGACGTGCGCTCATAAACTTTAGTTACGCGCATCGCATTATAAATGCAATATCGTATCTACATTATTTTCAGAGAAATACCGTTTTGGCTCAACGCATCCACCAGCATCGCCTGAGCACGATCCAACATATCCGCCTCAACACTGCGCAAAACAACACTAACACCCCAGCCCGCATTTTGCTTAAACTGCGGGTAACTGCCGATATCCACATGAGGGAACGCATCCTGCACCACCGCCAATAACGCGGCAATCTCGCTTTCTGGTGATTCCACCATAACGGTACGCGCCAAAGTCGGCTGACCGCCTTCAATCATCGTCAAAACATGATCCAACATGCCTTGCATAATTTTCGGCACACCCGCCATCACAAAGACATTCTCAATCCGAAATCCCGGCGCAGCGGAAACAGGATTATCAATCAAATCCAAATCCACATGAACCGGCATATTCGCCATGCTCGCCCGCGCATCCGTGAAATCCGCATCCCCGTAATATTCATGCAAAACCGCATAAGCCCCGTCATGACGGCCAAATTCAACGCCAAACGCTTTAGCGACACTGGCGGCGGTAATATCATCATGCGTCGGCCCAATCCCGCCCGTTGTAAACACATAATCAAATCTGGCACGCATCTCATTCAACGTGGCGACGATCACATCCTCAATATCGGGCACCACACGCACCTGCCGCAACGGCGCACCATGATCGCTCATTTTCTCGCCAATATATTGCGTATTCTTATCTTGCGTGCGCCCCGATAAGATTTCATTTCCTATAATCAAAAGGGAAGATGTTTTGTTCACTTGTTTTTCCATGTATATCCTTGTAAATACATTAACCTATGAATCAAGCAGCAAAATACAACCAAGACGGAATCCAAATCCACACCCAATCAGACTTCGAAGGCATGCGCAAAGCAGGCAAACTGGCCGCCGAAGTTCTCGACATGATCACCGAGCATGTGCAACCCGGCGTAACAACCGAACATCTCGACGATCTATGCCGCAAAATGATTGAAACAAACGGCGCAATCCCTGCCCCGCTGAACTATAAAGGATTCCCAAAATCCATATGCACATCAATCAATCATGTCGTATGTCATGGCATCCCTGGCGATAAAAAACTCTTAAATGGCGACATTCTCAACATCGACGTCACCGTCATCCTCGATGGCTGGCACGGTGATACATCGCGCATGTTTTTTGTTGGCGATAAAATCTCGGTTAAGGCAAAGCGCCTCTGCGATGTCACATATGATTGCATGATGAAAGGGATCGAAGCTGTTCGCCCCGGCGCAACATTGGGCGATGTCGGTCACGCCATTCAAGAATACGCCGAAGGACAACGCTTCTCGGTTGTACGTGATTTCTGTGGCCACGGTTTAGGGCGCGTTTTCCACGCCCCGCCATCGGTCATGCATATCGGCACGCCAAACACAGGAACCGTCCTCGAAGCAGGAATGATCTTTACAATTGAACCAATGATTAATGCTGGTGATTACACCACTAAAGTCTTAGGGGACGGCTGGACAGCCGTAACAAGAGATCGGTCCCTATCCGCTCAATTCGAGCATTCTTTAGCAGTAACAGACGACGGCTTCGAAATCTTCACACATTCGCCAAAAGGCTATACAAAGCCGCCTTACGTCTGATTATAGTTTTATAAAAGCTATTGTTAAATACCCTTGGCTTGCTCTAATTCAGCCTGTGTCTGAGCCATTCTACGCTGAGCTTCTTCCGTCACAGCCTGGCTAATTAACGCTGACTGAGCCTCACTAATTTTACGCATGCCTTTTCCTAAATCCAAAGCCATAATTCATCCTCCCTGTTGATGTTTGATTACGTATAATTAATCATATCTAAAATTAATAAATAAATAATTATCTTTATGTAAAATTTTATCTAAATGGGAAAAAATAGTATAAATTTAGGCAGGATCAGCCCTGAAAAACTCCAAAACACCGTCGATAAAACGATCAGCAGGCCCCTCGTATGAAGGCGGTTTATCAATTGGCTCCCCCTCATAAACCGCAAGGCGTGAGATACTTGCTCCATAAATTCCGCCTATCACAGCCCCACACGCCCCGCCTGCAACAGCATCTTTAAAGGCGCTTGCGTGTGCGCTCAAATCTTCATGAACCCCACAAACAGCACCAGCAATAGCACCAATCCCTGCGGTTGCTATATACATTTTCACAGATAATGAATCCGGCGGTGTTTCTTTATATTTCATACAGCCACATTTAAACTATATGTAAATTATGTCAATAAAAAAAATAAGCGTGCATCTGCAACCATGAGCGGTTAATAATAATCATGGCATCTGAAAAAAAATCACTTACCCATGACAATAATAAAACTGACGAACCGCACTATAAAGGTCATCGTCAACGCCTTCGCGAACGATTTCTTGTCGGCGGTTCCGATGCTCTTCAGGATTATGAACTGCTTGAGCTCCTCCTTTTTCTGGCAATCCCGCGACGCGATGTAAAACCACTGGCAAAAACACTGCTAAAATCCTTCGGCTCCCTACCTGAACTTATGGCGGCCACACCTGAAGAACTCACGCGCATTGAAGGAGTTTCCGAAAACACCGCCACCGCGATCAAATCAATTGAAGCCATCGCCGCCCGCATGATGCGACAGGACTTAGAAGGAAAACCAGTGCTCAATTCATGGTCACGCCTTATGGATTATTGCTACGCCACCATGGCACACGAAAAGAAAGAACATTTCCGCGTTCTCTTTCTCAACAAAAAGAACGAGCTTATTGGCGATGAAATACAAGGATCAGGAACAGTCGATCACACCCCCGCCTATCCCCGCGAAATCATGAAACGCAGCCTTGAGCTAGGCGCAACTGCGATCATCCTCATGCACAACCACCCCAGCGGTGATTCAACTCCATCACAAGCGGATATCACCATGACGCAACACATCATCCGCGCCGCCGAACCATTCAACATCACAATCCACGACCACATCATTATCTCTCGCAATGGTTACACCAGTATGAAAAACAAAGGATTAATATAAATTTTCATCGCAAATAGACCGTCAAATTTGACATTTGCACTATGAAAAGTAGATAATGCTAAAAATCAAAACGAAAGAATTCTCAACGCTATGAACCAAGACATTATTAACATGATTAATAAGGACACTTTGTCACAGCCTAAAATCCTTTTGATTGAAGATTGCAAATGCGACACCGTATTAATCAAGCACATCCTGTCCGAATATTATCCGTTCACCCTCGTCGATAGCGCAGAAACAAAAAATTCCGCCCTCCAATATCTTGAGAAAAATGAATATGATTTAATTCTACTCGATCTAAACCTGCCAGATACAACGGGGCTTTCCGATATCCAAGATATCCGCAACAACGCAAAAGCCATCCCACTGATAATCATCACAGGATCATGCAACGAAACAACGAAAGAAGCCGCCACGAAATACGGCGCAAACGGCATCATCGGTAAAGCCGAACTCATCGGCATCTCGTTCTTCACCGCAATGGAACAAGCCGTTAATAACGTCAAACACGCTGCCTAAAACCCAATTTGCATGTGCATGATGCCATCATTTTGAAACGGCACGACTCCCCTAGCGCAAAGAATCAGGGTTTAATGCTCACATGCTAAGAACAACAACCCTCGCCCTTTTATGCTCCTTCATGCTCTGCGCATGCCAAACCACAAAAACCACGCCCAATTCCAATCGCCTCGCACAAGTAAAAAGCATGCGCCTCACAGATGTGAGCGATGAAATGCGCACCCAGCACCTTGAAATCGGCCAACCAACATTCATTCGCATTTTTAAGGAAGAAAAAATCCTTGAGACATGGATCCAAGACACGCAAACAAAACGCTACTTCCCCTATAAACAATTCCCGATTTGCAAATTCTCCGGCAGGCTAGGACCAAAACTCGCGGAAGGAGACGGACAAGCGCCCGAAGGCTTTTACGAAGTCAACGCACAGCAACTCAATCCATGGAGCAAATACCACCTATCCTTCAATCTCGGTTTCCCCAATACATATGACCGCGCCCGCCTACGCACAGGATCAAATATCATGGTTCATGGGGGATGCAAATCAATCGGCTGCTACGCCATCACAGATAAAGCTATGGAAGAAGTCTACCTCATGACCGAAGCCGCCATCGCAAACGGCCACACTGTCCCCGTTCACATCTTCCCCTTCCGCATGACCCTACAAAAAATGTTCGAAACAAAACACAGCCGCTGGCGCGACGAATGGGCTAACCTCAGACAAGGCTACGACGCATTCGAACGAACAAAAATTCCGCCAAAGCCAATATTTAAAAATTACAAATATGCGTTCGGCCAACAAGATTTTGAAGCCGCATTATACTAAGCTATGCCATCCCTGCAGGAGGCGTATAAGCTTGCCCAATAAGGGGCGGACCGCAATATGGAACATCCTCAGACATTTCCTTGAGCTTATCCTCTAACCCAGGAACCTCCCCATACAACTGACTTAAATCCACCAGCCCTTCATTTTCCATACGAGCAATATTTTCGAGAGGAATTGGAACTACGCCAGCATACTCCTCTTCAATAAACAAACTATTGCCGTCTATAGTCGGAGAATATGCCGAACCATCATTAAATGATTGAATAATACCTATATCCCGCGACAAATCTTCACATGCCGCAAACTCCGCAGACAAAGTAAAACCATTATTAACATCAACCATATTAACCTCAAATATTATTTTCATAATAAATACTACAGAGAAAATATTAAGAACCCCTAAACCCCCTTTAGATGTCAAAAAATTTCGTCCATCCCTAGACACGCACACTATAAATATGTATTTGATACACCTGACTTCACGACTGCATTGTATTAAAGAATGAAAAAATTTTTCTGCGCCATATTGCCGATTGTTTTAATGATAGCATCCATACTATTCACGCTTGCACTCTATATTCAGGCATTACTAAACGGCGATTACTCTGGATTATATCTGTTCTCAATGCTGATTCTTCCTTATGTGATGGTGATCGGCCTTTTTTGGTTTGCCCTACTAGGCTCGGTTTACATGACGAAAAAACCCTCTGATAAAATTTGAAAGATAAAAAATGATCCCCCGTTATTCCCGCCCCGAAATGGCTGATATTTTCGAACAAGAAAACAAATTCAAAATCTGGTTAGAGGTTGAAACCCTCGCACTCGAGAAAATGGCGGAAATGGGCACTGTCCCAATGAGCGCGGCAAAAGCGTTGCGCGAAAAGGGAAATTTCAACGTTGAGCGCATCAACGAAATCGAAGCCGAAGTCCACCACGACGTCATAGCCTTCCTGACCTCAGTCGCCGAATTCGTCGGTGAAGACAGCCGCTACGTCCACCAAGGGATGACCAGCTCCGACGTGATCGACACGTCCTTCGCCGTCATGCTCACCCAAGCCGCCGATCTTATTATCGCCGACCTCGACAAACTTCTCGCCGCCCTCAAAAAACGCAGCCTTGAGCATAAAGACACTCTCTGCATTGGCCGCAGCCACGGCATCCACGGTGAACCGACAACATTCGGCATGAAGCTCGCCGGACATTACGCCGCCTTCGCCCGCGCCAAAAAGCGCATGATCGCCGCGAAGGACGAAGTCAGCACAATCACAATTTCCGGCGCCGTCGGCACATACGCCACCGCCTCCCCCGATATCGAGGCACATGTCGCAAAAGAGCTTGGCCTGCGCCCTGAGACAGTCGCAACACAAGTCATCCCCCGCGACCGCCACGCGATGTTCTTCGCTACACTTGGCGTCATCGCAAGCTCCATCGAAAACCTCGCGGTAGAAATTCGCCACTTACAACGCACCGAAGTCCGCGAAGCCGAAGAATATTTCGACGTAAAGCAAAAAGGCTCCTCCGCGATGCCACATAAGCGCAACCCGATCGGCACAGAAAACATGACCGGACAAGCGCGCATCATCCGCGCCGCCGTGATCCCCGCCCTCGAAAACGTCGCCCTCTGGCATGAACGCGACATCTCGCACTCATCCGTTGAGCGCACAATCCTGCCCGATGCCCTCATCAGCGCAGATTACGCCCTCAACCGCCTCGCCGGTATTATCGATAAACTCCTCGTATACCCCGATCGTATGATCCACAATCTGGAAATGACCGGCGGCCTCGTATTTTCCCAACGCACCATGCTCGCCCTCACACAGGCAGGTATCAGCCGCGAAGACGCCTACCGCATTGTCCAAAAATCCGCGATGCAAGTTTGGGCCGACCGCAGCACAGGAAAAGGCACAATGATGCTCCGCGATGCGCTTGAGAGTGATTCACAAGTTACTGAAAAACTTGACAAAGATGCGCTCGACGCTATCTTTAGTTACGATGCTTACACCAAGAATATTCCAAGCATCATTGAACGCGCATTAGCAGAATAAGGAGACCGTCATGAAGGGCGATAAAAAAGTCATAGAACATCTAAACGCAGCACTTAAGAAAGAATTAGGGGCTATCAATCAATACTTCCTCCATGCACGCATGCTCGAAGATTGGGGCGTAACAAAGCTCGGTAAGCACGAATACAACGAATCCATCGAAGAAATGAAACACGCGGACGAACTCATCACCCGCATCCTTTTCCTCGGCGGCCTTCCAAACCTTCAGGAAGTTGCAAAGCTTCACATCGGTGAGAACGTTAAAGAAATCCTCGAATGCGACCTCAAAATCGAAGTCGAAGGCGTAAAAGCATATAAAGAAGCCATCGTCTACAGCCGCGAAGTCCAAGATTTCGTCTCTGAAGACCTCTTCAAAAAGATCCTTCACGATGAAGAAGGCCATGTCGATTATTTGGAAACTCAACTAGAGCTTATCGAACAAATCGGCATTGAAAAATACATCCAGCTCAACTCCGAAAGCCCCCTCGACAGCGAGGCTTAAGAGCCAAAGGAAAGCTATGCACAAACATGCTAAAGCAATAATACTAGGATGCGCCGTCATAACGACCGGCGCATTTTTGACATCTAACGGACACTCCGCGAACAAACCTGATCTATGCGCGATTGTGGTCGATGGCGTCGAACATGGCATGTCAAACGCCCAAGTGATAAAAACCTTAGAGTCCAAAGATTACACGCATAAATTACATCCGTCCTCCCCGCCAATTACAGAATTGAAATCCCTTACCTTTGAAAAACAAGACGATCAAAACAAAAATAAATTCACTTACCGCACAGCTACAAATGATACAATCGGCCATCTAACACATATTTTTTCTTCAAAAACCGATAAAACAAAAAGCGCTAGCCTCGATGAAAATCAAAATGTGAACTGGTCCAAACACCCATATAGCGATGAAATCAATGCACTCATGGGCAAGTTCTGCGAACGCGCAAAAGACAACAAAGCAGGACGTTGCATCGATCAGCCAAGAATAAAGAAAATGTATCTGGAAGAAACAACAGTGCAAGACGGGAAACAATGGACATGCCGCCTATCTATCGGCGTCACATCAAACGGCCTAAACACCGACATTCAAATCAAAGTTAAAGACATTTAAGTCCTAACACCTTTTAGCATAGTCTCGTCATATTCATCTCGCCCACCATGCAACACAGAAAAATCCCCCGTCGATTCAACAACGACCGCGCGCACTTGCTCCAAATTCAAAACATTACTCTCACGCAGCTTCGCGTATAAATCATCTTCCGTAAAATTTGTTCTCTTCAATGCATCATACAATATTTCCCCATCAAGCATCACAACACGCGGCTCATTATCAAAGATAGAAAAATTCAAATGCGTTCTGGCATATGAAATGATAGTCTTCCATAGCAATAACGCCGCTATAGCGAGCAACGCTTGAAGGATCGACGGCTCTTTGGAAAGCACACTTGTCGCCAATATGGAGCCAATAGCAACGGTAACAGCGAAATCATGCCCCGATATCTTTGCAAAACTTCGCAGCCCATTTAGCCGCACAACTAAAATAAGCCCCGCATAAACCAAAAGCGTCGTCAGCAAAATACCGCTCACCTGCGCCACATCAATAGAAAACCAAGACTCCATAAAATCCCCCTTTACTTAACTTCAAACGTTTTTTCACCCCTATAGTTCCATCACCCTTCAGCTTCGCTTCAGATTAAAATGCAATCATATAATGAGAATGACTTGCAATTCCATTTGGAATCGCACATATTATGAATGTAACTAAGAATCAATCTCAGCGGAGTAACGCACATGTTTGTTTGTCTTTGCCATCCGTTTTCGGACAAAAAAGTAAAAGAATACCTGGACGCCAGCGGCAGATCCACGGTGTCAAAAACATATTCCGCATGCTCTGGCGGCCAAAACCCCAATTGCTGCCAATGCCTTGAGACTCTTAAAGACATTGTAAAAACACACAATGCTGGCGCAACCGCCTAAAACGCCGCCAAGAGCAAATCACTTGCAATACACGCCCCCTTATGGCACGGATTAACGACAAATAGTCTTAACCCATGTAAAGGAAATATAATGCTCAAGACATTCATGTTAACACTCAGCAGCCTGCTCCTCATCTCATCAGCAAACGCTGCATCCCCCGCTGATACGCTCTTGTTAGAACTCTCATCCGGCGGAACAGCCACAATCGAATTGCTCCCCGACCGCGCACCAGAACATGTTGAGCGCGTAAAAGAGCTTACACGCGAAGGCTTCTACGACGGTATCATTTTCCACCGCGTGATTGATGGCTTCATGGCACAAACTGGCGACCCAACCGGAACAGGTATGGGCGGATCAGACAAACCCGACCTTAAAGACTCTTTCACCAACTACGTATACAAACGTGGAACAGTTGGCGCAGCGTCATCAGGACCAAACACAGCAAACTCACAATTCTTTATCTGCTTTAACGATAATGGCTGTCGTGATTTAACAGGTAAATATACCGTATGGGGACAAGTTATCGACGGCATGGAATATGTTGATGCGATCAAAAAAGGCGTTCCCGCGAAAAACCCCGATAAAATCGTAAAGGCAACAATTCTTGCTGACACACTCAAAGCTGAAACACCTGCAAAAGTAGAAGCGCCCGCAGAAAAAGAATCAGCACAAGACGCCGTTGAAGAAACCCAAGCCCCTGAAGCACCTTCTGAAAAAATGGAAGAAGAAACAGCGCCAGTGGCAAACCACTAATATAAAAACAAAAAGGATAACCCCATGACAACTTCTAATGACGCAGCCAGCCCTGCGGACACAATGCACATCGAATTATCGACTGGTGGCACCATCACAATTGAAATGCTACCCGATCGTGCCCCGGGCCACGTTGAACGCATCAAAGAATTAACACGCGAAGGCTTTTACGATGGCATCGTATTCCACCGTGTGATTGATGGCTTCATGGCACAAACTGGTGACCCGACTGGAACTGGCATGGGGGGATCTGACAAACCTGACCTAAAGGCAGAATTTTCGGATTACGAATATAAACGCGGTACAATCGGCATGGCACGCACTGCCGCCCCCGATAGCGCAAATTCACAATTCTTCATCGCCTTCAGTGATGAAGGCTGCAGCTTCCTAACGGGTCAATATACCGTATGGGGACAAGTGACAGAAGGCATGGAACATGTGGATGCAATCGCCCTTGGCGAACCACCTGCAAATCCTGATAAAATTGTGAAAGCAACTATTGCGTCTGACTCACAAGAAGAACAAGAAAGCGAAGCCGCTGAATAAGCTACTTTTTCTTATTATTTGATTTCGAAGATGCGGAAGGTTTAGCGCCTTTCGCATTTTTCTTTTTCGGCTCATCTGCTTTCTGCGCATCAACATCTTCACTCACATCAACAGGATCAGCCACTTCAACCGATGCCGCACCATCATCACTCTCATCATCTTCCAGCGTAAATCCAGTCGGCCCGCCAATAATATCCTCATCCACCTCTAGCTCCACACCTTGCGCAACAGCCTTAACCTCTAGAGATTTCAAACGCTTTGCCTCACCCGGCTCAAGCTCACAAATTTTAGCAACAGCCAAAATATCTTTAATCCGCTGATCAAGGCGCTTTGCGTCATGCAAAGGATCAGCAACATCAATGCGCAACAACATTACACCATCTTTAAAAATCAATATGACCCAGCTATTGGGAATCTCCATTAATTCACAAATGGCTTTAATGCGCGCATCATTTAAATATGAATCCAATACCTGCTTATGATTACTGCTCGCTATATATGATTTCTTCCATGCCTCATGCTTGGGCAACAATTCCTGCTTAAATCGTAGCTTTTTCAAGATCGGAACCATACCGCCACTGGCAATACCGCCATCAATTGGCATAGAGCTGTTTAAATTCACCTCAATCGCCGTCAATTTTCGCACACCCCGCGCATCTGCGCTTACATGTTCACTGGTAAATACACCAACCGTGTGATCACCAATCACACCATTAAGCTCCGCACCACTCATAAGTGACTGAGAATTATATCTTAACTTGCGCTTTTCAGCGAAAATCGACCATGCCCGCTTTTGCTTCATCAAGATCCAAAACGTCCACGCCACAAAAACAGCCAAAGACAATGCAAGAAAAGCCCAAACAATTAACCAAAGATTCAAAGCAAAAGCCCCTTTTTATTAAAATTAACCTCTTCCATACTAAAGACAATTTATGAATGAATCCATAAGCGTATCAAAACAAGCCCCAGAGAACCGTCTTATACTGAAAGATAAACACAATATCTCAACTATCATTAAGCGCCTCTAACACATCCAAATCCTTGTTAATCGCCGAGAATAATGCATATACAGTGTCACTCAAATGAGAGCTTGGATCATTATCAACACGTGTTAAATTAATAATTGCGTATAGTTGAGAAATTTGAACCCGACAACGCTCCAAAGCAAGTTTTTGTAAAATGATACTGTTCATAACGACTCCCTAATGTTATATTTTTAACAACTATAGTTTTATTTTATTAAGCATAAGTAAAAAGTTTAATATTTTTTAAATCTAAGATTGACTTTATACACGCTGAATATACAATTAATCTAATATAAAGAGGATATTATGATTACTATTGAACAATGCCGCGGAGCACGAGGAATACTAGGATGGACACAACAAGATCTAGCCGACGCATCTGGCCTATCCAAAACTGCAATCAATAATTTCGAAAAAGGTCATTCCGACATCAAGGCTGAATCTTTGCGCGCTATCCGCATGGCATTCGAAAGCACGGATATTGAATTTATAGGCGAATCCGGCGTCGCCAAAAAAACAGAATCGTTCAAAATCATTCGTGGCGAATTCGCGCTTTCCCAACTTATTGACGATATGCACAAAACCATCAAAAACACCGAAACTGAAATTTTAATCAGCTTTGTTGATGAAAATCTTGCAAACAGATTAACAACTCAAAAAATCTTCAAGCACATCGAATTCATCAAAAACAACAACATCAAACAGCGTATCTTATGCTTCACTGGCTCCGACAGCATCTTAAGCCCCACGGAAGAATGTCGATGGATCAGCGAGGATTATAAAACCATCGCAACCACGACATATATCTATGGCGATAAAATCGCGCATGAGTTATGGGATCAATCGATGATAATCGTTACCCGCAGCGTCGACGCCGCAAAATCAGAACGCGCACGCTTTGAAAAACTCTGGCAAGCCGCAACAATCCCTGAAGAATTAAGCAACAATTCTCAAAGAGCGATCAATAACAATTAAAAATGGCGGAACCCGCTAAGGCCCCGCCAATTTTATCACCCTTTTCTACAAGGAAACTTATTATAAGAGCATCCGCCCTTAATTAATGAAAAACAACATTGTCATCGGCTTGATGCATATCCACATGAACACGCCCCTGTGACACACTATGCCCAAGGTTCTGAGGAATAGAGATACTCAAACCTTTCGGGGTATGATCCACAGATGCTTGCGGCTCTGTCATCTTAAGCGCCAAAGTGCTCATTTGTGACAACAAATCCTCAGCATGCGAGACAAGAGCCTCGGCCTTGCCTGTGCTAATAAGATCAGTAGTCGCCGCAACCGCCATCTTCTCTGATACAATCTCCTCATGCGCATTCACAGTCTCGATCTTTTCATCAAGCTTTTGAATCGCCTGACTGAAAAATCCAGTTTGCTTATTCACAATATCAACATCTTTCTCAAGCTTTTGAACCGTGCTCATAAACGCATTGGCTTGCTCACCAACGCCGCTCACTTTGGCTTCCATCTGATGAATAGCATGACTAAACGAACTCGCTTGCCCGTCAACAACCTCCACCTTCTGTTCCAATTTATGAATAGCATCGCTAAAAAAGCCCGTTTGCTTTCGAACAACCTCAAAGCCCGAACGCAACCGCTCGAACCCCGCACCCAGCACTACACTGGTACCTATCGCGGCAATCGCCGAGAATACCGCCATCATAAGCGAGACAGCAACCACCGTTTCAACTTCCATCGTCATAACCCTAACCCTTTCGTTTTGTGATTATTATTGTGGTACACACACGAACCCTATTGCGCCCAATAACTTTGGGACAGGCGCAAGAAAACAACATCGTGCAATCAAGAAAAGCGCTGCTTTAAAAGGAGGTATAAAACAGCACCAACAATTATTATGTTAAATGAATAGCATTAAGGATGCGTTATTTTTCAAACACATCAAACTTAAATTTAGATCAATTTTGAAGAAGTTTAATAAGGCGACAATGCGCGCACTTATTTTTTGATCTGATCGCGGAAGATTTTTTCAGCCGGAACAGGTTCAACCGCTGGCGCAGCCTCAGACTTCGTAAGAGCCTCTCTGACCGCTGGCTTCCAATCACGCTCAACATTTTTCACAACAGGCGCAGTTTCAAGCTTAAGCTCTTTAACCGGCATCATCTTCGCCAAAACATATGCCACGCCGCTACCCGCAGTACGTTGATTACCATAAGGGAACATAGTATTTGTTTTCACAAATTCATACCCATCACCACAACCAGCAAGTAAAAATACAGAAGAAGCAGAAAGAATAATCGCGCGTTTAAGTGCCATGACAGGACCTTTAATAGAATGAATAATTATATGTGAAAAAACGCAGTGCTTATGCACAAACAATACACACAATTATCCACAGGCACAAGAGTCCACGAAAATATATTACATTTAAAAAAGATTACGCCTTAACGTGATACAAAACAAAAGAACCCAGCGGATGATCCTTCGGTAAAGTGGGGTATTGAAATTCTCCGCCCTTCACCTTTTTCATGCCGATCTTTTCCATCACGCCGATGGATCGCTTATTATCAAAAACAGTAAAGGCAACAATCTCGTCCATGCCGTGATCTTCAAGGCCATGCTTCAAAACACCAGCCGCCGCT
The DNA here is from genome assembly GCA_009995045.1 of Alphaproteobacteria bacterium. GTDB lineage: Bacteria > Pseudomonadota > Alphaproteobacteria > Micavibrionales > Micavibrionaceae > TMED27. Next base: position 83,277 of record JAACQG010000006.1, read on the forward strand.
TCACTCGCATATCCCTTACCCCAAAAATCATAATCAAGACGCCACGCAATCTCTATCGCGGGCGTGAACGCAGCCTTAAACGGCACATCCTGCAATCCTGTTGCGCCCATAAACGCGCCATCTTCTTTACGCTCCAACACATATATGCCATAGCCATTCTTGTCGTAATGCTTGATAAATCGATCAACCAGCTTGTTGGAATCTGCCTCCGTCAAAGAACGTGGCAAATACTCCATAATCACCGGATCGGCATTCATCCGCGCAAACGGTGCCCGATCTTTGTCTTGCCACTCACGAAGGATTATTCTGTCTGTTTCTAATATTTTGCTCATGGCTAGACGCTAAATGACATTGCCCAAATGACCAAGTGTTATATCGTATGAATACACGGAAATGTGCATAACATTGCCTATATAAATATGTGGATAAGCTGTGGATACTTTCCCCCCACATCCCACACTAACCGCACAGCCAAGCATTCTCTGTTACCTTACTATAATGAACATCCTAAAAACGCTTACCTTGAGCGCTGTCATAATAACCTCAATAACCACACACGCTTTTGCCAATGAAGGATACCCCGTTGGCAATGATATTGAGCGCCTTAAAGCCATTCAAATCAGCACACCAAACGATTTGCAATTGGACTGTAATGAGCTCTCAAGCGAAGCTTACAAAATGAAAAAGATCATTCAAACCACGCAAAATATAAAAGATACATCCGACCTAAAAAGCAACGGCGTCACCGCGGCAGGTGCATTAGGATCGCTCATAATCGGCACCGCAACGGGTGGCATCGGCCTCGCCATTGGTGGCTATTTAATGCATCAAAACATCGAAGAACGCGGCGACAAAGCCGACGACATTCAATATATAGCTGCTCAACGCCGCACCCTCATGCTCGGCATTCATAACGCAAAAGGATGCTTCGGCCCCACTGAGGATGCCATGCTCCCCCCGACTGAATTCGACCCAATCGCACAAATCGCACTCAGCGCACTTAACGAAGAGCGACCGAACCATCATAGCGGTTACAATGACTAAACACCCATAAATCAAGATTCTTGCCAAATCCGCTATAAACTTGCTACAAATTAATTACCAAAATTTTTGCAAGGATTTATCATGACAAAAAAATATCTTCTGGGTGCATTGCTTGCACTCGCAATCATCCCTAACGCAGCAAACGCACAAGGCCTTTTTGATCGCATCAATGGCGTCGTCAACAAAGTCGACGAAACACTCACCACAAGCGAACGCGCACAAAACAGCATTGACCGCATCATGGATAAAGTCCCGGAAAGCCAAAAAGAAGAACCTGCCACACAGCCACAAGAGCAAATTCAGCCAAAGATACACGTGCAACCAACACAAGCATCCGCTGTTACGACAATGACCGCCGAGCAAGAAGAAGCAATCCTTCAACAAGCCCGCGAAATTGAAGAACGCAAAATCCTAGAGGCAGCAGAGCGCATCAAAAAACAACGCGCCGCAATGCCCGCGAACAATTAAAATAAAAAATTATCGCATCGGCAAATGGCCAGGCTCAACAAGGGCTTGGCCATTTTCAATTTTACCCGAACGCAAAATCACACCACCAACACCATCAACCAAAACCTCATATCCGCCGTCTTCAGTTTTGAATATCACGGAATATAAACGCCCCTGCCCGTCTTCTATAACATTCACCTGAACATCACGCGACGGCGGCGCTTCAGATAGCGCAATATTAAGCGCCTCATCCTTCGAAATCGGCTCTCCAGTTGGTGCCTCCAATGGACGACGATACGGCTTGCGAGCAGGCTTAGGAACATCAGAGACAGCCGCTACCTTCGCTTTAACCTGCGGCTTTGCTTTGGGCTTCACCACCTCTTGACGAAGCTCAGATGCAGGCTCAGCTTGAGCCTCGGGCTTGGTTTCAACTTCAGGCTCAGACACAATATTTAACGCAGGAACATCCCCATGAACAACATCATCAACACGCTCAGCGCGCATAACAGGCTCCCGCGCAATTTCCACTTCAACGGCTGGCGGCCTCTTACGCATCACAACAGAATCCTGCGCCGACACCCCAGACCCAGCACTTCCGTTACCACTGCCAAGCGGAATAACCTCTTTCGTGCCATCATCACGAATAATCGTAATCGCATCTCCCTGCGCAAAAACGGGGAAAGCCAAAACACACAAACAACTGCTCAATAAAAATGTCTTCATATCGCCACTATAATAGATTCGCAGAGCATGAAAAGAAAATGCAGCCGCCATCACCAAATTGAATACAGTTTTCCCATATTTTAACCCTTAAACGCTTCCACATCATAAAAATCCTTGATATGTTGATGCCATGAAAAAAAGCAATAAACACATTTTAGCCACTGCGGCTTTACTCCCTTTGGCTATATCACCATGCATGAGCGCACAGGCACAAACCGTTAAATTCCAAAACCCATCCGTCACAATTTACGACCTTGATGGCATATCTAACACTGCGTCTGCACCTACACGCACAGCCACGCAAAACTACAATGCCCCCACAATCCCCGCGCCATCACAAGAAGCCATCGATAACGTCGCCGCCGGACGCGTCGTAACAAGAGCGCCAGTGACAACACCATCACAATCAGCAACGCAAGCGCCAACCGCCGCACCACCACCACTTGATGCGGGATGGCTCGGCGCAAAATGGAGTGGCCGTGTCAACCTTGGCGCATCTCTCCAAACCGGAAACACCGAACAAGACGCCATCAACGGTGATGCCTCCGTCAAGGCGAAATGGCATAAATTCAACGGCGATCCACTTCACCGCGCCAGCATCAAAGCTGAAATCAACCGCGAAACCGAAAACGACGACACCACCGAAGACAATCGCAGCATCCAAGGCGCGTATGATTACTTCGTGAATAAAAAATGGTTCATCAACTCAACCCTCGGCTTCGAACAAGACGACATCGAAAAACTTGACCTGCGCACAACTGCGGGTATCGGTTTAGGGCACCAAGCCTTCGAAAGCGATAACCTCAACCTACAATATGTTATCGGACCAAGCTACTTGCGCGAAGAATACGAAAGCGGCGATACAGACGACAGCGCCGCATTACGCTGGGCGCTTGATTACGATCAAAAAATACTCGGCAGCACGCTCGAAGCGTATCACGACCATGAAATATTCGTGCCTGTTGGTGACACAAACGCATTCCTACTCGACACCAGAACAGGCCTACGCATCCCCTTAAAAGCAGGACTAGTCGTCAGCGGCGAAGTCCAATTCGACTGGGACAACGACCCCGCCCCCGGCACAAAAGAAGACGACACAACCTACGCCGTAAAACTCGGCTATGAATGGTAAAGCTTCTATTCGTACAATAACCCTGCTAAACTCTGCGCATGGATTTTCTTGACATACCAACCGACGCCAGCGTCATTGACCTTCTTTATGTCACCATCGTATTTATCGCGGTGTTTGGATATGTGCCGCAAATCTTCAAACTCTGGAAATCCAAAAGCGACAGCATGGATATCTCAATCGCAACATGGCTCATCTGGCTATACACTTGGGTGGTCACGCTTTTATACGGCATGTTCGAACTACACGATCTTAAACTCTGCCTTGTCGCGATCATCAATTTGATCGGTCATGTCGCCATCATATCCCTAACATTACGCAATAGAAATCGATTCAAAAAAGATAAACAAATCACTGAATAAATTGATACTTTGCTTTGTCCCAATCCTTTGATAAGATGCGTACATCCTAACAACAAAAAAGGGGCTTCCCCATGAAGACTTTACTCAACACACTATTTATCTGCGTTGCCGGCATCTCACTCTCTGCATGTGCAGATGGCCTCGGCAATTTTGAAAACGAACCACCATACTCACAAGAACGCACCGCACAGGACGAGCACACACCCGCGCCTGTCATGGAAACTGAAACTGTTATCGTAGAAACACCTGCGCCAATGTGCAAACCATGTGAAGATTGTTCCGCACACAAAAGCCGCATCGCAACCCTCGAAAGCGAACTCGCCGCATGCCGCGAAGCAAGCAACCGCGTTCGTGATGCATATACCGACACATTAAAGAAATAAGCTTTTAACGCTTTACCCCATCCAAATGGCGCTACCCCACAAAGGTAAGCGCCATTTTTTTTAAAATTAAAATTGACTTATGAAAATAAGATAGCTATAAAACTAAAAAATTGACATAAAGCAAGGCGCTACCATGAGAACAATGGACTTCGACGAGATACAAAACGGAAACATAATAATAATAAGATCTGCGGAAAAAGCATATTTGGCATACGTCAAAGATCTTTCCGAAACAGAACTTACCGTTCTACCAATGGCACCTGCCGATCAAGAAATTGCCAATCTAAAACCCGACACGCATTTAATAGATGACCCAAACATCATAAGCATGGCAGACATTAGAACACCGCATAAGGTTTACTTATTCGGCGTTATCGCCCGCAAGGAAGATTTTGAAGATGGGCAAGTACAGAGGGTAGGATTCCTTGGTGGACAATCAGTTGAAGAAAGACGTGAAGTTAACAGGGCGGCAGGCGCCGCACAGCGAAAAACGCCAAAAATGTTTCGCGTACCATTAAGCACATTAGGAAAAATACCGTTCCCGGAAACTACGCTCACACAACTTTCCGTATCAAAAGCATTTGGCAATTTGCCTCCCCCTGCTTTTATAACTGGCGACACGCCTCAACCGAGGCTCCCCGCTACATTTGATGCTAAAGCCCATGGCTTTGCCGATGCAGATACAAAGCCACCAGCGAGACACGAAAAAAGAGACGACCCATTTGGCGGAACATTCGATCTTGTCGAAGCAGAAGAAGATGATGATCATGTATTTGCCATCGATGGGTTTGGCAAAGAAGAGCAAACATTCGATTTCGATCCAAACTCGTAAACTCCCCTCTTCCCTTGCAAAACCAACTCTGCTATGAATTTTGGCATGACAGATTTAGCGCAAGATACAAAAACAGACATCCCCCAAGACATCGCGAATGCATCACGTGCATGGCCGTTTGAGGAAGCAAAAGCCATCATCAAACGCCTTCGCGCCATGAACAAAGGTGAGATCAAGGCCGGACCAAAAGGCTATGTCCTATTCGAAACCGGATACGGCCCCTCTGGCCTGCCACATATCGGCACATTCGGCGAAGTTGCACGCACCACAATGGTCATGCGTGCCTTCCAACGCCTCGCGCCGGATATCCCGACAAAGCTAATCTGCTTTTCCGATGACATGGATGGCCTACGCAAAGTTCCCACAAATGTTCCAAATCAGGACAAGCTCACCACTGCGCTCGGCATGCCGCTCTCATCGGTTCCAAACCCCTTCGATACAGATCACAAAAGCTTCTCCGGGCATAACAACGCCATGCTCTGCGACTTCCTTGACAGCTTTGGCTTCGAATATGAATTCATGAGCTCATCCGAAGATTGCTATAAAAACGGCAAATTCGATAATGCCCTCAAACTCATGCTTGAAAAATATGACGAAGTCCGCAACGCTGTCCTACCAATTTTAGGGGAAGACCGAAAAGCAACATATTCACCGATTTTCCCGATCATCCAAAAAGACGGCCCCGATGGAAAACAACCCTTTATCCTGCATAACGCGATTTTGAAATCCGTGGATGACGCCGCAAACGGCATCGCCACATTCGAAATTGCCGATGACAGCGAAAAAGAACGCACAGGATACGCCAAAGGCGATATCGTCACACAAAGCATTTTAGGCGGCGGCTGCAAAGCACAATGGCGCGCCGATTGGGCATTGCGTTGGTACGCGCTTGACGTCGATTACGAAATGGCAGGAAAAGACCTCGTCACCGCCGCAGAAATCGCCGCAAAAATCACACAAATCATGGGCGGCAGAGGCCCCGCAGGATTCCGTTACGAACTATTCCTCGACGAAGAAGGCAAAAAAATCTCCAAATCAAAAGGCAATGGCCTGACGATGGATGAGTGGCTCACTTACGCCCCGCATGAAAGCCTTGCTTATTATATGTATCAACGCCCGACGACCGCAAAGAAACTCTATTTCGATGTGATCCCAAAAGCCGTAGATGAATACATCCAATTCGCCGAAAAATTGGCACAGCAAGAACACAAGCAAAAATTGGAAAACCCTGCATGGTACATCCATAACGGGAAAGTGCCCAATAGCCAGCACACCCCCATCACATTCGCGCTATTGCTAAACCTCGTAAACGCGGCCAATACCGAAGACCCTGATGTGCTCTGGAACTTTATCCAAAGCTATGCGCCAGATGCGACCCCTGAAAGTGCCCCCTTCTTGGATCGCCTCGTGGGATTCGCCATTCGCTATTACAAAGATTTCGTCCTGCCCGAAAAAACATACCGCAGCCCAGACACACGCGAAACCGCGGCGCTCAATGCGCTCGCCGATAAGCTTGAAACAATGGACACCGGATTAGACGCAGACGAATACATGACCGAAGTCTTCAGCGCAGGAAAAGAAAACGGATACGAAAAAGACGAACTCCGCAACTGGTTCCAAGCGATCTATGAAGTCTGCCTCGGACAATCCCAAGGCCCACGCTTCGGAAGCTTCATTCAGCTATACGGCGTCAAGGATACGGCAAGCTTAATACGCGATGCACTGAATGGAAAATTCGCAAAAGCGGCCTAAATCCATTGCTAAGAACACAGCTACCCCTATGAAAAACAAGGCACAAACGTCGTTTACATAAAATATCCATCTAATTTGCATAAAATTTTATGTAAATTTAAGATAAATTAACCATTACCGCGTTATGATTAAGATATGAGGCAAGTCAGCTTCATACTTATTAAAAAGGAATTGCGCGTGTTCGGGCTTCATAATTTACAAATCAATCCTAAAAAGGTGTTATCAAAGTTGAGCGACTTCGAAAACTTCTGCCTCGGCCGCTTAAACCTCACCCCTACAGAATTCACGGATTTGAACATGGAATTAAGCATGGGCGCTGTGTTCCACATCGGCAAACGACGCTTCGCAAAAGAGTTAGACGGAAAGCACCTCCTGTGGACAGGGTTAGATGATCGCGAATATGATCTCGGCCCTGTCCATAAACTCGACATTTTCCACTACGGCCCAGGCTTTCACAGAAACGCGACAATGTCACTTGGGCATGACTTGGTTGAAAACAATGAAGTGATGCAAATCCCCGGATTAAAAAAACAAATCAGCGTTGTTAAATTAAAAAACGGTAGTATTGGCGTTGGGCCAAACTACAAAGTCGCGCTCAGGAATGCCGCAATCAAAATGTATCTCGAGAAAGAATTCCGCCGCGCCAACCCTCTTGACGGATGGAAAGCACATTACGGCAACGCTTAATCATCAATCTTGGACAGATCAAACCCCATTTCGGGAAAACCAAGCTTTTCAACATCATAACAATCACCTTTACGAATTACCGCATCAGGTGACCAATATGTCACAACCTTATCCAAATCTGGTCGATCCCGATCGCTTTGTGTGACCTCACACCTTCCGATGTAAAAGAACCCAATCACATGATCGCGCGCATCCAATCCCATCGCCGCCTTAACATTGCCATCATAAGCATACCACTCACTCAACCACTGCACCCCATAGCCAAGCGCATGCGCCGCAAGCGATAAATTCTGCCCCGCCGCACCACCGGATAAAACCTGTTCCCAAATTGCTTTCTTGCCCTTACGCGCACGCGACACCAACGCAATCACAAGCGGCGCACGCAAAAACCGTCCACGCTCTGCCTCAACCTTATCTGGCCGCGCATTCGGATTGGCCGCAACATAAGCATCCGCAATCACATCACCAATCTGCGCCCGCGCCTCCCCTTCAAACACCAAAGCATACCAAGGGCACATTTTCCCGTGATCAGGAACGCGCAAAGCCGCCGTTATAATTTGCGAAATTTCATCCGAAGACGGACCGGGTGCGACCAAGTCATCAACCTTCGCACTACGCCGCTTCAGCAAATATTCCAATACACCGTTGTTTGGTTTGCCTGTAATCACTTCCATGCTATATCCCTTGTCTGAGTATGAGTAAATGTAAACGGCAGGGATTGAAAATCAATGAATAAGGACTTAACACAACTTAAAACATTGGTGATAGATGTCTGGGAAAACGGCATCATGGGTGTCGATATCGGCCAGATCATTATCGCCCTCGCGATCTTCTTCGCATTCCTCCTCATCCGCGGAATGTTTAGCCGATACGTACTAAACTATCTCCACACATGGGCCTCGAAAACAACAACAAAACTAGACGATAAAATCGTCGATGCCCTCATCCCTCCCATCAAATTTATACCGATCATCCTCGGTATCTTTTTCGCCAGCCAATACATGAACCCCGACGAAAAAGCCGCACAATTCATGATCAACATTGAACGTTCAATGATTGCCTTCACAATTTTCTGGGCATTACACAGAACGCTAGAACCGCTGAGCCATAGCCTCAAAAAACTAGAACAACTCCTCACCCGCGCAATGATGGTGTGGATGTTCAAGGTTCTAAAAGTCCTCGTGGTCTTCATCGGCGGCGCGGTGATCCTTGAAATTTGGGGCATCGCTGTCGGCCCACTTCTCGCCGGCCTCGGCCTCTTCGGCGCAGCCGTAGCATTAGGCGCACAAGATCTATTCAAAAACCTGATCGGCGGCATCACGATTTTGGCCGAAAAACGCTTCCACCCAGGCGAATGGATCATGGTCGACGGCGTCGTTGAAGGCGTTGTCGAGGAAATCGGTTTCCGTTCCACCCGCGTGCGGCGCTTCGACAAAGCGCCCGTCCACGTGCCCAACGCAAACCTATCCGACACCGTCGTTACAAATTTCAGCCGAATGACACATCGCCGCATCAAATGGGCAATCGGCGTAGAATACAAAACCAATGTTGAGCAGCTTCAGATTATCCGCGATGAAATCATGAAATACATCATCGAAAACGACAAATTCGCCAGCCCCGAAGACGTCAGCACATTCGTCCGCGTCGACAGCTTCAATGCATCATCCATTGATTTCTTGGTATATTGCTTCACCAAAACAACAGTCTGGGGCGAATGGCTGGAAATTAAAGAAGAATTCGCGCTTGTGATCAAAGAGATCGTAGAGGAAAAAGCAGGAACAGGCTTCGCCTTCCCATCACAATCCATCTACATCGAAAATCTCCCCGGCGAGACAGCAGAAACATTCATCCCACCACAAAAAAAATCCTGATCTAAGCCACGGAACCATTAGGATCTAGGATCGGCACTTCAGAATCAGGCTGATCAGTGCAAAGCTGCTGAACACCCCCGTGACCTTGATGCGCATCACGCCAAGCCTCTCCAGACAAATCTTCAAATGGCAAAGGTGCCGTAGGATCAACCTCCATACCTGAATTAATATTATCCATCACAGATTCCCAGATTCCCCTAAGCATACCTTCCCCTTCATAAATGTTATGGTTATAGACACTATCATATAATTGCTGCTTCGCAACATAATAATAAAATACAAAACCAATAGCCCCCATAATACTTCATGGTTAAAATAACGCCATGATTCCCGAAACCGCATCACGCCCGAAAATCTCCCTGCCCGACATTCCCGCGCTATGCTTGAATGCGAAATCGGCCTATATCCTCACGGGCGACGGCGAATTACAGACAATGTCCCACGCAAAAGCCGCCAGCCTTATCCATAAAAAACCCGTCCTCGTCTGTCACGCCCCTTATATCCGCGGACGTTTAGGCAGAAACGCTGAGTTTTTCGCTTTCGACCTGCTTGAACTCTACGCCTTCGTCCATCCGGGGCAATTCGCCACTCCCACCATCAATGGCCTATGCAAAGCCGTCGGCTTGGGTCAGCCGCAATCCTTTGAAGACGCGCCAATGGCAATGGTTGATATCGCCCGCGCACTCCTCGGCGACCTACAATCCGACCCGTATAGCGCAAAAGCAAACCCGATCAACATCGCACAAGTCATGGGCATGAATGGCAATGGATGGGGATGGACACCCTTCATCTTTTCCGCCCTCGACAAGCAATACGACCCCGCCGTGCCCGTCAATTCAAAGACAGGATTAAACGTCTGGAAAAACCTGCCCGAATGGAGCGAGGACGCACCACCACCGCCCGCATCACATCATGCCGTAACAGGCGACGAAGCCCGCGAACGCCTTCAAAAACTCTTGGGGCACGAATCCGAACAACGCAAACCACAGGTCGAATTTGCCACCAACATCACCGCCGCCTTCGCCCCCAAACAAGATGTCGACGCCCCACATGTCGTCCTCGCCGAAGCAGGAACAGGCGTTGGTAAAACCCTCGGCTACCTCGCCCCCGCCAGCGTATGGGCAGAAAAAAACCAAGGCAGCGTATGGATCTCAACCTACACCAAAAATCTGCAACGCCAAATCGATCAAGAGCTTGACCGCCTCTACCCGCAAGCTGAAATAAAAGACGCCCATGTCGCAACACGCAAAGGGCGCGAAAATTACCTCTGCCTCCTCAACCTCGAAGAAACCGCAAACAGCGCGGCTCTAGCCAAACATGTCACCACCGCAATCGCCATGGGCATCATGGCACGATGGGTCGCCGCCACAAAAGATGGCGACCTCACCGGCGGTCAATATCCCGGCTGGCTCACCAGCATCCTCGGCTACGCCAATTCATCGGGCTTATCCGATCGCCGCGGCGAATGCGTATATTCCGCCTGCGACCATTACTCAAAATGCTTCGTCGAGCATTCCATCCGCAACGCAAAATCTGCCCGCCTCGTCGTGGCCAACCATGCGCTTGTGATGATCAACGCCGCAATCGCATCCCCCGATGATGATATGCCAACCCGCTATGTCTTTGACGAAGGACACCACCTCTTCGACGCCGCCGACAGCGCCTACGCCGCCCACCTCACAGCCCGTGAAACGCGCGACCTGCGCCGCTGGCTGCTCGGTAACGAGGGCGGCAGACGAGGCTCCCGCGCACGCGGTATCAAACGCCGCGCCGAAGACCTCGCCGAAGGTATGCACGACGCCGAAGACGCCTTACGCAAAATCCTAAGCGCCGCCGAATGCCTGCCCATGGATAACTGGACACGCCGCCTGCGCGATGGTCAACCAAGCGGCCAGGCCGAAATCTTCATGGCCACCGTCTACACCCAAGTCTTCGCCCGCAGCAATGGCCGCGAAGGGCCATACTCCCTCGAAACCGAAGTCTTCCCCGTCGATGAACCCGTCATGCAAGCCGCATCAAAGCTTAAATCCGCGCTCATCGCCCTGCAAAAACCGATGAATAAACTCGCCAAGATATTCCACAAAAAACTCACCGATGACGATGAGGGCATGCTCGACAGCGACACAAGAAAACGCCTCGAAGCCGTCAGCGCATCTCTGGAACGGCGCGCAACCCTAACCATCGGCGCATGGATCGCCATGCTCGAAAACCTCAACAAAGAACAAAAAGCAGATGAATTCATCGACTGGTTAGAGATCGAACGCATCGACGGCAAAGCCATTGATGTCGGATATTACCGCCACCATGTCGACCCCATGAAGCCATTCGCCGCCTCGATGGCGCCGCACCTGCACGGCATGGCTGTCACCTCCGCAACATTGCGCGACAGCGACGATTGGCAAAATGCCCGCATCCGCAGCGGCGCACATTACCTCTCCCCCAATTCGCATGACGTCAGCTACAGCTCACCATTCGATTACGCCAAACAAACAAAAATATTCGTCATCAACGATGTCCGCAAAGACGACCTCGCCCAAGTCGCCGCCGCCTACAAAGCCCTTTTCCTCGCAAGCGGCGGCTCCGCACTAGGACTGTTCACTGCCATTTCACGCCTGCGCGCCGTCCACAACGCAATCGCCGCCCCCCTCGAGGAACGTGGCATCCCCGTATACGCCCAACATGTCGACGATATCGACGCAGGCACATTGGTCGACATGTTCCGCGAAGATACAAAATCCTGCCTCCTTGGTACTGATGCGATTCGCGACGGCGTAGATGTACCGGGCGACTCTTTACGCCTCATTGCATTCGACCGTGTTCCATGGCCACGCCCAACAATTCTCCACAAGGCACGCCGCAATGCATTCGCCGACATGATGACACAAGACAACGTCAAATCCCCCCGCGCTTATGACGAAATGCTCACCCGCCTCAAACTCAAACAAGCCTTTGGCCGCCTCATCAGACGCAGCAATGACAAGGGCATTTTCGTGATGATGGACCCCATGCTACCCACCCGCCTGCAAAACGCATTCCCAAAAGATGTCGAAGTTATAAAGACAGGATTAAACGACGTCGTCACCGAGATTAAGAATTTTTTGTAATTTCCGAATAAAATATGCTAAAGCTCTTATATGAAGCCATTCGTTGTTGAGTTAAAAGAACGCGACCCACTAACCGTCTTTTCGGCGGTGGAACACCTCCCTTATTCCCTCCTCCTCGACAGCGCGGATTTGGCACATAAAAACGCCCGATATTCCTTCGTTCTATCCCACCCAATCGAAACCATAGAAACCAAAAACGGTGTCTCCACACTGACCAATTGGGATGAACAAACCAAACAAGAATGCGACCCGTTCGACATTCTATCCAAACGCATGAAATATTGGTGCGACAACGTCGAAACCGCCCGCGGCCTTCCCCCCTTCCAAGGGGGCGCAGCCGGATTATTCGGCTATGATTTAGGGCGCGGCATCGAAGATATTCCCAAAACAGCAATAGACAATGAAACCATGCCCGATATGGCCGTTGGCATCTACGACACCGTCATCGCATTCGACCATGAAAAAAACCAAAGCTGGATCATCACCCACGCTGATGATTACAACACAGCCCTGCGCAAACAAGGATACCTCCTAAACCTTATCGAAGACGCACATAAACCAGCCCCCGAAAACGAAACACATCTCGACTGGCACGCCAATTTCACCCGCCACGACTACGAAAACACCATTCAAACAACAATTGACTACATCAAGGCCGGCGACATCTTCCAAGCCAATATCGCCCAACGCTTCGACGCCGACCTGCCTGAAAATTTCAGCCCGTTCGGCCACTATCTGCGCCTGCGTGACATCAACGCTGCACCTTTCGCGTGTTATATGAATTTGGGAAATATCCAAATCTCATCCGCCTCCCCCGAGCGCTTCCTCTCCTGCCGCTACGGAAAGGTCTTCACACAACCAATCAAAGGCACACGCCCCGTCTCCAGCGATAAAATCATCAATGACGCAGCAAAACTGAGCCTCCGCAACAGCGAAAAAGACAAAGCCGAAAACACAATGATCGTCGATCTCCTGCGCAATGACCTTTCAAAAGTCTGCACCGCCGATAGCGTAGAAGTCAGTGATCTATGCGCCCTCGAAACATTCGCCTCCGTCCACCATCTCGTCTCCACCATCCGCGGCGAACTCAAAAAAGACAAAACCGCCATCGACCTCCTAAAGTCATGTTTCCCCGGCGGCTCAATCACGGGCGCGCCAAAAATCCGCGCCATGGAAATCATTGAGGAATTAGAACCAACCCGCCGTGGCCCCTATTGCGGATCCATGGGCTATATCGGCTTTGATGGCACAATGGACACCAACATCCTCATCCGCACTCTGGTTTTTGAAGAGGGAAAAGTATCCTTACAAAGCGGCGGCGGTATCGTCGTCGATTCCATCCCCTCCGACGAATACCAAGAAACCCTCGACAAAGCCCGCGCCATGTTCCGCAGCTTCGAAGACACCGAAGACAACGGCTCAATCCCACTCGCGAGCTAGAACAATATCATAACCACAAACCTATTTCATTTTGCACTAGGCACACGGAACCTACCCTAGTAAAACTAGGGTAGCGACGCACGAACATCGCGCAAGGTGACATTGGAAAAACCTAAATGTATTTGATCATCGATAACTACGACTCATTCGTCCATAACCTCGCGCGATATTTCGCGCTGGCAGGTGTTGAATATGACGTTGTGCGTAACGATAAAATCACCATCAAAGAGATCAAAAAACGCAACCCCGCCGCCATCATCTTATCCCCCGGCCCATGCTCCCCCGATGAAGCAGGCATATGTGTCGAAGCCATAAAACAATGTGGCGACAAAACCCCCATCCTCGGCGTATGTTTAGGCCACCAAGCCATCGCAAACGCCTATGGCGGCACAACCCAAAAAAGCGATACCCCCATTCACGGCAAAAGCTCCCTAATCACACATAACAAAAAAGGAATTTTTAAATCCCTCCCCACACCGTTACAGGTCGGGCGTTATCACTCACTCGCAATCACCCTCCCCCCAAAAAGCGACCTAAACACAACCGCAAAATTGGATGACGGTACAATCATGGCAATGCAGCATAAAACACACCCCGTCTACGGTGTACAATTCCACCCCGAGTCAATCCTCACCCAAGATGGCCTACAAATTATAAAGAATTTCGTAGATATCGCCGCCGCTTGGAACAAAAAGAAAGACAGCGCATGATCAAAAAATTGCTGCAAAAAAGAAAAGAAAACAAAAAAGTTTTCGCCTTCAATGACCGCATCCGTTTGGGCGATGGCGTCTTCGACACAATGCTGGTGATCGTTAAAAAAAACGAACAAGGATTATTGAACGCATCCAATCTTTTCCCTGATATACATTTTGCCCGCCTGCTCGAAAACGCACAATCAATCGGCATAAACGCCAATGACCTGCCAAGCGAACAAGAGCTTGAAAAAACGATGCTGGAACTAGAAGAAAAAACACCATTAGACATTGGCCGATACGCCCTCAACACCATCATCACACGCGGACAAGCAAAGCGCGGCCTCATGCCCCCCATTGATTGCACCCCAACAATCGAAATGCGCCTAAGCCCCGCCCCCGATAGCTTCCCCGACATTCAAGCTATCATAAGCAAAACCGTAAAGCGCAACGAAGGCTCCCCCCTAAGCCGCATAAAATCCTGCAATTACGGTGATAACATCATGGCGCTTATTGAGGCCCGCGACCAAGGCGCAAACGAAGCCATCCTGACAAACAACAAAGGATTCATAACCTGCGCCAGCGCCGGAAATATCTTTTTCTGCATCAACAATCAACTGGTCACACCACCATTATCCGACGGTGTCATGGACGGCGTAACCCGCAAGCTCGCCATCGAGAAATACAACGTGACGCAGCGCAGCATAACCGAAGACGATCTGATAAATGCACACGGAATATACATCACCAATTCCATTCGCGGCGCGATGCATGTATCATCACTAAACGGCAAACCCTTGCCCGAACCATCCATCAAAATTGATAAGGATTTTCACATCACATGGCATTCGAAACTCTAACCGTCTATCTCGGATCATCTGGTCACGCGCGTGACATCTTCCAAAATTCCGCCACTGAGATGGGCACATTAATCGGACAAAATAACAAACGCCTCGTTTATGGCGGTATGGACGCTGGCCTCATGGGACGTGTCGCTCTCGCCGCCCTCGATTCCGGCGCGCATGTCACGGGCATCATCCCGCGCAAACTAAAAGACAGCGAACGCATCCTCACCAACCTTTCAGAAACAGTAATGGTTGAAGATTTATGGGATCGCAAAAAACGCATGTTCAAATTGGCCGATGCCGTCATAACCCTCCCCGGCGGCTACGGCACAATGGATGAGGCCTTAGAGGTTCTATACTGGGCCAATCTCGGCCTGCACAACATCCCGCTCGTCCTCGTCAATATCGACGGCTATTGGAACGACATGATCGCCTATATCAAAACCCTCCCCGATTATGATGCATGTTTTCTCATCGTTGTGAATGCTGTCAAAGATGTCATCCCCGCCCTCGAAGCATTCACCCAGCCCCCCGCACCGACCGAACAAACAGACCGCTTCCCGCATTTCGAAGATGAAATCGCCCGCGACACAAAAGAGCCAATCGTCATCGACATTCCATCCATCGAAAACACCTATTACGCGATCTGCGCCCTCGGCCTCAAACAACTCCACAAACATAAACGCGCCATCGGCTTCCTCAACCAAGACGGTGAATTCGATCACCTCTTGGCATGGATCAATACGGCAGCAAAAGAACACTTCATCACAGAAAACTGCCTGAAACTATTCGCGGTTGGAAACGAAGAAAATACCCTTCGAAAAGAGCTAAAATCTCAAACCTATATCGAAATAGACCTCCACGAGGCTAAATGGGGAAAAGCCCAAGACGAACCTCTAAAAGAGGTTAAAATTAATTAGCAAATGTAGCAGTTACACCGACCACCTCATCACGCTCAATAACATGAAGACGTTTAACGATTGTTCTTTGCGGATTCACACGATCCAACTCTGCAACAACATAATATTTATCAGTTGTCTGAATAAGTGAACCTTTAAAGCTGTGTTGAGCGGTATAAAAAATAAAATCAGAATAAATGCTGGATCCCTTTTGATTATCCAGCGTTCTTAAAACCTCATCAATACTGTCATCACTGCTCTTAATCTCAAAATTTCTTAAGCCACCAGCATCAACATAAGATTGTATCGTATCATGCGAAGTCTGCGCATAAACCTTCGCGGGTAAAACGCTGAGCATTGATAAACATAAAACAGGAATAAATCGCTTAGAAAAAACCATTAAGCCCCTTAAGCAGCAATCGCCTCGAGCTTTGCATTCACCAACGTCAAATGCTTAAGAACGCGCGCCTTATCAACCGCCTCTTTCGCAAGGCCTAAATCCTCGCTCAAATCAGCCGCTTTTTGTGTAAGAGCCTCTTGATCAAGATCAGAAATATTAATCGCCTCTTCCGCCAAAACCGTGCATTGCTCTTGCGTCACATCAGCAAAACCACCGGCGATAAAAATACGACGAACATCTTGGCCTTCAACATGAAGCTCAACAACACCGACTTTCAAAGACGCAACAAGCGCAGAGTGACCGGCCAAAACACCAATCTGCCCCTCTGTACCCGGGATCACCGCCATAGTCACGGGTTCAGACACCAAACGGCGTTCTGGGGAAACCAACTCGAATTGGATCATTTTTTGTGTAGCATCTGCCATTATTCATCTTCCCATTTAATCTGGAATTCAATTTCATGCGCGCCATCTTCGCGCTCATGCTCAACTGTAAATCTCGCGCGATCAGGAACATATAGTCTCTCTCCCGCAATTTGGATTTCAAAATTCTCGCCCGTTTCAATGGTATCCGCCAAACGACGCAATTTTTCTACAAATTGCTTGTTGGTATATTCCTTCTCAACATCACGTTCGTCGTCAGTCATAAGTCTCTCTTATCATTAAGGCAAAGAGCGTTTCGATCTGGCTAGGCGGTCTAGCTGACGCGTATTTTATACGCGAAGCGACGACCAACAACGCCAGAGCGGAACGATCGAAGCTTTAAGCGGCTTCAGCTGCCATCTTCTGCGCTTTTTCCACGGCCTGGTCAATTGTACCAACCATGTAGAACGCATTTTCCGGAAGATGGTCATACTCACCATCAACAATACCTTTAAAGCCTTTAATCGTATCTTCAAGCTGAACAAACACACCTGGTGAACCCGTGAACACTTCCGCAACATGGAATGGTTGAGAAAGGAAACGTTGGATCTTACGGGCACGTGCCACAACCAATTTATCAGCCTCGGACAATTCATCCATACCCAAAATCGCGATAATATCTTGAAGCGATTTATACTGTTGAAGCAGCTCTTGAACACCACTTGCAACCGCATAATGCTCTTCACCAATCACACGCGCATCCAAAATACGTGATGTTGAATCCAATGGATCAACCGCTGGGTAAATACCCATTTCGGAAATCGCACGAGAAAGAACAGTTGTCGCATCCAAGTGAGCAAATGTCGCCGCAGGCGCCGGGTCGGTCAAGTCATCCGCAGGAACATAAACGGCCTGAATAGATGTAATCGACCCCTTATTTGTTGATGTAATACGCTCTTGCATATTGCCCATCTCGGTTGAAAGTGTTGGCTGATAACCAACAGCAGATGGAATACGGCCAAGAAGCGCTGACACCTCTGAACCCGCTTGCGTGAAACGGAAAATGTTATCAAGGAAGAAGAGAACATCTTGTCCCTCTTCATCACGGAAATATTCCGCCATTGTCAAAGCAGACAAAGCAACGCGCGCACGCGCACCTGGCGGCTCATTCATCTGACCGAACACGAGAGCAACTTTAGAGTTTTTGTAATCATGCTCTTTAATAACGCCCGCTTCCATCATCTCATGGTAAAGGTCATTCCCTTCACGCGTACGCTCACCAACACCACCGAAAACAGACACACCACCGTGGCCTTTTGCAATATTGTTAATAAGCTCTTGAATTGTAACAGTTTTACCAACACCGGCACCACCGAACAAACCAATCTTACCGCCTTTAGAATAAGGACATAGAAGGTCAACAACCTTAATCCCTGTCACAAGCTGCTCAACTTCTGTTGCCTGTTCAACGAATTCAGGCGCCTTACGGTGAATGCCCCAACGCTCTTTTGTCACAAGCTCTGGACCATCATCAATCGCATCACCAGTCACATTCATAATACGCGAGAGAACTTGTGGGCCAACAGGAACGCTAATCGCATCACCCGTATCAAAAACATCCTGACCACGAACAAGACCGTCAGTCATATCCATCGCAATCGCGCGCACTGTATTCTCACCAAGATGCTGAGCCACCTCAAGAACAAGCGTTTTGCCTTCATTACCAGCATTCACAGTCTCAAGTGAGTTAAGGATCGCAGGAACCTGACCTTCCTCAAATTTCACATCAACAACCGCACCAGTGATCTGAGTGATCTTGCCTTTTGCACCGCTCGCTTCTGGCTTTTTAGGAGCCGCTTTCTTCGCTGGAGCTTTTTTTGCTGTTTTCTTATCTTCTGCCATTTTTTCGTTCCTCTTTTTTGAACTCTTTATAATTAATGTTTAGACGGCTTCCGCCCCTGAAATAATTTCAATCAATTCTTTGGTAATCTGTGCCTGACGTGCGCGGTTATATTTCAACGTCAAATCGTCAATCATCTCGCCCGCATTACGTGTGGAATTATCCATCGCCGTCATACGCGCTGCATGCTCACCCGCCGCACTATCAAGAAGCG
>JAACQG010000006.1:102447-231801 GCA_009995045.1 Alphaproteobacteria bacterium
AGGCGCGCTCTCATCGGATGCATCTTCATCGCCTGCCCCATGTTGAATGTCATCAAGCTTAAACGGGATCAATTGCTGCACAGTTGGCTTTTGACTAAGCACGGACACAAACTCGTTATACACCAAGCTACAAACGTCAAACTCACCTGCATCAAGCTTTTCAAGAAGATAATCTGTAATCTTGCTCGCTTCTGCGTATTCAATCTTTCTTGCGGCCAAAACGCCGATAAAACTTTCCCAAATCTTGGAACCAAACTCACCACGAAGCGCATCACGCCCCTTGCGTCCAACACAGACAATCGAAACGTCTTTACCTTCTTTTTGTAACTCATACGCCTTGTAGCGTGCCGCCCGTGCAAGGTTAGCATTAAAACCACCACACAAACCACGATCCGCTGTGACCACAACAAGCAAATGCTTTTGATCCGAACCCGTTCCCGCCAAAAGCTTAGAACTGGATTCATTCACCACAACATTCGCCGCAACACGAGAAAGCATTTTAGACATGCTTTCCGCATATGGCTGCGATGCTTCGGCCTGATCTTGCGCACGACGAAGCTTACTCGCCGCAACCATTTTCATGGCTGAAGTAATTTTCTTGGTCGATTTGACCGATGAAATACTGTCTCTATAGTCTCTTAAACTTGCCATTTAAGCCTTATCCTATTTGAGTTAAGCCGCTTCCGCTGCGTTCGTGAAACCTTTTGTGAAGTCACCAAGATATTTACGAAGCTTTTTCTCCAAAGCATCATCAATCTTCTTGGTTTCCTGCAATGTATCCAAAATCTCGCCCGCATTTGCGCGAATATCTTGAACAAGGCGCGCTTCATATGCATCGACCTGATCCACTGCAACACCATCAAGATAACCTTTAGTACCAGCAAAGATCACAATCACTTGCTCTTCCACAGTAAGCGGAGAGTATTGTGGCTGCTTCAAAAGCTGCGTCAAACGCTGACCGCGTGCGAGCAATTTCTGTGTAGATGCATCAAGATCGGACGCAAACTGCGCAAACGCTTCCATTTCACGGAACTGCGCAAGCTCAAGCTTAATTGTACCCGCAACCTGTTTCATCGCCTTGATCTGCGCTGCAGAACCAACACGAGACACAGAAAGACCAACGTTAATCGCTGGACGAATACCTTTATAGAACAAACCTGTCTCAAGGAAAATCTGACCATCCGTAATTGAAATCACGTTTGTTGGAATATACGCCGAAACGTCACCACCTTGTGTCTCAATGATAGGAAGCGCAGTCAAAGAACCGCCACCATTAGCTTCAGACATCTTCGCTGAACGCTCAAGAAGGCGTGAGTGAATATAGAAAACGTCACCAGGATATGCTTCGCGACCTGGTGGACGACGAAGAAGCAATGACATTTGACGATATGCAACCGCTTGCTTGGAAAGATCATCATATACCGCCAAAGCGTGAAGACCATTGTCACGGTAATATTCACCAATCGCACAACCAGTATAAGGCGCAAGAAACTGCATTGGCGCAGGATCAGAAGCAGTCGCCGCAACAACAGTCGTATATTCCATTGCACCTTGCTCTTCCAACTCTTTAACAAGCTGAGCAACAGTTGAACGCTTTTGACCAATCGCAATGTAAACACAGTAAAGATGCTTCTTCTCATCCGCAGCCTTGTTCACTGTCTTTTGGTTAATAATCGCATCAATCGCAACCGCAGTCTTACCTGTCTGACGGTCACCAATGATAAGCTCGCGCTGACCACGTCCAATTGGAACAAGCGCATCAACCGCTTTAATACCTGTTTGCATCGGCTCGAAAACGGATTGACGTGGAATAATACCCGGCGCCTTAACTTCAACGCGGCTCATTGTCACATCTTTAAGCGGGCCTTTACCATCAATGGGGTTACCAAGACCGTCAACAACACGACCAAGCAAACCTTTACCTGTTGGGACTTCAACAATGTTCCCTGTACGACGAACAATGTCGCCCTCTTTAATTTCACGGTCATCACCAAAGATAACCACACCGACATTGTCGATCTCAAGGTTAAGCGCCATACCTTTAATGCCGCTTGGGAATTCAACCATTTCACCGGCTTGGATGTTATCAAGACCGTAGACGCGGGCAACGCCATCACCAACGCTCAATACTTGACCAATTTCCGCGACATCCGCTTGCGCACTAAAATCCGCAATTTGCTTTTTTAGAATGTCAGAAATCTCTGCTGCACGTATTTCCATGTTTTAAGTTCCTTCTTTAGCTAACTTCTTTTAAATTTGTATTTTCATTGGCGCCGCCCGTCATTGAAGTCTTCAATCTCTCCAATTTCCGCGCGACAGAATCATCAATCATATGCGACCCAACGGTCACAATCATGCCACCCAAAATGGATGGCTCAACCTTAGTATTCAAAACGACATCCGCACCAGTTTCTTTCTTTAGCGTATCTTGCAAACTCTTCATTTGCGCCGCTGTCAAATCTTGGGCTGTTTCTACCGTCACAATAATTTCACCACGACGCTTGGACACTTCACGTTGAAACACAGACAAAACCGATTCGAGGATATTCAAACGACGATTTTGTACCAACACTTTCAGGAAGTTTGTCGTGATTGTCGTAAAACGTGCCTTCTTTGCAATCGCGTCAATCGCGTCAAACTGCTGCGATTCGCTCGTAACCGGCGAATGAATGAGCTGTCTGAAATCCGCAGAAGATGAGGCCATTCCGACCAAATCAGAGAAATCTTTTTCAACATCTTTAAGCTTTTTGGAATCTTCCGCCAAATCAATCAAGGCCCCGACATAACGGGATGCGACTACATTGTGAGATTGTGCTGCTTTTGCCACTGATGATTTCCCTTAAATCTAGTTTTATAAGTTCGTTGGCCGTGATTTAGCATAGCCATGACGACCTGACAAGAGTCTAAAACCCAATACCACAAAGATTCTGCAACAATTTAAATGAAATTTTTCTAACCGATAACCGCATTTATTATGCGCATAAAGGACGGTGCAATAATTTGCACCTGCCCAAACCCATATCGGTCATCATCCATGCCAAGCATAAGCAGGTTCAAAACAACAAGATGAGCCGCGTAAATCATCAAACTATGCCGCCCCATAACCTGAAGCGGCCACACCAAAACACCAAGCCGTTCTGTAATCTTCGGATACGTCACGCTACGAAAAACATACAGCACACTCATCAACGCCGCCACCCCGCCGAGCAACACATACATCTGCACCGCATCAAGCTGCGCAATAGACGCCCCGGAAAAAAACGCATAAAACACGCCGATCGCAGCGAGAAACCCAAAATACGCAAACGGCGTTATAACGATCCCCTCTTTATAACGCCGCATATAGCCATACACCGTAAACATCATACCCATCGCGCCATATTCAACCACCATCATACTCGGGAAGCTTAAAAAGAATAAGATAAAAAACATCCCAGCAAACGATTCATAACTTTGAAGCGCACCAACCATCAAACGATCAACCCACAACCGCGCAAGCGCAAGCGAGAACAATATATTGAGCGGCAAAATATAATACCCACTTACCAGCGTCGATAAAAACACCGCAATCGCGCCAATCCAAATCGCTCCCTGCACATGGCGCTTATCCGAATAACCAATCAGGAAAAACCAAATCGGCACCGACAAACGGCCAACAACACGAAACCACTCCTGCTCCGGATAAAAGAAATGCCCAACATGATCGACAAACATCAACACAAGCGCGAGCGACTTGAGCAAATCATAACTCGTCAAAACAGGCGGTAATGTTTTATCTCGCACGAACAAACGTTTAGAATAAGAAGAAATTGCACCGAACATGTTAGTATTATACCCTCAAAAACCAAACAAACGACATAAAGTTTACATCATGAACAAAACTCTGCCCGTCTTTGCTCTCTTTCTCGTCATCATCCTAGAGGGATACGTAGTCCTCTCATCAGAGCTTCTCGCAATCCGCCAAACAATTCCCTTCGTCGGAAGCGGCACAGACACGGTATCCATCATCATCGCCGCTGTTCTCATGCCGCTTGCCTTTGGATACCAAGCCGGCGGAAGCTTCAGACCAGGTTTTAAAGATAACGGACAATACCAAAGCATCCGTAACAAGCTGACACAAAATATCTTTATCTCCATGTGCATCTTATCCATCGGGCTTTCATATGCACTGATCAATGTCTTCTTTGCGGGTGCGATTAAAATTGGAATTTCCAATCGCCTCATTTTAACATGCCTCTATTCGCTTATCTTCCTTGTCATCCCCGTCTATTTACTCGGACAAACCATCCCCCTCATCAGCAATTATTTCGGGCGTGAAAAACTTTCAAAGGTAACAGGGAAAATCCTCTTCTTCTCAACCTTCGGATCATTCCTAGGCGCAGTTTTCTCAACACTGGTTTTAATGGCTTATATTGGCGTTCACCACACCGTATCCATAAACTTCATAATCCTAACCGGGCTTATTATCCTCCTAAGCAAAAAGAAATTCTCCGAAAGAAACATCATCGCCATCGCCATCGCCGCGGGCACACTCTTTTTAAATTCCGATAAAATTATGGATGTTTTTGGCGTGGTCGAGAACAACAAATACAACACCATCACCTATATCGAAACCCAAGAAAACGGCGAACTGGCACGCCACCTCGTCCTCAACAACAACTCATCATCCATGCTCACCGAAAGCGGGATAAAACATGATTACGTCGAATACATTGAGAAAATTGCCATCGACCCAATCACCAATGGCACATCACCAAAAGACATACTCGTCATAGGCGCAGGCGCCTTTACGGTTGGCTTGGATGACGAAACAAACAATTATGAATATCTGGACATTGACTCCAGCCTACAAAAAATCTCCGAAGATCTCATTCTTAAAAAACCGCTGGGCAAGAACAAAACATTCCACCCAACCCCTGCCCGCGCATTTCTGACGCAAACAAACAAAACCTATGACCTCATCATCCTCGACACATATTTGGGCGCTCTAACCCTGCCCGAGCATCTGGTGACACGCGAATTTTTTGAACAAATCAAAAGCAAACTCCACAACGGCAGCGTCGTCATAGCAAACTTCATCGCATCCCCCTCATTCAACAGCGCATTAAGCCGAAATTTAGACAACACAATCCGTGATGTTTACCCCAATGTGTCCCGCCAAGTCATAGACGACTATAACATTTGGGACACATCCCCCGATGAAACAGAAAACATCATTTACACATATAAACATCACGAAGACGCAAAAACACGCAATGTCTATACTGACAATAAAAACCGCGTCTTTTACGACAAACCCAGACAATAATATATGCTAGAATAATAAGATGTT
This sequence comes from Alphaproteobacteria bacterium, assembly GCA_009995045.1. Classification (GTDB taxonomy): domain Bacteria; phylum Pseudomonadota; class Alphaproteobacteria; order Micavibrionales; family Micavibrionaceae; genus TMED27. The sequence goes on from JAACQG010000006.1 coordinate 107,780, forward strand.
AGAGCTACTTCAAAACACAGCCAAAGAAACAGGCATCTTCACCTTGCAACTGATTGTCATCGGCGCGATTTTCTTTTTCATCGAAAAAATCCGTCCCGCCGAAAAAAACACTCATTTCATAAAATCCGATTTCAAACAGGAATTAGGGCTAGCCGTTTTAAACACATCTGTCTTCTATCCCATCATCAACGCAATATTCGCTATCGCTATTCTTAAAGCGCTCATTGACTTCCTGCCCTATCAAATTTTCAATGAACAATTGTCAACGCTTCCCCTTTTGCTACAGGTATTGGCCGCGTGCTTTATAATGGATTTTGCAACCTATTGGCGTCATCGAACAACACATCGCGTAAAATGGCTGTGGCCTTTCCATTCCATCCATCACGCCGCTAAAAACTTAAACTGGCTGACCTCCGCACGATTACACCCCGTTGATGTACTGGTCGCAACCATCTTTGATGTTGTTATCCTTCATATATTTGGATTTGAAGCAACAGGGATAGCAATCGCGGTATTGGTCATTGGCCTCTATAATTTCTTTACCCATGCCAATATCGATCTGAAATTTCAAAAACCAATCCGCTATATATTTGCCTCACCCAATTTCCACAGATGGCATCACGCCACAGAAAAAAGTGCATATGACAAAAATTTCTGCGCCATGTTTTCGCTCTTAGATGTCATGTTCGGAACATATTATCACCCCGAAGACCTCCCAGAAGGCTACGGCCTAGAACCACAGGAGCAAGAATTATACCCCAAAAGCATGTGGGGCTGGCTCACCTATCCATTTCAAAAACTGCTACAAAAATGACTGCGGATCGATATCAATGTAGATTCGCACCGTAGACGGACATTTAACGCTATTGATCCATGCGCTAATCGTGGTTTGAATATTAAGCTTCTTATCCGCCTGCACCAATAAACGATACCGAAACTTCCCGCGCAACCGCGTAAAAGGCGCAGGCGCAGGACCAAGCGTCATAATCCCCTCGCCATGTGGCGCCAAACGCCCCAAAGCCTTCGATAACTCAACCACCTGCCCCTCATCACGCCCAGAAACAATAACCCCCACCAATCGGCTATAAGGCGGCATATGCGCCGCTTCACGTTCCGCCGCTTCTGTCTCAAGAAAAGGATCACGCGCCCCTTGCGCAAGCGCCTGCATGATCCGATGTTCCGGCATATATGTCTGAAGCATAACCTTACCCGGCTTTTCCGCCCGTCCCGCACGTCCCGCAACTTGATGCAACAACTGGTAACATCTCTCCGCCGCGCGAAGCTCACCACCCGTCAAACCAAGATCCGCATCAACCACCCCGACAAGCGTCAAATTCGGAAAATGATGCCCCTTGGCGATAATCTGCGTGCCGATGACAATATCAATTTTATCATCCTTAATCTCCTGCAACATCCGCTTCAACTGCTCATTATTCTCCGCAGTATCCGAGGCAAGCAAAAGAATATTCGCATCAGGAAAATAAGCCTTCGCCTCCTCATAAACCCGCTCAACCCCAGGCCCACATGCCGCAAAACTATTCTCTTCCGAACATTCGGGGCAATGTTGCGGCGGGCGCGTGGCATATCCGCAATGATGACACTGCAACTTACCGTCTCGTTTATGTTCAACAAGCCACGCCGTACACCGCGGACACTCCATCCGATGACCACAAGTCCGGCACAGCGTCAAAGGCGCGTATCCACGACGGTTCAAAAACAAAAGAACTTGCGATCCGCTCTGTATCGTTTCTGTGATTTCAGCCTTAAGCGTCGGCGATATAAAATGCTGCGCATCACATTTATCAACACGCATATCAATCGTCTCAATCTGCGGCATCCGCGCCCCACCAAAACGATCTGGCAACGTCAAATGCTCATACCGCCCCAGCCACGCATTATGAATCGTCTCAAGGCTAGGCGTCGCCGATACCAGCACAATCGGAAACCCGCCCATATGCGCCCGAACAACCGCCATATCCCGCGCATGATAAATAACGCCATCTTCTTGTTTATATGCGCTGTCATGCTCCTCATCGACAATAATCAAACCCAAATCCTGATACGGCAGGAACAACGCCGAGCGCGCGCCAATCACAACTTTCGTATGCCCCTCCGCCACGCCGCGCCACGTTGTTCGCCGCGCCCCTTGCGACAAATGCGAATGCCACATCGCCGGCGCACACCCAAACCGCGCCTGAAACCGATCCAAAAACGCATTCGATAACGCGATTTCAGGTAGTAAAATAACAACTTGCCGCCCCTTCTTAAGCGCCGCCGCAACCGCTTCAAAATACACCTCGGTCTTACCCGCGCCCGTCACGCCATCTAACAACGACGCATGATAGCCACCTGCCTTTACTGCATCTTTTAACACTTGTGCAATCGCATCTTGATCCTCTGATAAAACCGCACCATCCCGAAACGGGTCAGGCTTTTTACACGGCGCAGGGTTAAAGATATCAACTTCCTCCAATAACCCCTTGCCAAGCAATCCCTTAACAACTCCCGCACTCACCTCCGCATCCCGTGCAATCTCCGCCGCAATGCGCGCCGTACCATCCGACATCGCATCAAGCACCGCCTGCTGCTTCTGCGTGACCTTAGGCATCGCACCTATATCTTTGATTTTATACCCTTTTGCAGGCTTCGGAAGCTCAAGCCCCGCAGGAACAGACAATGCCATCTTCAACACATACCCACGCGGCGTCATCGTATAATCAGCAACCCAATCAATAAAATCACGCATCGCCTTAACCATCGGTTTGGCCTTATGCTTTGCCACAATATATTTCAGCTTTTTCGGATTCACATCACCCGCAGCCACACCCCAAACCACCGCCGAAACCTCTCGCCCACCAAGCGGGACAATCACATAATCCCCAACCTCATAGACCTCCCCATGGGGAACGCCATAATCATACGCCCTATCAACCGGATACGGCACAAGCACAGAGACGCATCTGCTCGCATCCACCGGCGGCAAACTCTCTTCTGGCTCTTCAAACATATCGTTTTGCGTCATATTTCTATTCTTAAACGCGCAGCACATGAACGTCACGAAAGAAGTTTATATTTATTTTTAAAAAACCCTCTGTGATCTACAATTACGACATGTTAGAAATGCCCTATAGCAAAAGGAATCGCATATTATGAAATTTTTCGTCGACACTGGTGATATTGAAGAAATTAAATCCCTAGCCGCAACAGGCATGGTTGATGGCGTCACAACCAACCCATCTTTAATCGCAAAATCTGGCCGCGATTTCCTCGAACTCATCAAAGAAATCTGCGAAATCGTCGACGGCCCCGTCTCCGCCGAAGTCGCCGCAACCGATTACGAAACCATGCGCAAAGAAGCCGAAGTGCTTCGCAAAATCGCCGACCACGTCGCCGTGAAAGTCCCCCTCACCGAAGACGGCCTGCGTGTGTGTAAAGAATTATCCGATGACGGAACAATGGTAAATGTCACATTATGCTTCTCCCCCGCCCAAGCCATCTTGGCCGCAAAAGCCGGCGCATCCTTCGTCTCACCATTCGTTGGTCGCCTCGATGACATCTCGCAAGACGGCCTTCAGCTTATCTCCGACATCGTGCGCATCTACGATAACTACCCCAATTTTGACACCGAAGTCCTCGTCGCATCCATCCGCAACCCGCTTCACATCGTCGACAGCGCAAAGATGGGCGCACATGTCATGACATCCCCGCCAAGCGTGATCAGGCAGCTCTACAAACACCCCCTCACCGAAAGCGGCCTAGCGGCATTCGTTAAAGATTGGAAAAAAACAGGACAAAGCATCTTATAAAAATTGACTAGCGCGTGATATCACGAATTAAATCAGGCAATTGAGGCAGGCCATGCTCTAAAACATGACCTGATTGAGAAGACAACGATCCCAAATAGAGAGCCGCCTCCGTATCAGGCGCACGAGCAATAGGTATAACTGACCGTCCCGTTATCTGCGCCGCATTAAATGCCACAAGCATATCGCTAGCCCTGTCACCAACCATAAATGTAATTCCGTCATCCATACAAATCTCAGAAATGATTGCTTGCAATCCAACGGGGTTAGGCTTGGCTTCATCTCTATTTTTTGAAAAACGAACAATATCAAACAACTCTGTAATACCATTATATTTCACAGCGCGCTCCCCAAGAGGAGGAGGGTCATTTGATAGCAGAGCGGTAAAACGCTCTTCCCTCAATACACGAAGTATGGCAGCAGCCTCAGGATCCAATTTTGAAATCCCGGTCCAAACAGCCTGCTTAAAAGCATCAGGAATAAGCTGCCTATCTGTAACTTTTCTCTTTAACTGTCTCGCAGTTTTCAAACAACGATGCGCTCCACCGACAACCAAAGTGGCAGCACCCTCATGATGAGCAGCAGCTCCTAAAAAGCTATGCGCAGGCTTACGCTCCGTGAGCGTTCCCCTAAGATCAAATATAACGCAGTCTTTTGGCATCTGGCACGACTTCCTTAACTTTACCTATGACCTTATAGTAAATATTATGTAAAAAGTAAAGCTTTTAACGCCTTAGCATAATATATTTTCCCAAAAATAAACAATACTGCGTTCTCACTAAAGCCGCATTGTGCTAGAATCAGCACCATGACAGACCCCCATATAAAACCTGCGACAGACATGCCTCTCACAAAAAACGACATCATCACCTTTCTCAAGGAAAACCCGACCTTCCTCGATGATAACCCTGACGCATTCGAAGCCCTCATCCCCGAGAAAAAACGCGGAAAACGCGGACAACCCGCCGACTTTCAAGCCTATATGATTGATCGCCTCAAATCCGACCGCGAAGAAGTCATCGAAAGCACGCGCGAAATTGTTGAAAATTCGCGCGCCAACATGAACAATCAGCAACGCATCCACGCCGCTGTCCTGCGCCTGCTAGAAGCACAAAGCTTCGAAGATTTCATCCACTCCATCACAATGGACATCGCCAACATCCTTGATGTAGACATCTCCGTCCTCGTCGTCGAAGCCGATGGAGATCATATCCCCCACGTCAACACAAACGGCGTGCGCATTATCCCCGCGGGCACAACTGACAAATGGATGACCGATAAATACGTCCTCCTCCAAGATAACATCAGCGGCTCCGAAGCCATCTTCGGCGGCGGAGCAACATTGGTGCGCTCGCAAATCTTGCTCCGCGTGGACATCTCAATGGACACACCACCCGCAATCCTAGCCTTCGGCAGCCGCGATCCAAATACATTCATCGACGGACAAGCCACCGACCAAATCCTCTTCCTCGCCCGCGTAATCGAGAGGAGCTTCCGCTCATGGCTCAACCTCCCCGTATAAATGCCACAAGCGGCATAAAAGAAGAAACCCTCGCCACTTGCGCGCCTGACCTTTCGGACACGTTACAAAAATGGATCGACTTCCTGCGCGTGGAGAAAAAAGTCTCCAAACACACCTTCCGCGCCTACACCGCCGATGTCAGCCATTTCATAACCTTCATCCGCGACCACAACGCAAAAGCCCCCTCCATCGCCGACATCGCCGATATCCGCATCACCGATTTCCGCAGCTGGATGAGCAAAAAAGCCATGAGCGGCTCAAGCAACGCCAGCCGCGCCCGCAGCCTTTCGGGCGTCAAAAACTTCCTAAATTGGATGGATAAAAACGGCATCATGCATAACGCCGCCATAAGCGTACTTCGCAGCCCTAAACTCGGTCACAAACTGCCGCGCCCCCTCCTCGAAGGGCAAGCCATGAAAGTCTTGGAAAACGCCGACCTCCTCTGCGCAGAAGATTGGATCGGCATGCGCGACCGCGCCCTGTTCACCCTGCTGTATGGATGTGGCCTGCGCATCAACGAAGCTCTCGCCCTCGACATAAAAGATATGCCGCATGACGGCTATATCCGCGTGATGGGAAAAGGCAGCAAAGAACGCCAAGTGCCCGTGATCGACATCGTTGACGCTGCATTAAAAACATATCTCGAACTCTGCATTTTCCCCGCTTCGCCCGATCGCCCCCTCTTCGTCGGCACACGCGGCGGCAGATTAAACCAAGGCGTTGCACAAAAATCCATGCGCCAAATCCGCAGCGTCCTTGGCTTGCCCGAAACAGCCACACCGCATGCCCTGCGCCACTCTTTCGCAACCCACCTCCTGCAAAACGGCGCCAACCTGAGAGAAATTCAAGAACTCCTCGGCCATAGCAGCCTAAGCACAACCCAACGCTACACCGAAATCAACGCCGAAGAACTCATGCGCATCTACAAATCCGCCCATCCAAGGGCTTAGCCTTGCATCGGAGACAAACGAGCTGCAAGCTCAGCAAACAAATCCAAATCACTCGTTGGATGCTCATCATTAACCCACTTCGCAGTGGCAGCCTTAGCAAACTGTGCCGGACCATCCGACACACCAAAATCAGCAGGCCAGCCAACACCAGTACCACCAAAATCATTTTCAGGTAATTTATCCGTCATTTTTATTTCCTCTTCACATAAAACATAAAAAGACGGTACAAACACACCCGCTCCTAATCAACAAAAACAATTGCTGCAGTGCAAATATATTGACATATTACACCAACAACTATAGTTTCCGTATTCAATCAGGAGCAATACAAATGAACGAACCACTTAAACTCTGGTCAGCAACGGGCGCAAACGTGTCCTTTTACGGAAATCCTTTTGAACTTTCAAAGCATAGAGCCGAAAGCGGAGCATTGAGTGACGGAGAAAATCGTCAAACCCGTTACCAACTTGCCCTCATAAACATCTTAAAAGGCAAACAATGCGATGTGCCTCCCAACGAACTGGTCATGGCTATTATCCCTAAATTACTTGAAGCAATAAAACAGGATGACCGCCTAAATTCACTTGACGAAAAAAATAGAAACACACTCATTGAGGTGGCAATTAGCCAACTTCCCATTGAAACATCATTAACATTTTCCATGATGAAGCCGCCCCAAAATTCAGCAGCCACAAAAACACAAAAGACAACCAATAAGCCAACTCAACTGGCCGCTTTCCCCTTAGCTGCTACAGCAAAAAAGCCGCAGCCCCCGAAAAAAGAAACACCTAAATCCGTAAGAGAATTCACCCTTGAAGGAGATAACTCAAATATTGAAGGCATTAGAATTTTCTTCGCAGGCGATGAAATATACCTTGATGATCCCGACGAACACATCATGCTCGTCACCATATTAGAGGCACAAGAAAACAGCAAAAGACAAGGCCTACACAACGATACATTGGCCGTCGTTTTAGGCTCTGCAAAAAGAGTACCCGCCCTATACATGAACCTCTTAAGATCAATGGAGGCCGAAGCGTCAGGCTCATCAAAAGCGCTAAGCTTCGATAAAACAACCAAACGCCACACAACCAACGTCCCTGTTAAAAGCTACACCACAAAAGACGAAAACCCGAAGAGCGTGATCGCGCTCCTCGGGTCAAATTTAGAATAAATCATTCTTAGATGGTTTAAATATGCAACGGACGCTTATGAACCGCGAGCGCTGCCTCTTTAACAACTTCTGTTAACGTCGGATGCGCATGAACGGTGCGGGCGATATCTTCCGCTGTCCCTTCAAATTCCATCACGGACACAACTTCCTGAATAAGGTCACCAGCACTTGGTCCAATAATGTGCGCGCCCAAGATACGATCCGTTTTAGCATCCGCCAAAATCTTCACAAACCCTTCTGTCGCGCCCATCGCACGCGCACGACCATTGGCCATGAACGGGAATTTACCGGCGTTATATTTCACGCCCTCTTCCTTCAATTGCGCTTCTGTCTTACCAACATTGGCAACCTCCGGCCATGTGTAAACAACACCGGGGATACAGTTATAATCAATATGACCACTCTGCCCCGCAAGCATCTCAGCCAAAACGACGCCTTCTTCTTCGGCCTTATGCGCAAGCATCGGGCCCGCAATCACATCACCAATCGCAAAGATACCCTCAACGCTTGTCTCAAATGTCTCATCAACATGAATGCGTCCACGCTCATCCATCTCAACACCAACCGCGTCAAGACCAAGCTTATCCGTATAAGGCTTACGCCCAACCGCCATCAAAACGATCTCCGCAGAGAGCTTTTCTTCATCCCCGCCTTTTGCTGGCTCAAGCGTCAAATCAACACCCTTCGCGCCGGATTTCGCTGAAGTCACCTTCGCACCTGTCTTGAACGTTATGCCCTGCTTCTTGAAAATCTTATTTGCTTCTTTGCGCACTTCTTCATCCATGCCCGGCAAAATCTGATCCAGATATTCAATCACGGTAACCTCGGCACCCAAACGACGCCAAACTGTCCCCATCTCAAGGCCAATCACACCGCCGCCAATCACGATCATAGATTTCGGCACAGACGTAAGCTCAAGCGCACCCGTTGAAGACACAATCTTCTTCTCGTCAATCTCTATATTCGGCAATGACGCAACATCAGAACCAGTGGCGATAATGATATTATCCGCCTCATAAGTATCCTTACCGACCTTAACCTTACCGGCTTCAACAATCTCGCCATGCCCCTTGAGGTGATCAATTTTGTTCTTTTTAAAGAGGAACTCAATCCCCTTCGTGTTTGCCTCAACAACTTCGTCCTTAAATGCCATCATCTTTTTAAGGTTCAATTTCGGTTTCACGTCAATACCGATATGGTCAAAATGCTCGGACGCATCTTCAAATTTCTCAGATGACGCAAGCAATGCCTTGGATGGAATACAACCAATATTCAAACATGTCCCGCCAAGCGTCTCACGCTTTTCCACACACGCCGTCTTAAGCCCAAGCTGCGCACAGCGTATCGCCGCCACATAACCACCCGGGCCAGAACCAATCACAATTACATCATATTTATCAGCCATTTTTTAGAACATCCAATTTTCGTTATTTGATACAAATTTTCCCTGCATTATTAGCGTATACAAAAACAGAAAACCACCCCAAATGATTTACCATATAAAAAACTTGACGCGCCGCAATATTTCCATTAGAAAATGCGCATATTGAGTCATCAAAAAAGAGTAAACATATGTCCGAAGATATTGGCCTCTCACCGTTCCCAATCCCACAGGGCGCAAGAATAATAGAATACCCACGCATAGAAGACGTCTTCGGCAAGTTTAAATTCAATGATGGCCTGCTCGCACAATTCAAACACCAATCAACCTTTGCCGATGCTATAAAATTATTCACCCCCATCCAAGAACCCGAATTTGGGATATACGTCGATAGCCTCGAAGCGCTTCGCATATCTCCTCGCTTTTTAGGACAAAACCCAACAAGCACAATTTCTGACATCGCAGACCGCAATTACCAATACATCACATTCGCTATCGCGCATAATACCCCTGACCACCCCCTTAATCATGATTATATGATGCAATGGCGTATCGAGGTTGACGTCAATGGGCATGACATCGATCAAAAACATATCCGCTTTTGCATCAAAAGCCGCGATAAATCAGGGCTCATGCGCGACGAATGGGAAACAGACATGAACGATTACGATGTCGAAACTGCCATTAAAAAGGTCATTGCCGAAAACGCAGAAAACATGCCCAAAGACCTCCCCGCAGAATTGTTAAAATCAGCACATGAAACATTCGTATCCGGCCACAGCGCAACATCACGAAGCGGGTATAACGGTTTTCAATGGCGCAAAAAATGGCAAAGCACGACCCTGCATAATTTTTCAAGCGACGTACAAATTGTTGGCACACGGCAAGGTTTAATCTCACGCCGCCACGAAATCGAAGACGAAGTCCGCGCTATATTTGGCAACCCTATCTTGCTTACTGATAATTTCGAACGCGTAGCAAAAGGCGCGCTTGATGTGCATCGCGGCCAAATCATAACGGGCGCAAAGCATACAAATGCTAGAACAATGAAATCAAGCCTTAGCAAAGCCGCGTTCGCTGAACACGCAACACAAGGCGCATTTGACAAAAGCTCCATTCAGGAAAAAGGGTGGAAAGACAATGTCATCCCGATATCCGACTCAAGAGAGGCACACCACCAAGTCGGTGATTATTTCCACGACCCCGCGCTAAAAGCTGGCTTAATGCATATGCTTCAGGCCCTCCCCCCAAAAGGCAGCATCTTTTCCCCACACGAACTCCCCACACGGCAAGTCGCCTAATCTCGGCGCAAAACAAGCCCTTTAAAAACATTTAACCCTTTTTCTATATACTAATGAAAAAAGGTAGATATGGATCCACAGGGCTACATCAACACACAAATTGCCAATGGCAGAGACATAGTTTTTGGCGAAGAACATAGCGCCATAGGCTCCACCATGACTTTTTTTGCACAAACCATTGAACAAAACCCGAACCGCATTGCTGGTGTGTCATTAGAATTCCCACCCGAGGTTCAACCATATATTGAGCAAGCCGCACGCGGCGAGATAAGCGCAGACGCATTTTCAAAACAAATGCGTATCACCCTTGAACAATCATATCTTGAAACAGCAGGTTCTCTGCTGGGCGATGGACGCATCACACAAGAACAATATGATGATTATGAGATTTTTATCAATGACCGCGTCACTGGAGTCTTAACAGGCGATAAAAACCTATTCACTGAAGCGGAGATCGCACGCGACCAAGAGGCATTTGGCACCATGTTCACCATGATCGGCATTGCAGAAAAAAACGGCGTACCCGTCGCAGCAACTGATATAGACAGAGAATTCCCCGTATTAATGGATATGGGAGAAGCAATCATGGATGACTGGCTAAGCCGCGTTGATGACACAAGTGATTATGCATTATTCAAAGATCAATTTGATGTCACGAGCGATAAACAATTCCTTGTCCATAGAGGGGCAGGCCATACTGAGGATATAAACGGGCATGCAACTGGCTTGGACGATTTCCTAGAACGCGAAGGGCGCAATGTCGTAAATATCGGTAATTATAGCTCTTTAGAAATGTTAACGCACGAAGTGAACAGAGAACTAAACGACTACGGCAACACTATAGAAGAGGGAACGGACATGACAATTATAGGCACGCAAGGCTTCGAAAGCAGCCAAACTGATATCTTCAAAAATCCATCCCTTGCTGCGCCCAAATTATAATATTGCCATACCTAACGCTAACAAGTCGCATAATTCCCTCTGGCATCGCCATGCCTTTTCCAATAGCTTTACAAGATGAACAACCCTGATTCCACATCAATCTATAAACACATGCAAGCCGCCGTCGACATCGTATCGACAAGCCCGCACCCAACCAACAAAATCGCCGCAACACTTGCTGGCGATGGTTTCGCAATAAGCCGCACAAATGCATGGCCGCTCCCGATCCTAAACACAATCGGCACGACAGCACAAATCGGCAATTCCAGCAGCACAATCCACGCCGAAACCGCCTGCATTTTTGCTGCAGACAAAACCAACGCCGCCAGCCTTTTTGTCACTGACCCGCCTTGCCCTAACTGCATGAAAAACATGGCAGAAGCTGGCATTGCAAAACTCTATATCGACCATAAAGGCTTCGACAAAGATTGGGTCAAACGCCGCGGTGACAGCTTTGAGACAATGTCCATGCGCGTTGCCGAAAAAGCAGGAATGGATGTCTTCGTCATCTATCGCCCAAAGAAAGACCAAGAGCAAAAATTCGAAGTCATCTCCAGACACCCGCCGGGCTATAAACCAAAAATCGAAAACCCTGCAAAAATCGAACCTTTTGAAAACTGGAAAAGCGCATTAAATGCTGCACAAAAAACATATGGCGACGAACCCTTCGCCCTCGCCCGAGCCACAAATCAAAACGGCGAAAGCGTTTCCATCCTCGTCGATCGCCACCCGACAATTGGCTACACATACGAAACCGTAGAAAACAAACAAGACAAATACAGCTTCATCCTCCAACCCATAAACCGCCTGCTGATGATCGCAGCAAAAGAAGGACTAACCCTCGACGCCGACCACATCTATTCATCACGCATCCCTACCTCGCGCGAACTGGTCAATTTTATTGGCGCGGGATATTCCAAAATACAAATTGGCGACCGCGCATCATCGCGTGATGAACATGGGCCCGCCGCATTATCAACCCTCATAGAATCTGCTATCATCTCCGTATTATAAAAGGAGACGCCACATGAAATACAAATACCTCACCCTCGCCGCTTTCGGATTTTTAGGCGGTATCGCCGGATCAACAATGTTCGCCGCCGCGCCATCAATAGCCGCAAAAGCAAAATCGCTCTACACAACCAATTTCTTCAATGATGACGGCGAGCGTGTTGTAACCCTCGGCAGCAACAATTCCGAAGAAGGAACCCTGTTTCTATTCAACGGCTCAAATCAAAAATTAGAAGTGCAAATGGGCGCATACCCGTCAGGATCAGAGAAAGGACAATCTTTGATCGGTATGCATGACCGCAACGGCTATCTCCGCCTGCTACAACGCATGCACGGCCCAAAAGATTCCCCCACTGTCGTCATGAAAGACAGCACAGGAACAGACCGCATCATCTTCGGCCTGGACGGTTCAACACAAGAACCATATTTCCGCTACCTCGATAGCCAGGGCATCATGAAAAACCTAATCCCCCAATAAGCAAAAGCCCGCAAAACAAGCGGGCTTTTTAAATATCATCTCTATGGCTAAAACGTACCTATACGTCCAAAACCAAACGTGAAGGATCTTCAATTGCATTCTTAATACGAAGCAAAGATCCAACAGATTCACGACCATCAATAATGCGGTGATCATAGCTCTGCGCAAGATACATCATCGGACGAACAACAATTTCGCCCGTCTTTTGATCAACAACAGGACGCTTAACAATGTTATGCATACCAAGGATCGCTGATTGCGGCGCATTCAAAATCGGTGTCGACATCATTGATCCAAACACACCACCATTGGTGATCGTGTAAGTACCGCCTGTCATTTCATCCATAGAGAGCTTGCCATCACGCGCGCGAGTGCCAAGATCAACAATCTCTTTCTCAATCTCCGCCATCGACTTCTGATCCGCATCACGAATAACCGGAACAACAAGACCCTGCGGCGTAGAAACAGCAACACCGATATTATAGTAATTCTTGTAAATAATATCCGTGCCATCAATCTCCGCATTAACCGCTGGAAACTCCTTAAGCGCATTAATCGCCGCCTTCACGAAGAACGACATGAAACCAAGCTTAATGCCATGTTTCTTAACAAACGCATCTTGATATTGTGAACGAAGATCCATAATAGGCTGCATGTCGACTTCATTGAATGTCGTCAACATCGCCGCATTCTCTTGTGCTTCCTTAAGACGCTTTGCAATCACCTGACGCAATTTCGTCATACGAACACGCTCTTCCCGTGGCCCAAGGTCACGTGGTTCAGATGGTTTAGCCGGCGCAGAAGAAGATTTCGCCGCAGGTGCAGACGCACCGGATTCAAGGAAGTTTTGAACATCCTCTTTCGTGATACGTCCCTCTTTGCCCGTCGCAGGGATCTTAGACGCATCAAGATTATTATCATTAATAAGCTTACGAACAGCAGGAGACGTTTTCGGCTCATCCGATGTGGACGCCTCTTTCTTTTCTTCCTTCGGCGCTTCAGCAGCCTTGCTCTCTTTTGGCGCGTCGTCTTTCTTATCATCGGCTGGCGCGGAACCGCTGCCCTCACCCAATTCACCAAGAAGCGCACCAACTTCAACCGTTTCGCCTTCACTAACAATAATTTTCGCAATCACACCGTCCGCTGGCGCACCAACTTCTAATGTTACTTTATCTGTCTCAAGCTCAACAATCGGCTCATCCGCTTTCACGGCTTCGCCTTCTTTCTTAAGCCACTGAGCAACAGTTGCCTCACTAACAGATTCACCCAATGTTGGAACAACGATTTTAGTCATGATTATCCTGATCTTTTTATTAGAATTTACTCAGACATATTTACGCGGCGCTCACCCGAAAGGCAAGCCCCCAATAGCGTTAAATGCCTAAAAATGCGTCCAACCGTCGCTCTCAAACGCCATCGGCTCACCAGATGCATCAAGAACCTGCACCGCGTCCCCTTCAAAATCAAAGGAAACGAACGTACCAATCGCACACACACATACCCCGCGCTCCGCTGCCTGCGCTTTAAACGCCTCAAAATCCTCGGGCGCCACGGCAAGCGCCAATTCATAATCATCTCCGCCGGTGATCAAATCCTCAACAGAGATAACCCCTTGTTCCATAAGGCGTTTAGCCCCATCACTAAACGGAATTTTATCCCCATGCACCTGCGCGCCTAAACCCGACGCACCGCAAATATGCGATAAATCCGCAATCATCCCGTCCGATATATCAACCGCCGCATTTGCATATGTATGCACCGCCTCTGCAATGGCTGTTCGCGGCATCGGACAATGACACGCCGTCGTAAACTCTGCGGGATCATCCACATCCAAAATGCCCAACAAAACCTTTAATCCAATCACGGCGTTACCAATATTGCCCGTGACAACAACAAGATCACCCGCCTTCGCGCCAGAACGCTTAACCGCCTTACCCTTTGGCACCAATCCCGTAATGGTCAATGAAACAAGCATCGGCCCCTCAATAACGGTGGTATCACCGCCGGAACAGAAAACTTCAAACGCACGGTTGTCTTCCATCAACGCCTCGGTAAATATCTTCGCCCACGCCGCATCCGGCTTTCGCGAAAACGCCAGATTAAGCTGATAACAATACGGCACCGCCCCCATCGCCGCCATATCCGACAAATTAACCCGCAAACATTTATGCGCAATATTATCCGCAGATTCATCATCAAGAAAATGAACACCGCCACACAACGTGTCCGAACTCATCACCAAATCATAACCATCCGGCACATCAAGGATCGCCGCATCATCAAGCAACCCGCCCGCTTCCTTGCGCCCCATCGTAAGAGGACGAAAATAATCACGTATCATCTCAAATTCATGCATGAGCAGATATTAACGAAATCAATATAAATAGGCAAAGGATTTAAAGAAACCGCAGGAATAGAAAGACGCAAAGGATTATGTCCAGGCATTCCAAAAATGATGAACCGGCCCTGCGCCTTTGCCCACATTCAAATCATCCGCATGACGGATCGCCTCTGTGATATAACTCTTCGCCTCGCCAATCGCATCAATCATAGTATGCCCATGCGCAACATACGCCGCAATCGCCGACGAAAGTGTGCATCCCGTGCCATGCGTATTCTTGGTCATAAGCCGCGGCGCTTCAAACACCTCAATCCCGCCATCATACGCATACACATCAAGGCATATCTCACCCGTGCCATGCCCACCTTTAAGCAACACACCGCTTGCCCCCAAGCTAAGCAAATCTCGCGCCGCCTCAACCGCATCATCAATCTTGCGTCCCGACAATATCGCCGCCTCATGGATATTCGGTGTAATCACATCCGCAAGCGGAATAAGCATCTCCTTAAGCGCATCAACCGCGTCATCCGCAATAAGCTGATCCCCGCTCGTCGCAACCATAACAGGATCAAGAATAATATTTCGAACATCACGCTCACGCAAAAAGAACGCCAATGCCCTAATGCTCTCAACATCCCCAAGCATGCCAATCTTAACCGCCGCGGGCGGCACATCATCAAAAACACTGTCCAATTGCTGAATTAAAAACGAAGACGGAACCGAATAAACACCCTGCACCCCCATGGTATTTTGCGCCGTAAGCGCCGTAAACACGCTCATCCCATAACAACCAAGCGCCGAAAACGTCTTCAAATCCGCCTGCACCCCCGCCCCTCCAGAAGAGTCAGACCCCGCAATCGTTAAAACTTTTGGTATCATATCTATGCCTTCAATTCTTTGTTCAACGGCATATCCAACATGGCACGAAACGCCCCAACCGCCGCGCTAATATCATCCGCTTCCGATATGCTGCGCATCATCGCAACGCCATTCGCGCCTGCATCCACAACGCTGCGCGCATTCTCCGCCGTAATCCCGCCAATTCCGACAACCGGAACCTTCGCCATTGCCGCCAGCATCGAAAACCGCTCCGCCCCTAAAACTGGCTTGCCCTTATCTGTTTGCGTCGGATAAAACGGCCCGACACCAATATAATCAACAACCGTCTCATCAACCGCCGCAATATGCTCTGGCGTAAATGCTGTCTGACCGATAATCGCATCAAACCCTAATGTCGCGCGCGCCTCTTTGGGGTCGCTATCGCCCTGCCCCAAATGCACACCATCCGCGCTCGCCGCAACCGCGACATCAACATAATCATTGATCAAAAGCGGAATATTATACGCCTTCAACAATTCCGCCATCATCGCTGCATTCGCCAAAATCCGCGGCATGTCACCCGATTTATCGCGATACTGCACCATCGTAACGCCCGCTTGGGCTGCCTCCATCACAACATCAACAACCGACCGCCCCCCACAACACGCAGGATCAGCCACAAAATAAATAGAAAGGTCAAATGAGTTCATAACGTCAATATCAGGGAAATTTAAGCATTTGTTAAGACTTAAACGTCATAATGAAAAGAAAAAAATATGAGGGTGTTTTTTAAATGGCTTTAGATGATGTCGAACAAGACGCTTCGACCAATAGACAATATGTCGTAAAATCAGGCGACAATATCACAACAATAGCCAAATCATTTGGCTACAATGATATCGATGATTTCATTGCGCTCAATGTCGACAAATACCCATCACTAGAAAACAACCCCGGCTTAATTCAGCCCGGCTGGACATTCAACACACAACGTGAAGCGCCTGAAACAGGAAGCTATTCTGTCAAACTAGGCGACAATCTAACCGACATCGCAACATCCTTCGGAACCGATGTAGACACCTTGGTAAAATTAAATCAAGACACCTACAGATCATTAAGAACCGATCCTGATACCATCCAACCAGGATGGACTTTAAGCGTCGCAAAACCAGAGCCTATAGCAACACCAACACCAGATATCGCGCCTACACAATCCCCTCAGAATGGCACACCACCGGATATGAGCGCCGATTTTGATGCAGCAACCAGACCTCAAACTGATGCTCCGGTATTAAGACAACAAGCCCCCGATCTGCCGTCTGCACCGGCCATTCAGGACGCGCCAGCACCAATAGAAACCCCACAGCAACCAGACGCATCGTCTGCACCAGACGTCCTCACCGACAATATCCAACAACCACAGCCAGCAGAAATGGATGAAGCACTGGCAACCATCACAGAGCTTGAGCCAGAACCAACAACTTCACGCTCAGAGCAGCCCACAACACTCACATCACCAAACGAACAACAAGAAACCCACACCGTTGTGAGCGGTGACACACTGGGTAAAATAGCCGAGAGATTTAACACCGATGTCGAAACACTGGTCAAACTCAATCAGGATGCCTATCCCTCACTCAAAACAAATCCAGGCTTAATTCATCCTGACTGGGAATTAAGTGTCTCCGCCCCGACAGGACTTGCAGATTTATTACCAAACATTGAAAGCGCCCCCGCTCAACCCGAAATTTCCGCCGCACCGGACATGCCGACACCCCCTATCACCGAAGCTGATGAACCAATAATCACATCCGCATTAGATACCTCGCCAGCATTAACACAACCACCATCACTCGGTGACGCACCCCGCCCTGACGACAAACCAGCAATCAGCGGCTCATTCAACACATCAAACAGCCGGGATGAGCGCCTTGCACAATTATCAGCAAGCGTCTGGAACAACATCAGAACAGGCGAACCAATCGTAACAAAAGCATCCGCTAGCCAATCAAACACATTAATCATCATTGATTTAGGTCATAATACTGGCGGCGATCCAGGGGCAGAGTCAAACCACAACCACCTCACAGAAATTGACGTCATCGACCCCGTCGGCGGCGAATTAGCAGCCCAGTTGAGAGCTCAAGGCTTTGATGTACTTTTCACCCGTAACCCCGGGGAGAGATTACAAGGTTTTGAAACACGCAACAGCAGAGTAGGCCCGAATGGGCTAACCGGCAGAGCAGCCAGAGCAGATTTTGCATCACTCACAACACAACATGGAGGATATCAAAACTCTATCCTGTTAAGCCTTCACGCTGACTCCGAACCAACCAACACAGCAAAAGGACTAATTGCTTACGCAGGCTCTAGACCGAATGGAGATGGCAGAGTAGATATTGGCCGCGCAGCAATTGACCCGGATTCAAGAAAACTTACCCAAGCAATTGCGGGTAACGTAGAAGTAAGATCAAAAACCAACACAGCAGACGCGACAGTTTTATCACGCTTTGAACGGACACAACCATCACAAGGAAAGCACGTAGCCGCCCTTGTCGAGCTAGGCTTCCTAAGTAACGCTCAGGACGCATCAAGATTAGAAGATATGTCACAAGCCCCGGAATCCATCGCAGAACAAATCACATCAGGCATAATGGCATTCTATTCAGAAAACATTCACCCACAAAACGGCCCAGACATAACAATCGCATCTTTATCTACGCGATCAGCACCTCCAAACTAAACCGTCAAGGCCTCATCAACCAGCTTCTTCTGCTCTTCCAAATGGCGAGACATCAAACCGGTCGCAGGCGCCGCGGCGGCAACACGCCCAACATATTTCGGACGCGATGCTTTATGCTTCAGCTTGGTAAGGACATTCTCGATACGGCGGTCAACAAACTGCCACGCGCCTTGGTTTTCCGGCTCTTCCTGACACCAAACAATGTCAGCATTCTTACAACCAGCCAATTCCTCCGCCAAAACAAGACCAGGGAACGGATAGAGCTGTTCTAGACGTAAGATACGAATATCATCAATACCGCGCTCACGACGCTCCGCAAGCAGGTCATAATAAACCTTACCAGTACACAGGATCACACGCTTGATCTTGTCCGCCTTAACAAGGCTATCACGATCATCATCCCACAAAACACGGTGGAATGTGCTTTCCTTCGTGAACATATCAATATCAGAAACGGCCAATTTGTGACGCAACAAAGATTTCGGCGTAAACACAATCAATGGCTTTCTGAAATCACGATGCATCTGACGGCGCAGCGCATGGAAAAAGTTTGCCGGTGTCGTACAATTAACAACCTGCCAGTTATCTTCCGCACATTGCTGCAAGAAACGCTCGGGACGCGCCGAGCTATGCTCTGGCCCTTGCCCTTCATATCCATGCGGCAACAACATCACCAATCCCGACATACGAAGCCATTTAGATTCGCCCGATGAAATAAACTGGTCAATCATCACCTGCGCACCATTCACGAAATCTCCAAATTGCGCTTCCCAAATCGTAAGCGTCTTCGGATCCGCCAATGAATACCCATATTCAAACCCAAGCACCGCCATCTCGGAGAGCGGTGAATCATGCGCTTCAAATTTCGGATCATCATTGGTCAACGTCTTAAGCGGATAATATTGCTCATTCGTCTCTTGATCATACCAAATCGCATGGCGGTGAGAGAACGTCCCGCGCCCAACATCCTGCCCCGAAAGACGAACCGGATATCCTTCATCAAGCAATGTCGCATAAGCCAACGTCTCACCCATCGCCCAGTCAAATCCTTCGCCCGTTTCCAACATCTTCGCCCGCGCATCAATCACACGCTTAAGCTTTTTATTAATGTTAAATCCGGCTGGAATGGCAGTAATAACACGCCCGACTTTTTGAATCACATCCTCATCAACACCTGTCTCGCCGCGGTTTGGCCCCTCGGTCGCAACACGCATATCCGACCAGACCCCCGCCAAGAAATCGGCTTCATTGGGCTTATAACTCTCGGTCGCCTTAAACGCATCCTCAAGATTGCCCTCAAATTCAGCAACCATGCCTTCAAATTCATCTTGCGTGACAACCTTTTCGCCCACCAATTGCTCTGCATATTTGGTCAACGATGTCTTTTGCTCGGAGATTTTCTGATACATGATCGGCTGCGTGAACGCTGGCTCATCGCCTTCGTTATGGCCAAATCGACGATAACAGAACATATCAATCACGACATCACGCTTAAATTCCTGACGAAACTCCGTCGCTATCCGCGCAACATGCACAACCGCTTCGGGGTCATCCCCATTCACGTGGAAAATAGGCGCTGCCAACATTTTCGCCACATCCGTTGAATACGGACCAGAGCGCGAATATTTCGGCATGGTCGTGAAACCAATCTGGTTATTAATCACAATATGAACAGTCCCGCCAACACGATAACCGGGAAGCTCTGAAATCATAAGCGTTTCCGCCGTAATCCCCTGCCCAGCAAACGCCGCATCACCGTGCAAAATCAATGGCATAACAGAAATTGACTGCACATCATCGCGCTGCAACTGTTTCGCCCGCACCTTACCGATAACAACCGGATTCACAAATTCAAGGTGAGACGGGTTAGCCGTCAATGACAGGTGAATATTATTGCCGTCAAAATCACGGTCACTGGATGTCCCCATATGATATTTAACATCACCCGAGCCAAGCACATCATCAGGCGTCGAAGACTGCCCCTGAAACTCGACAAAAATCGCAGTAAAGGATTTACCCATGACATTCGCAAGCACATTCAAACGCCCGCGATGCGCCATACCAATGACCATCTCTTCAAGGCCCATCTGACCGCCACGCTTCATGATCTGCTCAATCAATGGAATAAGCGCTTCACCGCCATCAACGCCAAAACGCTTCGTGCCCGGATATTTTTTATGAAGGAATTGCTCGAACTTTTCGCCCGCAATCATGCGCTGCAAAATCGCGCGTTTACCGGTTTCAGTGAAATCAGTCTTGTTACGCGGCTCTTCAATACGCTCTTGTACCCATGCTTTTTCTTTGGGATCGGTAAGATGAAGAAACTCAACACCAATCGTACCGCAATATGTCTCCTTCAAGATTTCAATAATCTCGCTCAACGTTGCGTATTCTTTGCCCAAAACACCATTGATGAAAATCGGGCGATTATAATCAGATTTTGAAAACCCGTAATGCGCTGGATCAAGCTCAGATTCTGGCGCAACCTCTTTCAATCCCAACGGATCAAGATTCGCAAGCATGTGCCCGCGCGCACGATAGGCCCGTATAAGCATCAACGCGCCGATGGAATCATTCGCCGCCTGTTTAACATCATCACTGGAAACGCCGCCCTTCGCGCGCTGTCCTGATGGTGCGCTTTTTGCGCCTGATGCTTTCGCTGCTTCTGTACCATGCGCTGGCAAATCATCATTCGCATTGCCGAACGCACGCTCGGATTTGCGGTTTTCCTTGGGCGTCCAACTCGCGCCCGTCATTTCGCTCAAAAGCTCAACTTCTTTATCAGCAAGATCACCGAAAAACTCCTGCCAGCTCTCATCAACATTGGACGGGTTAGAGAGAAACTCGGTATATAAATGCGCGATATATTCCGCGCTCACGCCTGTTAAGAATGAGATATTTGATGCTTCTTGCGACATTTTAAAGGGGCCTTATGTGCGTTAATTCAGGGTAACCATAATGGATGTAATGCCTCGCAAAAGCAAGGTCAAGAACGCATTGAATACAAAGCTAAATATATTCCAGATTTAACGCAGATGAGAGCGCCAAAAGCGCTTTGCGTTCATCGGGAGAAATCGACAGAAAGTCCTCAAAACTTTTCACAGGAAGCTTCTTGGCCTTGGCTTGACGCACCATTTTCAAATACCGCAAATACGCCTTAAACCGCCCAAAACCGGCCTGCGATTCAATATCCTCACGAAACGCAAGCGCCACCGCCTCACCCAACGCCAATATACGACGCGCATAGGCGGCGCGTTCCTTATGATCGACCTGAGACGCTAAAATCGAGAGCGCATCGGCGCATTCCTTTGGCACATGCGCCAAATCCTTATGCCAATTCTTCCACTCATGCTTATGCTTGATCGTTTCCGCCATCACATGCTGAACAAGCTCTGATCCGAAAACACCGTCGGAAAACCCATAAATCAAATTCTCCAGCGCGCGCAGCTCATTTTCACTCGCCGCATCCCCGCCAGAGCTATCACTAGCAGACACAAAAAGCCCCGCCCGATACGGAAGGCTGATAAGGCGCTTAAATTGATTATCTGTAAAAGTTTCTAAAACCATGATTATACGATACGCAATATCCAAAAGAATTCAATCTCTTATTGCGCATCAATCTCCCGCTGACGCATCGGCATCGCATCAATCACATCAAAAATCTCAGACGGCTCAACAACCCCGCTCCAAAACTCCTTAATCTCACCATCAAGCCCGACAAGCGTCACGCTCAACTCGCCCTCAATAACAACATCACGCGAAAATAAAGTCTCCAGGTAACGTCGCTCCTGCCCGTTTTCCAAAATGCGCGTTTGATAGGGAAAGGGTGATAAGTCATCAACTTTCCTCAAAACCTGACTGGTTAGCTGAAGAACAATCAACTCCCGCTCCTCCATCTCAGGAACATAATCACGCAGCAATGCAATCTGCTCCAACACTTGCGGCGAATTCTCATCCGCGCTCAACACAAGTACACGGTTCTGCCATTTCAACGCATCAAAACTCTGCGCCGAAACAGGCGTCCCCAACACAAGAATGGCCCCCAAAAGGAGCCATCCAAAAATTTTATATCGCTTCATCATATTAACCTTCCCAAAAATCAGGTTGATGGTCATTACATTTAAAGCAGCATTTGCAGCCTATTAAATTTAAGCAGCGATTGCTTCCTTGATTGCCTTACCAAGACCCGCAGGGCTCTCAGATACGACAAAACCAGCATCACGCATTGCTTTCATTTTCGCAGGCGCAGTATCATCTGATCCTGAAATCAACGCTCCAGCATGGCCCATACGCTTACCTGGAGGAGCAGTCGCCCCAGCAATAAATCCGGCAATAGGCTTCTTATTCTTGAGGCCTTTATAATATTCAGCCGCTTCAATCTCTGCCGTTCCGCCGATCTCACCGATCATAAGGATCGACTCGGTTTCTGGGTCATTCATAAACAAATCAATACAATCGATAAAGTTCGTGCCGTTCACCGGGTCACCACCAATACCAATACATGTCGATTGACCAAGACCAACCGCGCCTGTTTGTGCAACCGCTTCATATGTAAGCGTACCAGAACGTGACACAATCCCTACAGAACCGCGCTTATGAATGTGACCCGGCATAATACCGATCTTACATTCATCCGGCGTAATAACACCCGGACAGTTCGGGCCAATCAAACGAGTCTTAGAACCCGCCAAAGCCGCCTTCACCTTAACCATATCAAGCACAGGAATGCCTTCAGTGATACAAATCGCAAGCTCAACTTCCGCTTCAATCGCTTCAATGATCGCCGCCGCCGCAAATGGTGGTGGAACATAGATCACAGAAGCATCAACACCAACCGCGTCTTTTGCTTCTTTCACCGTATTAAACACAGGAAGACCAAGATGCTCCTGCCCGCCTTTTTTCGGCGTAACACCACCAACCATGTTGGTGCCATAAGCAATCGCTTGCTCACTGTGGAACGTGCCTTGTGATCCGGTGAAACCCTGACAAATTACTTTTGTTTCTTTATTGACTAAAACTGACATTACGCCGCCTCCGCTTGGCTAGTGGCTGCAACTACCTTCGTCGCAGCATCTTCTAAATCATCGGCAGAAATAATCGGCAAACCAGAAGCCGCCATCAATTCCTTACCCTTTTGAACATTTGTTCCTTCAAGACGCACAACAAGCGGCACGCTCAAATTCACTTCTTTCGCTGCGGCAATCACGCCCTCGGCAATAACATCACATTTCATGATGCCGCCAAAGATATTGACAAGAATGCCCTTAACACTTGGATCAGAAAGAATGATCTTGAATGCTGTCGTCACGCGCTCTGCTGTCGCGCCACCACCAACATCCAAAAAGTTCGCAGGCTCACCGCCCTTAAGCTTAATGATATCCATAGTCGACATCGCCAAACCTGCACCATTAACCATACAGCCAATATTGCCATCAAGGCGCACATAAGAAAGCTCGTTATCCGCAGCCAATTTCTCATTCGCGTCCTCTTCTGTCTCATCACGAAGCGCTTTAATATCGGGGTGGCGATAAAGCGCATTCCCGTCAAAGCTCATCTTCGCATCAAGCGCCATAACCTCATCACCAACAGTGATCAACGGGTTAATCTCGACAATTTCCGCATCCAATTCGATGTAGCATTTGTAAAGATTAGCAAAAAGCACCTTCGCGCTCTCCGCCTTTGCACCGCTCAATTCAAGACCAGCCGCCAACTTGTCACCATCCGCATCGGTAAAACCGGCAACTGGATCAATCGCAACACTGATAATCTTTTCTGGGTGGCTCTCGGCAACCTCTTCAATGTCCATTCCGCCTTCGGTCGAAACCATAAACGCAACTTTGCTCTGACCACGGTCAAGAACAACTGAACAATAATATTCTTTTTCAATGTCCACACCGTCTGTCACGTACAAACGCTGAACTTCCTTGCCTTCAGGGCCAGTCTGCTTTGTCACCAAAGTCTTACCCATCATTGCTTCTGCCGCTGCGCGAACATCATCAACTGTCTTACAGAGACGAACACCGCCCTTGCCTTCTGGATTATCGGTAAAATGACCGGCACCGCGTCCACCTGCGTGGATTTGCGCCTTAACAACGTAAAGATCTGTTGTCATGCTCTCTGCGGCTTTAACCGCCTCTTCAACGTTCATTGCAGGAATGCCGTCCGGCACCGCTACGCCATACTTCTTAAGAAGTTCTTTTGCTTGGTATTCATGAATATTCATGGATGAGTCTCTCTTTTAGTTGTCCAAATATCTTGAGCCGAGTGTGCAGCGCAAGAATGAATCTACATCCAATGACTTAGCCGCCCCTCACACCGATTGCAACCCGTAAAGCGCCAAAAAAACACGATAAAATGCACATCTTTAGGGTTTCATTGGCTTTCTTAATAATACCTTAACCTTTCTTCCATATATTAGGGGCAGAATATTATAAGTGGCAATAAGTCACATTGAGTAAATAGAGAAGGTGTATAAGTGGCGTTAGATGATGTAACAACATCGCAGGAGTTAGAGGATACAGCGGTTTTCACGCCGAATCTTGTGCTCGACCTACTCCGCTCAATCGCCCCCGATATCAATCCACCTCAAGGTATTATCAACATGCTAGCGCGTGATGCAAACCGCTATCAAGGCGGCGACAACCAAACCGCAACCCTTGAAGCACTAGAAGCAGACATCATAAGCGCATTTGAAAACTCAGAGCCCCCCATAAACAGCCCTGACGGCCCAGCAACAGATGCAAATATCAACTACGTTCAAAGCACCCTCAACCTCATCCTAGCCGGCGCCGACGGCGCCATAGCCAACATCTCCGCCCAAAACATGGGCGGAATAACCCCGCAGGAAAAAGAAAAAGAACGTGCTAAAAGAGTAAACGCAGATGCAGTATTTTCTCAAATGATGGATTCAGCTTTGAATTCTGCTGCATCAAACGCAGCATTAGCAGCTGGTATTCCCGCTAATGTATATAACAATCTTTCACTATACGTTGATAGAAATTTACCTGAAGCAAGTCGAACAGCAATTGATAGTATCGCAAATGATGTTTCAAAAGGACAATCAATTGATGACGAAGAGGCACGCACTGCAATCGACGGGATAGTAAAGTCCGTTGAAAATGTTCCCGAATATTATGAAGGTTTAACAGACGAACAAAAAAGTGAATTTCTAAAAATCAAGCTAGCTGAAGACACAGCTGAAAAAATGTTAAAAGACAACCCTAACTTAGACCCTGAAGAGGCATTTAATCAAGCACTTGAAAAGATTAATGAACTTGAGGCATCCAACCCTGAAATATTCCAAGATCTAATACAAACCGCAGATCAAAGAATATTAACACTAAAAGCAGAGGGTGTCGCAACATCACACACACTAAGAACAGGAGCATCACTTGCAACTTATGGCTTAATGAGCAACGCTAAAAGCTCTGACTTTTCCGACCCTAATAACATCACTGAAGGAATAAGCACCCTTATCGAAAACCCTTCTGCACAAAACATAGACAAATTCATCGCTGACCTTGACAAAAGCATCGTTGAAAATGGAGAGCAAGGCATCGCCTTGCGTGAATCCCAAGAAGCACTTGAAGCAAAAATTGAAAATCTCAAAAACTCGCCTTACGCAAATGACGGCCCTATCAGAGCCCAAATCGAGCTTGCAGAAGCCCAAATTGAAGGCATGGAAGAAACCTTCGATAACTTAACCAACATGAATATGCTCCTTATAGAAGTCAAAGTGTTTGTCGATGACAACAAAAAAGCAATTCTCAATAACAACAATCCAAACCAACTTATGGCCATGGCCCTTCAAAGCCCAAGCCTCAGAGAGGCAATAGACAAAATCTCCGGCGGCATTGGTAGTGAAAAATGGCAAGCAGGCATAGAAGCTGTCGCTGCTCAAATAGGGCTAAGCGAAGAATACACCGCTAAATATATTCAAGAACAAATCGATATATCCAATAAAGTAACAGAATTAGAAAACTCCGTTACATACATGGAAGAATTCAAAGCACAAATCGAAGCTGATGCCGCACAAGGCATCAACAATCATTTCTCACCGGAAAAAGCCGCCGAAATGATTGCGGAAAGGGAAGCTGAAATTCAGCAATTAAAAGATGAATTGTACGGAAGCACTATCCATGACGGCTTAGTTTCAGAAGCATCCGACGCACCAGCAGCTCCCGCCCCAGATCCGGCTCAAGCTTTTCTAGATAACAATCCTGAGCTAAAAAGCTACATTTCATCATTATCTGAACTGCCATATATATCTGAAGCAGATCTGCTATCTGAGCTTGAAGAACGAGGCTTAACAGCAGACCAAGCAGCTCAAATCGCAGAAATCGCAGAAACAAAAATGGCGGTAAATGTTGCCCCCAAAATTGCGACACCAATGCTTGAAAATCAAATTGACAGGCTTTCCTATAACAGTCCGCCACCATCATTGTCTGGAACATATAACGTAGCAGCAGCAGAAAACCAAGAACCAACACCACAAACACCGGCACCAGAGGTAATGACGCCAAAAGAGATAGAATTAGCGGCCAAAGTGGAAACCGCAAACACACCAGGATCGCCGATGAATATGAGCGCTTAATTTGCGCAAAACCCGCGGATACTGTATAATAAGCTAAGAATTAACAAAAAATAACAAGGATATAAAACAACAAAAAATGGCACGTCCACACCCTTTCATCGAAGAAGCAGCAAGGCTCAATTTAGAGCCATTCGGGCCCGATGCCACCGCGGAGGAAAAAGCGCAGCGTGAAAAATTGGTCGCTAAGCATATAGAAAATTTGACAGCTTACACCATAAATCCCGATGCGGGTGACATGACGCCTGAGCAATTTGAAGCAAGACAAAGCGGCGTCTGGACCGCAGAATTGCTTAAAAGCCAAGGCGGAAGCCGATATAATTTCGGCAATATAGCTGCCACACTCGGCAAAACATTTATGGCTGTATTCAGCTGGCTTATTGGCAATACCGAAGAAGCCTCCGCCCTTTACGCCGAATTAGAGCGTGAGGAAAGATACGCCCCGAGAGAGGGAAGTCCGATCATTACGAACACTCCAGATACAAAGGGATTAGCCGGAGCGCAAGCAGATTTTGAAAAGCAGTTCGCCAACGCGACAAACGCTCAAAATCTCAATCGCGCCCCTGCCCCTAGCCTCGACATGAAACCTGCCGCTTAGCAGACTCTAGCCGAGCAAATCTTCAACAGCCTTACGCTCTTCACGCAATTCTGTTTCAGTTGCATCCATTTTCGCGCGTGAAAATGCGTTAATCTCCAACCCTTGCACGATTTGGTATTGTCCGCCCGCACATGTCACGGGATAGCCGTAAATGATGCCCGGCTCAATACCATATGATCCATCGGATGGAACAGCCATGGAAACCCAATCCCCATCAGTCGTGCCAAGCGCCCAATTGCGCATATGATCAATCGCCGCAGACGCCGCAGACGCGGCCGAAGACGCCCCGCGCGCCTTGATGATCGCCGCGCCGCGTTGTTGCACAGTCGGTATAAAATCGCTCTCATACCAATCTTGCTCAACCGCATCAATCGCGGATTTGCCCTTAACTTCGGCATGGTGAATATCAGGATATTGCGTCGCCGAGTGATTGCCCCAGATGATCATCTTCTTCACATCCGTTGAATGCGCACCCGTTTTCTCAGCAAGTTGCGAAAGCGCACGGTTATGATCAAGACGAACCATCGCAGTAAAGCATAACGGATCAAGGTCAGGCGCGTTTTCCTGTGCAATGAGTGCATTCGTATTCGCAGGATTGCCAACAACCAAAACTTTCACATCGCGCGATGCATGATCGTTCAATGCTTTGCCTTGTGGCCCGAATATACCGCCATTGGCAGAGAGCAAATCTTTGCGCTCCATCCCATCTTTGCGG
This sequence comes from Alphaproteobacteria bacterium, assembly GCA_009995045.1. Taxonomy (GTDB): domain Bacteria; phylum Pseudomonadota; class Alphaproteobacteria; order Micavibrionales; family Micavibrionaceae; genus TMED27. The sequence goes on from JAACQG010000006.1 coordinate 136,148, forward strand.
GGCATAGAGCCAACAAGCAACGCATAATCAACATCCTTAAACGCGACATTCGCATCATCAGACGTAACAACGCCTGCAAGCAATGGAAACGCGCAGTCATTAAGCTCCATCACAACGCCGGAAAGCGCACCAAGTGCGGGCGTAATCTCAAGCAAATGCAGGATAATCGGCTGATCCGGCCCAAGCATTTCGCCTTGCGCGATACGGAATAAAAGGGAATATCCAATTTGTCCGGCGGCTCCGGTAACAGCGACTCTAACTGGTGATTTCATGGGCGATAGCTCCTTGTTGAATTTTGATTCGTACGTGATTGTAAACCACAGGTAACAATAGATAAACATGGATTTTTATGCATGTCATTGTGAAGCGTAACGAAGCAGCCCAGCGCACCCAAGAAATATCCTGAATGGCCGCTTCGCTGCGCGCCTCGCCATGACTTGTAAAATGCCGTGATTTTTTTATTTGCATTTTTACCTCGTAAAGCATTGTTATAATTAAATTTATTCAATAATTTCATTGCGTTTCGCACGCTGTTTTTTATACGGCCCGCGCTTTTTCAATGCCTTAAGCGTTTTCACCGTCTTGCGATATTGATCCTGCGCCTTAAACGCGGCAGCATATTTCATGGGGTCGCAATCAACGCGCCCCAGATTTTGATATGTCGTATCCGCATCGCTTAAAAGCCTACGAAAAGCGATATCAAGGATATCTGCCTGCTGCTCCAAACGCTCAACGGCGTCACGTTCCGTCCCCTCCTCCAGCATAAGACGCATCGCATCAATGATATCGCGAATATCATCTGCTTGTTCGGGAATCGGGTTTTCAATCGCTTCACGCTGTGCATTATGCAAATCAAGCTCCAACATCATTTGCGCCGCCCTTCTCTCGATGGGATTCTCGTGATTTAAAAATTGAATGCGGCTGTCATGATCTTGAGAAATCATGCCTGAAGAAGATGTCGGGGGTGGGGTGTCTGTATCATAAGCCATACGACAATATAGGATTTATTTCCTATATTGTCAAGCTCGCGCACGTTATCCTTTAACGGGCTTCAATCCCAAAAACTCCAACTGCCAATTCAACTCATCGGCGGTCATGGGGTAATCGGTTCCATCTTTGGGATAGATCATCTCTTTGGGCTGCACCTGCCCCACGGTTTTTTGCAGCTCGAACGCAAAGCGCATCGACAATCCCGCTTTCCATGCCAGCGCCACAATTGCCTTGGGTGCGCGCATATCTATGATTTTTGTCACGCTGATGAAATTGCTTTTTGCAAGATGCGCGATCGCCCCCGCGACAAAATCATAATCACGCATACCAAGTGCATCAGATAGCTTTTCCTCGGACAAGCCGCCCTCTTCGTTGATGGCGCGTTTAAGGCGCTGTTCAACGGGTTCGCTGTCATCGGGGTTGCTGGCGGCATAATCAAGACGGCGGCGGAACACATCGGCAATTTCATGCGTGGTTTCGGGATCAAAATCCCCGCGTAGCATCAACAAATCACGCACCGACCCTTCAACAAATTCCGCCAATTGCTTGGCAAGATCCGCAGGCAGGCTTTTACGAATGGAAATCGGTTTTTGCCATTCGGGAAATTGTCGCGCTTTTTCGACGATAATCTGCAGCACCATCTCACTGAGATTGGCGCCTTCATTGCTGATCAGGGCCGTACCGCCCTGAATATCCTCAACATCAATCACCGCGCGCGATACATCGGCGCTGACGCGATCACGACACGCAATCGCCTCGATCACCCAACTGGCGGGGTGGTTTTTTAGGATATCGAGCAAATCTTCATCCGCCAACGCCGCGCAAAAGCGCAAAATCGGCTCGGAGACTTCGCGCTCCACATCCCGCGCGAGCTGCCCCGCAACCTTCGGCGGGGTGTAGGCATGATCCTTGAGCGTCGACGATAGCGCCAAGCGCACCTTCAACACCTCATCCAGCGCAAGCGTACCGAGCGCCTGCACGGTAAACGCATAAAGCTGGCTATGTTCATCATGTGAAATATCAGGAAGCAGCGCCATCAACCGTTTCGCCAGCGCAAGGCGCACATCCGTATCATCATCCCCCGCCAAAACCGAAGACACATGGATCGGCGCGGATGTGTTCTTAGCGACCGCTTCACGGACTTTCGGATCGGGATCACTCTCGGCCAGATAATATAAAATCTCTTTATTGGTATTGGTGTCACGCGCAAGCGACATACGCTCTTTCACCTTCGCGCTTTGCAAAGATTTCTTTTGCTCCGAATAATCCTTCGGCTTTTTGACAAAGAAGCGCGTAATAAAATGTGGCATACCCCCTTATAACGCATTCACACCAAAGATCATCCCTTTTTCTAAGCTATGTCCACGCAGAAATTTAGGGGGGGGATGGTTGGATGGACAAATTCCCGTCAATCGCTTCGATCCAAATATGCCGCGCTTTGCATTTCCTGCAACCGCGAGATTGTGCGTTCAAATTCATAAGCATGATCATCGCCGGTATATAATTCAGCAGGCAGCGCATCCGCGCTCACAACTAGGCGCGTGTTGTTTTCATAGAGCACATCCACCAAATTCATCAACCTCTTGAGCGCGTTGCGGTCATCCGAATCCATACGCGGAACCCCATCAAGCAGGACGCTGTTATAGGATTGTGTAATCATAAGATAATCCTCCGCACCCAAAGGTTTCATGCATAATTGATCAAAGCTGAACCGCGCCACACCCTTCGCCGCCGCGCTCACCTTAATCTTGCGCCCCTTGACCTTTAGTGTCTGCGGCGTGCCTTGTGCCCCATCGCTCAAGCGCGCAAAAACCGCGCTCATCTGTTGGTCGGCTTTTGCACCCAGCGGAGAGAAATAACTCCCCTCCTCCATCAAAAATTGCGTGCGATAATCATGCGGACTGTCCAGATGAAACACATGCATTTTCTCTTTGATAAGCGCAATAAACGGCAGGAAACGATCACGCTGCAAGCCGTCTTTATACAGATCATCAGGATCCCAGTTGCTGGTGGACACCACCACAACACCATGCTCAAACAAACACCGATATAACCGCCCAAGGATCATCGCATCCGCAATATCAACCACATGAAATTCATCAAAACACAAAACCCGCGATTTCTCGGCAATACGCGCAGCGAGTAACGGCACGCTTTCATCCGCGCCCTCGCGAATGCTGTCGTCACTGCGGCGGGTGTGGATATAATCATGCACCGAAATCATAAATTCATGGAAATGCACGCGCTGCGCGGGGACGTCTTCAGGCAGGCAGTGATAAAACAAATCCATCAACATGGATTTACCGCGCCCAACCCCGCCAAAGAAATACACACCCGCGGGCGGCTCCTCGCGTTTGCCAAACCAACCACGCTTGGGTTTATAGGTCAGCAATTCCTGATACAGCCGATCAAGCTCCACCACGGCTTTTTCCTGCATAGGATCAGCTCTCAGCGCGCCGCTTTTAAGGCGCTTCTGGTATATCTGTTTCGGGCTTTTTTGTTTTTGCGGCATAACGAATTAATAAAATTGATATCTCATATAAAAGCAATATTGGCATCGCCAACAGGATTTGACTAACAATATCGGGCGGCGTTAGCAATGCCGCCACAATAAATGTAATGATAAGCGCATATTTACGCTTTGACGCCAACCCATCCGCGCTAACAATCCCCGCCTTTCCGAGTAAGGTCAAAAGAACAGGCAGTTGAAAACACACGCCAAACGCAAAGATCAACGTCATGATAAGATCAAGATACTCGCTCACCCGTGCCTCAAGCTGAATCGGCAAGGTGGTTTCTTCCGCCCCTGTCTGAAAGCTTAAAAAGAACGGCCAAGCCTGTGGCATCACAACGTAATAAACCGCCGCGCCGCCCGCAAAAAACAAGATCGGCGTTGCGATTAAAAAAGGCAGGAACGCGCCGCGCTCGCTCCTATACAGCCCCGGCGCAACAAACAGCCACAGCTGAAACAACAAAATCGGAAAGGTCATAAAAACCCCCGCGAAAAACGCAACTTTAAGATACGTGAAAAACGCCTCGGTCAGCCCCGTATAGATCAACCGCTGTGATCCGCCCTCCGCCGCCATCGCATCCGCAAGCGGTTGCACGAGGAACGCATAAATCGGCTCAACGAAGGCAAAACAAATCGCCGTGCCCACAATCATCGCCGCAATCACCCATAACAGGCGCTTACGCAGCTCAACCAAATGCCCGATAATCGGCTTTGCTTCGCTCACACCGCCCCCTTCACATCATCAGGATGGAGAAGACGATCCATCACCGCGCTCGCGGTTAAATCACCGGTCACGTTAATCGTTGTGCGACACATATCAAGCAGGCGATCCACACCAAGAATAAGACCAATGCCCTCTGGCGGGACACCAATCCCACCAAGGATTGTCGCCAAAACAATCAGCCCAACCCCCGGAAGCGCCGGCGTACCGATAGACGCGCCAATCGTAGTCAAAAGCAAAATCAAGGTCTCGCCCATGGTCAAATCAATGCCGAAAACCTGACATAAAAATATCGCTGCAACCGCTTGATAAAGGGCGGTTCCATCCATGTTAATCGTCGCGCCCAGCGGAATCACAAAGCCACGAATATCCTCATGAAGATGTAAATTCTCTTCGGCCACTCGCATGGAAACTGGCATCGTCGCCGCAGAGGAGCTTGTTGAGAACCCGACAATTTGCGCATCACGGATACCCGCCAAAAAACCGAGCGCACTACGCTGCGCCAGCACACGCACCAGCACAAGATACACCAACATCATAATCAAAAGCCCCGCCAACACGCAGCCCATATAGACACCCATCCCCGCAATCGCGGACAACCCCATGGATGATATCGCCTTCACCATCAAACTAAACACCGCCACGGGCGCGATCCACATCGCCCAATTCACAACCATCATCGACGCATCTTGGGTGAAAACCAGTACATTTTCGACCGTTTTGGTCGCCTTGGTGCGGATGCTCAACATCGCGATCCCGACAATAATGCCGAGAATAACAAGCTGTAGCATATCCTTGTTGAGCTGCGCTTCTGCGGGATTGACGGGAATAATATTCAAGATACGCTGCGGCACGCTTAACCCCTCAAGCGCGGAAGTATCAACGGCGGGCGCGGATATCTCCCCCATCAAACTTTGATCAATCAAAAGACCGGGCTTAACGATGGATGTAATGCCGATACCAATCGTGATTGCCACCGCCGTGGTCATGATAAAATAGGGAATGATACGAATGCCCACCCGCTTGAGCGCATCAATCGAACCCGCGCTCGCCACGCCAAGCACAACCGATGACAATACAAGCGGCACAATAATCATCTTAAGCATGGCAATAAAGATATCACCGGGCAAAATCACCCAGTCAATCATCGCATCAGGGATCGGCACATAAACCGCGCATGCCACACCCAGCACCATGCCGACCAGAATTCTAAGCCATAAATGGGTTTTCAGCATATTAAGAGGCATTGTCTTTGCGCTCCCCCTCTTGTGTATCATCACCCTTAAACGCGTCTTTCACATCATCAGGCAAAGGTTCAATTGGCACCATGACATCTTCGTCTTCTGCGGCCTCATCGAATGCATCGCTACGGCGCGCTGTCTCGAAATTCACGGATTTACGGATATCGTCCATATCCGCCTCGCGCATAAAATCATCAAATTGTTGGGTGAATGCGTATTTAATATATGAGATGCGGCGCATCAAATTGCCCAGACCACGCATCATCGCAGGAATTTCGTCGGGGCCAATCACCAAAACGCCAAGCCCCATAATCACAACCAATTCTGTCCAGCCAAAATCAAGCATGGTCGGTCGCTATTTCACATCTTTTGATGTGTCGGATGAGATATCCGAACTGCTCTTATCCAGTTTTTTCGGCTCGTCATCATTATCTTTAAGCCCTTTTTTGAAGGAATTAATCCCCTTGGCGAGGTTCTCGGCGATGGCCGGCACACGTCCCGCACCAAACACAATCAAGATTAACAACAATACAATCGCAATTTGCAACGGACCCGGAGCCATATTTACATTCCTTCTAACGCTTTTTCGATTTCCATGCGGATTTCATGTTCGTCTTCCGCATCTTCTTCATCGGATGAATCTACGCTTGTCTCTTCATCCTGTCCAGCGAACAAATCGCCAGTATCATCACCGCCATCAAGACCGGGAATCGCCTCAATCGCCGGACGACGATCCAGCAATCCCGAAGCCTTAAGATCATCCATCCCCGGCAAATCCATGATAGATTCAAGGCTGAATTGATCCAAAAACCCCGGCGTAGTCACCCAAGTCAATGGCCGCCCCGGTGTCTCACGGCGGCGTCCGGGCTTCACCCATCCCGCCTCAATCAACACATCAAGCATCCCGCGATGCGTGGTCACACCGCGAATATTCTCAACCTCCACCCGCGTCACAGGTTGGTGATAGGCGATAATCGCCAATGTCTCGGTCGCAGCGCGTGATAATTTTTTCGAAACTTCTTTTTCAATCGTCAGCATCTCCGCTAAATCCGCAGCAGTACGAAACGCCCATTGCCCGTCAAGGCTCACCAGCGAAACCCCGCGCCCGTCATAATCCTTTTGCAACTGCATCAAAGCCGCGCCAACATCCGCCCCCTCGGGCATGCGCTCATATAGATCCTTCGTGCTAAGCGGCTCGGCAGACGCAAATAATAAAGCCTCAACAAGACGCGTCGTTTCATTCATGCTCATCCCTCAATCTCCGCTTCGCGTCCGCGCATGTAAATCGGGCGGAACAGGCCGTCTTGTTTAATCTCCAACTTGCCCTGCTTGGCCAGTTCCAGCCCCGCAGTAAAGGTCGACGCCAACGCGCTGCGTCCGTAAACCTTATCCTTAATCCCTTCCGGCACAAAACTCTCCAGCGTTGTCCAAACCGAATGAATCCCCTTACGCGGCAATTTACCAAGCATGCGCGTCAAACGCCCCATCGCATCATCCATCGACATTAAACGAAATTCCGGCAGGTCGTAATGCGTATCTTCATTGCGCTGTTTAATATCGCCATAAGCCTTGAGCATGTCATAGAGGCTTACATCCCAGCGCGTATCGGTATTAACCGTGATCCCCTCCGGCGCGCCGCGGGCATAAACACCCTGCCCCAATTGCGGCCGCTCCTTGAGCTTTTCTGCCGCGCTTTGCATAGCCTCCAAACGACGAAGCTGAAATTGCAGCGCTTCCGCCATTTCCTCAGCCGTCGGGTCTGGCCCTTCATCTTCGCGGGGGAGCAATAAGCGCGATTTGAGATAAGCAAGCCACGCCGCCATCACCAAATATTCCGCCGCAAGTTCAAGGTTGAGCGCCTTCGCCCGATCCATAAACCCCAGATATTGACGCACCAATTGCAAAACAGAAATTTGAAGAAGATCAACTTTTTGATTACGCGCCAAATCGAGCAGCACCGAAATAGGTCCCTCATAGCCATCAATATTCAGCAAAAGCGCATCCGCTTCATGCATAGCTTGCTGTTCGCTTCGGGGAATATCTTCCTCAAAAGCCGCAGATGACTGGGTCGCAACTGTGTTCATGCGCTCAGTTTTAAGGGTTTCTAACAGTTTTGCAAGGATTTCTGCGCCTTTGCCGACAAGTTAGGCACAGTTTTCGCAATCTTTTGCATATCCGCAAGCTTGCCCGAACAATAAAGCGCAACATCACAGCCAGCCTTAATCACCGCCTCACTGCGCGCGGCGACATCACCCAAACCATCAAGCGCATCCATATCCAGATCATCAGATACCAACAATCCCTTAAACCCGATATCCCCACGGATCACATCTTGTATCACCGCAGGCGAGGCCGATGAGGGAAGGTCAGGATCAATATCCTCATACACAATATGCGCCGCCATCGCCCAGACTTGATCCGCCACATCAGAGTCCGCAATGTCTTTAAACGGTTTAAAATCAGTCGCTTGCAGTTCCTCGCGAGACGCCGAGACACGCGGCAAATCTTTATGCGAATCTGTTGCTGCCCGCCCATGACCGGGAATATGTTTGATAATCGGCGTCACCCCCGCCTTGATCAGATAACGACACACCGAAAGCGCAAGCCGCGACACGATCTCCGGGTCTTCGGAAAACGCCCGATCACCAATCGCATCATGAGTCACATCCGTCAGCACATCGAGCACAGGCGCGCAATTAACCGAAATCCCCGCCGCGATCAGCTCCTCGGCAAGCTGTAAAATCGTAAAGCGCAAATCCGTCAACGCATCATCAATATCAACCGCCGCCCGCGCACCAAATGTCCGCATAGACGGATATCCGCGCCAAATCGGCGGCTTCAGGCGTTGCACACGCCCGCCTTCCTGATCTATCAAAATCGGACAATTCCAACCAACGCTGTTGCGCAAAGAATCCGTGAGCGCACGAAGCTGTTCCGGTGTTTCGCAATTGCGCCCAAACAAGACAAAGCCAAGCGGCGCAGCATCAGAGAAAAAGCTGCGCTCATCATCACTAAGAGCGCAGCCTTCGCAGGAATAAATAACAGCTTTGGAATTATTGAGTGACAAGGCATCCACCTGGAGATTGTGCTTTGATTGAGCCACAAATCTCTGACGCGCTTTCACCGGCCATTGGCCCGGCCTGAATACGGAAGAAAACGCCTTTCGCACCAAGGTCGGCACGCTCTACGCGGTATTTCGCACCCGCAAGCTCATCAGGATATTTTTTCTGAAGCTTTGACCACTCGCTAGCAGCCGCCGCCGCGCTTTTGATACTGCCAAGCTGCACATAATGTGTACCCGGGCGAATATCAAAACCAGAAGCAGGGCTTATATCTGCCGCTTCCTTGGCTACATCTTTCTTCGGTTCAGCTTTCTCAACAACAGCCGCAGGCTTGGTGTCTTTTTTCTCTAAAACATCACGAACAAATTCAATTGTCTCCGGTGATGAGCCAGGCTTATAGAGTGTATCAGGCTTAGACGGGGCCGCTTCATTTTTCGCCATCTGCGCATCTGCGCTTTTTTCTTGCGCTGCTTGTTCGCTTTTCGCTTTTGCGACAACCGCATCAAGCGTATCACCGCCCGTTGCTTTCGGCACACCATCGACACCCGTTGCTTCTTCAACCAACGCTGCAGTATCGCTTCCGTTGCGACGTGCTTCAGATTCTTTAATGATGCGTTCAGCTTCCGCGGCAAACACTTCAAGGCGATCAACCGGCTCTTCTTCTGCCAATAAATTCTCTATGGATGTCACCTCTGCCCCATCAGGGTCGCGAAGAGATGAATACACTGTGCTGTCTTGGAATGGCACATCAAGGCCGCCCGGGTCGGAGGGAAGCTCTTTAAATGGTGTTGCTTCGGCTTGGACGATCGGCACATCGGTTGCATCATCAGATGGATAACTTGCAATGATAACCCCCGCAAATGCCGCGCCAGTCAGCAAGATAGCCACCGTCGCGAAAACAGGATTTTTCATCTTTCGGGTCAGCCCGCCGATCAATCCTTTTCTGCCTGAATTATAATTATCGTAATTAAAGTTGTCGTAGTTACTCTGGTTCATCGCTCATTACCTTGATTTGAATGGGTGAAATTTGATTCATGCATCCTTTTAGCGCAAATCCCAGTAGAGATCAAAAAGACGCTCATGCTCACGAATGGCATAACGGTCGGTCATACCCGCTATATAATCACATACGATACGGGCGCGTATCTGTTTGTCATCAACGCCTCCCGCCTCTTTCACGCGTGCCTGCCAATTGTCAGGAAGCACCTTATAGTTTTTCGTAAAAGCTGTGAATAAGTCGGTTATGATCTTCTCGACCTTCAAATGCAGGCGCTCAATCGTATAATGACGGTACATCCGCGCGAATAAAAATGTACGCAATTCATCAACTTGTTTGCGCATATCATCGCTAAACGCAACCATTTGGAGCCCGGCGGCGCGCACATCTTCGGGGCTTTTGGGATTTACATCACGAATACGCCCTCCCGTTTCACTCAACACATCATTGACCATTGATCCGATCATGGTACGAATCGTCTCGTTTACAATATAGCGCTCCTCGATATCGCCGTGTTCTTTACGCACATCATGCAAGACCCGCCCCAAAAGCGGCACATCTTCCAAATCTTTAAGTGTAAATAAATGGGCGCGTAAACCATCCTCGACGTCGTGATTGTTATACGCCACATCATCCGATAGCGCGGCAACCTGCGCTTCAATTGAGGCATGCGAATCCAGCTCCAAATCCATCTGCTTTTGCAGCTCCCGCACCGCGATTTGCGGGCCATCGGGCGTAACAGTATGCGGGCCGTTATGCTTCACAACCCCCTCAAGCGTCTCCCATGTCAAATTCAAACCGTTCCACTGCGGATATTTACGCTCCAATGTGGTTAGAACGCGTAAAGATTGATCATTATGCTCAAACCCGCCATATGGCTCCATACAGATCGCAAGATAATCCTCACCGATATGCGCAAACGGCGTGTGACCCAAATCATGCGCCAGCGCGATGCCCTCGGCCAAATCTTCATTCACCATCAATTCCCGCGCAATCGAACGGGTAATTTGCGACACCTCCAATGTATGTGTTAAACGGGTACGATAATGATCCCCCTCATCATAAACAAAAACTTGGGTTTTATATTTTAACCGCCGAAACGCCGAGGCATGGATAATACGATCACGATCGCGTTGAAACGCATTGCGATGCTCACTGGTCGGTTCATCATACACGCGACCCCGCGTATTTTCAGGAACACACGCATACGCCGCAAGCGGTAACGCACAATAATTGTAGGCTGGATCAGAACTCATGTTGCTCATACTCATATTTAGACTATATAATTAAGTATGACCTTAATCATAGACGACAGCGCGGTAAAGCGCATTGAAGAATTACGGACAGCGCAAAGCAAAGATTCGTTGATGTTGCGTATCACCGTCGATGGCGGTGGCTGCTCAGGATTTCAGTATAAATTGGAATTAACCGAAGACACAACAGACAAAGATAAAATCTTTGATAACGCTGTGATCGCCGATGATATCTCCATGCCGTTCTTAAACGGATCAACCGTCAAATTCGACCAAGGGTTAATCGGATCCGAATTCAAAATCGAAAACCCCAACGCCGTATCCGGCTGCGGCTGCGGCACAAGTTTTTCGGTTTAGGGTTAAGGGTCTTTAGGGTCTTTAGGTTCACGAGGCTCTATGAGAGGTGCCTCATGAGGCCCTTGCTGATACCCCCTAAGCATATCTTCATATTCCGCGCGTAAAGGCCCTGCGTTATCACGGGCATATTGCGCCCTCAATTCACGCGCTACAACATCCTCTTGCTCAGGAGTCGGTGAGGAAGGTGAGTCAGCCCTAACCATTTTTTTAAATTTTTCAAACAATCGATCCGCTAAAGACATATAAAACCCAACCAAAAAATATTATGAAAAATATAGTAAAGGCTTCGACGACAATTTGTCAAGAAATTTGAATTCCCTCTTTCATTCCCGCCGTAATCTTTTAAACTCCCTTCTATGAAAATCGCATCCTGGAACGTTAATTCAATCAAAGCCCGCAAAGATCACGTGATCAAATACCTGCAAGATACTGATCTTGATGTCTTAATGGTGCAAGAGCTCAAAGGATTAGACTTCCCCGCCGAAGATTTCGAAGCCATCGGATATAAAACCGCCGCAGTCACACAAAAAGCGTATAACGGCGTCGCCATTTTCTCAAAAACGCCAATCACCGTGATCCTCGATAAACTCCCCGGCGATGAGAGCGACGAACAAGCACGCTATATCGAGTTTGAAACCACCGGCCCATACGAAACGCCCCTACGCCTTATCAATATATACCTGCCCAACGGCAACCCGATAGGCACCGAAAAATTCACCTATAAATTGGCATGGATGGAACGTTTAAGATTAAGGCTGAAAGAGTTGAAAGATAACAACATTCCCTTCTCCATCGGCGGTGATTTCAACATCATCCCACAAGACAAAGATTGCTATGACCCAAATGCATGGAAAGACGACGCCCTCAAACAACCCGAAAGCATCGCCGCCTATCGCAGCCTCATCAACCTAGGTTTAACCGAAGCGTTTCGTATCTATAACAAATCAAGCGGCCAATATAGCTTCTGGGACTATCAGGCAGGCGCATGGCAAAAAGACAACGGTATCCGCATCGACCATTTCCTCCTCTCCCCCGAAATCGCCGACCGCATTCAAAATTGCGTGATCGACAAAACACCACGCGGCTGGGATCGCCCCTCCGACCACACCCCAATCATCATCGAAATCGCCGCATAATCATTCTTCACAACAAAAAGTCATGTTGAAGGATGATTTATGATAAAAGTCATGGTAGTGTTTACATGACCTTAATTTCTTATTTCCGAGATACCCGAGATACCTATGAAAAACAAATTCCTGAAACTCTCCCTCATCGCCCTTGCATCATCAACAATGATCACGGCATGTAGCGCCCCAACCGCATTTCGCGACGAAGTGGCATACAGAATCGCCTCGCCCTCATGGATGGTTCAACGCACCATCAAGACCGAAAATTTCGAGCTTACCGCGTTTGAACGTATGCACGCGAAAAACGCCCCGGTGACAATCTACATCGAAGGAGATGGCACCGCCGATCGCTCCTCACAAACCGGTGAGACGGAAAACCCGACACCAATCAACCCCGTCGCCCTGCATCTTGCCAGCCGCGATAAATCGAAAAACGTCGTCTATATCGCGCGCCCATGCCAATATACGGACACCGTCCATTACGATCACAGCCCTGAAAACAAAACATCAGAAAACGAAAAAGAAACATGTGATTCCGCATATTGGGAAAGCGCCCGTTTCGCCCCTGAAGTGATAACCGCCTATAACAGCGCGCTCGACAATATCGCACCTCGCTACTCCACCAAGGATTTCCATCTTGTCGGATATGATGGCGGCGGCGCAATTGCAGCCATCCTCGCAGCAAAACGCGATGATGTGCTCAGCCTGCGCACAGTGGCAGGAAATCTCGACCATGATGCACAAAGCGTTTATCTCGGCATTGCCCCCCTCAATGATTCTCTCAACGCCGTCGACTTCGCAGACGATTTGAAAGACGTGCCGCAACACCACTTCATCGGCGGACAAGATGAGACAATCAAACCAGCCGTCCTCAATAGCTATCTTCAAGCCATCGGCAACTCGCGCTGTGTGAAATACACAATGATACAAGAAGCCGAACACGCCCGCGGATGGGTCGACAAATGGCCAGAATTGCTAAAAGCCGACTTACCTGCTTGCGAGAAAAAAGAAGTTGTATTCGAACCCATCGAAATACCGGAACCTATTTTCGTACCGCGCATGATTGGCGACAAAAAATAAAATACCTCCCCCCTAAAATATAAAAAACGCCGCAATGTTAAATCTTGCGGCGTTTTTTATACTGGCATGAAAAATATTATTTACATTTATCAGTGTTAGATTTTTGAAGGCGGTCAACAAAACGATAAAGCATCGTTTTAATCAATGGATCGCACTGACTAATCTTTTCATCCATCATCTTCTTTGAAATCACAGCCAAGCGTGTTTTGGTATGCGCAACCGCCGATGATGAATGCTTAACACCCTTAATGAGCGCCATCTCACCGAGAGTATCCCCCTCACCAATAATCGCAATTTGTTGGCGAACACCGTCCTCGGCGCGGAAAATCTCGACCTCACCTTTTTCAATCACAAACGCCTCAAGCGCCTCATCGCCCTCATTAAAGATAGCGACCCCCTCAAAATACTCTTTTCGGATAATAACTTTTTCTTTTTCTAACAATCCAAGAATCCCCAAACAAGATAAAATCTAGATATAAGAATACGTCATATTGATTAAACGACAATTAAAAACACACGATTAAACACAATGGAAATCACAAATAACGATTTTTGATAGGATAAATGGTGCCCAGGGGCAGAATTGAACTGCCGACACGGGGATTTTCAATCCCCTGCTCTACCACTGAGCTACCCGGGCGATGTTCGATAACGAACAAGACATAGCCTTATATGAAATAGGCGGCTAAATGTCTATAGGGTATTGATAATTTTCGTGAGAATTATTCAAATTTTCCGATAAAACGTTCATCCAGCGGAGGGGTGCGGCGTTTTCGGGTCATCTCGATTAAGCCAAGATTGGTCAGGCCATGAATTTGCACCGTGCAGGGATCATCATTAATAGCCTCTTCCAATGCGGCAATCAATTTGCCTTGCTCTTTCTTGGAATTCATCTTTAAAAAATCGATCACAATAATGCCGCCACAATTACGCAGGCGTAATTGACGCGCAATCTCTTTTGCGGCTTCAACATTTGTGCCCAATTTGCTGTCTTTATCGCTGCCTTTATTCACATCTACCGCCGTAAGCGCGGCTGTTCCCTGCATGATAACACTCCCGCCCGATGGCAGGACGCAATAACTCTGAAATAAATCCTCAATCTGCCCAAGGATATCACGCTCGTGAAACAAGGCGAGGTCTTCTTCGGCATTGGCGAGCTCGATAGGGGCGATTTTTGTCACCAGATCCGGCGCGAATATGCCGCACCACTCTTCAACCTCTTCAAAATGCTCCATCGTGACGACTTCAATGCGCTCAATGCGCTGCGCGGCTTGATCGCTTAATGTGCGTTGAATGGCGTCAGGGCCAAGGGCGATAAGCCCAGGATCGCTACCATTCATATACTCTTGCATTTCCGACCAAGCGGAATACAAAATCTTGCCCTCGCGCATGAGGACATCAGTCTGCGTATTTGCCGCCGCCAAACGCAAGATACAGCCGTTAATATCTTCAAGCTCGTCTTGCATCTTCAGGAGTTGTTTGCGCATCTTTTTATCGCGAATACGCGTCGACACGCGGTTAATCTCCATCATCGGACAATAGATCAGGTAACGACCAGGCAAGGTGATATCCATGCTCATCTGCGGCGTTTTCGTTTCCGCTCGTGCGTAATCATCATAATCTTTGGGGATATAGGCGCTCTTTGCCTGAACGGCGATCATGTCGCCCGCTTTGTAGCTTTTGCCGATCGCGCTTGCGCCGCCTTTAACAACGCGTCCATCTTCGTTTGTCCGGCGCGTGTCGTTGTTATAAAGGATGCCGGTGTTAAACCCGTCAAGATCAAGAAACGCCGCATCGAGCGCCGCATCAATCGATTTCACCCGCGCCCAGTAAATCGAGCCCCAGCGCACTTCTTCATGCGTCGGCTCGACTTCTAACCCGTCAAGGCGACCATTTTTCAAGGCCGCTACCCAGATGCGTCCTTCTTCTTCTTCAATTAAAATATCCACTTAAATCAAGCCTGACTATATCCGCTGCCTTCTAACAACCTTATTGTATCATAAAGAGATAGGCCAACGACATTGGAATACGATCCTTGTATAAATTTTATATAGGCCGCAGCCAATCCCTGGATCGCGTATCCACCCGCTTTGCCCTGCCACTCTTGGCTTTCGAGGTATTTGGCAATTTCCGATGGGCTTAAGGATTTGAATTTCACTACGCTGTCACATACACGGCTCATCGTTTGCCCGTCAGGGGTGATCAACGCAATTGCGCCATAAACATGATGACGACGCCCCGATAACAAGGACAGATGCTTTTGCGCATCTTCGCGGCTTTCCGCCTTATCCAGAACGCGCCGCCCACACGCAACAACCGTATCCGCCGCAAGGATGTACGCACCTTTATGCGTGGCCGCAATCGCCTCCGCCTTACTCACAGCAAGGCGCAATGCAAGATCACGAGGAAGCTCGTCACGCCCTTTAATCCTCAAAGGCGTTTCATCAATATCAGCAGGAAGGATGTCATCGGGCACAATCCCGATTTGTTTCAATAGATCAACACGCCGCGGGGACGCGGAGGCAAGAATAAGTCTATTTTTCACGGAAAATAATGCGACCTTTGGAAAGGTCATAAGGAGTCATTTCAACAACCACGACATCGCCTTGTAACACACGAATGCGGTTTTTGCGCATTTTACCAGCGGTATGCGCCAAGATCACGTGATCATTCTCTAAAGTGACGCGAAACATGGCGTTAGGCAAGATTTCGGAGACAACCCCTTTAAATTCAATCAGATCTTCTTTTGGCATTTCTACTCGTTCAATAGTTGTTAATGAAGGTTGTTATACTGTTTTTCATGAAAAAAGCAATCCTTATCGCCACATTGTCAAGTTTTGAGCGTGGAGAACGCATATCAACGTGAATAAGCGCCGCGCCGTGTCAAAATCCATATCGATTTTATCCGATAATCGTTCATGCAATGATTCTGCCCCTTCGTTATGAAGACCGCGCCGCCCCATATCAATGGCTTCAATGCGCGATGGTTTGCCCTCGCGCATAGCTTCATCATAACTGCGCACGATCATAAAGTAATCCTTCACCAGGCGGCGATAGGGTTTGAGCGAGAGCACATGCATCGGCAAATCTTTACCCACAGCGTTTTGAATGCGAAACACCAAGCGATTCTCTTCGACCGATAGCGCGAGGGCATATGGGCCACTCGTCGGATGTTTCAACGGCTTAAACACGCTCTCACGCGTGAGATCACGTATGGCGACATCGCGATCACGAGCAAGCAAGGCCTGATGCTCATTCAATTCAAGATCATCAATAATAATGGAGGATATGTCAGACATTGCGCTTAAGCCACCGCGACGCGGAATTTCTCAATCCAATCGCCGATAGTGTCGGGATTTGTCTTAAGCGCGGTGCGGTTTACGATCAATTTCGAAACAATCTTCAAAATCTCGTCTGTCTCAACCAGATTATTCGCCTTCAGCGTGCTACCAGTCTCAACCAAATCAACAATACGATTGGCCAAGCCCAAAGCAGGTGCAATTTCCATCGCCCCGTTCAGCTTAATGCATTCGGCCTGAATTCCCTTTTTCGCGTAATGTTTCGCGGTTAAATGCGGGTATTTTGTCGCGATACGGATATGGCTGGCATTATCCGCCACACCGACCTGATCTTTGGGCACAGCCACACTAAGGCGGCATTCACCAATGCCAAGGTCGATCGGAGCATACAGCTCGTCATAATCAAATTCTTCAATCACGTCCGAGCCAACAACCCCAATATCCGCGCCACCATACGCCACAAATGTCGCCACATCGAATGCACGCACACGAATGATATCAAGGTTTGGAATATTGGTCGAAAATTGAAGCTTGCGTGATTTCGGATTGTGAAAATCATCCTCAGGCTCAATCCCGCATGACGCGAGAAGCGGCAAAAGCTCTTCCAAAATTCGCCCTTTCGGGATCGCAAATATAAATTTTTCGTCAGTCATAAGAAGGTTTTACAGGATTTTTGTGCAGATGCGAAGGAAATTATTATTACGCCTTTTGAATACGCGCCCCAACACCGCCGAGCTTACCGACAATGTTTTCATAGCCGCGCTCCAGATGGTAGATACGGTTGACCGTTGTTTCACCTTCAGCCACCAGCCCCGCAAGCACGAGCGCGACAGACGCGCGCAAATCAGTTGCCATCACCTCGGCCCCTGTTAGTTTTTTCACGCCGCGTATGATCGCCGAATTGCCCTGAACGGAGATATCCGCGCCCATGCGCGATAGCTCAGGCACATGCATGAAACGGTTTTCGAAAATTGTTTCTGTGACCATGCCTGCACCATCAGCAATGGTGAGCATTGCCATAAATTGCGCCTGCAGGTCGGTGGGAAAACCGGGATGCGGCTCGGTCATAATGTCGATCCCTTTAAGCGGCGTGTTAATATCACGCGCAACGATCACATCCAAACCATCTTGCTCAACGCTCATACCCGCTTGGCACATCAACGCAACAGCAGAGTTGATATGATCAATAGATGTATTTTCAAGGCGAACCTGCCCCCCCGTCATACCGGTTGCGATCATATATGTTCCCGTTTCAATACGATCCGCAATCACACGGTGATGCGCGCCGCCTAGACTGGGCACGCCCTCAATACGAATCGTATCGGTTCCAAGCCCTTCGATCTTTGCGCCCATCGCGATCAAACATTCACCGAGGTCGTTAATCTCCGGCTCGCGCGCGGCATTGGCCAATACTGTTGCCCCCTTGGCGAGCGTTGCCGCCATCATTAGGTTTTCTGTCGCACCAACCGATACTTTCGGGAATAAGATCTTCGCACCCTGCAAGCCGCCTTTTGGCGCTTTGGCGTTGATATACCCTTCTTCAAGCGTAATCTGCGCGCCCATCTCTTCAAGCGCTTTAATATGCATATCCACGGGACGTGTGCCAATCGCGCACCCACCAGGAAGCGATACTTTCGCATGCCCGAAGCGCGCCAAAAGCGGGCCGAGCACCAAAATCGATCCGCGCATTTTACGCACAATGTCGTAGGGCGCAGTTTGAGTGGTAATCGTGCCGGCGTTGATCGCCATAATATCGCCTTCACCTTCAACAGTGCAGCCGAGATAATCAAGCAACTCAACCTGTGACGCGATATCACGCAAGCTGTTTGGCATGTTCTCCAGCCTTAATGTTTCCTCCGTCAGGATAGATGCGCACATCAACTTAAGCGCGCAATTCTTCGCGCCGCTGATCGGAATAATGCCATTGAGCTGCTGTCCGCCAATCACTTTGATTTTATCAAGCGCGGATGCAGAAGGCGCAACGCCTTGCACATCCAATGCCGCACTATGCGAAAGGTCGATTATTTTGCTCGGTTTATTCATTGATTAATCCTTAAGACTGCGCCTCATTCCAGTTTTGCTAATAAACACAAAAGCGCACGAGAACACAAGAAAATATTACGTCAAACAAAGATGCACTAAAGACGCGGAAGAGTCACGCCGCGCTGGCCCATATATTTGCCTGCACGATCCGCATAAGACACCTCGCATGGTTTGCTTCCTTTAAAAAACAGGAATTGCGCCACGCCTTCATTGGCGTATACCTTCGCAGGAAGCGGTGTTGTGTTTGAAATCTCAAGCGTAACATGCCCCTCCCAACCGGGTTCTAGCGGGGTCACATTCACAATCAAACCACATCGCGCATAGGTAGATTTACCAAGGCAAATCACCAATACATCATCAGGAATGCGGAAATATTCGGTCGTATGCGTCAGCACGAAGCTATTAGGAGGGATAACACAAACCTCTTGCTCGCGGGTGACAAAGCTTGTGTCGGAAAATTCTTTGGGATCGACCATCGCATTATCAACATTGGTGAAAATCTTGAAATCCGGCGCGCATCGTGCGTCATACCCATAAGACGAAAGCCCGTAAGAAATCACACCATCGCGCGTTTGCTTTTCTACAAATGGTTCAATCATGCCTTGGTTTTGCGCCAGATCACGAATCTGGTGATCCGCCAAAATACCCGGATGCGCCGCGGCATGCGCCTGCGCTTTTTCCAATGCTATGCTATCAAGTTTTTGTTTATTATCCATTACGGCTTCCATACTCAATCAATCCTCACGCTCATCATCTTTATCATCAGCTTTTGCATTATCATCTTTTTTCACAGCTTTGCGTTTGCGCAAATTCTCACGCAAGGCTTTCGCGCGCTTATCGAGTTTATCCTGATTCTGTTTTGCTGACATATTTACCTTATAAAGAAAAAGAGGCGTGACACGCTAGGAGTTTTGATGTAATTTCCCGCTCGTATTGGGGATAACCCCACACCCCGCCGCGGTAGCTCAGTGGTAGAGCGCGTCATTGGTAATGACGAGGTCGAGAGTTCAATTCTCTCTCGTGGCACCATTTATTCCAAACAAAAATTTACAGCACCAACGGTAGCATAAACCTTGAGGCCAGTGTGATCACGATAATGGCGATCAAATTGATAAAGATGCCTGCCTTTATCATTTGTGAAACGCTGATATAGCCAGATGCAAAGACAACCGCGTTGGGCGGCGTTGCAACGGGGAGCATAAACGCACAACTGGCGGCCAGCGCTGCGGGCGCAGCCAACAGAAGCGGCGGGATACCGCTCGCCACGGCAATAGAGGCAACAATCGGTAAAAATGCTGCTGTTGTTGTGACGTTACTGGTCAACTCGGTGAGCAAAAGAATCGTCGTACAAATAACAAAAATCAACATGAACAAAGGAATATCAGCCATGCTGGAGAGCCCTGCCCCAATCCAGCTTGCAACGTCTGTGCTACCGATTGCAGCGGCCAAAGACAGACCGCCGCCAAAAAGCACCAACACGCCCCATGGCAATTTTTCTGCATCCTGCCATGACAATAAGCGCTGATCCTTTTCCGCGCCAGAATTGCCAGACGGCAATAAAAACAGCAACAATCCGCAAAAAATACCGATGCTGGTATCATTCAAATTCGCAAAAATTTCAACCTTGTTCAAAAGAGGCCTACACATCCACAATGACGCCGCCAAAAAGAAAATAAGACCAACACGCTTTTCCGCCATTTTGGGTCGCCCCAGATCCTTCAGCGCCTCCTGAATAATGCTGCGCCCGTTTTTATCGCTCTCTTTTTTACATTCTGGATACAAAATATGCGTCAAAACAAACCATGTCGCAGGCAACATAATCATCACGATTGGAACAGCCAGCAGCATCCAACCGACGAATGAAATGTCGATCTCATACTCACTCGATAAAAATGCCGCCATAAATGCATTGGGCGGTGTTCCGATCAATGTCCCAATCCCGCCGATCGAGGCCGCATAAGCAATCGCCAACATCATCGCGGTGCCAACGCCGTCCTGCTCTTTATGCAGG
Organism: Alphaproteobacteria bacterium; assembly: GCA_009995045.1. Taxonomy (GTDB): domain Bacteria; phylum Pseudomonadota; class Alphaproteobacteria; order Micavibrionales; family Micavibrionaceae; genus TMED27. The sequence goes on from JAACQG010000006.1 coordinate 156,841, forward strand.
TCATCCCCCTTACCGATATAGGCAATCACAGACGCCGCAACCGGCAGCATCATCACCGCGGTGGCCGTATTGCTGACCCACATGCTCAAAAACGCAACGGCAATCATAAAGCCTAAGATCAGCATATCGGGACGCGTCCCCACACGCGATGCAATGTTCAACGCAATACGCTTATGCAGATTCCATCGCTGCAGCGCGCGCGCAATGAAAAACCCGCCCATAAACAAGAATACCAGCGGATGCGCAAACCCACTTGCCGCGTCTTTAATATTGGCAATACCAAGCACAGGAAAAGCAACAAGCGGAATAAGCGCAGTTGCCGTAATATGGATCGGCCCCGTGACCCACCAAATCGCCATAAGCAAAGCAACGCCAACAACATTCCATCCCGCATTAGACAGGCCCGAAGGCGGCGGCAATACATGGGGCATAACCAAACAAGCAAAGCCTAGAATTAATCCGGCAATACGAATAGGCGTGTATATTTTCGCGCCCTCTAATTCTGTGATTTTCTGATCCAAAATGCGCCCCTTTTAGTGAAAAACGCTATTCAAACGATACGCAATGAATTATTGAGCCGCAGCCAGCTTTTTCGCGCTTGGATATATTTCTACCTTGCAGTAAAAATCACGCGCGACCAGCGCTCTACAGCGATTATAAGCATCATCAATATCTTCACTTTCCAAACCAACCCGCAAAATATGCTCCCCCGTTTTGGGAAGCGCGTAGCTTTGAGATGGCGGAACATACAATTGCGTACCGCGTAAAATTTCGCCATAACGCGTCTTCAATCGATACCACATAAACGACGTCAAAAGACGCGATTTATATGCGCCAAGGTTAAGCGCAATCTCATAGTTATTCTGGGAGAAATCAATATGCGGATGCTGCGCTTTATAATCATCAAGATTGGCCAGAATTTGTGATGGAATATCGCGCTCCCCCGCATCAAGAATCACGTCATTGCCAAATATCGTCGTACCATCGTAACCAATCTCAATAAATTGCGGCCTCGGACGACGAATATCTTTCGGCAGTCCATTATCAGCAACCGAAAGCGCATAACGCCCCGGCGGCACCAAACTGAACAAATAAAATCCATCGGAGGCTGAAGCGCTGCTTTGGATAACCTCACCCTCCTCATCCTGCAATACTAACGTTACGTTACGGATCGGTTTTGAATCCCCGCTTGCATCGCGCGCATAAACTGTGCCGTCAATCTCACCGGAATTGTGAACAGGAATATCGACGCGCACATTCGTCCCCGTGCGCGGCATGATGGATACCCCCTCCTCCGCAGCAATCCAATATGGATCACTCAAGGAGCCCGATTCCACGAAAACATCCGTGATAACATTGGGACGCAAACGCTCAATAAAGGCAACGCCATCCTCATTCGTATTCGAACCTCCTGCATTTTGAGGCGTCAACACACGCGCATCACGGATTGGCTCATCTCCCTCATCAAAGATTTTATTCCCGTTCGCATCAAGGAAAACAAACGCGTTGATCGATCCACTCGCCGTAACAAAATCACGCGACATCACAATGCCATCAGGGTTCTTGGTAAGACCAAAGCGTGTATTCAGCGTGGCTTCCACATTGCCATCGCTATCATAACTGAAACGTGGCGTAATGGTCGCATGTTCAGGACGCCAGTTAAGCTGCCCTGCGAGGCTCGTGACGTCTGTTTCAAGAGTACGACCAACTTCCAACTGCCCCTCAAGCTCGGGGGAGATTCGCCTGCGCCATGATGCAAAAAGCGAATCCAATTGGTTATTCGGCTGCAGCTCATAGCTTGCGCGTCCGCGAAAAATATTGCGCCCGACACTGCCGACAATCGACGTATTTGTGTTTAGATTAGCGCCATTAAGACTATCCGAAGCATCATTGTATGACAAATTCTGGTTGAATCCCAATCGCTTATATGTCGTATTTAAATTCAATAGAGCATCAAGACTGCTCTCACCGTTTGAACGCTCGGCATAATTAACAGTCGCAGCATATCTTGGGCTGCTGCCCAATTGAAATGGCATCGGCCCTTCCAAAGCATAGCGATTTGAAAAGACGTCAATGACCCCGTTTTCACTTGAATTTCTATAATTATCAGTCGCGAAATTCACATCACTGCGGAAATTATGCCGACCAAATTGGCGCGTCACTACAAGCTCCGAAGCAAGCTCCCCTTGTTCATCCGTCGCAAAATCCGCATTCAACAACGCCCCGCCATATGTTGTGGAAACGCCCGCGCTCCCATACGCTTTTTGCTCCCCATCTTCTTCACGATAACGCGCCCCTAAACGCAGCGCCGTTTTATCGGTCAGCGGTGTTTCAAAGAACCCCACAAAATGCGGTGTATTTTTATCGGGATCACGGCTTTCATATTTATCGTAAAATTGACGATTTTGAAACGACAGAGAAACATCATAAATATTGCTATCGGTCGCCTCACGATTAGGGTCATAAGGCACGCTCACATTCTCTTCACGCACCTCCCCTTGTGGCCCATACGCAACGACGCGAAACGCATTACGATCAGAAAACAAACGTACATTATTAAACGAGTAATAGCCATTTTCATCCGTCTGCTCAAACGCAAGAAGTGAATTATCACGATAAAGCTCAACATCCCAACCAGGGAAAATATATCCGCTAATCTGCGTGGACGGTGTGGTTTGACGCACCAATGGGTCAAGATTCGTAATGCGAACCCCTGTCTCCGGCGGCGCGCTGCCCGTAATCGGCAGGCGTGTAGGCTGCACATCCCCAACCTCAAAACGGCGCGCCTCAAGAGAGCCAAGCAATTCCGGTGACGCAGATTCCTGCATGTAGGTCACACGTGCACTACGGATTTTCTCTTCGTTATTGGCAGAAATATTCGTCGTCAGTGCGCCATAAGCAAATTCACCCGCAGTGCGAATATTCACATCCTGCCCACGCACAGGATCACCATTTCCAGATTTTCGATAAAATGTCCGCGAGCTCACATCCGCCTGCGGCACGCTCAGCAATTTATAATCATCCTCCCCCCGCGGAAGAGAAGCAGGTTCACGGCTAAAGGCACGTTCTTTAAATTTACGACGATTAAGACGCTCCATGATCGGCAGAGGGGGATTGGCATCAAGCATCACAAGCTGCTGCCCAACAATTGGCTCCAGCTCTAGGCCGAACCAGTTCTCAAAATCAGTATAAGGAAAATATAAATCATCATCTTTTTCAAGAAAACGACTGCCAATGGCAAATTCCTCACCATTAGAGACAACAAGCCCTGCGGATTTATTTAAGCTGAACAGACGATTTTCACGAATATACCACCCATTAAAATTCTTGGTCTCGGGATCAAATTCAATCGGAAAATCCGCAACATTAAAAAAGTCACGCATAGATAAATAAATCGTTCCATCATGCACCTCCCCCAAAACATCACCATCAAGCGGCTGATTTGGCAAAACCCGAAACGTCAAAATAAGGATTTCCCCATCAGGCAAGCCCCTAAGGTCTAATGGCTTTTTCTCGATACCCGCATTTTGTAAAAACACATTCGCGCGCTGATAATTGCCGCGCATCTTGCTAACGAAATCTTTGATCAACGATTGCTGCGCGGCGGAAACGCCTTGCGACTGACCTTCTTCACTGGCCGCACAGGGGCTGACCGCCATAATAGAAAGGCAGCAGGCCATAAAAGTGAGTGATTCTGTACGAAACGGAAAAGACATATATAAAAGAATCGCTGCCGGTTAGAAATGATATGAACGCAACACTTCATATAACCATATTCACACCCTACCAACAATATAAATAGAGATATCAACGAATTTCATAAAAATTATGAAAAATAATTCGTTTTTTCTGTTTATTTTTTATAGAATTAAGAATGATTTAATCTTTTTGATGTGATAATGTAGGGGAAGGTAAGATTTAAGTGGGACTGTAATTTTATCTTTGTTGAGTAACTTAGGAAAAGCTTTCAACACGTCTTATATGAGGCATTAAACATCCAAAGGAGAAACCTATCATGAACTTTTCTACTATAAAAAAATTAGCCGTAACGAGTGCAGTAGCCCTGACACTCTTTGTTGGCGCGCCTGCCGATGCGCAGGTAACATCATCAATCACAGGAACATTCGCAACAGCGTCAGCACTGTCAACATCTGCTGGTACTGCGCTTGATTTCGGGACATGGGCAATTAACGTTGGTGGTACTGATTCACTAACAATTCCTATCGCCCCTGCACTGACTGGTTCTCCACCTGTACCTACATGTGGCGGACAATCTGATGCTGCAACACTTTGTATCAACACAGTACCACCAGCGACATCTGGAACAGTGACTGTTACAACACCAACAGCGACAACAGTGCAAATCAGCGCCGTTATTTCATCAAACTTTGTGGACTCCACTCTAACACTGGGCTCATTAACATACACAGACTCAGTTGTAACAGCAGGTGCAATTCCAGCCGTGACATCGCCTGGTACACTTGCGACAACAACAAGTGCAGCAGCAGAAACAATTGCAATTGGTGGAACTCTGACCATTGCCGGCGGCACACCCGCAGCATCAGGTTCATACACAGCATCTGCAATAGATGTTTCATTCCAATACTAAATTGGATTTAATAATTAAATAAAAAGGCGGTCTTAGAACCGCCTTTTTTAATGCATAACCAATACAATAAACTAATTTGTGACCGGAACGACAATCTCATCCATAACCACATGCTCGTTGGTCTGGCCTTCCGCCTTTTTAAACACCACCCGCAATGTACCAGGCTTCAAACCATCTAAATTTGTGACCATTGTAAATGTACGTTCAGTCAGCTCAGGGAATAAATTTGCATTCCCAAGCGAACCAATCAAAACCTCGCTACCACCGCGCGCTGTAAAATAAGCATCAAGCGCGCCAATCACACCATGCATTCCCGAACGAATAGCGGGCACATTGATGATCAAATTACCCGTCTTCGGATTAACATCAAAACTTGGCCACTGCAGCTCCACATTAATATCATAATCACCAACACGATAAATAACAGGAATAGAAAATGATGCATTCACTTTCGCACCAAAACGAGCTTCATTCTCACCCAAAGTTGGATCTTCAACAAATTCTGGCGGCGTTATAGCCGGCATCACCTTAAACTTCAAATGAGATTTATACTCCCCATCCGCCAAATCCGCTGGACGACGAACAGCAACACGCACTGTCTGTTTCTCATTCGGTGATAACGTGATCTGACGGGGCGTAAAAACCGCAAAATCCATCAAATTGCGATACCCTTCAGGCAAAACAACATTATATTTGGCAGCCTCCTCAATCGGCGCATAACCGCCTAATTTATTAACCTGAACAAACTGCTCCCATTGCAAACGATACGTATTGGTTTGATTGCTGTTATTCACCAACACAATCGTAGCCGTCCTGTCGCGCCCCTCCATAACAACCTGAAGCGGCGTGATCAGCAATTGCGCACGAGCCACATGAGCCGAAGACGCCATCACAATGACAAACAAGACCAATACACGAAGCAATTTCATACAATATTCCCTTAATATAAGTTTTTTATGATTTTAAGATTTATAACACATTAACAGTAAGCGTCATCAGGGCAATAAAATTTGAATTACCAACATAATTCGTTCCATTCCCATTCGTTCGTATCCGCGCACCAATATTGATAATCGCTTCACCGCTCGCATCTGTATTGGGCGGCGCATCAATATCAAAATTATCAATCACCATCTGCTGCCCCGCGGAAATCATTTGCTGATCGACCGAAACACTCACCGTAATAGGCCGCAAAGGCGCAGCGCCGGTCAACCGATACACCCCAACCTTCCCGCTTGTAACATAATCAAAATTCGCCCCCGCAGAAACACTGCCCGTGGATGCAATTGTAATATCGTAAACAGCGTCATTACGCCTTACGGTTGCCTCACCAAAATCAAGCGGCTCGACAGTTTCAATGCTTTGCGCATAACCATCACGCACGTTAAACCCTGCAACCAAACAAACAAACGCTGTCACCGCTAAAAAAAACCGCAAAACCGATATTGTTATTTTTACCATGCCATATGATAGCGTTATTAATAAATCGGAACAATTACTTTCCTAAAGATTAAATAAAATCACATTATATTAGACGCCACTCTTTCCTAACCCCTTAAAATTAGGTATCTTTTATATGTGGGAAGTGATTCTTGGGTATATCGCTTTTCTATTTTGAGTGTTCTTCACGTTCTAAATTCTTTTCTTCCCACATTTCCGTGGGGCTGCTGGTTTAAATCTTTATGACCAAAAACATATTATTATGTTGCACATTGATTGTACCGCTGTTGGCCGTAAGCGCCTGCAGTCAGCAGTTTATACCCAATTCAAACTCAGCAAATACCAGCACAAATACCCAAAACGCATCTGCTGATTCTGGAGAAAACGCGAGCAATAAAGGCTTCGCAAACAACCCGATCGTCGCCCCGCCTAGCTACGATCAACGACCACTAAAACCAGGCGAATCACCACCTCCTCAAACACTGCCGAATGGCCTGCCAGCGCTCAAACCTCTTAAAGGCGTGAATGTAGACAAGCTGTTTTCAGAAAATATCAACGACACCAATCGTCGCTTTGAACGCGTAGAAAACGCGGTTGTCGATATGCGCCGTGAATTCGAAGCGGTTAAACCCGCTATCGTAAGGCTCGTAGCAGTGGAAGAGGACATCCAAAAAATGGTTGAACAGCTAGAGGCAATTGCTTCCCAAGAGCAATACGCAGCCCCGCCTCAACGCGCACCCATTCAACCATCAACAGCACCGCAAAATCTGACACCCACAGATATGCAACCCACGCCACAAAAGACGTCAACACCAATACCTTCTGTCAGCGTGGCAACACCTGCCCCACAGCCAGCAGCAGCGCCAAAAACAAACAATACATCATCCGGCCCCGTCGTTAAAAACCTGAGAACAGGAATACATAACGACAGCGTAAGGCTTGTTTTGGATATGAGCTCTAAAACACCATATACAATCGATCTCGATAGCAGCGAGAACATCCTTGTTATCGAACTCCCACAAGCAGGATGGAACGGGGCCAACTCCAAAGCATTCGGAGCAAAAGAACCTCTTCTCGCCTCCTACAACGTTGAGAGCATGAACGGCGGACAAGGCACGCGCATCGTCATTCCAATGAAAAAAGCGACACGCATTATAAAGCAAGCCGTGCTCCCACCGGGCAGCAACCCGAATTTCCGCATGTATATTGATTTAAGCTTATAAGAGCAAGGCAGGCACATGACCAAGAAAACAGTTCATTTCAAAAAAGGCGAGCGCATCATCACAAAAGGCGATGAGGCAACAAACGCGTATATGATCATATCGGGAAAAGTGCGCGTATTCCTTGAAGAAGACAGCAAACAAGTCGAGCTCGCACATCTAGAAAAAGACAGCATTTTCGGCGAAACAGCAATATTCACCGACCAAGTCTATGGCGCCAATATCGAAGCCGACGAGGACACGGAATTATTCATTATCACCCGCCAATCTTTCGATGAGATGCTAAAAGGATCAGATCCCGTCATGCGCGCACTCATCCGTATGCTCATCGAACGCCTTAAAAACACCAACGAAGCCCTCCTCAAAAGCGAAACGCGTGAATTTATGGATATCGCGTTCATTTAAAGTGAAAACGAATAATAATGGCATCAGGCTCTAAAAAAGTAATCATCGCCGCGTTAATCGGCAACTCCCTCATCGCTGTAACAAAATTTGTTGCATCAAGCATGACGGGAAGCTCGGCCATGTTCTCGGAAGGGGTTCACTCCCTCGTCGATACAGGCAACCAGGCATTGCTACTCTACGGCTTAAAAGCAGCCAAAAAACCCGCAAGCACAGCCTTCCCGTTTGGTCACGGCAAAGAAATCTATTTCTGGAGTTTTGTCGTCTCCATCCTGATCTTCGCACTCGGCTCCGGTATTTCTATATACGAAGGTATTCACCACATCCTCCACCCCGAGGAAATCACAAACCCGCTCATCAACTATATTGTATTAAGCCTCGCCATGGCATTTGAAGGAGCGGCTTTATGTGTGGCATTCAAAGAATTTAATAAAACACGCGGCAATAAAACCTACTTAAACGCAGTCAAAGACGGGAAAGACCCATCCATGTTTGTGGTCTTATTTGAAGACAGCGCAGCCATGCTCGGCCTATTCGTCGCCATTATCGGCATTACGCTCGCCCAAATCACAGGCGATATCTGGTGGGACGGTGTCGCATCAGTAGCCATTGGCGTTATACTTGGCATGACTGCGGTATGGCTTGCGATTGAAACGAAAGGCCTCTTGATCGGTGAAGCCGCAAGCCCGGAGACAGTCGCCTCAATCCGCGACATGGCCGAACAAAAAGATGAAATCAACGCAATCAACGAAATCCTCACACTGCATATGGGCCCGGAATATATTTTGGTGAATATTTCCATTAATTTCAGGAACGATATTACCGCAGATGCATTGGCAACATTGATTGATGCGCTTGCTAAAGAAATCAAAGTCAAACACCCCTTCGTCAAACGCGTCTTTGTAGAAGCAGAATCACTGAAAGAATTAGGAGATCACCATGACTGACCTTAAAGGAAAAACAGCCCTCATCACCGGATCAACAAGCGGCATCGGCCTCGCATTGGCGCATAATCTCTCCGATCATGGCATCAACATCGTCCTGAACGGTTTCGGCGACGCAAAAGAAATTGAGCGCGAGCGCAAAGCAATCGAAGATAAAGGCGTAAAATGCATCTATAACGGCGCAGACATGACCAAATCAACCGAAATCGAGCTGCTCGTCAAAGAGGCGGAAGAGACATTCGGCACAGTCGACATCCTCATCAATAACGCAGGCATCCAATTTGTGAGCCCCGTTGAAGACTTCCCACCGCAAAAATGGGAAGCCATCATTGCCATCAACCTATCTTCGGCGTTCTACACATCCCATTACGTTGTCCCCCTCATGAAAAAAGCGGGATGGGGCCGCATTATCAACATCGCGTCCGCGCACGGTCTTGTTGCTTCACCGTTCAAATCCGCATATGTTGCCGCCAAACATGGTATCGTCGGCCTCACCAAAACGCTAGGCCTCGAACTGGCTGAAGATAACATCACCGTCAATGCCATCTGCCCCGGCTACGTAAAAACCCCGCTTGTCGAAGGGCAAATCGCCGACACCGCAAAAGCCAGAGGCATGAGCGAAGAAGATGTCATAAACAAGGTTATCCTTGATGCGCAATGGACAAAGAAATTCGTGACAACCGATCAAATCGCCCAACTCGCGCTATTCCTCGCTTCCGATGCCGCAGAAAACATTACTGGCTCGACACAATCCATTGACGGTGGATGGACAGCGGCGTAAGCCATTTACCATCAATTTAGCTAAAGGTTTACATAATTATTAACTCTTTTTAATACTTTTTGCGTATATAATAGAAGCTGTGAATAAAATAGCCGCCTACAAAAACACGGCAAAAAATAGGGATTAAAGGGACATGGCATATAAAGATGTAAATCAAATGGATCGCGCCGATGGCGAGGCACAAACCGAAACCATCCAAACGCTGCACATCAATGGAGATACGCTTGACCTGCCCCATGATAGCTATGTGAGAGACGCGGATATATCACGCGATGGCGCAGATTTAGTCCTAAACAGCGATCATGGCACGATCGTCGTCGAAAATTACTTCTCAGGCATAGAATCCCCTATCCTCATTTCACCCAGCGGCGCATCCCTCAGCCCGCAATTGGTAAACTCTTTCGCAACAAGCGGCAATGAATACGCACAAAGCACATCCATGAACGATGCAAGCCCCGTCGGCGCAGTACAAGAGATCAGCGGAAACGCAACAATCACACGCGGTGACGGCACAACAGAAGATTTATCGCTAGGATCACCAGTCTACCAAGGCGATATCATAGAAACAAACGCAGGCGCAGCCGTTAACGTCGCCTTTACCGACGAATCCAATTTCGCCGTCTCCGAAGACACACGTCTTGCAATCGACGAATATGTGTTCGACCCATCATCCGAAGGCAGTGTTCAAAATTTCTCAGTGCTAAAAGGCGTCTTTGTTTACACGTCCGGCCTCATTGGACGCGATGACCCCGATGATGTATCAATCGACACACCAGTTGGATCAATCGGTATTCGCGGCACAATCATCGCAGGTGACGTCAACGAGGGTGAAATCACAGTCGTAGAAGGCGCAATCGTCCTTCGTGACCTAAGCGGCGGGGAAATGACCCTCGCTAGCCAGTTCGAAACAGGACGCTTCACGAGCACAAATGGCATCCAAAACCTTGGACAAAAATCAGCAACTGACGTCGTAGAAAAATTCTCTATCGTGTCGAATGTAGCGCCGAACATGTTCTCATCCATTAACGATGCCGCAACCGAAAACGCGCCAGCAGCAGCAGACACACAAACAAACACAGAACAACCAACACAGCAAACCGCCCCAGAAGCCAACAAAGAAACCAACGAAGAAACTCAATTCGATGCTGACGGCGCAACTGACCAAGACGGCGACAACAAAGTTGACGGAACAGTTGAAGACGCTGGCGGATCCGATGGCGCCGCCCTAGATGGAGCAGACGCAAACACGGCGCAAGAAACAGCACAAGACACGAACCCAACAGCCGTACAAATTGCACAGGCTCTAGGCATGTCAAACGGTGATAACGCTGTGAATATGACTGGTAATAAAGGCATGGGTGGCATGGCAAATATGGCCATGGCAACAAAACATGCCGTAATGAACGGTAAAGCCATGATGGAAAACATCATTGAGGCAAAATCCCACATGGATATTGTGGATCAGATAAAAGGGAAAGCTGGCTATCTGGAAAATTCTGACAGCGCCATTAATCCGAACCTCTTAGATAGAATTATAGCAAAATCCGGCGCATCCCCGACAAGTGATAAAGATCAAAACTACGTTAAAGAATATTTCCAAGCCGGTGAATTAACGCAGTGGAGCTACGATTTTGGTGATGATTTTCAGGGGGAAACTTTTTTAAGGCTCTCTCAAAACACAATTGATACCTTAAATCGTTATGACGCTTATGGAGGAACAGGAAACGGTGGACTTGATGATTTATTGCATCATTGGTCATTTGGCGGCGCCAGAACAGGTGTAGCATCAGGGGACGCCCAATTAATTTTAAATTTTGACGAGGATTTTTCCACCGCCCCATTAGGCGAGGACATTACACCAGGAAGTTTCGGAAGTTTTACAATTGAAATCGAAGCCGTGAACGCAAATGGATCAGTCATATCAAGCTATAACTTTGATATGTTTAATAATTCTATTGGTGCCTCACCATCCAGTGCATGGGGAACTCCAGGCACTGATATTTCTGGAACGGACGAAATATTTAACAGCCCCGTTGGAATAGACTCCTCCTTACTGACGATTGGCGCAAACAGCACAACAGATAATATAACGGTCTTCATGGGCGATGGAGTTGATCGCATTGAGATTGGAAGCGGAAACCCCGTAACTAACAGTACAATTAACCTTGGTAGCGGCCAAAATACAGCCACCCTAAATGGCGGCGGCACAAGCCTAGGCAACACAATCGTTGGTGGAAACAACAGAGATACCTTTACCATCAACAATGCCGACAACAAAATGTATGGGATGGATGGAGACGACAAATTTGCAATCAACCAGACAAGCTTCTCTACAATAACAAACAACACAGTAATCGACGGCGGTCAAAGTGGCTTTAATGCCTATAAAACATTAAACCCCCTATCGAACACTAACCAAGGCATCGGCGACACTCTGCTTCTTAATTCAGCAGGCAGCTTTAATTTCTCTGCGATTACCAACGGCCAAATTAAAAATATCGAACGCATCGAATTGGGAGCAGGCAACCAAACCATCAAACTCACTTTGGATAGTGTTATGGAGATGACGGATGGCAGAAACACGCTCCTCATCAGTGGTGATAACAATGATACATTCGATACATCCGCGTTGGATGGCCAAGGATTTAATTTAGAATACACCAATAAAGCAATAGATGAAGGCAGCGGCACGCAAAACTTCAAGGTTTACAGCAACGCCGAAGGCGTAACACTCATTATCGACAGCGATATTAATGGCGCGGCATCATTAGTAGCCTAAGCAACTGCAAAGATGGCCGAAAAACTAATCTATGCGCGTCAACATCGAAACCGCCGTCTGCCATCCCGCATATAATCGCGCCCGTTCATCATCATGCATCGCTGGTTCATAATGTCGATCCGCATGCCAAGCATCGCGCACATCATCAAGCGAATCAAAAACTCCCACTGAAAGCCCCGCCAAACAGGCCGCGCCCCATGCCGTGGTCTCGACCACCGCTGGAATCTCTATATCCATATTGAGCATATCCGCCAAAAATTGACACATAAACCCATTGGCCACCAATCCACCATCGGCGCGGATCACATCTGGCTTGACGCCGCCATCGGCCTCCATCGCCCCCATGAGGTCGCATGTCTGATAGGCCTGCGCCTCCAAAGCGGCGCGTACGATATGCGCAGCGTTGCTCTCACGCGTAAGGCCGCATATCATCGCCTGCGCATCTGGCTTCCAATGCGGCGCGCCCAACCCCGTAAAGGCAGGCACAAAATAAACCTCGTTATTATCATCAACGCTACGCGCCAAATCCTCGCTGTTGGCGGCATCATCAAACAGGCCCACGCCATCGCGCAACCACTGTATCGCCGCTCCCGCAATAAAGATCGACCCTTCTAACGCATATGAAACCTTTCCATCAAAACGATAAGCCACCGTCGTCAGCAACCTATGCTGGGACACCTTAAAGTCATCGCCAATATTCATCAGCGCAAAACAGCCAGTGCCATATGTGGATTTCACCATCCCCACATCGAAACACCCCTGCCCGATCAACGCCGCCTGTTGATCCCCCGCAACTCCGCCGATCGGAATTTCCGCGCCCATATAAGCACTATCAATACAGCCGTAATCCGCAACATTATCATAAACATCCGGCAACATACTGCGCGGAATATCAAACAGCGCAAGCAGCTCTTCATCCCATTCCTGCGTCACAACATTGAACAACATGCTGCGCGAAGCATTGGTCGCATCGGTCGCATGAACAGCGCCCTTGGTCAGCTTCCAAAGCAAAAATGAATCCACCGTACCGAACAAAAGCTCACCAGCCTCCGCCCGATCCCGCGCCCCCTCAACATGATCCAATATCCATGCAATCTTCGTGGCAGAAAAATACGCATCCAATAACAACCCTGTTTTTGCGGTAATCATCTCCTCATGCCCCGCATCATTCAATGCTTGGCAATGCTGCGCCGTGCGCCTGTCTTGCCAGACAATCGCATGATAAACAGGCTCGCCCGTTTCACGATCCCAAACAATGGTTGTTTCACGTTGATTTGTAATACCCGCCGCCACAACACGGGAAAGATCATTCCCCAACGCATCGGCGATTTGCGTCAAACATGACAGCGTATCATCCCATATATCATTCGCATCCTGTTCAACCCATCCTTTTTGCGGATAATGCAGCGTCAATTCTTTTTGCTGCAAATGAATGATCTTACCAGCAACGTCAAAAACAATCGCACGCGAGCTGGTTGTCCCCTGATCTATCGCAAGCAAATACGGCTCTGCCATCAAATACGATCCTTCCAATATTGACGGATATAACGATCAACATCCGCAACAACGTCATCACTCACGTGAAGCCCAAGCTTTGAGCGTCGCCATAAAACATCCTCCGCAGTTTGTGCAAATTCATAGCGCAGCAAATATAAGATTTCGCTCTCATAGACTCCGCCGCCGAAATCTTGCCCCAAATCCTGAAGATATCGCGCCCCTTGCAAAAACACATCCATTGATGTTCCATAGCTGCGCGCATATCTGTGCAGCAAAGCTTTAGGCAACCATTTATAACGCTGCGCTTGTGTCATCAAAAACGCATCAAAATCCGCATCCTTAATATCACCGCCCGGCAACGCCGCCCCCGCCGTCCATGGCGCGGCGTCACGATCATGCATTTTAAGAATCTTATCAACCGCTTGCTCGGCGAGCTTTCGGTAAGTTGTTAACTTGCCGCCAAAAATCGACACCATCGGCGCAGCATTTTTATCATGTGCATATAATCTATAATCACGCGTCGCCGACGTCGCACTTTTGCCCGCATCGCTGGATTCACTATACAATGGCCGCACCCCGCTATAGGTCCACATCACATCTTTCTTGGTAATCTCTTTAGCAAAAAACTGGTTATGCGCATTAATCAAATACGCCATCTCGGCATCTGAAATCCTTGCCTCACGCGGATCACCCTCATACTCCTCCTCGGTTGTACCAATCAGCGTATAGTCATGCTCATATGGGATCGCGAAGGTAATACGATTATCCGGTTGCTGCAGGATATAAGCTTGTTCCCCTTCATATTGACGCGCAACAATAATATGCGATCCCTTAACAAGGCGAATATCAGGTATCCCATCCTCATCATTGAATGCACTATTATCATCAACCAAATGACGCACCCAAGGGCCCGCAGCATTTATAACCATCGATGCATTCACAGCATGCTTGTGTGATTGCTCACCTTCTTTTTGATATTCGACAATCCAATAATCATCTTGGACACGGAGTTTGACACAACGATGGCGCGTTAAAATCGTCGCGCCATGCGCCGCCGCCGATATCGCGTTTAACGCAACAAGCCGCGAGTCATCCGCCCAACAATCGGCATACGAAAACCCTTTATTATATTCACTGCGAATAGGCGCGCCGCGCGCATCATGTGCGAAATCAACACCACGCGAAGCCTTCAAGGAATTACGCCTTGCCAAATGGTCATATAAAAACAACCCCATACGCACCATCCACGCAGGGCGCTGTTGCGGTGTATGCGGTAAAATAAATTCCATCGGCCAAATAACATGCGGCGCCATTGATAAAAGCACTTCACGCTCTTTCAAAGCATCGCGCACCATTTTAAACTCATAATATTCTAAATACCGCAGCCCACCATGAATAAGCTTCGTGCTGGACGAGCTGGTCGCGCCGCCAAGATCCTCTGCCTCAAGCAATAAAACCTTGAGCCCACGTCCCGCTGCATCACGCGCAATACCCGCGCCGTTAATGCCGCCACCGATTACACATAAATCATAATTTATCACTGTCATAGCTTAAGGGTACATCAGCTATAAACCCCTGCAAAGCATGATTATCAACAAAGCCAAATTTGAAAGATTATGATGCTTTTGCCATGCGCGCTAAAAGAATACGCAACTTCGCTTCTAGCTGAACAGGTGAAAACGGCTTCGAAATATAAGCCGACACACCAGAAGATTTTGCCTCGACAACAGATTCAATGTCAGAACGCCCCGTAATCATTAAAAACGGAATATCCGGATCAACGGTGCGAATTTGCCGAAGCAATTCAACGCCATTCATATTGGGCATATTCCAATCACAAATAATAAGGTCAACAAAATCAAATGCAGAATCAATGAAGTTAAGTGCCTCACGCCCATCCCCAGATTCAAAAATCTGATTTATCCCTAACTCCATCAGCATATTTCGCAACATAGAGCGAACCTCGTTTTGGTCCTCGGCAATCAAAACCTTCAATTTACTCATATCATCTAACGCAGAACTCATAGCACCTCCTTTTAAGCGTTGATAGCCAAAGCCATAGGCTGTTCCTGCGTGAGAGCGTAATAAACGCTGTCGCACAACAAATCAAAATCAATTGGCTTTGAAATAAAAATCGCATCATCAGGAATATCCACCTTCGCATCCACCCCGCGCGACGGATAACCGCTCATATAAATTACGTGTATGTCAGGCCGCAGGGCCTGCATCATCTCCGCAAGCTTCAATCCATTCATGCCCGGCATCACCAAATCGGTAATCATGATATCAATCTCACCCAGATGATCCTCTTGAAGGACAAGCGCGTCATCACCACATGACGCCTCAAGCACATTCATATCGTGACGAGACAAAACCTCGGCAATAATGCGCATCAAATCCGGTTCATCTTCCACCACGAGCGCGGTATATCCCTGAAAACTAAGCTCACCAGACGCATCACGAACCACGGCTTTAGCTGGCTCTGTTAACACTGCGGAATGCGGAATATAAACACTAATCTCTGTACCCACGCCCTGTTCGGATCGCACATCAATATACCCGCCCATATCCTTAACCAGACCATAAACAACAGACAAACCAAGCCCCGTGCCCTTGCCCTGTTCTTTTGTTGTAAAAAAGGGATCAAAAATACGTTCACAAACATCTTTCGGCATCCCCATTCCATTATCTCGCACCTTAAGGCAAAGATAATCACACTCACGGTCCTTAACGAAATAAGGCAAATAATCCGCCTTTTTCTTATTCAATGCCACGTGAATGACGCCAAGATCGCCAAAAGCATCACGCGCATTAACCACCAAATTCATAATAATTTGAACAAAATCATCTTCTGCGCATCGGCCAAATAAATCACCATCATCAGAGTCAATTTTAAAAACAATGCTCTCATCCAACAAAGGCCGCAAAAGAACGCTCTGCTCGCGAATAACCTTGCCGATATCAGAGACCCGCTCCTGATGTGTTTTATGACGCGCAAATGCCATCATCTTTTTGGTAAGTCCCGCTGCGCGTATGGAAGATTCTTTTATTTTCCCCGCATAAGAAATCATCGTATCTGGCTTGGCTCTATTCATCTCAATCATCCGCGCATAGCCTTCTATGATGGATAGAATATTATTAAAATCATGAGCGATCCCCGCCGATAGTTGTCCCAGAGATTCAAGTTTTTGCGCCTTATAAAACTCAACCTCACGCTGCTTAAGCTCAGTAATATCGGTTAAAACCCCGACATATAAATCGACATTCCCTATTGCGTTTAAAACAGGGCTCAAACGAAAATCATACCAACTTACTGCCCCCTCTTTCTCGAACTGAACCTGCTTTTGCAATGATTTTTTATAATGCACGCAATCCATAAAACTTTGCACATCATCACATTCTCCAATAAGACCTAGCAAAGTAGAGAATGCAGGAAAGTCATCCTCATCAAGCGGCAAACCCATGATCTCTTTACACATACGATTACAAAAAATAACAGGTAAATGTCGCTGCCGAGGATCCAAAATAAACACCGCGCTTGATATCGCCTCGATCGCCAGATTAAGCTCCGTGTTAATCTGGTTCAAAACTGAAATATCTTCATTATGCGCTTTCAAGACACTCACATCCCTAATAAGAGCAATCGTGGACGCGTTATCGCCTTTATACATTTCAACCAGATATGAATGCCCACTATCACCAACAACAACCTCACGAAAATGTGACGTATCATTGGCCCCCTGAAGCGCACGAAATGAATACAATGACTGCGTATCATCGGACGCATGATCAAAAATATAGGCAATAAAATCAGTAAGAGAGCCAACGATACGATCATCCGACAACGCGTTAAAATAAGACAATGCAATGGTGTTTGCATATTTAAGACGATCCTTATTGTCAAAAATCAGAAAGCCCGCCCCACCAAGTTTCAATATATTTTCAACCGCATGGATATAGTTTGTCTTTTCCCGATTCCTGTATGACAGGTAAATCAAGATGAGCACCACAAGACAAAAGGTACAAACAACAAAGACAGAAAACAAATTCACCAAAACAACCACCAAGAGAAACAGTAGGAAACACAAACAACCATAGGTTATTTTTCATGCACAACCAAATGAAACCACAATCCTTATTGGCTTTGACATACACAAGTATTTTAAAAACACTGATTTAGTGAGAAAAATTATTACAACCATAGCATTAAGCATTACCGGCCTCGCTGCTGGCATCATCACGATGCACTGCGCATATGCGCAAACACAACATTCAACGAATATATACGGAACGCTCGGCCTCAATACGATCCCGAATGCACGCATGGACGAAACAGGAACCATCCGCACACAAATCAGCCAACTTGACCCATATCTGCACGGTTTCATCGGCATACAAATCGCTGATCCGCTTTATATCGGCCTCCGCCAAAGCGCAGAATTTTCAAGCTTTAGCAACGACGCGAAACACCTATACCCGGGCATAGATGCCAAATTACGCCTGAACAAGGAAAGCGCGCACACACCCGAAATTGCATTCGGCGTGCAATCCGGCCTTGGGCATAAGCGCCAATCTGGGGAATATCTCGCGCTCTCCAAACGCTATAAAGATTTGGATGTGACGGGCGGCATTGGTTGGGGGCGTTTTGCCTCCGCCGCGCATATCGACAATCCATTAAACGCAATCAGCAGCCATTTCGGCAAAGACAGACCCCTCGACGGCGAAACACCAACGAAGCCGCAAAATTGGTTAACCGGACAAGATATCGGTTTTTTCGCAGGGGCCGAATATTTCACCCCGATAAAAGGCCTATCCCTAAAAGCAGATTATGGCGGCGATGCTTATGAGGCCGAAAAAAACGCCTTTAATTTCCGCCCCGCCGCGCCATGGTCAATCGGCTTTAATTACAAGCCTTGGAATTTTTTAGATTTCGGCCTCGCCGCCCAAGGGACAGAGAAAATTATGGCGAGATTATCCCTTCAGGGAAATATCAAAAATTGGCGTCATCAATCCGCGAAATCAAAATCAAACACACCGCTCGCCCCCTATCGCACAGACACCGAGACAACCACGCTCATCAGCCGCGACGCCGAGCGTGACCATCTCCATTTAAAAAACGTCACCGCCGATTATAATATCGCCAGCGCGACCATCCAATATAACAACCACAATTCCGCGCCCAACCAACTGGGCAAAGCCCTCATCCATATGGCCAATAACGCAGGACAATATATCGAAGCCCTCAAACTCTCCCCCGTCGTAAACACCCTACGCGGCCCAAGCATCACATTCATGCGCCGCTCTATCGAAAGCGCATTTGCACATAACAACGGCAGCACCGACGAAATCTGGCACACCACTGCATTTAAACATGATTTCAGCGGCCTTCAAAAATACCGCATCAACGACTATAACGATTATGATTTCAAGGGCATCAACGTCACCCTAGACAACCAAATAAGTCTATCCGAGGAAGACACCAGCCTCCTGCGCCGCACCTCGCTCATCGTAGAAACAACCGGCCCACATCATTTCAAATATTTCACCAGCGGCCTCGGCCTAAGGCTCAACCTTAGTGATAATATCGGCAAATTAAAACGCACGAGAGCGCGTAGAGCCACTCCGATAAAAAGTGATGTCTATGATTTCGCTGATCGCTTCTTCGCGATTGATACCGCCTATATCGCCCTGCCCCATACCATCATGCCAAACCTGCATAGCAATCTAACGATGGGATATCTGGATGAGAATTTTGCCGGTCTCGGCGGTGAAATCCTTTACCGCCCCTTTGATAAACGATACGCAATCGGCGCGGAAAGCTGGCTGGTCAAAAAACGTGACCCTTATACTGTCGCAAATTTAGGAACACGCGACACATCCCTATTCTCAGGCAGCCTCAATGGCTGGTATGACATCCCCAAAGCCGATGTGGTTTTCGGGATCAAGGCCGGACGCTTACTCGCACAAGATGTCGGCGCAACCGCAACACTCACCAAAAACTTCAAAAGCGGCGCAACCCTCGAAGCTTACACGAGCATCTCTAACCAAGCCGACGCTGATCTCTTCGGCGGCACAACGCATACCGATCATGGCCTCCGGCTAAACATCCCGCTTGGTGGGTATAAATACCTGAAAAACGCCAATATCCGCGTAACCGCCGCCCCCTTTGGCAAAGATATCGCACAAAGCGTAGACAATCCCCTCCCCCTATACAAAGCCACCAACCAATTCTCCCTCTCCCACCTCGCCAAACATTGGGATGAGTTGAACGAATAAAAAAAAGGCCATCTTCTGTGGGGAGAAGATGGCCTGTTAGTTTTGTATCAGATCGGATGAAGCTAAATGAAAAACCTGACACTTTTCTACGTAATCAAATCAAAAAATATAATCTTTCTATGCTACAGGCTCACCAGCCCGTAAATTTTTTTCCCTATATCTGCGCCTAATTTCTGTTCCAAATTGGCGCTGTCCCTAATGCTTTTTTCACTGGCCTATAACTAAACCTTATACTTTTATATTACATAAAATTTTATGTAAACACAACAATATTATGTAAAATTTTAGATAAATTTACAACCACACTGAAAGTTATAATAATTTCAATAGATTAACATAATCATCCGGCAAACTCTGCTCAAAATGCATAGTCTCTTCCGTGATCGGATGGATAAAAGAAATCGCCCCCGCATGAAGCGCTTGGCGACCAAAGCTTAAGACCTGCTCTTGCGCGTCATCATCCATGCCATGCTTTTTCATCGCCGCTTTTAATGCTGTTAATTGCGGCCCATACATAGGATCACCCACCAAAGGATTTTTGATCGCCGCCATATGCACGCGGATTTGATGCGTTCTACCGCTCTCTAACTTGCACTCAACCAGAGAAAAATAGCCGCCGAAATCTTTTTCAACCATATAATATGTCTTCGCCGTCTTGGCTTGGCGTACATTCACGGCCACCTTAAGGCGGTTACGCGGATCACGTCCCATGGGCAAATCAACATGCCCCTTTATCGGCATAGGCACACCGAGCAATAACGCCTTATAAACACGGCTCAAACTACGATCCTCAAGCTGCGCTGATAAGCCTTTATGCGCCTTATCATGCTTGGCAACGACCATAAGCCCTGTCGTATCCTTATCTAGCCGATGCACAATCCCCGGCCGCATAACGCCGCCGATGCCCGAAAGCTCGTCACCACAATGATGAAGCAGCGCATTGACCAGCGTCCCTGAATGATTTCCCGCGCCCGGATGCACAACCAATCCCGCTTGCTTATTGATCACCAACAAATCAGCATCTTCATACACGATATCAAGCGCGATATCCTCTGGCTCCGGCTCCGCGGAGACCGCGTCAGGAACAGTCAGAACAAGCTTATCCCCCTCGCTCAACTTCCACGATGCCTTGGTAAAAACCTGTCCGTTTAATGTCACCGCGCCGCTTTCAATCAAAGCCTGTATCCGTGAACGCGAATAATCGCTTTGTATCTGCGCAAGTGTTTTATCCAGACGATCCCCTGAATCAAAATCGTCAATATCAAATTCTAAAATAATACTCATAAGGAATTCAGCACACGCTCTTTCTTTGGCTTACAGGGGTCAATGTAGCTATCGACTTTCGGGGTCGCAATGATCCACCCCTCGTTACTGCGCTTTTCTATCGGTTTACCCGCTTCGGCCTTCGCACCGTCACCTGATACCACATCATTCTCTTGCTGATAAGCAATTTGCGTCGTACCGACCATAATACGTTCCCCCGACGGCCCAAGCACGAAATCATGGACATCCGCAATTTCTCCTTGGAAATAGGCCTGCGAGTCAAAAACAACGCCGCGTGGGTTTAATGTCACAACACGGGCATAATCTTTAACGACCTCCCCCTCTTCCGCGAAAGTGCTCTTAATGGGTTTAGCGTCAATCATCACGGAAATCACATCATCCTTATTCACCATCAACCCTTTGCCCGTATAGTCCATATCATTGGTAAAATAACGCTGCCATTGCATCTCGCCATTATCACCCGCCACACGCATAAGCCATCCTGCCTTTAACGGGTCTTCTTGCCCCGGCAAAGCTGTCCCTAACACAGCAATACTGCCATCGCTCATCTGCGCCACCTTGGTTAATTCCGCCCCGACACCGCGCGGATATTGCCGCTGCCAATCGATCCCCCCCCTTTCATCAACCTTCAAAAGCCAGCCAGTCTTACGATCACGGGCATTATTCACATACCCCGTAGCCAGATAACGTCCGTCTTTTGATGGAGTAATTGAATAAAGCCCATTATCAGGGCCAGGGTTAAACGCACGTTTTGATATCACCTGCATCTTGGAATTTAAGCGATAAAACTCACTAAAACGTGGCGCAGCGGATCGTTTATCCTCAACACTTGCCGCCATCACCAATCCTTTACCATCGGGCGCTAATGCAACACTGCCATAAACAAAAGATCCGTTTTTATGACGAAATGTCTTCTCGCGGCGCAACGCCCCGCGTCCGTCAAATACACCAATCCAAAGCGATGAAATCTCTTTCGCCTCCTGAATACGTGCAAGCACCATGTAATCATCACCATAACGATGAACGCTCAAAATATTATCCAAGCCTTTAACTTTGCGCTTGGTTTCCCAAGCAACGCGTCCGCGGCGATCAATTTCTTGCAATGTTAAATCCGGATATGCCTGCCCCAGCGATCCACGCGTACCTGCCACATACATGTTAGCATTCTCCATCGCAACCGCCGCGCCATAACGCTCATCGTGATCCTCATCACCATGCACGCCATCCCAAATGGCAAAAGCGCCAATCTCCGCCTCACGCAACTTTAATATAGCCTCAACATCAAAATCACAGCGCTGCGCACGCGCTTGCAACGGAACCAGCGCCCCGATTGTGACCGCACACATAACGCATAAATTTGTGATCATTGTTTTCATACCAATACAGTGTAAGATTGACGCACATAAAAGTCTATGCCAGTAAATCAAGTTCATGCAAACAAACCACGCCCCATTAAAAATCCTTATCATCAGCGATGCATGGCATCCGCAGCTGAACGGCGTTGTGCGCACATACGAACATTTAATTGAAGAGCTGGAAAAACGTGGCCATATAGTAAAAGTCATCGGCCCAAGTGATTTCCCGTGCACCATCCCAACCCCGGGCTATCGCGAAATCAAACTCGCCATCGCACCATATAAACACCTCAAAAGGCTAATCGATGATTTCGCGCCGAACCGTATCCATATCGCAACCGAAGGGCCACTAGGCTGGGCCGCGCGCAAATACTGCAAGAAACATGGCCGCCAATTTTCAACCTCGTTCCATACGCTCTTTCCCGATTATGTCGCAAAGCGGGCCGCGAAATATCTACCCTTTTTATACAAACCAGCCCATGCAATCGCCAAATCCATCATCCGCCACTTTCACCAACCCTCCATCGTTATGATGGTCGCCACCCAAAGCTTAGAAGACACATTGCGCGAATGGGGCTTCACCCCCGCAATCATGCGCCTCACACGCGGTGCAAAAATTGATACCTTTTCACCCGGTGAAAAAACCAAATTCAAAGACCTCCAATCGCCCATCGCATTATATGTTGGACGCATCGCGATTGAAAAAAACATCGAAGCCTTCCTCAGCATGCAATGGCAGGGCGAAAAAGTCATTATCGGCGAAGGCCCGGCCAAAGCAGAGCTAGAAGCAAAATACCCGAGCGCTCATTTCCTTGGCAAAAAAACGGGGAACGAGCTCGCCGAATATTATCGCTCCGCCGATGTCTTTGTCTTTCCATCACGCACCGACACATTCGGCATGGTTTTAATCGAAGCCCTTGCATGTGGCACACCTGTCGCAGCCTATAACGTCACTGGCCCCAAAGACATCATCACGCAAGACTATCTCGGCGCACTCAACGCAGACCTAAGCAAGGCTGCTCTTAACGCCCTAACACATGGAACTGCGCAAGAACGCGCCAACCACATTGCCCAACATTACACATGGGAAACAGCCGCACAGCAATTTGAAACCGCCCTAACCGTCCCCATTATCAATGGTAAAATAATTGCAAACGGGTCATAATAAAGATACAAACGAATGCTCAATCAATACATGAGCTATAAGGAACACTCTGAAATGGCAAACATCCTCATCGCTGAAGACGACACCTCAATGCTCGGCTTTCTAAAGCTTGCATTGGAAAAAGCAGGCCACACCGTGACCGACAAAACAAATGGTGTAGACGCGCTTGAAACACTTAAAAATGAAAACGCCGTATTCGACCTTTTATTAACCGACATCGTTATGCCCGGCATGGATGGTATCGAATTATCTCAACAAGCCACCAAATTCCAGCCTGAGTTGAAGGTCATGTTTATAACCGGATTTTCCGCTGTCGCTGTGGGCCGCGAAGACATCAAAGAAGACAAAGCAAAAGTCCTCTCCAAACCATTCCACCTCAACGATTTGGTTGAACAGGTCGAAACACTTCTAGCTGCCTAAATAAAACGCTTGAAATATCAACGCGGAAAGATTATTTATTACCCAACCGTGAAAGTGGGCGGTTAGCTCAGTGGTAGAGCACTTGCTCGACACGCAAGGGGTCACAGGTTCAAGTCCCGTACCGCCCACCATTTTTCCAAACACCATAAACTTGACACACCCCTCATAAAATGTGAAATAAGGGCACGTTAAACGTGGCATAATGCCAAAGCCGGTCGCAGAATTCCTACCCGGCGTACAGAGAAAACAAGGAAACCATGATGAAAACCCTCGTTGTCTGCTCCGGCGGGCTAGATTCAGTGACATTGGCCTATAAAGTCGCACGCGAACATACATTGAGCGCGCTCGTCTCTTTCGACTACGGACAGCGCCACAAAAAAGAACTATCCTTCGCCGCCAATATTGCCGAAACACTCGCTGTCCCGCACATGATCATCGACATCTCAAACGCCGGCGCACAACTTAACGGCTCTGCACTGACTGATAATATCGTTGTGCCCGACGGTCATTACGCAGAAAACTCCATGAAAGCCACAGTCGTGCCCAACCGTAACGCAATCATGCTCAGCATCGCATATGGCATCGCCTCCGCTCAAAACCTCGACACGGTTGCAACTGCCGTCCATGGCGGTGATCACTTCATCTACCCTGATTGTCGTCCCGCGTTTATCAAAAGCTTTGAAACCATGCAAAACCATGCCCTTGAAGGTCTATCATCCATAAAACTCTACACCCCGTTTTTGGAAACCGACAAAACCGAAATCGCCCGCGAAGCAGCCCGCCTTATCGTGCCCATCGAAAAAACATGGTCTTGCTATAAAGGCGGAGATATTCATTGCGGTCGTTGCGGCACATGCGTTGAACGCATCGAAGCCTGCCACCTTGCGGGGGTATATGACCCCACCCAATACGAAGATCCCAATTTCTGGCAAAGCGCCATAGAAACGCATAACAAAGGAGCGGCATAATGTTTACAATCTCCAAGGAATACCATTTCTCGGCCTCTCACGTCTTACATGGCCTCGCCGAAGATCACCCCTGTTCACGCCTGCATGGGCATAATTATATCGTCGAAGTAGAGCTTCAATCAGAGACATTAGACGATACCGGATTCGTGCGTGACTACCGCGAGCTAGATGCGCTTAAACACTATATAGACACCGAAATCGACCATCGCCATCTCAATGAGGTGCTCGGCGAAAACAACACAACTGCCGAACAAATCGCCAAGCATATCTATGATTGGAGCAAAGCGCGCTGGAGCGAAGTCTCCGCCGTGCGCGTACGCGAGACACCAAAAACCACCGCAGAATATAGGCCATCATAACATGATCCGTATCAGCGAAATCTTCGGCCCCACCATCCAAGGAGAAGGCGCATTAATCGGTCAACCAACCGTATTTGTGCGCACAGGCGGCTGCGATTATCGCTGTTCTTGGTGTGACACGCTCTACGCGGTGGAAAGCAAATATCGCCACGATTGGAACCCCATGAGCGCCCAAGACATCATGACAAAGGTAAAATCCCTCTCCAATAACAAGCCACTGACAATATCCCTATCGGGCGGAAACCCGGCAACGCAGCCATGCGGTGATCTCATACCCCTCGGTCAAAAGGACCAATATCGCTTCGCCCTCGAAACCCAAGGATCAATCGCGCAAGACTGGTTCAAAGACCTCAACGTGCTCACCCTATCGCCCAAACCGCCATCAAGCGGCATGGAAACCAATTGGGATATGTTCGATGAATGCATCACAGCCGCAGGTGAAAAACCAGAAATCGCTTTAAAGATCGTAGTCTTTGACGATAAAGATTATGCCTACGCTCAAAACGCCGCCGCAAGATACCCTGCCCTGCCTCTTTACCTTCAACCGGGAAATCACCAAGTCAATGGCATCGCCGACATGGACGGGCTGAACCAACGCCTGCAATGGCTCGCTGATAAAGTAACCAACGATGATTGGTATGACGCTCGCGTTTTACCACAACTCCATGTTTTAATCTGGGGCAATGAAAGAGGCGTCTAATAAACTAAAGGCATCACACAAGGAACATAAGAAATGACAAAAGACATATACAAAGACCTAACCCAACTCGGCGGCGCAAACACAGTCGCAAACACCCCCGATGAAGCCATCCTAGAGCGCGTGCCAAATCCGCATAAAGGATCAGATTACGCCGTGCGCTTCACCGCACCAGAATTCACCTCCATCTGTCCACTCACCGGACAACCCGATTTCGCGCATCTTGTGTTGGATTATGTCCCCGATGAATGGCTTGTGGAAAGCAAATCACTAAAGCTCTTCCTAACATCCTTTCGCAATCATGGCGATTTCCACGAAGCATGCACAGTATCAATCGCCAAGCGTATCGCTGAAATCACCAAGCCAAAATGGCTGAGACTAGGCGGATACTGGTATCCACGCGGCGGCATTCCAATTGATATTTTCTACCAAGAAGGCGAACTGACGAAAAGCGTTTGGATCCCTGAACAAGGTGTCGCCAATTATCGCGGGCGCGGATAACAACACATAATAAAATTTTACATAAATCAAAACAGAAAGTGGGTGCGAAATTGATCCACTCGCGCTATACTATGAATTGAGCGTCACTTCTGACATCATCTTCTTATTCCAATCGGGACCATTTATGCAGATTAAATTGATAACAAAAACAACACTTTGCGTCTTTGCAATGGCGTTTTTAATAGCGTCCCCGACCCTTGCGCAGGACGAAGTCAATGCAGCATCCCCAATTGATATTCTCCCCGCAAAAACAACAAAGACAGACACACCAACATATAACGACGCATACGACACGCATCCCCCGCTAAAAATCAGCCCCGATAAATCCGAGCTTATCCGCCTTGATAAAGAAGCAGGGTCCATCATAGTCGGCAGCCCCTCTCATCTGAGCGTGCTAGCAGATAGTGCAAAAACGCTCGTGCTCGTCCCCCAACTTCCCGGCGCAACCTATGTCACAATTTTGGATAAACAGGGTGAAATCCTTATGCAGCGTCATGTGATTATCGGCAGCCCCAAGAAAAAATACGTCCGCATTCGCAAATCATGTAACGCCGACCAAGAAGGGTGCGAAAGCACACAGGTCTATTATTGCCCCGATATGTGCCATAAGGTTAACGTCGCGCAAGAAGCATCCGAAAGCAGATCATCTGGCACTGATATAAGACAAAGCGGTAGCGCAGCAACAACCGAAGATGTACTGGATGATTCAGCACAAGAAAAACAATAAAAACACCAATCCATCTAGGCGAATCGTCTGAGTTTTGATAAAAAAAGCATTAAATATAAGGGCAGAGAATGAAACCATACCGCATCAACAAAACAATCCTAATGGCCAGTTGCGTATTCGCGCTCGGTGCATGTCAAACGACAAGCAGCACATCGACACCACCACAAAGCAGATCATCAAAAATCGACAACGCAATGCAACGCGCCGCAATTAGCGCAAAGCGCTCTGGCAATGCAAACAAATCATTATCCGTGCTTGAGCAAATATACAAACGCAACAGTAACAATGAACAATCCGCAATAGATTACGCCGCAGCATTACGAAGAAATGACTACGTAAACCGTGCATCTATCATCATGGAGCCATTTGCAACAGACCCAGAAGCGTCATCAGCCTCTAAAACTGAATTTTCTGCCATTATGTTAGCAAAAGGCGATTATAAACTCGCCGAAAGATACGCCCAACAAGCCGTGACAAGAGATGAGACGAACCCCGAGGCATATCACTTCCTCGGCGTTGCATTAGACGCCCAAAGCGAACATGAAAAAGCCGAGCGCGCATTCCGCAAAGCGTTAGACCTCTGGGATGGCGACCCGACGAGCATCATGAACAACCTCGCGCTTAACCTCGCCTCACAAGGGCATCTTGATGAGGCTGCTGATATCCTTCAAAAAGCGCGCGAAGTCTCGCCTAACCGCGAAGAAATCGAACGTAATTTACGCATCATAACTGCGCTTCAACAATCAAACGGTATTCCAGTCCCCAAACCGAAAAAGAAACCGACAATCTAGGCTTCTGACATTGCGTTGTAGGAATGAAGACCGCCTCCAAATGGGGGCGGTTTTTTTTGAGGACGCTAGATGCATAGAGGCAACTACATACCTGCCGCGCCAGCCTGTATCCCCGCAGGACCAAGAATCACAATAAAGAGCGCTGGCAAGAAACATAAAATCATCGGTACAGTGAGTTTTGGTGGCAATGACATCGCCTTTTCCTCCGCGAGAGACATACGCATCTCACGAAGCTCTTCCGACATCACGCGCATCGCTTGTGATACAGACGTTCCGTATTGTTCAGCCTGAATGAGAGATGTCGCGAAACTTTTCCCCGCGCCGCTACCAACCCGCCGCGCGAAATCCTGTAACGCTTGACGACGATCATTTAGCATCGCCATTTCCGCGCTCAATATACCAAGCTCCTCGGCCAATATGGGTGAGTGCTCCGCTATTTCTTCCGCAACACGGTCAACCGTTTGTTCCAAACCAATCCCCCCCTGCACACAAATCAGCATCATGTCCAAAGAGTCAGGAAAAGATAAATTAATCTCAGTTTGTCTTTTTTGAATTTTGTTTTTAATCAAAATATCAGGCAGCTTGTACCCAAAAACTGCTGCACCTAATAACGACAACAAAACAGTTGTATCTCCGACGTCCGCGGCCTTAGGACTTGAAAATATAATCATTAAAATGACGCACAAAAATATAGGTGCAACACCTTTTCCAATCATGAATTTAAGCGGCGCTGACGGATCTCTAATCCCCGCCTGAAGCAGGTTATCGCGCATATCCTCGCCCATTTTTCCCGCCAATTGCTGCACCTTATAAAAGCCAGCCATGGAATCTTTCGCTGATAGGTTTTGATCTTTTGCCTTGTAATGGCTTCCATCACGCGTCGCGTCAAAAAGCGCTTTTCGACGCTTGCCAATAACATCACGATAACGCTCCTTCTCATCGCTTTTGTTTAAAAACGGGAGCGCTATCCCCGCAAAAGAAAGTGCAGCAAGAAATGATACAATAACCGTAATAATCATTTGCTGATCCATAACTCACCTAAACCCTAAAATTAATCATTTGCTTCATAATAAGAACACCAACACCCATCCAACCAATAGCACCATAAAGCAGCATATTTCCGGTTCTGGTGGTAAACATCACTTCAAGATATTCGTAATTCAAAAAATAAAGCCCCAATGTCACGATCACCGGCAAAGACGCAATAATCGCCGCCGAGGCAACCGCCTCCGACGACAACGCTTTAATCTTACGCTTCAACTTAAAACGTGAGCGAATAACGCCGGATAAATTCATCAAAACCTCTGATAGGCTCGATCCCGTCTGCGCTTGAATAGATAAGCCCGTTGCAAACATTTGCATCTCAGCCAATGGGATACGACGCATGGCTTCTTTCGCTGCCTCATGCAAGGGAACGCCAATCTTTTGCTGATCATAAATACGACCCATTTCATCGCCAACAGGTCCATCAAACTCTTTGGCAATCATCGAAATTGCCTCCGACACGGGCATCCCCGCTTTTAACAAACGAACCGTCGCCTCAAGAGCGTCAGGAAATTCCATCAGAAATTTCTTCTGTCGATTGGCAGCCATTTTTTTAATCACGAACCGCGGAAATCCAAACAAACCGATAAATGCAGCCAAAAACATGATCGTCGGCGTCTGTCCCATCGCATAAGCGCCACCAAGGAAGATAGCCAAACTAACAAGCGAGAAAACCCAAAACTGTTTCACACTCCACGACACGCCAGCCTGTTCCAGCATCATGCTGATCGTTGTTTTTGTCTTCGCTTTACTCTCTTCTTTCTCATCCCTAAGCTTTTTAGCGATATCCGCACGCCGTTTATTCTGTTCATCCGCATCATCAAGCTTAGCATCAGCGGCTCCTCGCTGCCCCGAGATCACACTCATAACCCGCTTTTTGCGCTCCGCCTCACGGTTCATCATCACCGCAACAATCGTCCCCGCAACAACAAGAACAACTACAACAGCTAAAATAATCGGCAGAAATTCCATTTAATCAAACGCCTCTTCCATGGCTTCAAGCACATATTGGTCAACGCCATATTGACGCGCCTTATCGAAGAATTTGGGACGAAGCCCGGTCGAGCGATGCTTGGTAATCAACTTCCCGTTATCATCCTCACCTTCTATATCCAGCACAAAGAGATCTTGCATCGTAACAACCTCACCCTCCATACCCGTAATTTCAGTCACATGTGTGGTTTTACGCGAACCATCACGAAGACGCTGCACTTGAATAATCACCTGAACCGCGCCCGCAATTTGCTCTCTAACCGCCGCTTGCGGCAGATTAAGCCCACCCATCGCAATCATGTTCTCCATACGAGACAAGGCCTCACGCGGGTTGTTCGCGTGAACTGTGCCCATCGAACCATCATGACCAGTATTCATCGCCTGCAGCAAATCAAATGCCTCTGGCCCGCGCACCTCACCCACGATAATACGTTCAGGACGCATCCGCAGACAGTTCTTAACCAAATCGCGCATTGTCACCTCACCCACCCCTTCAAGGTTAGGTGGACGCGTCTCAAGGCGAACCACATGCGGCTGCTGAAGTTGTAATTCACAGGCATCTTCGCATGTAATAATGCGCTCGCCCTGCTCAATATAGCGCGTCAGACAGTTCAGCATCGTCGTCTTACCCGAACCAGTACCGCCAGACACCAAAACATTCACACGGCTGCGCCCGATTGCCTGAATGAGCTTCGCACAACTCGGCGTCATTGATCCAAATTCGAGCAATTTATCAAGCGTCAATTTATCTTTCGTGAATTTACGAATGGTCATGCACGCGCCATCCACGGCCAAAGGCGGAATAATAACATTCACACGCGAACCATCGGGAAGGCGCGCATCACAAATGGGCGAACTTTCATCAACGCGACGCCCAATCGCGCCCACGATCCGCTGACATATCGTCGTCAAATGTTGGTTGTCTCGAAAATTAATATGCGTGCGCTCAATCTTACCGTTTACCTCAATATATGTGGTATCAGGGCCGTTGATCATAATATCGGCAATATCATCGCGCTCGAGCAATTCTTCAAGCGGCCCAAAACCAAGCATGTCATCCGCACACTCCTTGGCGATGCTCTGTAATTCCGCAGGAGTTAGATCAAGATTTCTAAAGCGTGCAATCTCCTCTACCGCGCTGTAAACCTCTTCCCGCGCTGCTTTCGAATCCATCCGCGCAAGTGCCTTAAGGTCAATCCCATCGCGTAAATCAAGCCATATACGGTTGCGCGCACGCTGTAATCGTAATGTCGTAATGCTGTCTGCGCCATCACCGACAGCTTCTTCAATCTCTTCTGCAAACGGGTCTTCATCCTTAACAGCTTTTGGCGTCGCATCAACTTTCGGCTTCTTAAGCACTTTCGCTTGCTGCTGTATTTTCGGCTCAACAGTCGTAATCTTCGGTTTCTCTACCGCAGCAATTACATCTACCTTTGGGGTATCAATAACCGGTGGAATTTTCTCACCCGCATTCTCTTCCTTAGGTTCTATTTCACGCTGATCCACAGAATCAGATTCAACCGCAAGATCATCAAGATAATGTGCAGCCTCTTGCACATCATCTAATACGGAATCAGGTTTCGATACCACTTGTGGCTTCTTTTTCTTATTGGGTGTTGTTTGTTTTTTACCAAACATAACGAACCTTTATGTCAGTTGTTATTGTTGAATTATTTCGACGATAATTTACGCATCAAACCGCCTAGCAAGCCGCTGCCACTTCCGGCTTTATCCGCAGCATTATCAACTGTGAAATCACCAGATACAATCTTTTGAACAACAGGCAGCAACGTAGATTTAACAAGCGTTTCACCGTCTTTATCGGACGTAATGCGGCGGCTAGCATTCTCATTACCCTGAAATAGCTTTGCATCAAACGGCACAACAGCAGATACATTCAAATCCATTGCCGTTTCAATATCTTTCCTTGGCACATCTTGGCCACTTACCATACCTGACATATTGATAATCAACTCAATTCCATCATCCTCACCACCCCGAAGATCTTTAATCTCCTGGACTAAGCTGCGCGATTGACGCAAAGAAACCAGCCCCTGCGTCGAAACAAGGTTAATCTGATTAGCGCGTGTAATAACAACATTTTGTAACGCTTGCGGGCTGTGCGACAAATCCACGAAAACAACCGGATATTTCGCCATCAACACATCAATCATCATCTCCAATTGATCCGCACTGATCGATTGATCCAACATCACATCACTGCCACTTGCAAGAACGCTCAGCTTATCTGTGACCTTATGGATCATACGATTAAAATTATCCTGATTCTCCGCTTCGATTTCTTTCGCCGCTTCAAGCAATGTTGTAACCGGCTCAAACCCAAGGCCGACACTCATGGTCGACCAACCACCGCACGCATCAAGCAAAAATGTCTTTTGCCCCATAAACTCCGCTACACCACACGCCGCTGACTGACATAAAACGGATGTTCCGACGCCGCCTTTCGCGCCTATAAACGCAATCAAGCGACTGCCCTTGACCCCGATTTTTTCAATCAAAGTCTTGGCACAAATCTCCGCCATCACATTCGCCATAATAGGCTTAACGAGATAATCGCTAATCCCCATATCAATCAACTTACGATACAAATTCACATCGTTTTCAGGGCCAATAACAATCGCCGAAGTCCCCTCCGTACAATGCCCCGCCAGCTCTTCAAGCTTGGCCGTGAATGCTGCGTCAATTGTCTCTGTTTGCACAATGACAAGATCAGGGGATTCAAACTCTTGATAAGATTGGATCGCGCTATTTACATCGCCATCTTCGACACCGACAACAACACGAGCAAAGCGCCAATCCGTCTCCAATTGTCGTGCGGACGCTAGCGTCTCTTGGTCTTTTGAAAATACAGCTATACTGGCCTGCGGCAATAAAATCGAATTGCCCTGCCCTTTACCCTCTGAATTTAAGCTCTGGTTTTCTACCGCGCTCATTAATATTGTCTTTCATCCGTCAATTTATTCTTTTTTACCGACTTATTCTATCAGAAATTCCTTATGAAACATTAACGATAGCCTATTATCTTAGCCCGTTATTCTGATGACGATTCCCCATCAAGCGGCTCATTTTGAACCCCCGTTCTATAACCATCAACAATATTCGCCGCGCGACGTCCATCGGATGTATCTTGCGTCTCTCCCCCGCCCATTAAATCTTTAGGACGCGCGATTTGTTTTGCAAAGATGGAATCACGAGTGCATCCCAATTGATACCCTACAGGGGTATCAATATTACGATCATGCATGCCCGGCATCATCTCGCAATCATCCGGCGCAGCAAGCGCGAATGAATCATAAGACACAACCGCTCGCGCAACATTCCCCTGCCCTTTTACCGGCAGAATTGATGAATTAACATGCACACCATTCTTACGAAAATCCTCACTAATACGCGCAGCATGACTACTCGCATGCATCGCTGTATTTGTGCTTGATTGAGGGTCATAAATAACCGTCAAATCCACATCACCGCCATCACCCTGACTGCTATAATGACGTGATAATGCTGCGATATACCCTGCATCCATTTTATCGACACTAATATCTTCGAAAATCTCTTCTTGCTGCAGCTTCATTTTGTTCTGCGATAATTTGGTTTCTGAATGCACAATATTTTCACACCCCTGCAACAAAAAACCACTCACTAGCACACTGGCTGACAACACTAAAACTTTATTCATTTTCATCGCTATATCCTCTTAAAATCACTATCAATGCTTTAATCCAGCAAATATCCAAATCCACCATCCATAGAAAACAGATCGCTATCAGTATTATATTCACGTCGAATATTTGCAGCAAAGGCCTGCGCCA
The DNA here is from genome assembly GCA_009995045.1 of Alphaproteobacteria bacterium. Classification (GTDB taxonomy): domain Bacteria; phylum Pseudomonadota; class Alphaproteobacteria; order Micavibrionales; family Micavibrionaceae; genus TMED27. The sequence goes on from JAACQG010000006.1 coordinate 190,926, forward strand.
ATGGATAGCTCCGCTGCTTTGGAACATCTTCGACTACTTTTTCTTGCGCATATGGCTTCACAAGAAACGGTGTAACAATCACAACCAATTCCGTCTCATTGCGCTCAAAACCATGCGACGAAACTAGATCACCGATAACCGGCGCTTTACTCACACCAGGCAATCCCGACATACTTTTCACCGCATCTGACTGCAATAATCCCGCAATCATAAGACTGGAACCGCTCGCCATCTCTACCGTTGTCTGCGCGCGTCGAATATCACGCCCCGGAACGGTCAAATCCGCCAATATAACCGCATTTTCGAAATCAAGCGATGACACCTCCGTATCCATCTGCAAGGAAATACGGTTTTCAGAAAGAACAATCGGTCTGAAGTTCAAAGACACACCAAACTCGCGAAATTCAACAACGACGTTACCAACATTATCGCGACCAACAGGAACCGGAAATTCACCACCAGCAAGGAAACCTGCCTGCTCACCAGATACCGTTGTCAAATTCGGCTCAGCTAATATATTGGCTAAATTCTCTTTTTCAAGCGCCTCAAGGAAAAGCCCCAACTGGCCAACCCCTTTCAAACCTGTGTCCGCCAGAATACGAGCCGCACCGACTGGATCCTGCGACAATGCAATATTTGACGCGGCGCTTAAAGCATCCGTCCCGCCCAAAAAGCTACTAGGCTGCGTGCCGCCAAAAATTGTTGTTGCCGCCAATTCATTGGGATCATTCGTTGAGGTTTGAATGCCCAACTCACGCAACACATTGCGGGTGGCTTCAACAATTTTAACCTGCAACATAACCTGTTGCTCACCGCGCGTTTCAATTAAATTCGAGATAAGCTCATCAATCGTCTTATCATCATCTTGCAAATCACCTACATAATGCCCAACAAGATTAGAAATCTTAGATGCCGCATCAGGATTCGACGCCGTTCCCGTTAAAATAATCTGGTCATGAATTGAGCCAACCTTCACATTTTCACCTGGAAACAGCTCATCCACCTTTGACTGAATTGCCATCAAATCGTATGTCACATGAATATCCAAACGCTTAACAATGTCGCCATTCTCGTCCAGCGCGATAATATTCGTGTCACCTACCTTTAAGCCAACAATATAAAGCTTGTCTGATTGCACCGCCATCACATCAATCAATGATGGGTCGGCAACCAACACATCCGCGAGCTCAGAACCAACACCAACCAATTCGGCCTTACCAAGTGTAATCTGAATAGGTTTATTCGTGATCACTGGCTTCATGTCCGCAAAATCCCCTTTCGCGGCAAAAACAGGCGAAAACGGAAGCGCACCAATCATTAAACATGCCGCAAAAGCAAAACATGCAAATATTTTTAAGCGAGGTTGATATGATCGTTTCATAATTTTAGCTTTCATTGTGATTTACGCAGACATTACATTTGAATATTGAAAATGCGACGGAACGCCTCATCTTCGACTTAACGGGTTGGAACCGCCTGAACGGAATTACCACTATAAATTCGAACCGTGTTAGAAGTCGCACCACTCTCTTTGCGGGCACGATCCATTTCCTCATAAACTTCTTCTTTGATTGATGTAAGACGCGCATCGGACACCGTTGGCCATTTACGCTCTAAAGTTGCGTCATCGCCAACACCACGCAGCACAAGGTTCAAATCGCCCATATCTGCCGCCAATGTTAATCGCTCTGCATCTTGCGCGCTCAGCGCCAAAGTAACCGTCTTACCAACTTTTATCTTATCGTCGGTCGCACGCTCCGCACTTTGATCAACAGCAAGAATTTTAACGTTCTGCAAAATTGTTTCCGTCGCAGTGTTATCAAGGCTAAGCGCCAGAGATTTCGCTACACTTGGGTCATCATCCGCGCTGCGCACATTAACCTTATACGTCAAAATCACGTCTACAAAATCACCAGGGCCAATAAAGCCAGAAACCATACTCGCCGCTTTCACATCAATCGCCATCGCGCGCATGCCTGGCGCTAAACTCGCCGCTACAAAATTACCCTTAGCCTGCCCTAGTAAAGCCGATTTCATAACCGGCTCACCTTTGGCAATATTACGTGCCAAACGCCCCTCAAGAGCTTCAGATGCAGGCTGCTCATCTAACTGACGCACCGCGCCAGGGAACATGCTCGATTTGGGCCATGGCTGCCAACGCAAATCGCCATCGTTTAATTCCTGACCAATTTTCAAATCTTGAACCGCAACCAAAACATTAATACGCGCTTCTTGAATAACTGCCTCTTCCTTACCGCCCATCATCACCTGTACCATCACCGCCACAAGAACAGCGACCAAAACGGCACCAGCCAAAACTATTAAAACATTTTTATTCATGGTCTACCTCGTTAGAGAACAAAGAAAGGAAGAGTATTTGTTAGAAACACAGTGTTAATCTGGATTATAAAAAGAGCGGAACACCCTCTTTAAGTCTGCTATGGCATAACTTTGCCATGGTTATTTATAAGTGTGCCTTTTTTAAGTTAACAATTCGTGAACCTAGAAAATTAAATGCAAAATAAAAAATAAGTGTAAAAAAGCAGAGCGACCTATAGAAAGATACGAAACGTATCAACACTAAAGTACCCTATTTTAACAAAAGAAGCCAGCGCGCCGAGCACAATAGCAATACCATAAGGAACCTTGCTCGCCCCGCCCTGCACCTGATCTATCCAACTGCCTTTTGCAGGCTCCTTAATCGGCTTATATTTTTTTAAGATGATCGCTGTCACACCAAGCAATCCGCCAAACAAACTCGTATACACCAAAAACATCGGTATCGCGGAAAACCCCATCCATACAGCAAACGCACTGACCAGTTTTTGATCGCCCGCCCCCCATATCCTGAAAGAATAAAGCGCAAAGCTTCCCACAAACACCAAAACAAAGCCCAAAATGTGCGACGCAATCGGCGCAAAAGGCCCAACACTGCCAAAAACCCACAACAGCAAATAACAGACAACAAACACGGAAAATATAATCACACTGTTCATATTAGGAATGCGCATACCTTTGTAATCCGACATCGCCGACATTGCGCCATACGCAAGCATGACGAACAAACAGGACAAATAAACAATGAGTGAAAACATAAAAAACCTATTTGTTAAGAGCTATTGCGATACAAAGTAAAAACCCGCCCAAACGGGGCGGGCTTTTTATAAACTTAAATGCTGACGTTAAAGCCCTTCAGAAGAGAACCCATCATCTATACCTTGAAAACCCGCTTCGATACGATCTCCTAAAGTAAAGACCAATGCAACGATAGCAAGAGCGATAGCAGCGACCATGAGTCCGTATTCAATCGCAGTAGCCCCATCTTCGTCACGAAGGTAAGCGTCTCTTAAAGCAAGTAATTTCAGCATTGAAATATCCTTCTACGAGATGACTAACCTTATAGGCCTTCAGCAGCGAAGTTATCATCCACGCCTTGGAAGGCTGCTTCGATACGATCACCCAATGTAAACACAAGCGCCACAATACCAAGCGCAATCGCCGCAGCCATAAGGCCGTATTCAATCGCAGTAGCGCCCTCATCATCACGAAGGTAAGCATCTTTCATAGCTAATAATTTCAACATAATATAATCTCCTTAATAAGATTGATTTGATTTAAATTTCGGTTAATCCCACACTTCACATTTTTTGGAACAGTTACATGAAGATCCCAACCGTTACTCATATTAGAATATCGGGATTTGATTAAGGGAAGGTTAAATTACACAGTTATTACTTATATTTTTAAAGAAAAAATGCAAAAAAATCAACTAATAAGTTTATTTAATTTTATGTAAAATTTTATCTATTGCTTATTTACTTGTAAAAATAATAATTTTACTTAAACAGATTAAGTATAAAGCACCCCCCCCTCAATTGCCTTTAATAGACATACTGACACCCACAGTAAAAAACCAAAAAAGAAAAAAACAATTATTGCGCATAATATAAAAAGCCCACTTCAACAAAGCGGGCTTCTTTTTAAGAATATATAATAAGACCTATTAACTCTTAATATGCAGATTACTTAACTCCTGCGCTATATCGCGAAAGACGCTCAAAAGCTCATCAGAGCTTCTAACATGTTCATGGCGACCACCATTAATCGCACACCCCTGATATAACGCTTTTGTAGCATTATCGATCCCGCCAGAGCTCGCCTCAAACGTAATCGTGTAAATCGTTGGCCCTTTATCCATGGCCTTCATATTATCACACGTATCTTCAAGACGATCATCAAGAACCCCCGATGAACCAACACTATGTGTGCCATTACGACCGAATGCGCCATAAGGACTGCTGCGGACGTTATCACCGTCGGTCATCATCACAATAACCTTGCGCCAAGCTCTATCATCCCAAGACACGCCCTCAGTAAATGGAGCCTCGGGCGAAAGCATGCGCCACCCCCATACCATACCGATATTACCAAATGTCGAACCATTTGCCTGCATCTCACTTAAGCGATTTTTGAGAACAGTCATATCTTCCGTCAACGGCAAAACCGAAGCGGACGGGCAAACATAATTCGGCCCGCGCGTAACATAACGCGCCCCATATCTATAGCTGGTGCTTCTACAACTAGAGTCAGTTGAATTATAATAATTACACACCCGGTTCGTGTTGCTTGAAATATTACATTCCGGCGCATCTGTAAAATTATTACGGCACCAGCGATACATATACCAAGGCCCAGAATGATCCATCACATCCGTGCCGTCATCTTCTTCTAAAACACAAATATTGGTGTCTTTATCATTACTAAATTCCAAACCAAGTGGATTGGACAAAAATGCATTTTCATAGGCGTTTCCATCATCATCATAGCCAAGACCATAAGGCCCAACATTCACCGACGTTGCATAAGGCACAATACCAACCTTCACAAAATCATTTTGCGCCTGAACAAACGAACCATATCGGCTCAAACAATCCTCAGTATTATCGGAATCATAAGTTCCATACAAAATCTCGACAAACTCGCACGCCGCCGTTCTTAGCTTTCCAATATTATTATTGGTACCCATTGACCCTGTATTATCAAGAACAAGAACGACCTCTAATCCCTTAACCTCTCTCTGGACAACCACCTCCGCCGAGACGTTAATTTCGTCAACACCAATAACGCGTACAAATAAGGTCGTATAAACAGCCTTACCCGAAACGCTCACCAAATTCCCATCAACAGAAACTATTGGCTCAAAAGTCGCGCCAAGCTTTTCCGGTGGGTAATTAACCTTAAAGAAATCCTGCACTTTTTGCTTAATAACACCAGAATCATTCGAAGATGCCGTCGCCGCCAACGCCGCCGCATCAATCGCCTGAGAGAGACGCTGTTTGACCATATACGCCTGCGCGTAATCAATCGCCATCCCCGCCGAACCAATAACCACCGGTGCCATCACCGCGAACATAATCGCAATCGCCGCGCCAGTATTGCGGATATAAGAACGGCCAAACGCCGCCATAGTATTTATGATGTTTATTTTTGTCATGTTTCACCTAACCTTCAGATTAGAATATAAAAAGAATTTAAATGCGCTCAACAATAGCGCTCTTTCGCCCACGGGAGAATGCAATCTCACGCATCGGAACCAGACCAACAGTAAATTTACCGATTGAAAAACCTAAAAACAGCGGATCATATTCATATTCAATACTCACAACAATCACACCATTATTCGCCTCAGCCAACGACGCAACAGCCGCAAGCACATCCGGATTGGGTGTCATGTTACGTGTCTCACGCCATTCAATATATGCATCCGCATCATCATCAAAACCGATGCTAACAATATCAACACCATAAACCGAAGTATCAAATGGCTGCAGCGCAAGCTCACCCGCCATTATCGCTTCATTGATCATGCCATCACTCATTTGTGAATCACGCGCGATAAGATCCGCAGTCACCTGGGATGCACGAATAGCTTTTTGCCCCGCTAAAATAGCACTACCCATGTCATATGTACCAACCAACAAGACGGCCAAAAGCGGAAACACAAAGGCTGATTCAATTGCCGCAACACCATCACGGCACCGCGCCCATTTGATTAACAACGATCTCAGAAAATAAAACATATCAAACCGCCCCATCAAAATCATAGGGCTCTGATTGCAAAACAATCGTCGACATAAAGAGTTTAGAACCACTTCCGCCCGTCAACAAACTACCCACAATAGGAGTCATAATGTGATAACGATACGCAGTACGAACAAGCACACGGTCACTTGAGCCGCCCGGCGCCACACCGCGCGAAACCATATTACCGTCTTCATCAAATTGCGCCGCCGCGCTGGCAAAATCACCAAAACTATCAAGCCGCTGCACCTCAATTTGAATATCATTACAATCTAAAAAGGCCATTTTATAGCTGCAAAGAGCATCACGAAACGCCTCCTCAGGTGCTGATGCGGATTGCTGAAGCTGCCCCGTTCTAATCAAGCGCGCCGCTGAATTGGTTGCCCCCTCCAGCAAGCTCGCCGATGTAAACATCAACGACATTTCAATAATACCAAGAGTAAGCATCATATATGGCGCAAGCAATAAGCTAAACTCAACGGCGGTAACACCATCGTCTTTGCGCGCCCATTTTCTATATAATTTACCCAACATTTGTATAAAATCACTTTCAAATTTCAGGCACAAAAAAAGCGGCTATCATCCGCTCCAACTTTCTGCACCCACAGAACCTAACTTCTCTTATTGTTTCACAAGACCAGTAAAGAAAGCCTTAATAGGCATAATTACGACTTGTCCTCTTTTTCAATCGCAAACCCATATTGATCAACCGCAATCTCTCTCGTGACCTCTTTACCCCATCTATCAACAAGTTCTTTTTGACGTTTCTTGATTGCCTTCACACGCGCCTTGCCTCGCTGCAACAACAAACTCGCGATAATGCCCGTCATAGCCCAATCAATCAGATACCCAATCGCAGCCGCCGCATACATAACAACAATCGCCTTTGGATTTGTTACAATCTCAATAGCCTGCTCAAAATTATGCCCCTTCGTCCATAGATCTAACAAAAAAGGAACCGCGCCCGACAAATTCATAGCCCCCACTGTAATTGCCTTTGATTTGCGCTTAGAACGATCAACAAAAGCCGCAGCCAATGTTGGCAACATCGCGATAGAAAGCATAAAAGTCGTTGGCAAAAAGACAATCGCCATCAACAAACCAGCCGCACTTAATATTTGTTTTTTAAAACCACCGCTTTTAGCCTTTTTCTTCGCCATAAAAAATCTTCCTTAAAATATACTATTGCCACTCATGAACATATAAGTCGTCACAAGAATAAACAGCGCAGCAAGACCACCCGAAATAAGCGCAGCAAAGTCCCGGCCAGTTCCACGGCCAAAACTGCCCTCATCTTCCAATTGCCTTGATAAACGATCTTCCTCCAGCTTTAGCTGAGCATATTCAACCATAGCAGCCTTATACCCACGCATATCCCTTTCGTGCACATCAGGGCTATCTAGAAGATTAGCCATCTTCACCAAATCACCCAGCTTCACATATTTATCAATATTCTCTTTCAGCTTGTCTCTGATATCCTGATCATGAAAACGCTTATAAACAGTCGGAAGTCTTTTCTGAAAAGCCTTTGCTATATGTGGAAAAGGATCAAGCCCAGACCGCTTTTGGATGATCGCAAAAACTTTTAAATTCGCAAGAAGGTTTTTATGATCATCGGGGGAATTGATATCATACAAATACGCGTCAATGATTTTGGAATCTTTCATCGATAAAAATGCTGCAACATGCCTATCAATAAACAAAGCAGGACTATCACCCTTTTCACAAACAGATTCAAACGCAGACATCATTTCTTCGGGTGTTGACACATAGTAGTCTTTTAACTTCAAACTGAGGCATGGCACGTCCGGAGATAAGGTGTATAGGCAACGCTCAATACCAACACCAATCTTATTCTGCCGTAAAAAACTGCGACAAAAATCAAATTTTGAAATCCATCCCGAAACAGCAACATTCGGATTTTCACTGGTTGTAACCCAATTCATTGCAACAGATTGCGTAAACATATCTGCAAATAATTTGACATCACGATTATTTACTATTGTGTCATACAGCGCATTCCCGACCCCGTCACCTGACATGCACAACCCTCGGAAACGAAGTGGCGCCATTGCATCCAAAAGCGAAGAGACATTGGAAACAAGTCTGTCTTCATAGCCTGGTCCGCGCCCTCTTTGAATAGACGATTGATATGCCTCTTTTAAACGATCAACAGCAACACTATCCTCCAAAGAGCGCGTTAACCATTGCTCCAAAACGCCATCTTCAACGAGCTTAACCGTTTCAGATGGAGCCTTATCAAGAGCCATAGCAAGCAATTGAGGATAAACAAATTTTTCACCATTAAACAAAATCGGACGCGCCGATTTTGCTCGGCTTGATGACTGCTTTGGGCTAAGCCTGCGCCCATCAAGCCACACTAAAATTTCATCTACCGTCCATCTCTGTGATGGTTCATCATGCAACAAACCACGCAGCAACTCTAAGATAGAGCCCTTAAAACGGTCCTTACCGGTCACGGCGGCATAACTACCGACCTTAACCTTCTCACGAATAATTTCCTCATCGCTCTTCCCCTCAAGAGGATCAGAAGAGCGAAGAATAACAGCCAACGAAACACCAAACGCATAAATATCATCAGCCAACATACCGCTTCCACGACTAATCGCATCCGCTTGCGCACGCTCTATCGGCTCATATATAGATGGTTGCGTATACGAAGCTTGTGCAGACAAACAATCCCCTAACACAAACTCACTTCCCTTGCCGCTTTGAAACATATTACCGGGGCGGATTGCGCCGTGAACAAAATCCTTATCACGAAAATCCTGCAAAACATTAACCATGGGCTTAACGATGCTCTCCATGACTAAATCTTGCTTCCAACCCATCGCCTGTTCTTTATCGCGCTCCAAAAAACGCTCACCAATCGAGTATTTATACACAATCACATACCGCTCTTGCTTAGCTGGCGGCCAATAAACCTTACCGTACGAAACCAAGGGTAAAAGAGCTGGATTAATAATTGAAGCATACCTCTCCGCCGCATTTCGGCGTGGTACAAGATGGCGCTCACACACAATTGCAATTAAATTATCGGAGCTTCGCCCCCTAGATACAGCCTTATAGGCTTTATTTTCCAAGGAGTCATAAGATGGTAAAGGCTTGCTGGGGAATATTTCGATATTACCATCAAATTTAACAACCGTTACTGGCGTTTGCACCTTTGGCTTTGTCGAAGAAACATCCTTCTTGCCTTCACCCTCAGCAGGCTTTTTATCACTCTTAGTTTTATCGTCCGCCATAAATACTCTAAAAAAGGAATTTAAAAAACTATACGCAGAAAGAGAAAAGGCTCCCTGAAGAATATCAAGGAACCTTTAGTGTAATCGTGATCTAGGCAAAAGTAAAATGACTTAAGCGATACAAACTACCCCTGAAACGGGTCTTGCATTAAAATCGTGTCATCACGCTCCGGGCTAGTCGAGAGCAACGTAACAGGCGCGCCGATCAATTCCTCAATATGCTTAACATATTTCACCGCATTCGCCGGGAGGTCAGCCCAGCTCTTCGCACCATAAGTGCTCTCGCTCCAGCCTTCCATTGTCTCGTAAATCGGCTCCGCCATCGCTTGTTCAGCCTGTGACGCAGGAAGATAATCAAACTCTTTCCCGTTGATCATATAACCAACACAGATTTTAAGCTCTTTCATTCCGTCCAAAACATCAATCTTAGTAAGCGCAATCCCTGTGATCCCGCCAACCGTAACCGTCTGACGAACAATCGCCGCGTCAAACCAACCACAACGGCGCTTACGCCCTGTCGTCGTTCCAAATTCATGCCCCTTCTCACCAAGATGCTGACCAATCTCATCAGTCAGCTCGGTTGGGAACGGCCCTTCACCAACACGCGTCGTGTAAGCCTTGGTAATTCCAAGCACAAAATTCACCGCATCGGGGCCCATACCAGAGCCTGTCGCCGCCTGCGCCGCCGCCATATTTGACGATGTCACAAACGGATATGTCCCATGATCCACATCGAGCATCATGCCCTGCGCACCTTCAAACAATATACGTTTTCCATCTTTGCGCGCTTTATCCAAAACCTTCCAGACAACGCCCTTAAACTTAAGGATATCATCACGAACCTCCATCAAAGGCTCATAAATCTCGGCAACGCTCATTTCATCCGCGCCAAGCCCTTTAAGCAAAGCATTATGATGAAAAAGCATTTTTTCGATTTTTTCTTTCAAAAGATCAGGATATTCCAAATCACATACACGGATAGCACGACGTGCAATTTTATCTTCATAAGCCGGACCGATACCACGGCCAGTTGTACCAATCGCGGCATTACCGCGCGCCTTTTCCATGGCAATATCCAACGCAGGATGAACTGGAAGAATAAGCGGCGCATTTTCCGCAATCATCAATTTCTCGGGATTGACAACAACCCCTTGCGCTTCAACATTTTTAATTTCATCCATCAATGCCCACGGGTCGATCACAACGCCATTGCCGATAATAGAAAGTTTTGATTTACGAACAATGCCCGATGGTAACAAATGAAGCTTATATGTAACCCCATCAATAACCAGTGTATGTCCCGCATTGTGACCGCCCTGAAAACGCACAACGACATCCGCGCGACTCGAAAGCCAGTCCACAATTTTACCCTTGCCCTCATCACCCCATTGAGAGCCTATCACGGCTACATTCGCCATAAATCATTCCTTATATGTGTTAAATCTCTTCGACTTTACCGTCTTTATAGATATGGGTGCAAGTGCTTAAAAGCTGCAAATCTTCATCGCTCCCACGAACAGTAATATATTTCTCATTTTGCAAACGCTGCAAGACATCCCACCCCGCATCCATCGACACAAACACCCGCGGCTTTCCTATAAATGCAGGCATTGCGGTGCGAACCGTATCCATATAAAGCGTAAAGCCAGCCGCCGCCTCCGCGCAAACATCACCATCGCAATCAATTGCATAACGCCCACCACGACCAATCTCACCATGCGCATCAGGGGAAAATAAAGTGAACACAACGCCGCTATGATACTCAAAACCCTTCGTCTCCAACGGATCAACCGTATAAGAAACGCCCGATATGCCAAGCTCATCCGCCGCCTTTTGAACCCGTGCAATCACCGTTTTCAATTCGCGCACCTGCGTCAAAGCATCCTCGCTCAAACCAAGAGCCTCAAGCCGCGCTATCGCCTTATCAGAGGTGCCCGCCAATTGCGCACGCAACGAATCAAGCGCATCTTTATCCGCGCCCGCCGCCTCAAAAACCGCATCAACAATATCAGGGAGAGAGAAATCAATTGTAACCTTATCTAGCCCGACATCCGATAAACCCTTAAGCGCAATAACCGCCATTTCTATAATGTCGTCATTTTCTGCGCCCCCGACAAGCTCACATCCAACTTGTGCAAATTGGCGGAATGTCCGTTGCTGACTCGCGCGCGTGCGTATCGCATCATTGGCATAAGCAATACGCAAAGGGCGCGGCGCATCTGCCATACGTGTGGTCGCTATCCGCGCAATCTGCGGCGTAATATCCGAGCGCATCGCAAGCATTTTCTCTGACAAAGGATCCATCATACGAAATGTCTGCTGCGCACATGACGCCCCAGGCCCCGGTGCAAGCAAGCTTTCCTCAAACTCAACCAATGGTGGCTTAACACGATCATATCCAAATCGTGCAAAAGCCTTCATCAAAATACCGATACCTCGAAATTCCGCATCCGCCTCAGGGGGAAGCAAATCCTCAAAACCTTTCGGCAACAACATCGGTGATTTTATTCGCTCATTCATAGTGTTAGGGATAATGCGAGGGAGACGGAAAGTCAATTTCTTAGAGCATCTAGCCAATCAGATTTTCTACAAAAAAATGAATCAAGCTATAACGAAACCCGCTTAATAACATCACAAAGCCCGTCAACAACGGATTCAACCTTTACTGCGTCGTCACCTTCCGCCATCACACGAATGACAGGCTCCGTTCCGCTTGCGCGCACCAACAAGCGCCCATCATTGGCCAAATTCCCCTCTGCCTCTTTGATTGCCGCCTTTACCGCGTCATCATCCAGTGGCTGAACGCCACCATTCGCTCTAGGATCAAAATGCACATTTTTCAAAATCTGGGGCAATGGCACAAATAGCGATAACGCCTCACTTGCCTTATTGCCACTTTCTTTAAGCATCCCCAAAACCTTAAGCGCCGCCATCAATCCATCACCTGTTGTTGAACTATCGGATAATACGATATGCCCCGATTGCTCCCCACCAAGGTTAAAACTTTCACGGCGCATCTGCTCAACAACATAGCGATCGCCAACCGCCGCACGAATAAGCGTAATCCCTTGGCTTTGCAAAAACCGCTCCAGACCCAAATTCGACATAACGGTAGAAACAAGCGTATCTTTCACCAATTCACCGCGCGCCTTCATCGAAACCGCAAGCGCAGCCATCAATTGATCACCATCTATTTTCGCACCGGTCTCGTCAACCATAATCAAACGATCCGCATCACCATCGAGCGCGATACCGATATCCGCCTGATGCTCAACCACAGCAGCCTGCAACGCCTCTGTTGCCGTCGCCCCGCAACCATCATTGATATTACGTCCGTTTGGCTTATTACCAATAATAACGACTTCAGCTTCCAATTCCCAAAGCACCTGCGGCGCAACCTTATATGCCGCACCATTGGCGCAATCAATCACAACTTTTAGCCCCTCAAGGCTCGCCCCACGTAGCATACTTGCCCGTTTCACAAACTCCGCATACCGCCCAATCGCGTCATCAAGCCGCGCGGCCTTACCAAGCGAATCTGGCGCAGCCAAATTCCCGCTCATATCACTCTCAAGCTTGGCCTCGATCTCAGCCTCAATCGCATCGTCCAGCTTATAGCTATCCGCGCCAAACAACTTAATCCCGTTATCTTCAAATGAGTTATGCGACGCCGATATCATCACACCAACATCACACCTGAGCGACCGTGTTAGCATCGCCACGCCAGGTGTTGGAATAGGCCCAGTCAAAATCACATCCATACCCATGGATAAAAATCCCGCCGTAATCGCCTGCTCCAACATATAACATGAAAGTCGCGTATCTTTGCCGACCACAACGCGATCCGTCGGCTTACCCTCTTGCTTTTCACGAAGCACAAGCGCCGTCGCCATCGCCACCTTCGTCGCCGTTGAAGCCGTCATAGGCTCAACATTAGCCCGCCCCCGAATACCATCAGTACCAAAATATTTACGTGTCATGATGTGATGATGCCCGATAGAAAAGTAAAATCAATGTTTATTTGACTTAATCGGGACTATAAACAACATCTTGAACGGCTTCCAATGGTTGGGATGCAATCTGATCAGGATCACCAAAGCACGTCTTTAGAAAGTCATCAGGATAATATTCCGCCACAATTTTATAATTTTGAACCACCTGCACGTCCATTCCATCAATAACATTCGCCTGATAAAGCATTGGGAATTGATCCGTATCAACTTTAACGATTGGAAAACGATCAGCTAAAGCTAAAACCGCCTGCGTTTGAGGATCTTCTGACAACCAAGAACTAGAATAATAAACAACGACAATCGGCTTTCCGTTACTGACACCATCCAAATGTGTTTTAAATGCATCGCTCACTTCCGTGGCAATGCTATCCAAACCCTTCTCAGTTGCTACAATTTCATCCTCATGCGTATCAACAGTATATGTATCGTAATGTCCAATTAAATTGTTGTATTGAGATAATTTATCGGCTGAAAATGTAAAATCAGACGCACCAGAGAGCCTCGTAACACTCTCCGTCAATAAACAACCAACCTGAAAAGGCTCAATATTGGGCATGTCACCCTCAGCAAAAGCAGCCCCCGCAGAAACAGAGAATGACGCCCCTGCCAGCAATGATTTTAAGCCAAGCCTCATAACACATCCATCACTCTATTATTGTGATACCTTCATCAATAATAATAATAAACTATGACAATGACAAAAACAAAGGACTAAGCCCCTTGCGGCGCTTCACCGCCAGTGCTCGACGGAACAGACGATTTTGCCCCGCCGCTTGGTGCGTCATCATCATGGCTGTCACGAATGATCGGCTCTCCACGCAAAATTGCTTTAATTTCCTCACCCGAAAGCAATTCATATTCAAGCAACGCTTTAGCCAATTTATGAAGATCATCAAGGTTTTCGGTCAAAATCTGTTTCGCACGATTATATCCCTCATCAACAATGCGACGTACCTCACTATCCACCATATTCGCAGTATCATCCGACATCGTCTTGGTCTGCGATACTGAATGCCCAAGGAAGACTTCTTCTTGATCCTGCGTATAACGAATTGTACCAAGCTTCTCCGACAATCCCCATTCTGTAACCATCTTACGCGCAATGCTTGTCGCTTGAGAAATATCGCTCGATGCGCCTGTTGTTACCTTGTCGTGCCCAAAGATAATCTCTTCAGCCACGCGCCCACCCATTGCAACAGACAAATCAGCATGCAATTTCTCACGGCTCATCGACAAACGATCATTTTCCGGCAAACGCATAACCACGCCAAGCGCACGTCCGCGTGGCACAATTGTTGCCTTATGAATCGGATCACTTGCCACTTCATGCATCCCGACGAGCGCATGCCCCGCTTCATGATAAGCCGTCAGCTTTTTCTCATCTTCGCTCATCACCATGGATTTACGCTCCGCGCCCATCAACACCTTGTCTTTAGCCTCTTCAAATTCTTCCATGCCAACAACGCGCTTATTTTTGCGCGCTGCATGAAGTGCAGCCTCATTCACAAGATTGGCCAAATCTGCACCAGAAAAGCCCGGCGTACCACGCGCAATAACCATGGAATCAACATTATTCGCAAGCGGCACTTTCTTCATGTGCACCTGCAAAATCTTATCCCGCCCCTTAATATCAGGAAGCGGAACAACAATCTGCCTATCAAATCGACCAGGACGTAAAAGCGCAGGATCAAGGACATCTGGGCGGTTCGTTGCCGCAAGGATAATCACACCCTCATTGGCCTCAAACCCGTCCATCTCAACAAGCATTTGGTTCAATGTCTGCTCACGCTCGTCGTTTCCTCCACCAAGGCCAGCGCCGCGATGACGTCCAACCGCATCAATCTCGTCAATAAAGATAATACAGGGCGCATTTTTCTTACCTTGTTCAAACATATCACGAACGCGGCTCGCACCGACCCCGACAAACATCTCAACAAAGTCAGACCCTGAAATCGTAAAGAACGGCACATTCGCTTCACCCGCAACCGCGCGCGCGACCAATGTTTTCCCCGTACCGGGCTGCCCCACCAAAAGCGCCCCTTTGGGGATTTTCCCGCCGAGACGTGAAAATTTGCCTGGATCTTTTAGAAACTCTACAACTTCTTCCAATTCCTGCTTGGCCTCATCAATGCCTGCAACATCTTCAAACGTCACACGACCTTCCTTCTCCGTCAGCATTTTAGCCTTAGACTTACCAAAGCCCATCGCACCGCCGCCGCCTTTTCCACCCTGCATCTGGCGCATAAAGAACAACCACACACCAACAATCAAAATCGCAGGAAGGAGAGAGATGATAATACTGCCAATCGTCAATTGCTCTGGGTCTTCGGGGCGTGCTTTAATCTCAACGCCAGTATCCGCCAAGCGATCGACAACATTCTCATTCGGTGGCACAACCACGTTAAACGCTTCTCCACCGCTGGTGAATGTGCCCTTAACTTCACTGCCCTGAATCACAACATCGCGAACACGCCCATCTCGCGCCCCTGCCATGAATTCAGAGTATGAAATTTCGCTTCCACCACTCACACCAACCTTCTGCGCCCCTTGAAGCACGTTAAGCAAGAAAAATAAGACGAAGGCAATTGCCAACCAGAATATCAAATTTCGGCTAAGTCCGTTCACGCGATAATACCTTTCATTATTCGAATATCTGTAATGTAGCCCAATTCCCGCGCCAAACAAGAAAAATCGAAACTATCATTCGCTCTTTTCACAAGCAAGGATGAGACGCTTATTCACGTCATCACGCTCGAAAATCACACCGCCCAATGTTCGCTTACGAAACGAAACATCATGTTTTAGCGAAAACATCAAATCCTCAACCTTCTCCATACGCGGCGCATAATCACGATCAAGCCCGATATCGGATATACACATAAGAAGAAGCCGCAAAACAATTTCATCATGCGCATCACAGATACTTATTTTAAATTCGATACGATTCGTATTTTTAAATAACAAATGGTCTGCAAAAGCTTTTTGCGTGATATCATCAAGCGCATCACGCGCACGTGCCATTCGCATCGCAATAACCGACAAACGCTTTTCACTCAGCCCCTCCGCCGATAAAATATCCATAGATTGACGCAGTCGAACCCGCGCATATCCATCATCCACATTCGAGGGATCATCGACATACTCAATGCCTTGCGCATCACACACCGCAACCAAATCATCTTTAGGGACATGCAAAAGCGGGCGACACAGCAAAAGCCCATCCATCTCCTGAACCATCCGCATTCCTGCCAAACCATCAAGTCCGCTACCCTTAGCTAGACGAAACAATACCGTCTCCGCTTGATCGCCTTGATGATGCGCAAGGAATAAATGTTGAATACCGCGCTCAAAACAATATCCCCGCATAAGCGCGTATCGCGCCTTGCGCGCCCCTTCCTGAACACGCACATTTTTTGGTGCTTCCCATGTTAATATATGATGCTGTACATGCTCAAACGCCGCGCAATAATCCGCAACGCTCTCACACTCCCCCCGCGCAGCTTTACGCAAACCATGATCAACACTCAAAACATGTAAAATTTTATCATGCACCGCGCACCATTCCTGAAGCAACCATAGCAACGCCATGCTATCACCGCCGCCCGACACACCAACAGCAATGGTCTGAACATGCTCAAACGCGCCCCCAAAGGGACGCCCCATTAAATCATTAAACTGCTCAGATGTAAGGCTCATAGCTTTAGCCTTAAAGAAAACGCGACAAAATTAACAGCCTAAACGCTCTTTTTCTTGATTGGCACGACGAATAACGGGCGCAGAAGCCTGAAATCCTTCTTTTGATATCTGTGACAACGCAACACATGCATCATCTTTTTTATCAAGCGCCGCAAGCGACATACCCAATTTTAAGAGATTATCCGCTGATTTGGAATTTTTCGGATAAAGCTTAAACCCTTCAGCAAATAAACGCGCCGCACGCTCAAAATCACCGCGCACATAATATGTCTCACCAAGCCAATATTTCGCATTTCCGGCCAACGGATGATCTGGATATTCATCCAAAAAGACCGTGAACTCTTTTTGTGCAATATCATATTTCTCATTCTTCAACATTGAAAACGCATTCTCGTATGTCGCCGCCGCTAAATCTTCGCCCGCAGTCACGTTACCGCCGCCTTCGCGATATGTACCGAGCTGGCCTGGCTGCGCTGATGGCGTGTCATCATCCAAATTACCGGATTTCCACTGATAGCCAGCAGGCTTTTCTTCTACATCACTATCTGGCGCATCTGATGTACGGTTTATATATTTCGCTGCGCCGCTGCTGCGTGACGAACCACCAGCGGAATTACCTTTTTCCAAATCCTGAATACGCAATTCCAAATCACTCTTCAGGCGATCCAACTCTTCACGCAATTGACGGTTCTCATAGCTAAGCTCTTCAAACTGCCCACGGATCTTACGAATATCGCCTTCAACTTGGGATAGTCGGATTTCAGCATCCGCCCGCGATGCATCCGCAGCAGAGCTATCCGTAAGACTCCCTGCTGGCGGTTGCTCACCACGGAACAAGGCGCGGCTCAATGTTTCAATTTCTTTTTCCAAGCGATCAATACGATTGCGCAAATCACGGTTTGACTGCGCCTGCGCATCTGCCGTAAATCCAAGTGTTAAAACGCCAAAGCCCATAACCAAAAGGCCCAAAATGAATCGGGCCTTTAAACGGTCAGTACTCGCAAATGATTGCATCATACTAAATTCCTATAATTCTTAGTTAACTTTCGCAACGCCGCGACGGTTTTGTGACCATGCTTCCGGACCATTGCCAGGAACAGCAGGACGCTCTTTACCATATGTCACAGTATCAACACGACGAGGATCAACACCAAGCGCAACGAGGTAATTTTTCACTGAATTCGCACGACGCTCACCAAGAGCGAGGTTGTATTCACGTGTTCCGCGCTCATCTGCATGGCCTTCAATCGTGATGTTAAGCGCAGGATATTGCGCCAACCAATTGGCTTGCTTTTCCAATGTCATACGGGCTTCTGGGTTTACATCATATGAGTCTGTGTCAAAGAACACGCGGTCACCAACATTCACAACCAAATCTTGTTGTGAACCTGGTGTAGGGCCACCCATGTCGCCATCAAGCGTATTGGTGTCATAAATATCAGAAAGCGGTCCACCTGCTTCAGCACCGTTCATACCCGACTGGCTATCCAGTGTCGCGTCCTCATTAGATGTTGAACACGCAGAAACCAATACCAATACAGCAAAAATCATTAAATAACGGGCGAGCATGAACATTTCTCCTTTGAATTTTATATCACGCGATTTGCAGATCCACATGGATCTAACGAATCCTATTAATATTCCCTTCGCGTCACTCTTGCAAGGGTTACAAATCATCTAACGCAATTAAACACAATTTAGTTCAATCGTCCGCGCAATTCATTCAACAATAATTCCGCATCCCGCGCCTCACCATTATAAACTTGTGCCTTAGGAACGGCATCAATATATGCCTCTAGCGCCTCAATCGCCGCCTTTGTCTGCTCGACCTTCGCAAATAATACACCCGCATCCAACAAAAGCCTGTATTCATCAGGTGCAATTTTCATCATCCGTTGCACACACATAAGCGCCCCAGCATAATCCTCAATTTCAATCTGACGGTGCTTAATATTATTCTGCAAACGAATCAAAATATCCCGATTGGAGGTCGCCTCAAAATAATCCGTCGACAATTCCGCCCGATCCCCCATCACACGCTTAACTAACATCCGCAAATCAGAAGCTTCCAAAACCCTGCAATTATCAAAAACATCAAAGATTATCCGCTGACCACCATGCTCAATACGGCAAACAAAATGCCCCGGAATATTAAGCCCGCAGATATCCCAACCTTGAGCACGGCCTACGCAAATATATAAAATCGCCAGCGTAATCGGAATACCTTTGCTACGCTCAATCACCCGTATCAAATTCGCATTTTGTAAATCATCATAGGTCTGATTATCGCCAACATAACCATGCTGCTCACCAATGACATCGCGCAGCGCATTAAGCTGGACACCGACAGTCTCGACGCCGCCATCTTTCATGAGATCAATATATTTGGACTGAACATCATCAGCCAAAACTTTCATGTGATGAAAATACCGATCCATCGATATCCCATCCATATCCAGCGCCGCCAAAGCAATCGCCGCCGCACCAAGATCAATATCAGCATCATCAACAATGCCTAGCTTATCAATGATCTCTTGTGCATCGTAATTCATGAAAGAGTAAAACTCCGTTTATTGCTTATCATCCCAAAGCAAATCTTCCGATTGGATAACATCCGTGGTTGATCCATTGCGCGGCGATGCTTGCGCCGGCTGCGTTAAAACCGGCGAGCGGCCATCAACATTAGGATATCCCATCGGCTGAGGAATAATCACAACCGGATCGCGCCCAGGCACATCTTGCATGACCGCATCATCACGTGCCTCACCCCAATCAATACGATCGGAATTGCTATCTTGCTGATAATTGGATGGCGGCTGTGCGTATTGCTGACTTGATATTGTGTTATTTTCAGGCGCAGGGTCGTCAGGCTGGCCAACAAGTTTCACATAACTAACAACCTGTTCAACATCACGCATCGTACGCGCAATTTCAATCACACGGTTAAGCTCGGCCTGATCCTGCGCGTAGCCCATCAAGTAAACAACACGACGAACCGTATCGATGGAATAATTAACCGACAAAACATTCTTATCAAACATCAAAGCCGTACGCAGACGCCCATTAATCCACGCATCCCGCGCGTAGCCCGTGATGCCATTGCTATCGGCAACCGTAATCTCATTAATAACCTGCTTAACACCCTCTGGCTGCCACGCAAGGCGCACAGCTTCAACACGATGTTCTGGGTTTTGCACAACCCCCGTCAACAACACACGACCATTATTGATCGTCATATCCAGTTTCGTGAACATTTCAACATTATAACTAAACCACAATTCATTGATCTTCGCCTGAATCACCGCATCCTTAGCCGCGCGGCTGATTCCCCCCTCTTGCACCATCGCAACACCAGCGGTCGCGCCAACACCTGTCGCAACGCCAACAGCCGTACATCCTTGCAATGCGAACACACCAAGAGCACAAACAGACACAGTAAAAAGAAGAGAATTTTTCATGGGGGATACACCTGAATCATTTAAAAAGAAAAAGAACGAATCTTATTGGTGAATTATGCCCCCACCATCCACGCATTGTCCAGATGTTCACCACAAATACTCTCATCCGATAAATCCCCGCTAAAGGCGATCACGTCGAAACGCATATCAAACGAACTGTATTCTGGATATTCCGACAAAAACCATAACGCCGATTGTTCAATCCGCCTGCGTGTTTTGGGTGTAACAGCATAAAGAGAATCACGAACCGATTGATGCGCTTTCACCTCGACAAACGCAATTAAATCCCTTTTGCGGGCAATAATATCAATCTCTCCAAATTTGGTCTTGTAGCGCTTTTTTATAACCGTGTAACCATCCCGCTTAAGCTGCTTAGCCGCGCGCTCTTCTGCCAAAACACCTTTACTATATGAGGTTACCGTCTTCATTTTGTAATCTTAATCGCCAAATCATAAAGCGCTTTACGCTTCATACCTGTCTTTGCCGCAACCTGCGCCGCCGCCTCTTTAGTCCCCAAATCTTGCAGCGCCTCTTTCAACATCGCCTCAACATCCGCGTGATTAACCTCCTGCGCAACGGGTGGCTCAATCACGAGAACAATTTCCCCCTTGGGCGCGCCTTCCGCCGCATAATGCGCTATCAAATCTTGAGGCAAAGCGCTACGCATCTCTTCGAATTTCTTGGAAATCTCACGCACAACCGCCACTTTTCGCCCACCCAGCACCGCATCAATATCTGCTAGGCTTGCCTTCAAACGTCCCGCACTTTCAAACGCAATCAAACTGCCCTTCGCATCCGCCCAAGCACTTAAATGGGCTTTACGCGCCCCCTGCTTGCTCGGCAAAAACCCGACAAACGAAAACGCATCACTCGGCATACCCGAAAGCTGAAGCGCAGAAAGCGGGGCATTGGCCCCCGAAATACTGGTCACATAAGCACCGGCCACATTCAAATCACAAATCAACTTATATCCAGGGTCGGAAATCATCGGCATCCCCGCATCACTAATCAACGCAAACGTGAGCCCCTCAGCAATCCGCCGCGCAATCGAAGCACGCTTAGCCGCATCGCTATGATCGTGATACGCCTCTAGCTTCGCATCAATGCCGTAATGCGCCATTAACTTTCCCGAAACGCGCGTATCTTCGCAAAGAATAACATCCACCGCCGCAAGTGTATCTAGCGCCCGAATAGAGATATCCCCTAAATTTCCAATCGGGGTCGCAACGATATAAAGCCCCGCCTGCCGCACTTGGTTTTGATACCCACCAAGCCTCCAGCCGCGCATTGCCGATTGATTATCTTTTTCGCTCATGTTTGAATGCATAATCTCGCAACCATAAAGATAGAAATTCGAAAAGTCATGCGCATTCTCACCCTAAGCCTCGTCATCACCACCCTGCTCATGGCATGTTCCCAGGGCGGATATCAACAGAGCAAACAATGGGAATATAACGCAAACACATCAAAAACCGCGCAAAACCCACCGCGCCCTATCAACGAAACCACACAAGCCAACGCGCAAGCCGCTCAAATCCCCGGCCTAGAAACTGCGCCCGCCCCATATAATCAAAGCGCCATGACTAAAAACAACAACTTGCCCCCCGTAAAAGTGGCTCTGCTTGTTCCATTAAGCGGCAAACACGCAAAACTAGGCCAATCAATGCTGAACGCCGCGCAGCTTGCCCTATTTGATCTAGGGCATAATAACTTCCAAATCATCCCTAAAGACACCCGCGCCAACGCCAATGACGCCGCGACAGCCGCCAAAGAAGCAATCGACGACGGCGCAGAACTTATCATCGGCCCCGTATTCGCCGAAGCCGTGCGCGCCGTAAAACCAATCGCCGCCTCATCGCGCATCAACGTAATCGCCTTTTCAACCGATTGGTCACTTGCGGGCGGGAACACCTTCATCATGGGTTTCCTACCTTTCGATCAGGTTGAGCGCTTAACACGATACGTTGCGTCACATAATATAACCAGCGTCGGTATATTCGCGCCAAATGATAATTATGGCCGTGCCGTCACGAATGCATTTACAAACCAAGCCGCCCGCAACGGCCTGCAAACCGCAGCAACATCAACATTCAACCCAAGAAGCCGCAACCTCAGCACGGATGTAAGAGCATTCGCAAAATATGATAGCAGACCAGAAAACACCTCCGCGCCATTTGACGCTGTACTAATGCCCGTCGGCGGCCAAAACGCCATCACAATCGCCAATCTCTTAACCCAATACGGCCTCACCCCCAATACCGTAAAGCGCCTAGGCACAGGATTGATGGATGATACTGGCCTCTCCGGAGAGCCCGGACTAGACGGTGCATGGTTCGCCGCCCCATCGCCAACATTACGCCGCAATTTTGAAGACAAATATATGAAAGTCTATGGCCAAAAAGCCCCGCGCCTGACAACGCTCGCCTATGACGCAACCGCATTGTCTGCAATCCTCGCTCAACGTGGTCAGCAAAGCCAAGGCCGCCCACAATTTGATAAAAATTATTTATTGAACCCGAATGGATTTTTCGGCATCGATGGAATATTCCGCTTCCGCTCCGATGGAACCGCAGAACGCGGCCTCGCAGTATTGGAATTCAATCGCGGTCGCATCAAAGTCATAGACGAAGCACCAAAAACTTTTGAAACAACGCGCTATTAAATCAATGTTATAAGTTTATAAATTAGCCCTGAAGCTTAGAAGCACGTAATTCTTCAAATTCGGCAAAGGTAAGCGCAGGCTCTTTCGGTGCCTCAAGGCGCTTTTGCATCGCTCCGAAAATCACACGCGGCACATTCACATCGCAGCATGACTCCAACCCCTTAAAGCCGGGAAAACTATTGGCCTCACAAATCGTGTATCCGCTTTCATCATATAGAAGGTCAATACCCGCAACCTGCAAATTCAAAATCTCAGATGTTTTTACCGCCATATCAATCGCAATCTGGTCGGGCTTAAACTCAACGACTTCCGCCCCTTGCGTATAATTGGCCTTAAACCCACCATCAGTCGCGCGGCGCTCCATTGAGGCAATCACCTCGCCATCCACAACGAACAGGCGCAAATCGCGCCCTTTGCTCTGCGCAATAAATTTTTGGAAAATCAGTTGGATATTTGGATTGGTCTGCTCAATCAAATTCATCAAATCGCTAAACGCATTGTGATTATCCATTAAAAACACGCCAGTGCCATTCACACCAAGCAACGTCTTAACAACAACCGGAAAACCAATCGTCCGCTCAACCAAGTCCAAATCCACGGGGAATTTTGCAAGCATCGTTGTCGGCGTTGGCAAGCCGCTCTCCGCTAGTGCTTGATGCGTATGCATCTTATCCGAAACCATTTCAATCGAACGGGAATCATTAAAGACCCGAACACCCAAACGCTCAAACTGACGAATAACCGCCAGCGAGAAATATCCCGTATCAATCACATATGTACGCGGCAAAAGGAAATCAGGCAATTTCACGAATTTACCATCAATCAAAATCGACTCGCGATCTTCTTCGGACACCAACAAATCAAACTGCTCTGGATGAAAGACCTTAACATCAATGCCCATATCCCGTCCCTCGGACAAGAAACGTCGCACCTCAAATGCCTCCGCACTCGCACTGTCTACTTCTTCATTAAAAAGAATCCAAACTTCCATAGCTTTCCCTCTCTGCTTATCCGATATCATCCATTGATCGGCATTTTTATCTCATGATTGATGACCAATATAAAGTAAAATCCAATGACAAAGCAAATCGAAGATTAAGCCCCGCCAACGCAATAAGATGTATTATTTTCAAAAACGCGACTAACTGTGGAAAAGTAATTTTACATCTTGAAAGCAATTACGATACGCGCAATGATCCTAACTCCACTGAGCAGAAATGAACATACGAAACGCCGCGTATGAATATCCGCCACCAATGTTAATCATTGGTGAATAAGCGTTTCCTAATACACAGCCCCAAACAGGCTGGCATGACCAATAGGAGAAAACACATGCAACCCACTCTCGGACAAACCGCGCTTGATTTCGAAACATTTTTGGATAATAGTGCGCCTCAACAAGATAACCAACCACCACAATTTGAATTAGAAGAGGCAGTGGCAGATATGGCAGACGCTCCAAACGAAGCACAAACCAAAACAGACTCCAAACAAGGAAAAGGCCGCCCTCGCAGTGAAAAATCACGCAAAAATATCCTAAAAGCAACCAACGCGCTCCTCCTCCATACAAGCGTGCAAGAGCTCTCTATTGAGGCTATCGCTAAAAAAGCAAAAGTCGGAAAAACAACCATCTATCGCTGGTGGCCCAATAAAGCCGCCGTTGTTATGGACGCCCTCATCGCACAACCTGGCTTGTCCGCGCCACTTCCCACCGCGCGCAACCACGCCGAAGCGATCAAGCTTCAGCTTGAAAAACTCATTCGCATGCTGGATTCAAACAATGGCGACACAATCGCACAACTTTTCAGCGAAGCCCAAGCGAGCAATAAAGCGCGTAATATTTTCACAAGCAATTTCCTTTCCCCCCTCGTAGACGCGCTTCAATACAGCATCGAAGAAGGCATCAAAGAAAAAGAATTCCGCAGCTCTCTTGAAATCAAAACAACAATCGATATGTTGTGTGGCCCCATCTTCTTCCGCCTCATGGCACATCCGCATGACCTGAACGAGGACTTCATCCAATCCTATCCTAAAGAAGCACTCCGCCTGATCAGCGCATAATATTCGTTTTCAAAAAACACCCATAAAACAAAAACGCCCTCAAAATTGCGGGGCGTTTTTTTAATCAGATTTTAAGGCAGCGGATATTACCAGCTACCAGTATTTTCCATCGAAGCCCATGGCTCCTGCGGTTCAAGCGCATCACCCTTTTGCAACAGCTCAATCGAGATACCATCAGGCGATTTAATAAACGCCATATTACCATCATGCGGCGGACGGTTAATCGTAATACCCGCATCCATCAATGATTGGCATGTCTCATATATATTGTCGACGCGATACGCCAAATGGCCAAAGTTACGACCACCGGAATAACTCTCTGTCTTGCCATCTTCATCCGGCCAGTTATAGGTAAGCTCAACCATCGGCGCTTTATTGTGTTTCGCCCGCTCTTCATCGTGCGGCGCAGCTAGGAACACAAGCGTGTAACGCCCGCTTTCGACTTCATTGCGTCTAATCTCTACCAATCCCAACTTGCCGATATAAAAATCCAATGAGGCATCTAAATCCTCAACCCTCACCATTGTGTGTAAATATTCTAAACTCATAACACCTTCTCCTTTTCAAATCAGTTTCATACGACTAAGCTATAGCGATGCTTAAAGATTTCAATATCGAAAAACAATTAACTGTTATTCAAACATGGGTGAGCGAGCATATCCTCACCACGAGCACCCTCTATCAGGGCATCATTATTTTAGCATCGTTTTTGCTCGCGGGGTTTGTCTATCCTGTCATACGCAGAAAACTAACAAAAATGCTAGAAGGCGCTGACCTGCCCGCCACTGTACGACTAATCGCAACCAACACAATAAAGCTCCTCTGGCCATGCATTGCGCTTCTAATTTTATACGCAAGCCTCGTCATCGCCAGCTCTGAATTCGTCGGCATAAACACAACCCTCGGCCAAGGTATAACAAAGCTATTACTTGCATGGATTATCATACGCATCGTTGTACAATTTATTCGAAACACTGCCATGCGCAATTTCTTCGCTGTGGTGACATGGGCCATTGCCGCGCTGTCTATCTTCGGCTTGCTTGAACAAACCACCGAAACCCTTAACAGCATAGGCTTCAGCGTTGGAGAGTCGCGCATCACCGCGCTGGCTGTCATCAACAGCCTTCTCCTTATTGTGGTCTTGCTCTATTTTGCCCTCTTCACATCCACTTTTGCGGAAAAGAAAATACTCGGCGTCAAATCACTCACCCGATCATCACAGGTTTTAATCTCAAAAGTC
This sequence comes from Alphaproteobacteria bacterium, assembly GCA_009995045.1. Lineage (GTDB taxonomy): Bacteria > Pseudomonadota > Alphaproteobacteria > Micavibrionales > Micavibrionaceae > TMED27. The sequence continues at coordinate 217,403 of JAACQG010000006.1, forward strand.
GTGCGCGTGATGCTCATCGTCTTTGCCCTGCTTGTGGGCATAACCTCTGCGGGAATTGACCTCTCGCTCTTTACCGTCTTTGGTGGGGCGATTGGTTTGGGGATTGGTTTTGGTCTCCAAAAAGGAATATCCAACCTCTTCTCTGGCATGCTTCTATTGATGGATAGATCAATTAAACCAGGCGATGTTATTGAATTACCGGAAATTGGAACATTCGGCTGGGTCAATCAAATGGCCGCCCGTTACACCGAAATCGTCACCCGCGATAACAAATCATTCCTCATACCAAACGAAGATTTCATTACACAACGCGTCATAAACTGGAGCCATGGAGATTCGCTCATCCGCGTTTCGGTTCCTTTTGGCGTGCATTATAAATCAGATGTAGAAAAAGTAATCGAAATCGCGATCGAAGCAGCCAAGAAACCGCCCCGCGTCCTCGCATTTCCCGAACCTGTCTGCTGGATCACAGAATTTGGCGACTCATCGGTAAACTTTACCTTACGCTTCCAAATCAAAGACGCAGAAGCCGGTATCACCAATGTAAAAGGCGAAGTTCTTTTAGAGCTCTGGAAAGCGTTTAAAGAAAACGGAATAGACATCCCATATCCGCACCGCGAAGTTTACGTCCATGAAGTCAAAGATTAAAAGACGTGAAAGATTAAAAGGCGTGGCGAAACACTAATCGTTCAAAAAGAACCAATGCTTCTTTTTACGCGACCGCTCCTCTTTGCTGATAAAGTCAGGATTGGCGACCTTCTTGACGATATTAGCATCAATAAACAGACATAAATTCTGCGCAATACTATCCGCCAGTGTTTGCGAGATATTAGAAATCGTAATCGTCACCGCATTACCCGTATAATCAACATCACGCTTAATATCCTCAATCGGAACATCAACATCGGGACATTGCGTTAAATCAGGTGCCTCATTCTTATAGACAAGCGTAATGCGCTTCCCACGATAAAATTCAATATCATGCGATTTTTGAAAAGCATCCCCCATCACAATTGACGCCTGCCGCGCATCCACATCATATTTAGCCGCGTCAACGGTAATAATCAACGGATCACGCGCTTTCGATGCTGCAATCTCAACAATATGTTCATAAACGGGAATCGACGGTGAATAATCCATACACCATTATGCGCCTATATAACGCCAAAACCTAACAACAAAAAAGGGCGAGCCAAGTCCACCCTTTTTAATAATTATCTAACTAATAATTAAGGAGCCAATGCTGAGCCAAAACGCCCCCATAGGGTCTCCATTTCCTCGCGCGCATCTTGACGTTCTTCTTTTGATGCCGCAGGATCTTGGGACTTAACAAACAATTCACTATGCCTATTATATGCATCATAAACAGAATTAGCGTAATCCATTTCATCAGGAACCATCTTTATTACGTTATCGCTTTTGACTGGCCCTGCATTTTCACCAAATGTTTTTCTCGCTGCGGCTGCGGCTATTGCACTCATATACTCTCCCTATAAACTTAGTTTATATAATTCAAAGAAAAATCTATATAAAATTACATTAATAATGTCAATAAATACTTTTTTGATGCACCGCACACAACAAAAAGGCGGGAAACCCCGCCTTAATTGAAATAAAATTACCAGTTGTGCTTTTTACGCTGCTTGCGCAATTTCAACTTGCGCTGCTTGCTCACCATCAACAACAGCCGCTGCTGCTGCTACCGTTGCCGCGATGCGCACAGATGTCTGAATTTGCTCGCTGCTAAATCCAGCCTTCTTCAATTCTGCTTCATGCGCGTCAATACACATGCCACAACCATTAATCGCAGAAACCGCTAATGACCAAAGCTCGAAATCTCCCTTATCGACGCCGGGATTACCCATGATATTCATCCGCAATTTGGCAGGAAGCGTCCCATATTCTTTATTGCTCGCCAAATGCACGAATCGATAATACACATTATTCTGCGCCATAATCGCCGCCGCTGCTTTCGCTGCATTCAATGCATCCGCAGATAAATTATCCGCCGCTTCTTCCTCAATCAACGCAATCACATCCGCCTGCCGCGTCGCAAGCGCAGACGCCAAAAACGTGCCCCATTTTTGCTGATCGCTGAGGCTCTCATCATTGGCCAAAGACGACAAATTCAACTTCACATCTTTCGCGTAATCGGGCATCCGCCCTTTTAATACATCAATAGTCATAGTCATTTCCTTTCTTTAGATACAAAACAGGCGGGCAGCCCTATTCAAACCACCCGCCTGAAACTGTTTATTAAGCAGCTTTTTGCATGTCATTGGCCGCTGCTGAGGCATCAATACCTTCGCCGCCAACTGGACGGTTACAAGCACAAAGCTCATCAGACTGAAGCGCATCAAGAATACGAAGTGTTTCTTTCGGGTTACGACCAACATTAAGACCGTTCACGCTCACATGCTGGATCACACCATGTGGATCGATAATATATGTCGCACGCAAACAAACGCCCGCGTCCTTATCACGAATACCAAAACCATCAATAAGATCGCCTTTTGTATCCGCAAAGCCCCACTGATTTAGTTTGTTCAAATCTGGGTGCTCACGACGCCAAGCAAGTTTGGAAAACTCGTTATCTGATGAACCACCAAGAACGATAGCATCACGATCGCTGAACTCTTCGTTCAATTTCGCAAACTCTACAATCTCTGTCGGGCATACAAATGTGAAATCTTTTGGGTAGAAGAAAATAACTTTCCACTTCCCTTCAAAGCTATCCTGCGTGAGTGTTTCAAATGCGCTCTCACCGCCTTCTTCATGAATATTAAATCCTGGCTTTACACCTGTGATTTCAAATTCTGGAATCTGATCGCCTATACCTAACATGTACTATCTCCTGTAAATTATATTAAATTTTTGCATCGCACATCTGCGAAGCACCCTTCATACATGGCATCTCACCCTTCAAATTTCCAACGAATAATATCAATAGTTAAATACAAAAAAATCGATACCAAAACACATTTAAGTGCGATGGTATCGATCCTATTTTACCAGAGATGGTAAACCCTATGCCTGATAGCGCTGAGTGCGCCTAAGCATAACTGCCATGAAGGTCGAAACGATCCAACTCCATAACCTTCACCCAAGCCGCAACAAAATCTTCAACAAATTTTTCCTGTGAATCATCTGATGCATAGACCTCCGCAATCGCACGCAACTCTGCGTTCGATCCGAAAATCAAATCTGCACGGCTGCCGCTCCATTTATGCTGACCACTGACGCGGTCGGTTCCTTCAAATTCATTATCATGCGTCCCTTCAACCGCTTTCCAAGTAGTCGCCATATCAAGCAAGTTGCTAAAGAAATCATTGGTCAATTGCCCCTCACGCACCGTAAAAACACCATGTTTAGAGCCCTCATAATTTGCACCAAGCACACGCAAACCGCCAACAAGAACCGTCATCTCTGGCGCGCTCAACGTGAGCAATTGCGCCCGATCAACAAGCATTTCTTCGGCTGATATCGAATAATCACCTTTAAGGTAATTTCGAAAACCATCCGCCTGCGGCTCAAGCGGATCAAATGACGCCGCATCTGTCTGTTCCGCGCTCGAATCACCACGTCCGGGGGTAAACCTAACGTCGATATCACTCCCCGCATCTCTCGCCGCTTTCTCAACAGCCGCGCTCCCCGCAAGAACAATCAAATCAGCGAGCGATATCTGCTTGCCGGTTGATTGAAAATCATCACGAATTCGCTCAAGCACCGCCAATGTCGCGGCCAAACGATCCGGCTCGTTCACATCCCAATCTTTCTGTGGCGCAAGAGCAATACGTGCGCCATTCGCCCCACCACGCATATCTGATCCACGATATGTCGATGCAGACGCCCACGCGACAGATACAAGATCCGCAATCGATAAACCGCTGTTCAATATCTTGATCTTTAAATCCGCAATATCCGCATCATTGACCAATTCGTAATCAACCTCGGGTATCGGGTCCTGCCAAATAAGCTCTTCATGCGGAACATCCGCGCCCAAATATCGCAATCTCGGCCCCATATCACGGTGCGTCAATTTAAACCACGCCCGCGCAAATGCATCCGCAAATGCATCCGGATTTGCATGGAAATGACGCGATATTTTCTCATAATCTGGATCCATACGAAGCGCCATATCCGCCGTGGTCATCATCGTCGGAACCTTCTTACCCGATCCATCAACTTCGGGCGCTAAATCTTCATCCTTAACATCAACCGCATGCCAAATATGCGCACCTGAGGGACTTTTGGTTAATTCCCATTCATACCCGAATAGCATGTCGAAATATCCATTATCCCATTGCGTTGGGTTCGGCGTCCACGCGCCCTCAACACCGCTTGTGATCGTATCAACGCCCTTGCCGCTTCCATAACGGCTGAGCCAGCCTTGGCTCTGCGCCTCAATCGGTGCGGCCTCTGGCTCTGGCCCGACCAGGCCAGCATCGCCCGCGCCATGACATTTACCAAATGTATGACCACCCGCAACAAGCGCGACAGTCTCTTCATCATCCATCGCCATACGCTCAAATGTCACACGAATATCATGCGCAGATAACAAAGGATCAGGATTACCATCTGGCCCCTCTGGATTAACATAAATCAAACCCATCTGAACCGCCGCCAACGGGTTTTCCAAAACACGTTCATCCCCCTTTGTTTCAACATTGCCCGGTCTTTTATACCGACTGTTTTCCGTCTCACTCGTTGCAAGCCACTCGGCCTCTGCGCCCCAATAGATATCCTCTTCTGGCGACCAGATATCTTCCCGTCCACCCCCAAATCCAAACGTCTTAAAGCCCATATTCTCCAAAGCGATATTCCCCGCCAAGATCATCAAATCAGCCCAAGACAATTTGCGCCCATATTTCTTTTTAATCGGCCAAAGCAACAAACGCGCCTTATCCAAATTCCCATTATCTGGCCAACTGTTAAGCGGCGCAAAACGTTGATTACCCGTTCCGCTTCCCCCGCGCCCATCCGCAGTACGGTATGTTCCCGCGCTGTGCCACGCCATGCGAATAAACAACCCGCCATAATTGCCGTAATCTGCAGGCCACCAATCTTGTGAGTCTGTCATCAGCGCATGAAGATCAGCCTTCACCGCCTTTAGGTCGAGCGTCTTAAACGCCTCGGCATAATTAAAATCATCCCCCATCGGGTTCGATGCAGGATGGTGTTGACGCAAAACGTTAAGCTTCAATTGCTGTGGCCACCAATCACGATTCGTTTGCCCCGCACCTACTGATTGCTTTTGCGGTGTACCACCATTTGAAAACGGACATTTTGCTTCAGACATAATTATTCTCCAATATTATTAATCATTCTTACCGTCTTATTATTCGTTGCGAACACATAAAAAGACAGCGAGTAATTTCTCTTTTCAATATCGAAAAATTCGATTGATATTTAAATTACACATGATATTTTCGATAATATGATTAGACCATCCCTACGCCAACTAAGCTACCTCATCGCCATACATGAGCATGGCTCCTTCATAAAAGCCGCTGAAGAATGTGCCGTCACGCAATCCACCCTCAGCGCAGGGATCAAAGAGCTTGAAAATATCCTCGAACAACAACTCGTCATCCGCAACCGTAAAGCCGCAATCCTAAACCCATTTGGTTTAGAGGTCGTCGACCAAGCCACACAAATCCTGAAAGAAACCGATCAAATTGTCGCCCGTTCAAAACTCCTCGGCGAACCCTTGAGCGGCCCGCTGCGCATCGGCATCATCCCAACAATTGCCCCCTACACGTTGCCAGAAATCCTGCCATCCATTACAACGAATTTTCCAAAACTCGAACTTCAACTTCACGAGGATATAACTGATCGTCTGCTTGAATCACTCGATAAAAACCATATCGACATCGCGCTCATGGCCTTTCCCTATGACACACCAAACCTCACACAACACATCCTCTTTGAAGAAAAATTCATGGCAGCAATCGCCAATACCGCGACCAGCAAAGCCACATCAATTAACATCAAAGACCTCGAACCCGACAAGCTTCTCCTCCTTGAAGATGGCCATTGCCTGCGCGATCATGCGCTATCCGCATGCGACCTTCAAATCCCAAGGCAAAGAAAAACATTCAGCGCAACCTCGCTTCCCACACTCATTCAAATGGTACGCGCTGGCTTTGGCATGACACTATTGCCCGAAATGGCCTGCCGCCCCGACACCATCCCAAGCGGCATCACCCTCCTGCCCTTCACAGACAAAAACCCGCCAACCCGTCAAATCGGTCTATGCTGGCGCAAAAAAGACCCACGCAAAGCTGATTACGAAATCCTTGCAAAATCTCTGCTTAAGGCTTAAAAAGCGTCAAGAACAACAGGCATTTTAAATATTTTAGAACACGCGGCAACGCGCGGCAAAAGCAAAAGAAAGAAACGAGCATGGAATATAAGGTAGCAGCGCTCTACAAGTTTATGCCCATCGAAGATATCGCAGCCCTTCGCGCGAAAATCTATACCTTCACCGATTCAAATGTGCCCTCAATTTGCGGCACGCTCCTCATAGCACCCGAGGGCATAAACGGCACAATCGCTGCACATCCCGATGATATGGCCACCATGGTAAAATTCATGGACGAAACACTCGGTATCACCGAAGGGACAAAAGCCTGTGAATTCAAATACTCCTACGCCTCAAAACAACCCTTCAATCGCTTTAAAGTCCGCAAGAAAAAAGAGCTCATCACCCTGCGCAAACCCGAAGCAAACCCCAGCGAAAAAGTCGGCGAATATGTCGAGCCAAAAGACTGGAATGCTCTCATCAATGACCCAGAAGTTCTCCTCCTAGATACCCGCAATGACTATGAAACAAAAGTTGGAACCTTTGATGGCGCGGTTGATCCCGACACAAAAATATTTACCGAACTACCCGAATGGATCGAACAAAACCTTGATCCCAACATACACAAAAAAGTCGCAATGTACTGCACTGGCGGTATCCGCTGTGAAAAAGCATCCAGCTATATGCTCGATAAAGGCTTTGAAAATGTTTATCATCTCAAAGGGGGCATCCTTCAATATCTCGAAGAAATCCCTGCTGAGCAAAGCAAATGGAAAGGCGATTGTTTCGTATTCGATCAACGCGTATCCGTTGGCCACGGATTAGAAGAAGGCGACTGGAAAGTCTGCCATGCCTGCCGCGAACCCTTAAGCGCCGATGATGCAAAGCGCAAGGAATTCGAACACGGAATCTCTTGCCATCACTGCATCGACACACTAACACCAGAGCGCGAACACGCGCTGCGCTCCCGACAGAAACATTACGCTGATCGTTACGGCGAAGCGTCATAAAAACAAATGCCACACCCAATCCTATACAGCTTCCGTCGCTGCCCCTACGCCATGCGTGCACGACTTGCTTTATATGCCGCGAATATCAACGTAGAGATTCGCGAGATTGTCCTTCGCGATAAACCCGAGCATATGCTGGAGATATCCCCGAAGGGCACAGTCCCCGTCCTTATGCTGGGCGACGGCACGATCATTGATGAAAGCCTAGACATCATGATCTACGCACTGGGTCGCCAAGACCCCGATGAATGGCTTTGCGAAGACGAAGAAACAACAGATTTTTTAATCAAAAGAAACGATAGTGAATTTAAATACGCTCTGGATCGTTATAAATATCCGAATCGATATCCAGATGAAAATTGCTCGGACATGTTCGACCGCGGCGCTGAAATCCTGCACAATCTAAACGCGCGCATCGATAAAAACGGAGCGTTGGTTGACGACTATAACACCCTCGCTGATTACGCAATCTTCCCGTTTATCCGCCAATTCGTCAATACAGACAAAGATCGCTTCCATGCGCTAAACCTAAAGCCATTAGAAAAATGGCTAAACACGCACCTGAAAAGTCCGCTTTTCAATGCCATCATGGAAAAATACAAACCATGGCAACCTGAAGACCCGGCGATCATATTCGGTCATAAATGAACTATCATTAAAGATAGTCATCTGCGCCAAACAAATCGTCCACATAAAACGCCAGCGAAACATCACCAACATCCTGCGCACCGTTATCGGATATATTCACAATATCCCCGCTAAACACGCCAAGGCCAATCGCCAACAACAAAAACACACCAAGCGCCAATGCCGGTTGCGGCATCATAAGCTTTTCCGTGACGCGGCTAAACCAATCGCCGATAACAAAACGCGACTTACCTTGTGCCATATTTCCTTGCGGGATATTTTTGCTCGCCTCAATAATCCTATGCGACATATTGCTTGGCGCATCGGGTACATCCCGTCTCTTTAATAACATCTCAAATTCATGATCATCCATAACTAACCCTCCCCGCTTCATTGTTTTCAAACTTGCCCTTAAGCGCCCCCTTCGCTCGCATGACCAGCGACTCAAGCGCCTTAACACCAACCCCTAAAATCTCCGCAGCTTCCTTATTACTCAACCCTTCATAGACACAAAGGTTAAGCGCCAATTTCTGTCTCTCCGGTAATGCCTGTATTGCCGCCTCAAGCGCATCTTGCTGCTCATTGTGCACCATAACATCATCCGCCAAATCGGCCTTATCCGCCATCAAATCAATCACATCAGGATTGCTTTGCGGCTTTTTCTTACGCGCCGCATCAATACCAACATTCGTTACAACCCGATAAAACCACGTCGTAAACTTAACACCTTTGCTCGCATCAAAACCCTGCGGCTTTGTCCATAATTTCAAAAAAGCATCCTGCACAATGTCTTCCGCTTCAACAGGATTGCCGCAAACACGATAAGCCGCCGCAAAGAACATTTGCATATGCCGCTCAACAAGGCAGGCAAAAGCCTGATGATCACCGCCACATATGTGCGCCATCAGGCTTTCATCACTCAATGTTTTATGATCAACCATATTGATGGTTTAATCCTTTTTCACGTCATCACGTTTTTCTTTGCGCTCTTGGAAACGCTCTTTCATTTCGGCGCGTCTCTTTTCATGCGCAGCCTTTGCTTCTTCTTTGGTGATTTTGTTATCACCGTCTGTATCCATCTCTGAAAAACGATCCGTTGCGTGGCTGATAAATTCATCCTTTGAAATCGCGCCATCACCATTGGTATCGTGCTTTTCAAACATTTTCGCGCCGCGATCGCCACGATCACCTTTATCACCATGATGATCCGCCAAAGCAGGCATCGCACCAAAAGCCATAGCAAACACACTTAACATCAAAATCTTCTTCATTTTAAAGTCCTTCTCTAATAATTGAACAACACACAATCATAGCATGTTGTAGTCCTGATACGGTGATATCAGAAGAAACCTTCGCTTATATGATAAAAAATTATTAAATTATCGCGCAACGATATCAAAAACAACGCGATGACCGCGCTCACCTGACGGCTTAAACGCCTTTTGGTAAGCTAGCTTGCCCGGTGCATTCAAAGCAACCTTAACAACGGCGCCAGAACTGCCCGTCTTGCCACTATACCCCGCAACCAAACCTTTATCTGCGAGATAATCTTGTGATGACGCCCCCCACGCAACGTCAGCCATCTTCACAACCAACGTTTTATTATCATCTTCAAAATAAGTATGAAAACGCGTTTTATCCGTCACATCAAACACAATCCTAGTCTTGCCTGGATGCTGCCCAACGCGGACGCCACTCACACGCGCCCCCGACGCAACGGCGGTTTTAGGCATTTTTGCATCAGCAACATTATCCGCCTTCGGCTCAATAGGTTTACTCAGCGCATCTTGGCGCGCCTTGTGTTTTGCCAAAATCGTCTCAACATATGTCTTCGCATTGTTTTGCTTATTAATTGGGCCATCTTCAATCTTCAAACCTTTAGGCGCCCCAATCCCAGCCACATCAGCTAGTTTATCTGGATCGGCCTCCACACGTACAGTACGCGAGTGCAGCTTTTCATGCGCCTTATACTCCTCAACTGTTTTTGAGAACTTGTTCTTACGATTAATCTTTTGTGGGTTAACATCGCTGCGCGCCAACATATGCTGTTCAATCGGTGAAAGAACACGATCCTCATCCACAATCGCAACGTCACCATCTCCACCAAGCAAATCCTCAGACGTCTCAATAGCTGGCGGTCTCGCGAGCGACGCATCAACCGAAGCGCCTCCATTTTGCGTAGCTTGACACCCACCAAGCACAAACAAACTGGTCACAAATAAACAATAGACGGGGCGAATAGAAACCAAACGCGGCATATCTTTAAGTCCTGATAATGATCAAACGCACCATGCGGAAAGAACGAGTTGAACAACTCTAAAAATATAATACCGCATTTCACCCCCTCATAACAAGTCCCACCAAAAGATGAAATCACCACACAACCTTAAAGAAAAATTAATCATTTTAGCCAAGAATGAAATCACGATGAATAAATATAACAACAACACATTCAAACAAAACGCACTAGCAGCCCTAGAAACCGCCCTCTTCCTAAAAAAGGGCGCAAAGCGCTTCTCGAGTGATAGCAAAAGCCTGAAGCAATCATTCTTGCTTCCTATCATGCTTTTGCCCATCACACTTATCATCGTTTTTTACGCACACCCTGATGGCAAGCTAGCAGACGGAGCAACACAAATCCTTGCAATCATTTACACATTGCGCCTCTTTATCTATTTGGGATTATTTTTGGGGTTTGTATACCTCATGACAAAATCAATGGACAGAGCCGAAGATTTCAAACGCTTCGCCACCGCCAATAATTGGCTAACTCTGCCCGCTGCTGGCGCAATGCTGCCCCTGTTATGTTTATTCCTAAACGGCTCGCACTCATGGGCAGAAATATATCCAATGATGGTGGTTGTCACGCTGTATGCATATGCATACACCGCTTTCATGGCAACTTATGTATTGCGTATCCCTTATGAGCTGGCTGGCTTTATTGCTATCGCAGGCATGGCAATCCATCAATCATCGCTCACCGCCCTCAAATGGGCCGCAGTGCAAACGATCACGCTCATTTCTTAATCATCTCAGAAAACAGCCCAATATAGCGATCAGGAACAGTCGAGTAGGCCATATGCGCCAATAACGCGACAATCCAACTCACCGTAATCACAATTGGCGGCACACCAAATTTCAAACCCAAAACACCAAAAGCGCCAGTCACAAACGCCAACACCAAAATACAAGCTGTTGCACGCCCATCCGAAATACCTGCATGCACGAAATGATGGTGAAAATGCCCACGATCGGGTGAAAACGGATGTCGCCCTTGTCGCGTCCTACGGTAAAACTGCGCACATGTATCAAAAATAGGAATCGCCAAAACCCATGCCACGCCAATTGGCGCAATTGCAGGCGCGTTAAAATTGCGCCCGGCATGAATTGCAAACCACGCCAAACACAGCCCGAGACACAAACTCCCCGCATCCCCTAAAAACAAAGATGCTTTACGGCGAAACGGACTGCGCATGTTGTAAATCAAAAAGCCGACTATCGCTGCAATCAAAATCGCTGCAATCAAAAACTCCGATACATACCCGCCCGAATAAAAACCATAGGCCATCCAAGACAACGCAACGGCGCAGAACCCCGCCGATAATCCATCAAGCCCATCCATCAAATTCACCGCATTAATCAACAAAACAACAGCGGCAAATGAAAACGGCAAAGACATAAAATCAAGGCCTACGGCGCCAAGCCCGAACAAATCCCCTAATTGAAAAATTTGCGTATCACCAAAAATAATAATCAACGCCGCCGCCAAAAATTGAATAAAGAACTTCACCATAGAATGCAGATGCAATTTATCATCAACAGCCCCCGTCACAAGCAAAAGCAATATCCCCGCATATAGCGGCCAATAAGCCGATAGCGAAAACCCCGCAAAAACCGAAACACCAATAAAAACCGGAAAAATAATCAATCCACCAATTAGCGGCACCGAACCTTCATGTCTCTTTCGTCCCTCTGGCCCATCTGGCGCATCAATCAATTTCAAGATCGGCGCAAGCTTTATCGCAAGCGGCACCAAAGCCACAACACATAAAAACGCCAAAATTGGAAAAACAAAAATAGCCATGTCGGAAACCTACCCCTTAAATCGCGAGGGACAAAGCGCCGCTATCACTTCATGTGACAAAGTCTGTGGTTTATTATCAATCATAGCCACCAAAACATCCGCCGCGATTATAGAACTCAAAATCCCATACGACCCATGCGCGCTCGAAATATAAGCCCCATCTCTTAATTGACCAACAACCGGAAAATGGTCACGCGACGCGCAGCGCACCCCCGCCCAAGACCTAATAACGTCTAAATCTCGATCAAACGCAGGGATCGCCGCATATAAATTTTCAAGATTATCAACATCATCTTGCGCCAAAACCTCATCGTGATCCAACCATCTCTGAAACGTTGCGCCGACCATATGTTTACCATTAACGCCCTTGCTCAAATATCCGTCATAACAGAGATGACATTGGAGAGCTTCGCTTTGATCGCTCGCCTCCAATAATGTAACTTGTCCGCGCACCGGACGAAAATCGATATGTTTCGTATCGTTAAATATGCGTGACGACACTCCCGTCGCCAATACAACGACATCCGCCTCAACCTCGCTTAAATTATCAGTCCGCGCATTGAGCCGCACCTCAACCTCAGCAGCATAAGCTGCGCATAATTTCGCGGGATGAATGCTGCCAGAACGCGGTAAATATAGCGCATCATGATCAATCTTAATCCCCGCAATATCCGATGCGTGCTGCGCGGATACAATGCGCATCGTATTTGGCACACCCATAGCATCGCCAAGCGCATCATCAGGCCAAGCTTCAACCATTTTCCCAAAACGCACCCGCCGTTTTTCATCGGTAATCAAGTGCAGTGCACCACACGGATCAAATTCAATATCCTTCAATGTCGGAAAAACCGATAATGCCCGCTTAAACGCTGAGGCATAATACTGGCTCTGCGGCGACCACTCTGCGCCAAAGCGAGGATTATAAAGCCCTACACAGTTGCCTGAAGCTCCACTGGCCAGCGTATCACCTGCCTCATAAATAATCGGAACATGGCCCGCAGCCTTCAGCATATAAGCCGCCGCGCATCCCGCTAATCCTCCACCAATAATTGCAATATTCATCGAAATACTCCGACACTCATCTCTCGTTTACGCCCAAATCCAGGCACCTTACTTACATCAAATCCAACCGCCGATAAACCGCGCCGGACAAACCCCGCCGAGGTAAATGTTGCAAAACTTGCCCCTTCTCGCGACAACCGCGCAACCTGCGCAAACACCGCATCACTCCACATCTCAGGATTGCTTGATGGACGAAACCCATCCAAAAACCAAGCATCCACACATATATTACAGGCCGCAAAACCATCCACAACATCACCAAAATAGAGCGTCAAAGTAACATTTTCAAAATTATACTCAAACACACCGCCCGGTGCGTCGGGATAAACATCCACCAATTGCGATCGCAAACCATCAAGCTCAGGCCAATGCGCCATCGCCTCATCAATCTGCACTTTCGACAGCGGAAATTTCTCCACAGATATAAAATGCAGCGTCTGCCCCGCCCGCCCCGCTTTCAAAAACAAATCCCAAACCGCTAAAAAATTCAATCCCGTGCCAAAACCCGTTTCCCCGACTACAAACACATCATGCCCCGCAAAAGCACCCGGCAAACCATTACCATCTAAAAAAACATGCCGCGTCTCCGCCAATCCATCCTCGGCGGAAAAATACACATCATCAAACTCTTGAGATCGGATCACTTTGGCCCCATATTAAATATTCAAATGAAATGAGAGCATAAGATCAAAATGAGCAATAATCCACTTTTAACCATCTCCGACCTCCCCAATATGGCCCCCGCATTCGAGCAAATCGAAAATGCGCATTACATGCCTGCCATTGAGGCCGCGATAGAAGAGGCCCGTGCCAATTACGAAAAGATCAAAAACAACCCAGATGCCCCCACTTTCGAGAACACCCTTGAAGCGATGGAAGCCGCTAGCGAAACCCTCGGCACAGCAACGGGCGTGTTCTACAATCAGCTTTCCTGCATGGGCGGTGATGAGCTTCACGAGCTTGCCGAAAAAATCGGCCCGATCACATCCAATTTCGGCAGCGACATCATCCTTGATGAAACCCTCTTCGCCCGTGTGAGAGCGATCCACGATCAAAAAGACACGCTCGACCTCGACACCGAACAAAAAACCCTTCTCAAAGATAGCTATAAAGGCTTCGTCCGCGGCGGTGCGCTGCTCAATGACGCAGATAAAAAGACATTGCGCGAGATCAACCAAGAGCTCTCAACTCTCGGCCCGTCTTTCATGAACAATGCATCCAAATCTGCGGAAAGCTTTGAGATGATCATCGACAATGAGGACGACCTCGCCGGCCTACCCGACAGCGCCATTGAGGGCGCAAAAGCCGCCGC
>JAACQG010000001.1 GCA_009995045.1 Alphaproteobacteria bacterium
CAACGAAGATGGATAACAAAAAACTCACAAGCTCTCGCATGTGAGTTTTTTGTTAAGCAATTGATTATAATATGTTTTTGTTTGGTGGTGATAGGTGGATTTGAATATTTTTCCGTTCACATTGATTTATATGCAATAAATCGATTTCCGGGAATTCTCATGCCCCTAAAGTTGCCCCCAAAATGAAATTCAAATCGATGCACACTTGAACCGCCGACCCTCAACACTTCAGCCAAGCGAATTATACAATTTTCAGAGAACCAAATCGAACTTCGAATGAGCCCCCTCCCAACCTTCAATAGCGACAGACAATGCAAGCCATTGAGAAACCCGCCAAGAGATGAATATGGTGTGCATTGGTTGTAACGTCAAACGACTCCGACTCCACTAATACAGTTGTATTACTGCGATACATAATCTCGTCGCTGATTTTCAATGAATCCTCCGAAAGCCAACCATACGGATGCGTTCTATTCCCACTACAGAATCAGGGCGAACATCAGCCCGCGCCCCTTTTCTCGGCCTACCTCTTCTAGGGTAACCATTTGGATAGCCATTCAGAACACCCCAAAGAGATGGAATAGATTTTTCAACAACTTCATCAGTCAGTGACCAGCGATCCTGAAGCAACGCCTTGAATGCATCAAAATTCTTCGCAGAAAGCTGATAGGACAATTCCGCCTCCTTCCACCACTGCAAAAATTTGTCGCACATCCAAAAATCTTGATTGGAGAAATCTCGCGATATGATGAGATCATTTAAACGCTCAAGAGTAACCGTCTCAGTCCTTTTGCAATTAGGTCCTGTAGTTTTTAGCTCTGCAGATAATTTCTCAAGGGTCAGCCTGGTAATGACAGGCTGACTGCTTCGCAATCTGTACACCTCCCCTGCCAAGCTGTACATTTTCATGCACCCAATTAATTCGGTGAGATCTTCAACTAGATGGGCTGCAAATTCCGAAGCAGATCTTCGCAAATTGGATGGCACTACCTGTAAGTTATTAAGTTCTCTGTACGACAGCCAATTAATGACCATGTCATTGTCAAAAACAGATTTAACTTTGTTAAAGTGTTCAATAGCTCTGATAACAGCATTCTTGTTTTTTTGCTCTTCAAAAAGCTGCCCACTCAAGCATCCACCTATAAATCGACCGAGCGTTTCATAGCCGGAATCTGCAATTTGCTCCGCAACTGTGCCAAGTCTAAATTTCTTAAGCTCATGCCCCCGCGTAACATCTGGAAGCTCTCTAAAGTAAACATTGTCTAATCTATTTGCATTCCGGAATTCTCCGGACATATGAACTTCCCCCGTCACAACGGCAAGAATAATTGGAAGCTGCTTAACAATGTCAGCAACTTCAGCATTCCACACCGTTGCCAGCCCAGAAACGAAGTCTTCAAAACTGATCTCATCATGCCCAGAAAAATGCTCCGCTGCTTTCATCCACCAGCTCGAAAATTCAGGACGAAAGAGGAGATTTAGGTTTCCGTACTCGTGCCAGATAAGACCTCCGGCAATCTGCTGAAGCAGCTTTTTCTCTTTTTGCCTAATACGCTCCCGAGTCACCTTGGGAGTCGCGGCAGCTCCAATCTCTTCGAGAGTTTTTTGATCCCGTGGTTTTTTGGAAAGCCTGCTAAGTAGGATGTCCGCATCGGTGGAGTCTGTCAGGACGCCAGCAATCTGCTCCAACACTTGTGGCAATGAATTCAAGAATCCTTGCGCGTCATTATACTGAGCAGAGGTTGGCAACAGAACGACTCCTGCTGCATTCGCATAGCGCTCCCATGCAAGAGCGCCACCTTCGTTTAAAACCAACAATGCAGAAAGATTGCTCGCAAGTTTATCGATTGAGCTTGGCCCGATACCATAAGAATTCTGGCGTTTTAGAGGAAGCACACCAAGCAAATCTGCAATCGTCTCAATTCCACTTTCTTTAAGTTTATTGGCCTTCAATCCAAGTCGCATAAGGCCGATCGGCAAAGCCAAAACAGGAGCGGAAAGCTCATCAGAGTAGATTGCGGGCAGATCCTTGGTCACTCTGATTTCCATGCTATCTCTCAATGCTCCCGCCTCCAGCCCTGAAGCCTGATCGGTGAGGACTGGTCTGACTGATTGTTGGCTTGGGCTTTCACAATACGTATCTCATAATCCGGAATACCAACTTCTCCTGTAATCTGCAGCTCATCTCCTTCGTGTGCCCCTACATCCCTGAAATACTTAGTCATGTGAGTGATCCGGTATTCATCGCGCGTGCCTCCAGGGTCGTGGAGCTTGTTATTGTAGTGAATGTATCTGAATGCCCATTCCTTACCGCACTCATCCATACATGTAAGCCACGCATCTGCGTTCTTTAGGCCGGCATCAAGTTCCGGCAAAAATGCAATCAGCTCCTCTTCTCCTTTCGGAATATGGATACCCGCCTGATGTGCTCCAGACTCGCCGGTATCATTTGCCGTGAGGACTTTGGTGAAGGTCTTTCTACTCATTTCCCCTCCTAGGTGAGATCTGTAGCGCACGTTTCAAATCGGCGTCATCCCTTGTCGAGATTGGAACAGCCTCATTTGCCATATCCCGTTTCCATTCGGAACGCTCAATCATCACAGACTCAACTGTATCCTCATAGTAAAGTCGGTATATCGTAACGGGCAAAGTCTGGCCACGACGGTGAGCTCGGGCACTGGCCTGAGCCTCAAGTGCGGGGTTCCATACCTGAGTGAAGTGAATCACGACTGTTGCAGCTGTAATATTTAAACCTGACCCTGCCGCACGAGGATTAAGGATCAGACATGCATTGCCATCATGCTCTGTGAACTCATCAACAATTTCCTGCCTGGCTTCTTGGGGAGTTGAGCCATTGATAGATCCCCAGTAAACATCCCTTGCTTCGCCAACCGCCTCGCGAATTAGATCTCCACACCTGTTAAAGAGCGCAAATACCAGCACTTTCCGCCCACTTGCAAATGCCTCCTTAATAAGCGAGACCGCCAGCTCAACCTTAGGGGTAAACAATGGTAAATTTTCCCGGCGACTGATTCCAGCTTCCTCGTACCAAAATTCACTGGCTGACTTATGCGCCTGCAGCCAAGGATGAGCACAGAAAACCTGTAGTTGCCCCGTTGCGACCAGAGATCCAGCAGATGGGTATTTCGCCAGCGTTTCAGTTCTGATCCTCTCATATTCAACAATGAGGTCTTCCCCCAGCTCAATTGGAATATCAATATCTATTCGCGCTGGCAAATCACCTGCAACATCTGCGACCTTTCTTTTTAGCACTATCGGATCAGTAATACTGCTCAGCGCCTTAGCAGATTCGCCGTTGTCAGGGTACATACTTTCGAACTCACTCCTGGTTCCTAGCAGACCAGGAATAGCAAAATCTGTTAGCGACCATAAATCCATCAGGGAATTTTCTACAGGAGTCCCCGTCATAGGGACTGAACGTCTGCGAGGAATCTGCGAAAGGGCCCGCCGCCTGTTTGAATCTGGATTTTTTATTGCCTGTGCTTCGTCACATATCAACCAGCTCCACTCAATCGCCTCCAGAAGTGAGATATCGTTAACGGCTGTGTCATATGTCGTAATTACAACCTGAGCTACCAGAAGCCCACTGTATATACCGGTTCGTGCAGCTCCTCTGTGTATAAGGATAGACAGATCAGGAGCAAACTGAGAAATTTCGCGCTTCCAGTTTGCAATCAGACTGGTTGGGCAAATAATCAGCGCTGGGGACTCCTTCGAAGGAGGTGAAAGAAGAAGGAGCGAAATAATCTGAATCGTTTTACCCAATCCCATCTCATCGGCAAGTATGAGTCCTCCTGTGTGACTTATAGTCTTTTGCATCCAGGAAACACCATGTGTCTGATATGGAAAGAGAGTCGCGCGCAGCCCCGGAATCTCCCCAACATCACCACTCCCTGCTGCCGCTTCCGAGGCAGGAGTCAGAACTTCCGGAGTAACATGAATGCGAATCAAATCCTGCTCAATCCGAGCAATGGCGAGCACATCAGAAAAGCTCAAGTTCTGAAGATCATATTTCCCAAAGAGCCCAGACAGTATGCTTCCAATATCATTGGGGAGAGGGCGCACAACATCTCCATCAACAATCCAGTTATGCGATGAAGTGGGAGCCTCAAAAATGGATTCGATCCCCCTCCTACTTAGCACTCCGCCAAGAACAGCCTCAAACCCTTTCTTGCCCAGCTGTATAACAAGTATCGGATCGAGAATACGTGAGGAAATGCGCAATCCAACTGGCAGGGAATCAGACAATTCCGAGTATCTAACTGGCAGCTGAATAAGGGGAATATTAGTCACTTGTAATCCAGCTCCGAATATCTTCAGGCGACCATGGAACAGGGCGACGGGTGTGGACGGCCTTGTGGCAATTCGGACAGAGTGGAATCAGATCTGTCGCAGGGTCATAGGGCCGAGGCGCTTGAATCACTGCTAAAGGCTCCAAGTGATGCACCTCAAGAATTGTTCCGGCCACTCCATACTTGCCAAGTGGATCCAATCCGCATATTTGACAAGAATAACCATGAATCCTCAGGCAAAGAAGTCGGTTACGTGGGTTGCGCTCTCTTCGCATAACAACCGATGGCCTCTCGGCCCCTTCCCACGCAGGCTCATCATCCTTTAATTCAGGAAGAATTTCGTCATATCCAATGAGCTCAGCCATTGCAGCCATAAGTGGAATAACAATATCCTTACAAGTTTGAATTAGCGCATTGTCACTAAGATAGTCTATGACATCCCGTCGCTCAATCACAACTTGAAAGGTAGAGTTCTTTACCTTCCAAGTAGCAAGATTGTCCCCGTCAGAGAAATGAACTGAGGCATTTTTTTCAATTGAGTTAAGTAGCGCCCTAGCAAGTCCGACAGCCTCATCATCCGCTCGCATTATTTGATTCAGCACCGGCCCGGAAAAATTCCCAAACTGTAACCTTACCTGGTGCCTTTTCAATCCAGATGGTTTTAGCTGAACATAAGGCCCATTATTCCGGCGCAGCTCATCAAACCAGAGCAGCACCGAAGTCTGCAGCCCAGTTGAGTCTGTCGCAATTTCAATAACAGCCCCAGTTCCTTCGGCAACAGTATTACGAAGGATTTTGAGCTGCTGCTCATTCATCTACAGATTCATCCCCAGAAAGTCGGTCTCCGTCATCTGGCAGTTCGATATCTCTGAGAAGTTTTCTGAGATTACTAGAAACTTCATCACGAATATCTTCAAAGACCGACTGTAATTCAGGATTACTATGATTTTGCTCTGCTGCGGCAAAAGCCCAGAGCAGCAGGTCCATTCCCTCAACCGAATATCCGGATGATGAAGCCCGCTGGTAAATTTTCTGATAAAAGTCATGATGCTTGTTAATCCGAACACCCACCACATGACCGCTGTCTGTGGTGCTGCGCAACGAAGGCTCCCATAGTCCTCCGCTGTGGATATTATCCACAGCATCAACATAAATATTTTCAGGCTTAACTCTGTCCTCCACAGGCACCTTCAATCGAATCGAAGGCCCCTGATGGTTGGACACGACCGCCGTATTGGTGGCCGCATCAGCCTCAATAACGGTTGGTTTTTTTACAGTCGGCGATTGGGAAATACTATTATTGGAACTCGTATGATCAATCCCCTTCCCTGCTATAACTTCCTGAGAGCGCCTTCTAAAACGGCTATCCGCTTCACGCCTGATTGGTGAAATCAACTTCTGGACATACTCTTCCAATGCAGGATCAAGAAGAATCCGTGATTTCTTAACATCCACCATGAAGGCTTCATCAAGGTGATGATCAAAATCAAACTCAATCCTGAGCAGCGACATATGGGGCTCCATTGCCCCCCATCCGTGAATACCAAGCCAGCCACCATTGTGAATCAGCCTGTTTTCCCGGAATACATAAAATCCCTGCCTGTTGTTTGCATGCTTAATCTGCTCTTTCTCTGCTGGAGAACAGTCTTTCGTATGAGGCAATATCCACGCCCTCAGGTATGCCTGATGTACACTACCATCCTCAATCTCGCACTCGAGCTTCTGTTTTATTTCTCCTAAGACCTGCTCGGAACGTGAAGGAAAAAAGGGATTCCACGGGGCCACTTCTTTGCCGCCCACAAAGATCGAAACATTCCCTGCGCGAACATCATTCCGATCCAAAAATCTGTGATAAACCAGTGCCACATGCTCAGCAAGTTTCTCAGTTAGGCGTTTGATTGCAGCCTTTTCTTGAGCACCGCCTGGCTGTGCATAATCCTTTTGGAGTAACCGGTCGCACTTTGACCAGATAACCAGGGTTCCCTTTTCGCCACACAGATCGTCAAAAATCTCCTGCTCATCAATAGACACAGCATCCCGAACCATCTCCCAAGAATTAATTTCATGGACGTGGTCCAGATCCCACGAAAGCTTCGCTAGGTTGTCTGATACATTTCTTCTAGATATAACCGTCAGGCACTTACACACAGATGTTGAGGCCGTTTTTAGACCCAAGCCGAATTTGCCTAAGCTGGCCAGATCTTCACGGGGTTTTGCTCCATAACGCATGGCACCAAACAAATCTTCAGCGGTCATACCATGGCCATTATCACCAAAGTATACGAACTTACGTCCTTCCTCTGTAATAGCTATCTGCACATTAACTACTGTCGCTTCAGCCGCTATGGAGTTATCAATTACATCTGCTGCCGCAGTATTGAAGTTATAACCAGTATCCCTCAGGCCATCGATTAATCTTGATGCATCAGGTGGATTGGTAAGATCAGACATACCCGCTTCAACTCCCATTGAGATCCCCTCTCATAAGGCATAAGCAATCATGCTTATTACCATAGTATTTTCACAGAAACGCTAAAGGAACATTCGCTAGTTTGAGCCGCTGAGTACAATAAATGAATCAGGTTTTGACAGCCAATCCGATATTAGACCAACAACTGCATCCATATCAATCTTACCGCTGCCCATTAAGGCACATTCCCATACGATTCCGACCTTCCAACCTAATTTACGAAGATCTTCGTAATTTTCTTGGTCTCGTCTCGCATTCCCGCCAATCTTTTCTCTCCAGAACAACTCTCGAGTTGCTGGCCATTTAAACAAATGGCACTCATGTGCATGCCAGAAACATCCGTTAACAAATACCACCGCTTTGAATTTTGGAAATACTAGATCAGGCTTGCCGGGCAAGTGACGATTATGAAGCCGGTAACGCAGGCCAATCTTATGAAGCGCTCGACGGACCATCATTTCAGGCTTGGTATCCTTACTCCGGATTGCAGCCATATTTTTGCTGCGACTTTTTTTTGACAGGGTGTCGACCATTATGCCGAGACTTTTTTCCTGCCTTTCTTCCGATCACCCGCCAGCTCCAAAATGTATGGCTTCATAATACGTGCAATTTCTTCAATCACAGGAACAACAACTGAGTTCCCAAATTGTTTATATGCTTGGGTATCAGAAACAGGGATGATGAAGTCATCCGGATAACCCATAAGTCTTGCACATTCCCTCGGTGTCATCCTGCGAGGATTTTTTTTCTTGCCACGGCTGACTAGAATTTCAGATCCATCTTTGTAGTACCTTGCCGACAAGGTGCGTGCCACATTTTCAGGACCAACCAAGCCAAATCCAAAGCCGTTACCTTTCGCCTTGTGCTTTGCGGCATAGTTTTGAAGATACTGCCAAAGCTTATCGCTGAGCGTGTACTTGTCGCTCACCTTACCTCCATCACCAAAGATATAACCTCTGTTCAGATCGTGAGAACTTACCTCGTTGCCATTCTCAGGATGAAGTACATCTTTCATTTTTCTGGATAAAGAATCTGGCTTCTCAAACCGATCCCAGCTAAAGGAAACCGGAGACCGGAAACCCACAATATAGATTCTTTCCCTGTGCTGCGGAACGAAACCTTTAGCATCGACAACCATAGGGAATATCCTATAGCCGAGTTCCTCCTCTAGCGTTTTCCGAATAATCCGAAAGGTGTTGCCCTTATCATGACTCATGAGGTTCTTCACATTCTCAAGCAGAAAGGCCGGCGGCCTTTTTATGTGAAGGATTTTTGCAATATCAAAAAATAGCGTGCCCTGAGCCTCACATGCAAACCCATGCGAAATGCCCAGAGAGTTTTTTTTGGACACACCCGCAATGGAGAAGGGTTGGCATGGAAACCCTGCAAGAAGAACATCATGATCAGGTATCTCTTCCGGACTGACCTTGGTGATATCACTGGCCACTGGGTGATCAGGCAGGAAGTTTGCCGCATAGGTCTGAACTGCGTATTTATTCCATTCGCAGGTATATACACACTTCCCTCCTGCAGCCTCAAAACCCAGCCTTATGCCCCCAATACCCGCAAACAGATCAACAAACCTGAAATCACCATTCCCTGCTGAGCTTCGACTTTTGGTTTTTATGATATTTTCAAGAGCATTTGCGACCAGTCCGGGATTAGGAATATTTCCAGCCTCCCACCGCGAAAGCGTTTTTGTGTTGATATCGAACATTTTTGCAACCTGCCGCCGACCGAGAAGTGCAATTGCTGCTCGAAGCTTAGTAACCAGAAACTCATCTATAGACACACCACCACCTCGCTGGGAACAATATGGACATTATGTCCATCCTCATCCTAGGGGTCAACAAACCATCTTGGGTAACCAACAATAATGAAGCCTCAATCACATTAGTGCTGGAATAAGTATTCCTTTCGTACATAGACGTTGCAGGTAGTTTTCGATTATCCAGCGCCGCTTGAACATACTCTAAGCAGCATTCTCCCACCAGAAGTCCAAATACATTATTCGCGGCTGATAGGCACCGCAGCAATGTCCGGCAACCATGCCGCTGCACACATCCCTGACTGCGCATATCTTCCATCAGGCAAACATCTTTGCTCGCCGCAAGGCAGCCGGGGCGGGTTAAAAACCAACCCACCCCAGCAGCCATAAGCATAGGTCGCTTCATGACCGTCAAGGACATGCGGCTTCGCCGCTCGGCTAGGCGACCGTGGGTGTGCTCGGCCTTTGGCCTGCGCGCACGGCGCACCACTCTCCGGCCGAGCATTGACATCCCCTTCACTCCATTCCTTCACGTTGACTGACTTCCAACTCGAGCTTTCATACACTTTCGCTCTCAATTTGAGAATTCACCCTAGAGTAAATTTCTATTAATTGTCTCGAGTAGTATTGGCTTCAATCACCATGAGGCGTTTATCGATAACGCGCAAAGTCTCTTTAAAGAGGTGCATAGCATCCATCACGACCTTCACATCGAGCCCATTTTTCATTAGTTTCTCAATTGCCACAGAACGGGAAACGCCATCGATTGCAGCCAAACGATCGGCCTTATCCAGCAAATTTGCATCGATCATAATTGATGTTTTTTTTGTAGTTGCTCGCCTATCCGACACGATCAATTTCCTCATTAGAATACCATTTTGGCCAGTATCTTACAGGGTTTGTGCGCTTGTCAAGAATACCAAACGAAATAGATACAAAACCCATCGAATCCCAATAGCCGAAAGGGACGCAAGGCAATTCGAAGAATTGCATTGTGTGGGAGAACGAGACAGCTTTACCGTCGAAGTGAACCCGAGGGAGGGCCAGGCTTCATCTGGCGCGACCGACCCCGAAACCTATTTACCATGTGGACACCACCAAAACCCATTGGCTGCGGGCTAATGCGCGATGGATGAAAGGCGGCAAAACGCGTATCGCTCGTTGGCGATCCGCTGGGGAATAGGTCAATTTACTGCTGATTTAATACAGTTTGCAGACTGTTTTAATAC
>JAACQG010000030.1 GCA_009995045.1 Alphaproteobacteria bacterium
CTGAAGTGTTCAGCCCTCTGTTTTTAGGGGTGTTTTGGCTTAACCGAGTGCCATGAGAGCCTGACCCCTTTTGACCCGCCACATAATTCCATAGTCGCGGATCAGAGGAGTCTTTTCTCATTAAGTGATAGGCTACCCATATCACTTTCAAATATAACCAGAGCCCAACAAAGTAATGCCCTTGCGCTATCTTTACTTTTCTTAAATAAACCAGTGGAAGCACATACCCTTGCTTCCATGCTCTTTCGTACAACTGTGCAGCTTGGTGCAAATCCTTTGGTACAACCCGACCTGAATGATAGAGAGTGCCAAGCATAGTCATAGCCACCGGATTATTGGCATCGCACGCTCTGCGAAGGTAGTCAACAGCATCCAAAGGTGTACCAGCATCGCTGTAGCCCTGAAGAGCCAATCTCGCAAGACCTATATACGCATAGTCGTCGTCAATCTCTTCAATAGCATTCATATACCAACGCCTAGCGGCATCAAGATTCTGTGTTACCCCATCGCCGCCTCGTTCAAAAATATTGCCGATTTCAACACATGCTTCCGCATAGCCATCGGCAGCTAAACTTTCGAAGATGCCAAGCGCTTTCTCAAGCTGGCCTGAATTTGCATGGTCGTTTGCTTCCAGCCATCGAATTCTGAATGACTCAGGTCTCTTAAAATCTATCACGCGCGTCATAAGCTATAAGGGGTCTATGAATGATATTTAAGTGCATTATCTAGGGACTGTACCAGTGTCTCTTCGGGGTTTCGTGACTGGCCGAATTGCCTTAGTTTCCTGAATACGACGAATTAATGTATGCGCTGGCTTAATAGCGGCTTCCAGCCCTTTCCCTGCACCACCAACGCATGCCAATCCTGTTACTGTACATATCGTAAGGTTCCTAGCATTAGCTTTTATTGCAGTTGCCGCAACAGATGCTACTGGCACCGCACAAGCAGTTGCTGATGCCGTAGCTAAACCTATAGCGTTACCAGAAGCTGCAATGCCAATTGCTGGTAATGTAAAGTTACGCGTCAACGCACCATCACTGACTGCTTGATCTAACGTTGTATCTCGACGCAAAGCAGAAACGGTTGTTAGAGTAAGCATACTAGGTGGCCGAATCTGAAGATCAACATCCAAGCCCATTGGATCGACGTAGCTAATCGGATTCCCTCGTACATAGGTATACATATTGATCCCGCCCCACAGCCCAATCGGATCACTCGTAACGTATCTTCCCGGCCCCGGATCGTAGTATCTGAACCAGTTGTAATGCAGCCCCGTCTCCGCATCGTAGTATTGGCCGGGGAATCTCAGATTGTTCGTCACCGTCGATGCCGGGTCTATTGTTGCCTTTCCGAACGAGTCATACGTCGCACTCCAAACCACCACCCCACTCTGGTTCAAGAGCTTCATCGGCGTCCCCAGATGATCATTCTGGTAGTAGTAATAGCTCTGTGTCTGTGAACCCATGGCCGTTGCCTTCACCCACAACGGATTGGTGGTGAACGTACTGCCCGGTGCATAGCCGTAACTCCTCGTGACCTGCCCCGCCGCATCCGCCTCCGCGATCAATCCTTCGGCGTTGTAGAAGTAGTAGGTCTTTTGTGTGCCGGTGTCTTTGCTCAGTCTTCTGCCGAACGGGTCATAGCTGTACGCCGCAATCAGAGTGTTGCCACCGTCTCGCACTTCGATCAGACGGTTGTCG
>JAACQG010000011.1:0-80595 GCA_009995045.1 Alphaproteobacteria bacterium
CGGCGGGGGTTCCATCGCGTGTTGTGCGGGTTGAGCCGAACAGGGCGGCGCGGCAAGATCGGTCGATGAATGATGTTGTTGATGGGATTATTGGTGATGAGCCGCAATCTGTTACCGCGCAGCAGCGCGCTGCATCTGGTGACGTTGTGACGCCGCCGCGAAAGCCGGATATTAAGGCGGCCAAATCGAGTGCGCCCAAACGTAAGAAGCGGGTCGTGACGCCCAAGCGTGGATCGTCTAAGTTTTTGAAACCATTAGAGGGTAAGACACTTTCGGGGTATGGGCCGAAGGCGGATGGGCTGCATAATGACGGGATCAATATTGCGGCGGCGCGTGGCACGGCGGTGCGGGCGGCGGATAATGGTGTTGTTGTTTATGCGGGCAATGGGCTTAAAGGGTCGGGGAATTTGATCCTTGTGCGGCATGAAGATCGCTGGATGACGGCGTATGGGCATTTGGATCAGATCAAGGTGGCCAATGGTGACATCGTTAGGCGCGGTGGTCAGATTGGGACAGTTGGGTCGACAGGGGCGGTCAAGACACCGCAATTGCATTTCGAGGTGCGGCGCGGGACGAAGGCGCTTAATCCTAAGCCTTATTTGGAATAGGGCGCCGATTGCGTTTAGCAGCGCATGTCTAGGGATGGTTTAGGCGGATCTATATTCGTGATATCCACATCGCCGTTCCCATTTGGTATATAGATATATGTGCCGTGTTGGCGGTCTTTTGGTGGTTGCGCTGGCGGGCGTGGGGCTACGACTGAAAACTGCCCTTCGATCGTTAAGCCTTTAAAGGCTTTGACTTCGGCGCGTGTCATGCGCGTAAATTGGGTTTGTGTCGCTTTGGCTGCTGTCATGGTGGATGTTATATGGGTTTAGTTACGTAAAATCAAGATATTTTTCTATTTTGATCGTCTCTTGTAATCGTGTGTGATCTCTTTATAGTCCTTACCAATTCAAAGAATCATTTATAGGTTGGAGTTTACTAAGATGTTGATATCGAAAGCTTATGCACAGAGTGTAGAGATTGTTGGTGATGTTGCGGCGGATGCGCCACAAGCGCCAGATGCAGTTGCAGCGTTTGCGTGGAATATGGGGTTGGTCCTTGTTCTTGTTGTTTTGTTTTACGTGCTTTTGATCGCGCCGCAGCAGCGCCGATTTAAAGAGCATGGTAAGATGCTTGCCGAGCTTAAAAAAGGGGACAAAGTTGTTACCGGTGGCGGTCTTGTTGGTGTTATCGACAAGATGGTTGGTGATGACGAGGTTGTTGTCGACCTTGGTAATGGCACGAAAGTGACGGCGATGTTGTCGACTTTGCAGGGTAAGAATGCTCCGTTGAAGCCAGCCAATGATGAAAAGGCGGCCAAGGACAAAAAGCCTTCTAAGCCATCAAAGAAAAAATCCGTATAATTTAGAGTAAAGAGAACAGCCCATGGTTCAGATTTCCCGTTGGAAGATGATTGCGATTTTATTCTTCGTTTTCATTGGTTTTGTATACGCATTGCCGAATGCTTTATCGCCGAGCGCGCGTGAGTGGACAGCGGCGAATTTGCCGTCTTGGGTGCCGAACAAGACGATCAACCTTGGGCTTGATCTGCGCGGTGGTGCGCATTTGCTTTATGATATTGACGTTGATGCCGTGTTCAAAGAACAAGCGGAATTGTTGCGTCAGGATTTAAGCGGTGAGCTTCGTAAGGCGAAGATTGAGCGTACGGGGCTTGGCATGATTGAGGGCGGCGTTAAATTGACGTTGAAGGACCCAGCCGATGGTGAAGCGGCGCGTAAGATTATCCGTCGTTTGCAGAGCGATTTGGATATTTCGACCGATGGCGCGGTGATTGAAGCCGTGCTGAACGATACGGGGCGTCAGGCGGTTTATGACCAGACAATTGCGCAGAGCATTGAGATTGTACGTCGCCGTATTGATGAGCTTGGCACGACCGAGCCAGTTATTCAGCGCCAAGGCGAAGATCGTATTTTGATCCAAGCGCCGGGTGCGGATAGTGCGGCGCTTCAGGGGATTATTGGTAAGACTGCGAAATTGACGTTTCATTTGGTGGCACAAGATGCGAGCAAGGCGGGGGTTAAAAACTTACCGTCAGCCGAGCAGCCAGGTGTGCGTATTCCCGTTGAGCGTCGTGCGATGCTGACGGGGGATATGCTTAACAATGCACAGCCCGGATTTAGCCAAAGTGGCCAGCCGGTTGTGACTTTTGCGTTGGATCGTCGTGGGACCAAACGTTTTTGTGATGTGACGAAGAAGAATACGAACCGTCCGTTTGCGATTGTTTTGGATAATGAAGTGTTGAGCGCGCCGAATATTAATGAGCCGATTTGCGGCGGGCGTGCGGAAATCTCGGGTAGCTTTACGCTGGAAGAGGTGAGTGATTTGTCTATTCTGCTGCGTGCGGGTGCGCTTCCTGCGCCAATGAAGGTTGTTGAAGAGCGGACGGTTGGGCCGTCGCTTGGTGCGGATTCAGTTGAGGCGGGCAAGATTGCGGCGTTGATTGGTTTGGCGGGCGTGCTTTTGTTTATGGCGATTGCATACGGGTTGTTCGGTCTTTTTGCCAATGTGGCGCTTATTTCGAATGTGGCGTTGATGTTTGCGATCCTTTCCAGTCTGCAGGCGACTTTGACGTTGCCGGGGATTGCGGGGATTGTGCTGACGATTGGTATGGCCGTGGATGCGAATGTTTTAATTTTTGAGCGTATTCGTGAAGAGATGCGCGCGGGGCGTTCACCGATTTCTTCGAT
Organism: Alphaproteobacteria bacterium; assembly: GCA_009995045.1. Taxonomy (GTDB): domain Bacteria; phylum Pseudomonadota; class Alphaproteobacteria; order Micavibrionales; family Micavibrionaceae; genus TMED27. The sequence continues at coordinate 2,754 of JAACQG010000011.1, forward strand.
TGATGCGGGGTATAGCCGTGCGATGAGTACGATTATTGACTCGAATTTAACCACGTTGATTGCGGCGGTGATTTTGTTCTCATTTGGGACAGGGCCGGTTAAGGGATTTGCGGTGACGCTTGGTGTGGGGATTGTAACGTCGTTCTTTACGTCGATTATGGTGACCCGTTTGATGGTTGTTAGTTGGCTTTGGCGCAAGAAGCCAAGCAATAGTTTACCCGTATAAAGAGCGGGATAGAGGATAGAGATATGAAGGGTTTACAATTAATTCCTGACGATACGCATTTGGACTTTATCGGCAAGAGATATCTGGCGTTCGCGTTTTCAGCGATTTTGATGCTGGCGTCGATTGGGTTGGTCGCAACCAAGGGGTTGAATTTCGGGATTGATTTTACCGGTGGTACGGTGATTGAGATCAAAACACCCAGCACGCCGGATATTGGCGCATTGCGGACTGAGCTTAACGGGCTTGGTTTGGGTGCGATTTCTATTCAGGAGTTTGGTGCGGAGGATGATTTGCTTATTCGTCTGCCGCAGCAGCAATCCGTTCATGATGACGGTGAAGAGCAGAAGGCGGCGATTGAAACTGTTCGTGTGGCGTTAGATGCGCGTTATGGTGATTTTGAGAATGATGAAGGCGAGGCGGGTGTTGATTATCGCCGCGTTGAATTTGTTGGGCCGCAGGTCGGGGCGGAGCTTAAGAAGCAAGGCGCGATGGCGGTTTTGTTCTCGCTCTTTGGGATTTTGGCTTATGTGTGGTTTCGATTTGAATGGCAATTTGGTGTGGCGTCGATTGTGGCGCTTGCGCATGATGCGGTTTTGACGGTTGGTCTATTTGCGCTCACGCAGATGGAGTTTAACCTTTCGACGGTTGCCGCGGTTTTGATGATTGCGGGGTATTCGATCAACGATACGGTTGTTGTGTTTGACCGCATTCGTGAGAATTTGCGCAAATATAAGAAGATGCCGATCGGGGAATTGTTTAATCTTTCGATCAATAACACTCTGTCACGTACATTGATGACATCGGCGACGACTGTGCTTGCGCTTGTTGCGCTTTATGTGTTCGGCGGCGAGGTTTTGCGCGGGTTTATTTACGCGCTTATGTTCGGGATTGTGATCGGGACGTATTCGTCAATCTTCGTCGCGGCGCCGCTTTTGATGTTCATGAATATCAAGCGTTCGGATATCGGTGATATTGGATCAGGCGGTGATGTGGTCGAGGAGGACTCTTAGGTTATGGATGTTACCCCGCTTGTCAGAGAAGGCGCGCAGATTATCCAAGGATATGCGGATGGGCATTTTCGTATCAGCGGTGAGGCCTATCAGGGCGCGGTTATGGTGTTTCATGATCAATCGGTTGCATGGGATGTTGAGGGCGATGTGAAAGCGCTTAGCGAGGCTGATTTTGCGCCGATCCTTGGTGTGAGTGATGCGGTGGATGTTGTGTTGCTTGGTACGGGCAAGAGCTTGGTTTTCCCTGATCCTGCGCTTAGGAAAGCATTGCGGGCGCAGGGTCTTAATGTGGAAGCGATGGATAGCGGCGCGGCGTGTCGTACGTATAATGTGCTCATGGCAGAGGGACGACGCGTTGTGGCTGCTTTGTTGCCGTTTTAGGGGCTTTGATGCTTTTGATTTATTAATACTTTAAGCGCATCGAAAGGTGCGCTTTTTATATGCGCCAGTAGAAACGGCGCCGGGTGTTGGCGCCGCTCCTGATTATGTTCCGGGTCCTGGTCGTTAAGTTAGTGCGGTTTACGCGGCTAATTTAAGAGGGCCTTTTTCGAAGAGTTCGGCGACGTAGTCCCAGTTCACGAGGTTATCGACGAATGCTTCAAGGTATTTTGGGCGGGCATTGCGGTAGTCGATGTAGTAGGAATGTTCCCACACATCGCAGCCGAGGATTGGTGTTTTGCCGTAAGGTACAGGGTTTTCACCGTTTGGTGTGCCGAGGACTTCGAGTTTGCCGCTGGCGGCATCTTGTGCGAGCCATACCCAGCCAGAGCCGAATTGGCCTGCGCCTTTTTTGAGGAATTCATCACGGAAGGAATCGTATCCGCCGAGGTCTTCTTTGATTTTTGATTCTAATGCGCCATCCATCTTAGTGCCGCCGCCATTGGGCTTCATCCAGTTCCAGAAATGGAGGTGGTTATAATGTTGGCCGAGTTGGTTAAAGAGACCAGCATGCATTGGATCTTTGAATGCGCTGACCATGGCTTGTTCCAATGATGCGTCTTCGAGACCTGTTCCTTCGATGAGTTCGTTGCCTTTATTAACATAGGCTTGGTGATGCTTATCGTGGTGGAATTCCAAAGTCTCAGCGGACATGTATGGGTCGAGTGCGTCATATGCGTATGGGAGTTTTGGAAGTTCGAAAGTCATTGAAGGCTCCTAATGGTTGTTGTGTTTAAAGCTTATAATCTGATAACACATAACCTAAGTCATTTGTTCCATTTCTCAAGTAAAAAGGCGTTTAATTTAATGAAACAGGGTGAAATTTCATATTGCGGGCAGATTGTCCGGGAGCATGATCCTGATCGTTTTTTGCTGTCCCATTTTGCGCCTTTTGATCGGCGCGAGGGGCTGTGGGCGCTTTATGCGTTTAATTATGAGATTGCGAAAACGCGCGAGGTGGTGAGTGAGACGCAGCTTGGTTTGATACGGCTTCAATGGTGGCGTGATGCGGTTGCGACGATTTATGATGAGGGGGCGGCAGTGCCAGAGCATGCGGTGGTGCAGGCGATGGCGCGGGCGGTTGATGCGTATGATTTGCCGCGTGAGGATTTTGACGCGCTGATCTATGCGCGTGAATTTGACCTTGAGGATGTTTTGCCGAGCGACCTTGAGGGGTGGGTGCATTATGCGGATTATACGTCGGTGCCGTTGCTTAAATTGGCGGCGCGGATTGTCGGGGCGGATGTTGATATGGAGCCGATTGCGGCTGTTGGTGTGAATTATGCAGTTGCGGGGATATTGCGGGCGAGCGTTAGTTTTGCGCGTCAGCGGCGGTGTTATTTGCCGCAGGATTTGATGGTTGAGCATGATGTGAGCGTGAACAAGCTTTATGAGTTAAAGCGGCAAGATGGTTTGGTGGATGTTGTTCGCGCCGTGGCGGAGACATTTGTGGACGGGGTGAAATGTGAAGATCGGTTTTTGCGAGCGCATCAGCGTTTGGCGGCGCTGTATATGGGGCAGTTGAAGCGGCTTGGCTATGATGTGTTTGACGGGCGATTGATGTTGCCACCTGCTTTTAAGGCCTTGAGGTTGTATTTAGACTTGTAGGGGGTGATTCTTATTGTTATGTTAATTTGTATAAGGTAATATAATATTAGTCATTACAAAGTGTTAGGGTAATACGCGATGGTTGATTCAATTGGTTCCACTCTGCCGCCATCTGTGCAGGCAGTGAATAAAGCGCGCAGCAATGCGCAAACGCAGCGTTCAGATAATGCGGGCGCGGCGCGTCCTGCGGATGAGGTTTCGCTGTCGGCGGAGGCGCAAGAATTGAGCGAGGTTAGTCGTTTGACGGCTAATGTGCGTGAGGTTTTGCAAGAAAACCTGAGTGAGACATTGGCAGGCGATGCCGGTTCTTTCGATAAATTTCTTTAGTCGATTTGAGGTCATTCGTGGCTAAAGCCCTGTATGATCGAATTTTTCATTTTCTAGAAAATATAAAGCTTGGTTGATGATTTTTGGTTCAAACATCATGAAGCTGTGGTTTGCGCTGAGGGTTATGTGGTCGGTCATGCCGTCTATTTTTGTGCGTTCAACGGGGACGATGCCATCGTGCTCACCTTCTAAAATCCATGGTGCGAGCGGGTTTAAAGATGCGCTTCCGGCGATGATGCCGAGCGGGTAGGTGATTTCTGTATCGATGTGTTTATATTGTGTGGTGAGCTGCGCGCTTGCGGGGCCGAAAATGTTTTTGAAGAGCGGGGCTAGGTATTTGTTTTCGGAGAGGAAATCGGCGAATTCGCTGCCGGTGTTTGGCGGGCTTAACATGACGACTTTGCCGAGGTTTTCGGGTTTATATGTGGCGATATAATATCGTGTGACGAGGCCGCCCATGGAGTGAGTGACGAAATTTAATGGTTTATCGGGGGCGTATGCTACGCGGGATTTGATTTGGGTGTCGACGAATTCGGCGATTTCTTCGAGCGTTTTTTCACGGGAGGGGTAGAGGATGTTAATACAATCGTATCCTGCTTTGCTGAACTTTTTTTCGAGCGCCAGCATATCCATTTTGGAGCGCAGGATACCGTGTAGCAGGACTATGGTTTCGTTTTTTGTGGGCATGAATGTATAAAATGTTTCTTAGAATTCAATTTTTAGTATTTTTGTACTATACTATTTGAAGCGAGTATTGCTAGCAGGCTTTTTTTTTCAGAAGGAAGATGGTCATGGCCGAAATACAAAGTATCGCGTTTTCTCAAACGCAGAATTTATCTGTTTCCCAAAATGTGAGTGCTTCTTATGAGCGGAGCGAGAGTGTTGTCGCTTTGCAGGGGGCTGCGGATGTTGCGCCACCGCCACCGCCATCGGGAGATGGGTTTGGTGGTATTTTGGATGTCATTGATATATCGGATGATGCGCGGGATAAATTATTACAAGATCGTGCGGATGCAGAGAATTTGGCGGCCTATGTTAATGGTGAGCGGACAGAAGTTTTAAGCGCGCCGTTGGTTATTCGCAATGGACGGGTTGAGATTGATGCCTTGGCGGCGCAGATAAGCGAGCAGTTTAGTGTGAGTGAGAGCTATGAGGTTAGTCTTAGTCAGGTCAGCACATTAGAGGTGGAGACGGATGAGGGTTCGTTTTCAATTACACAGAGCCGATTGATTGAAGCGAGTTTCAGTTCTACGGTTCGTCTTGAGCGTTCGGCGGATGTGGGCGCGTTGAGTGCGCAGTATTCCGTATAATTTCACGTGATGAATATTTGTTTTTAACGGTGTTGTCTTTTCGCTGCGCGATAGGATGATGTAGGGTTTTATTTTCTAAATGATGAAATTGGGGTAATACAATGGATGATCAACAGCAGGTGAAGCTGCCAATGACACGAGCGCGCAAGGTTTTATTTGTGCTTGTTGGGGTTGTTTTATATCTGGTGACATCTGTTCCTGTGGGGCTTTTTATTTACACGGCCAAGTCGGAGTTGGGCATTGATGTGTTTGAGAAGACGGGATTTCATGGGTATTTGTCTTGCCTTCAGTCTCAATCGGAATTGATTGTCGATGATGGTGGTGAGGCCGAAGAGGGGGCGCAAAAATAGCCTTTTATAAGAATATGGAGCGCTATGCTTTTGCATGAACGCTCCATATTTATTATCTCGTAATGAATGATGTGCTTATTTTGTCGCTTCAACGTTGATGTTGAGGGTGACTTCCTCGCCTACGAAAGGCAGAGCATAATCGATCTTGTAATCAGAGCGATTGATGAGGCCAGAGGCGGAAAAGCCGATGGTTTCTTTTTTGCTGAACGGGTTTTCGCCTGCTTTGTTAAATGTAACATCCAATGTGACTGGTTTTGTGATGCCGACGAGGGTTAGATCGCCAAGGATCGTGCCTTTGTTTTCACCTGTCACTTTAACACTTGTGCTTTTGAATGTGATTTCAGGGTATTCTTTAACATTGAAGAAATCAGCGGAGTGGAGGTGTTCGTTAAATTTTTCGCCGTCGCCGTCAATGTTTTCGGATTTGAGTGTGAGGTTTACCGAGCTGTTTTCTGGGTTTTCCTGATCAAATACGATTGTACCGTCTGGATTTAATGCTTCGATGGTCATGGTTGAAAAGCCGCCATGGGAGACTTCAAGCAAGATGTTAGTATGGCTTGGGTCGATTTTATATGTGTCTTGTGCGAATGCGGATTGTGTCGTTGATGCGCCGAGGATGATGAGCGCGCCGAGGATAAGCTTTTTCATTGTTGGACCTTTGTTGTTAAAAGTTGGACTTATAATGTTTGGTTTGTGATGTGAAAAGTCAATGCCTTGTGTTTTACGCGGCTTCTTCTTCTTGTCTGTTGTTGCGGATCCAATGCGCAAGATCTATGCGGGCGCGGTCGGTGTAGCATTTCTTGCGATCTTTGCCGCGTAGTTTTTTGCGTTTGCCGTTGGGCATGATCTGGTATGGGTTTTCGGGGACGGGGAAGAGGCCGAAATTTACGTTCATGGGTTGGAATGTCTCGGCATTTGCGCCGCCGGTGACGTGGTTGAGCAATGCGCCGAGGGCGGTTGTGAGGGGGGGCTTTTTGAAGCTTGCGCCGAGTGCGTCTCTTGCAGCCATGCGTCCGGCGATGAGGCCGATGGATGCGCTTTCGATATAGCCTTCGCAGCCTGTAATCTGTCCAGCGAAGCGGATGTGAGGGCGCGATTTTAGGCGTAGGTTTTCGTCTAGCACTTTTGGTGAATTGATGAAGGTGTTGCGGTGGAGGCCGCCGAGGCGGGCGAATTCTGCGTTTTCGAGGCCGGGGATCATTTTAAAGACGCGGGTTTGTTCGCCCCATTTCATTTTTGTTTGAAAGCCTACGATATTAAAGAGCGTGCCGAGCGCGTTGTCTTGGCGCAGTTGGACGACGGCGTAGGGTTGTTCATTATCGGGTTTATGCGGGTTGGTGAGTCCGACGGGTTTCATGGGGCCAAAACGCAAGGTTTCGGGGCCGCGGGCGGCCATGATTTCGATGGGCATGCAGCCGTCGAAATAGGGGGTGTCGATTTCGCGTTCTTCGAGGGTGGGGGCGCCGCTGGGGAGTTCCCATTCCTTGAAGAGGCCGTATTCGGCGTTTGTGAGTTCGTGGATAAAGGTTTCGTACTGCGCCTTTGTCATGGGGCAGTTGATATAATCTTTGCCTGTTCCTGCGCCCTCGGCCTTGTCGTAGCGTGATTGGAACCATGCGATGTCCATGTTGATGGATTCGGCGTGGACGATGGGGGCGATGGCGTCGAAGAAGGCGAGTTCTTTTTCGCCTGTGAGGTCGGCAATTGTTTTTGCCATGGCATCGGAGGTGAGGGGGCCGGTGGCGATGATGACATTGTCCCAATCATCGGGGATGGCGGTGATTTCGCCATGTTCAATGGTGATGAGGGGGTGATCGGTTAGGGCTTTTGTCACGCCGGCGGAGAATATGTCGCGGTCAACGGCGAGTGCGCCGCCTGCGGGGACGGCGGCTTTGTCGCCTTCTTGCATGATGATTGAGTTGAGGGTGCGCATTTCCTGATGGATAAGGCCGACGGCGTTGTGGTCCGCGTCATCGGAGCGGAATGAGTTTGAGCAGACGAGTTCGGCGCATTGATCGGTTTCATGCGCGGGGGTTTCGACATGGGGGCGCATTTCATGCAGGACAACCTGTACGCCCATATTTGCGGCTTGCCATGCGGCTTCTGATCCGGCGAGGCCTGCGCCGATGATGTGTATTGTTTTTGTCATGATGCAAGAGATAGCAAACGCTTTTGATACAAGCAATATAATGTTTTTAAGCGTTTTCTTTGGCGTCAGTTGTTTTCCTTTTTTATGAAATGGGGTATGATCTGTGGGTTGTTTAATTTTTTATATATTAGGATTTATACCCATGAAAAAAGCTCTCCTTGTCTCTGCGTTGTCTCTTTGTGTTGCTTTTCCGGCATTGGCCGAGGATGTGCATGCGGATCCAGCGCATTGGGGGTATTTTGGTGATGAGGCTGCGCATAAATGGGGTGATTTGAATGCGGGGTTTGAGGTTTGTAAGGTCGGTGTGGAGCAATCGCCGATTAATATTAGCCAATATGTGCAAGAGGCTTTGTCGCCATTGAATGGGACATATGCGCCGAGCCCGCTTGTTGTGGAAAATAATGGGCATACGGTTCAAGTGAATTTTGAGGCGGGGTCTGGTTTTCGTGCATATGGTAAGGATTTCAGTTTGTTACAGGCGCATTTTCATACGCCAAGTGAGCATTATATTGATGGCGCGCCATATCCAATGGAGGCGCATTTTGTGCATCGTGCGGAAGATGGGGCGCTTGGTGTGGTTGCGGTGATGTTTAAGGTTGGGGAGGCTAATCCTACGATTGAGGGGATTTGGCAGAATGTTCCGGCGGTTGGTGTGGCTAAGGCCGTATCGGGTGTGGCGATCAACGCGCGTGATTTGATGCCCGCGGATATGGGGTATTATGCGTATGAAGGGTCATTGACCATGCCGCCATGTTCCGAAGGGGTGAAGTGGTTTGTTGTTAAAGAGCCGATTACACTTTCCGCAAAGCAGTTAACCGCGTTTCAGGCAGTGTTTCCCGTGAATGCACGTCCGATTCAGGATTTGGGCGGGCGCGTTGTTAAGGGTGATTAATCGGGTGCGCAGCGCATGATTTGCATGAGAGCATCTTGTCGGGTGAATTTGGCTTCTTGACCTTTTGTTAGGGTGGTGGTTGCACGATCAAGGCTTCTTAGGTCTGCTTTTACTCTTGCTAAAGCGTGGTTTTGTATTGCAGTTTCGTTTCTATCGAAAGATAGCATTTCTGCTGCAACTTCTTTTGGGATATGCATGTCTCCTGTTTGGGGGGTGCTTTCATCCCAGTGAAGCAGTAAAGAGAGGCTATCGGCTTCAATTTCTATCGTTTCATCTAATTCGTCTTCTTTGCATTCGATCTCAATGTTTATAACGCCCTCTAGGACGCGGCTGATGAGGGTGGCGGTTTGATCGAGGTCGCGTGCGCCTAGTCTTAGTTCTGATGCGTAATCTTCGAGGTACATTTGCTCCTCTGTTTCTAGGAGATGGGCGTAGCGCTCTACGAGTTTGTTCAGGATTTTTATGGCTTGTTCTGTATTGGGGCGAGCATTTGTTCTTTTTAGATTGATATTCATGCTGTCTCACTCAGTTATTTATTATTAGGTATGACTAATACAATAAAAGAAGCTATTATGTCAACACTTAGCTCCAGAACTCTTCGGTGTCGGGGACGCGGGAGAAGGCGATTTTGGTGCCGACGTAGCCGTTGAGGGTTTTTGGCGGGGTGCCGAGGGTTACGGTTTCACATTTGTATTTTGTTTGCAGTGTGTCGAGGGCGTTGGCGAGGGATTCACGTTTTTGCAGGGCTTGCAGGTTTTCTTGGTAGCTTTCGACCATCATGTCGCCGGTGATATCGCCCGCGTGTTTTAAACCCATGAGCAGGGTGGAGACTTTTTTAAAGCGCAGAGCAGGGGCGTTTGTTCTGTGCTGTGTTTTGGGGGTATGTAAGTCGAGCAGTGAAAGCTGTTGCGGGATTGGGGTTGTGTGTGTGGACAGGTCATTGAGCATTTGCGCCCATAAAATATCAAGGTGATCGAGGAATGTGAACGGGTCTTGGGCGGGGTTTGGCAGGCGGATTTCGCTTCGCCATCTGCGGCCATATTGTCCTTCGGTTGTGCGTACGCCCAATGACAGAACGCTGGCGTGGTATTCGCTGCGGCGGAGGCGGTAGGTGGCCTTGGTGAGGAGGCGGCGCGCCATTTGGCGGGCGGCTTCGGGATTTCGCAGGTCGGGGTCAAGGATGCGGGAGTGGCCGATCATTGTTTTGCCCAGTTGCTCCGGCGCGTCGAAATCATAGCCGTGGAGCCAGTACCACATACGCTCGCCTTGGACGCTGCCCCAGATTTTGCGGGCGTGTTTGGGGGAGGTGTTCCATAAATCCTGCATGGTCATGATTCCGGCGCGCATGAGGCGGCGTTCCATATTTATACCGATGCCAGTGATGTCGGTGAGTTTGAGGGTGCTGAGCTTTGCTTCTATATCCTCGGGGGCGATGAAGGTTAGGCCGTCCGGTTTTTGCATGTTTCCCGCAATTTTAGCGAGCAAGCTATTGGGGGCGACGCCGATCGAGCAGTTGATGGCGGGGCCGATATTGCTCCAAATTCCCTCCTTAAGATTCCGTGCAATTTGGGTAGCAGCGTGAACGGATCGTCGGGATGGCGGGAGCCGTGATGATAATTCGTCGATAGAGCAGACTTTGTTGATGGGGGCATGTTTGATGAACTCCTCTAGGATGCGGTTGTGGTATTGCACGTAGATATCGTGGCGGGCGGGAACGCAGATAAGGCCCGGGCACATTTGTTTGGCATCGAGGATGCGCGTGCCGGTTTTGACGCCATATGCTTTTGCCTCGTAAGATGCGGCGATGGCGCAGGTATAGTCGCTGTCCATGGGGACAACGGCGACAGGTTTGCCGCGTAGTTTCGGGTTTTCTTGTTGTTCGACGGATGCGAAATAGCTGTTCAAATCCAAAAATAGCCATTTTAATCCCGGGTTTGGATCCATCTTTGTTTTGCCTTTCTTTGGATGTGGGTGTTGGTTCGCTCACGCGGGGGTGGCGGGGGTTTGTGTTGTTTTGAGAGTGAGGAGAGGATACACCAAAAACAGAACAAATCAAGAACATTTTTACGTTATCATTTTCTTTAGGGGATTGCGGTATTTTAAAGAAAGGGGTTCAATGGTGGGTATGAGAATCGAAGAACAATTGTTGGATATTAGTGAAGCGCCGGATGCGGATATGTTCGCGTTATGGCGCGCCGTGTTTGGTATGGTGCATGTTGATGGTGAGCTTTCGCAAGAAGAGGAGGCGTATATCAATAATGTGATGGATGTTTTCAAATTCTCTGATGAACAGCGCGCGCAGGTAAAGGCAGATACGAAAGCGCCGCAAGATATTGTGGCTTTATTTCGTGCGATTGAAAGCAAAGCACATCGCAAGCAATTTTTCATTTTGGCACGAATTGTGGCGTGGTGTGATGGGATTTTCCATGATGATGAACGCGAGGCGTTGGAAGCGGTTGAGGCGTCGATTAATCATCCAGAGGATTATGCGAGTGAAATACGGTTTTTAATGCGTAAGCCAGCAGTGCCAGAGGGGCTTGTTGGGGATAATGATGAAGAGCGGATGATGCAGCATGTGATGTTGCAGATGGTTGCATTTTATAAAGGGGAAAATTGATGAGTGGGCAGGTAACAGACAGCCAGTTTTATATGTGGCGGACGATTTTTGCGTTGGCGCATGCGGATGATATTGTGACGACAGAGGAATTGCGGTTTATGGCCGAAGCGCTTGAGGATATTCCGTTTTCGGATGAGCAAAAAGAGACGCTTCAACGTGATGCAAAAGAAGAGCAATCCGTTGAAGAGATGTTTAAGAAGATTACTGATCCTGTTGATCAAGCAGGATTTTTTAAGTTTGCCAGTAAGATCGCGCATATCGACGGCGATTATGGTGAGGAAGAGCAAGAGGTGATGTTGCGATTGGCGCGTATTCACCTTGAAAGTGTTGATATTGATGAGCTTGTTGGTAAAGTCGATCTTCGCTTTGATGAGGATAATTTTACGGATCCTTCACCTAGTTTTAAAAATGCTGTTACCTCGTATCGTCAGAAATTTTTAGAAAAATTACGCGGGCATTAGGGTGTTAATCCTTTGTGCCTTCGTCATATAACACGCGGATGAAATCGGGGTTGTTGGCGGGTTTTATTGGGTAATCGCCTAATTTGCTTGGGTCTTTGGGGTATGTTTTACCGTCAAAGCGCAGGGCTACGTTCTTTGTTTTTGTCCATCTTCCAGATACGCGCACCAAAAGATTATGCCAGCCATTGACCTTGGCGCGGCTGATATAGATGGGTTCTCTCACGGGTTGGATGGTGTTGACGAGGGAAAAGCCATTGTCATGCGCCTTCATAACAACCATCACGCAGCCATGGGTTCCGCACCAATATCCATATGGAGATTTGATCATGACGATGGCTTCACGCAATTTGTCACCGTTGAGGTCGAAGCGGACGAAATTATAGGTGGATGATATTGGCGCGCCGGTACTTTTGAAGAAGTTTAGCATGGCTTCTTTAAGGTCTTCGTTTGTGGGGTCGATGACTTTTGAGGTGCTATCACTTCCATCTTTTGATTCGCGGGTGCTGGAGCAGCCCTGAGCGAAGAGGGGGATAAGGATGGCGATGGTGAGGAGAATTTTTCGCATGGATGCATGCTAAGGATTCTTTGTAGGAAATCTAGTGATAATATTGACGTGTTCGCACTTGCTTTGCATATGTCATGACACTATTGTTCTTACTGGAATTTTTAAATTTAGGAGATTGCCCGTATGACGTTTGTAGTCACGGAAGTTTGTATTAAATGTAAGTATACCGATTGCGTCGAAGTTTGCCCTGTGGATTGTTTCTATGAGGGGGAAAACATGCTCGTGATCAATCCTGATGAATGTATTGATTGCGGTGTGTGTGAACCAGAATGCCCGATTGAAGCGATTTTGCCTGATACTGATGATGAGGCGGAAAAATGGCTTGAGGTGAATAAGAAGTTCTCCGAAGGGCTATGGCCGAACATCACGGAGAAAAAAGACGAGATGGATGGCGCGGAAGAGATGAAAGATGTTTCCAATAAGATGGAGGAGCATTTTTCCGAAGAACCCGGCGAAGGCGATTAATGGGCGTCTATATTTTCGCAGAGGCGTTGTCAAATTCTAAGCTCACGTATTAACATACGCTTCGCCGAATTTTCCTAGCCTCAGCAAAAATCTGTTTGCTTTTATCGTGAAACGAGAATTAGAAACGACCCTAGAATAGAATTTAAATTTTAAAAAGGAGATTGAAAATGAGTGTAGAATTGAAGCCGAATGCAGAAACGCGTGGCCATATTTATGACAGTATTTTGGATACGATCGGCAATACGCCGCTTGTTGGCTTGCCTCATCTTCAGGCGGAATTAGGGCCTGATGCGGCGCGGATTTTGGTGAAGTGCGAATTTTTCAATCCATTGGCATCGGTCAAGGATCGTATTGGTTTTGCGATGATCGAAGGGGCGGAGCGCGCGGGTAAGATTACTCCTGGTAAGAGCGTTCTTGTTGAGCCGACTTCGGGCAATACCGGTATTGCGCTGGCGTTTGTTGCGGCGGCGAAGGGCTATAAGTTGATTTTGACCATGCCCGAGAGCATGTCGATTGAGCGTCGTAAGATGCTTTCATATCTTGGTGCGGAGCTTATTTTGACGCCTGCGGAAAAGGGCATGAAAGGCGCGATTGATAAGGCGGCTGAGATTTTGGCGGAAACCGAAGGCGCGTTTTCTCCGTCACAGTTCGAAAATCCCGATAACCCACAAATTCACCGTGAGACAACGGCGAAAGAGATTTGGGAAGATACCAAGGGTAAGGTTGATATCGTGATTGCCGGCGTTGGAACAGGTGGGACGATCAGTGGTATTGCGAAGGTTTTGAAAGAAAAGAATCCAGAGCTTAAGGCGTTTGCGGTTGAGCCAGTGGAAAGCCCCGTGATTTCCGGTGGTAATCCTGGCCCGCATAAAATCCAAGGGATTGGCGCAGGGTTTATTCCAGAGAACCTTGAAACAGGTTTGTTGGACGGCGTGATCAAGATTGATAGCGAGACAGCGTTTAAGACAGCGCAAAAATCAGCGCGTCAAGATGGTTTGCCAGGCGGTATTTCGACAGGTGCGAATATTGCCGCAGCGATCGAAATTGCGAAATTGCCAGAGAATAAAGGCAAGGTTATCGTGACGATTGGGTGTTCTTTTGCGGAGCGTTATATCTCGACATTGTTGTTTGAAGGCCTTGAGGGGTAATCTTCGATATTTGGAGTGCCTTAGGGCTGCGCCATTATCAATGCGCGTCTTGGCATGATTAATTGTGTCTGCGCTGTTGCTGGTTGTGGCTCGGCTTTTTGCATTGCGCCGCTTGCTTGGGCGAAGCCTAGGCCTGCGGCTACTGCGCCTGCGTGGCTTATGAAGTTTTGGGCGAGAGATGCGCTCGCGCTGATGTCGCCACTGGCCAGTCGAAATGTGTCGAGGAGTGCCAAGGCAGTTGCACCACTGGCGATGCTGTATCCAAACGCTTTCCCAAGGTTTAAGTTTTTAAGTGTGGCTTTTAATGACATATTTTAAGATTATTGGGAAAGTATTAATAAAAGGTTAAATATTGGCAGCGGGTGATGCATTTTACGCATATTGACTGTGTTGTAATTTTGTGATGAAATACTCTCTTAAGTTGAGTAAACCTAATTAATACCAAACACATAGGAAAAGACCATGAGTGTAGAGGCCGCGGCTGCTGCGGGTGGTGGTTTTTTGTCTGCTGAATTTATGTTGACCCATGGGGCAGTATTCCTTGGGACAGCGTTTTTGGCAGCCACGACAGGTGTCGATTTTCACCACCTTGCAATGGAGTTTGTTGTTGATCCAGTATTAAGGTAGGCGATAAATGTCCAAATAAAAAAGCAGGCCATATTTGAGCCTGCTTTTTTGTGTCTGGAACTTGCTTTTCAATTAAGCGGTTTTTGCTTCTTTTTTATCGTCTACGTCCAATTTGTCCTGCAAGGATGAGCTGGAGGTTGTGTATTCGAATTTTAGCTTTGCATCGGGATAGATGTAGCGGAAAGCTTGGCGGCTCATTAGGGCGGCTTCGTGGAAACCGCTGAGGATGAGTTTTAGTTTGCCGGGATAGGTGTTGATATCGCCCACCGCAAAGATGCCGGGTTCGGATGTTTCAAACTTTTCTGTGTCAACGGGGATCAGGTTTTGATCGAGGTTGAGGCCAAATTCAGCAATGGGGCCGAGCTTCATTGTGAGGCCGAAGAATGGGAGGAGTACGTCACATTCGATTTCAGTTTCAGTTTTGTCTTTGTGTTGGACAACGATCGAGCTGAGCTGTCCGTTTTCGCCTTTAAGCTCTTTGACTTGCCCCATTTCAAAGCGCATTGCGCCTTCTTCGACTTTGGCGAACATTTTGTTCACGCTGTCGAGGTGGGCGCGGAAAGAGTCGCGGCGGTGGATGAGGGTCATGCTGTCGGTGAGCTCTTGGAGGTTGAGAGTCCAATCGAGTGCGGAATCGCCGCCGCCGACGATCACAACTTTTTTGCCAGTGAAGGCATCGCGTTTGCGTACGGAATAAAATACGGATTTGTCTTCGTATTCTTCAATGCCGGGGATTGGTGGTTTTTTTGGCATGAATGAACCGCCACCCGCAGAGATAACGATGACTTTTGCTTCGAAGACTGTGCCGATATCGGTTGTGAGGCGCCAGAGTGGTGTGCCGTCTTCGGTTGGAATTTTTTCGCAGGCGGCGGCCATTTGTTGGAAATGGAAGACGGGATCGAATGGCGCGATTTGCTCCATGAGGCGATCTGTCAAATCCTGGCCGTTAATTTCAGGATATGCGGGGATATCGTAGATTGGTTTTTCAGGGTATAGCTCTGCGCATTGGCCGCCCGGGCGATCGAGAATGTCGATGAAGTGACATTTCATATCGAGGAGACCGAGTTCGAATGCGTTGAACAGGCCGCATGGCCCCGCGCCCACGACAACGACGTCGGTTTTGATTGGGTTGTCGATTGTTCCTGTCCCGTTATAATCTTCGGGAGATGTGAATTGGTTCTCGGCGTTTATCACGGTCATTTTTGTCCTTTGCATTCTTTCCTGACAGCGTTGCTTCGCATCCTAAAGTATTAAAATACTCGTCGTCGCTTGTGCCTTGTCAGGAAAAAAGCCAAACGACAAAAACTGTTTAGATGGCGTCCACCCTCACATTGCTAGATGATATAGTCTGTTGATAGTCTTTTAGCAAGCCCCGAATTTTAACAGAATCGCCAACAATGATGATGGCAGGGGATTTCGGGCATGCTTTTTCGACATCATTTGCGTAAGTGGCGAGGGTTGTTTCCACTACGGTTTGGTCGGCCACGGTTGCGTTTGAAACGATGGCGACGGGGGTTGATGGTGATTTTCCGCCTTTGATCAAATTTGCGGCGACGTCCGGCATGGTTTTTAGAGCCATGAAAAAGACGATGACGGGGGATGATGCGGCGAGGGAGTCCCAATCAATGCTGTTGGGTAGCTCGCCTGTTGCGTCGCGCCCTGTGACGAAGCTGACGACATTGTTGACGTCGCGATGCGTTGCGGGGATGGAGGCATAGGTTAGGCCGCCGATACCGGAGGTTACGCCGGGTATAACACGGAAATTGATGTGAGATTTGGCCAGTTCGATCACTTCTTCACCGCCGCGCCCGAAGACGAATGGATCGCCGCCTTTCAGGCGAAGAACGCGTTTTCCCGCTTTGGCGTGTTTGATCATTATGGCGGTGATTTCAGTTTGTTTCATGGAGCGCACGCCTGCGCGCTTGCCAACGAATTCAAGCGTGGCGTCTTTGCCCGCCCAATCAAGAACGTCATTTGAGACGAGGGCATCATGCATGATCACATCAGCCTTGGCGAGGCCTTTGGCGGTGAGTAGGGTCATGAGGCCGGGATCACCTGGCCCTGCACCCGCGAGCCAGACGGTGCCTTTTTCGAATGTGGGGAGTTTGTTGGATGGCATGCTTAAATCCCGCCACCTGAGGTGTCGTCCCATTTGCTGTCGAGGCTGTGGATTCCGCATTCTTGTTTGTCGAATTGCGCCCAGCGCCCTGATCGTTTGCCTTCGCCCGGTTTGGGGAGGGATGTGCATGGCATGCAGCCAACGGAGGTGTAACCCCATTGTACCATTGGGTGTTCGGGGAGGCCTTGTTTTTCCCATTCTTCGTCGATCATTTCCTGTGTCCAGGTGGCGATCGCGTTGACTTTGACGCGGCGGTCATCGTGTTCCATGCGGGGCAGGGCGGCGCGTGATCCACCGTGGATGCGTTTGCGGCCATTGATCCATGCATCGAAGCCGTGGAGGGCTTCTTCGAGGGGGACGACTTTACGCAAGTAACAGCATGCGTCGGGATTGCGCAAAGCCAGATCGCCATCGGGATCGGTTGCTTTTAATGCGCTTGGCTCGGGCTTTATGATGCGGACATCGGTGAGGCCTAGTGTTTTGATGAGGTCGTCACGATATTCAAGCGTTTCGGGGAAATGCTTAAGGGTGTCGAGGAAGATCACGGGGGTTGATTTTTTGACCTTTGAGACGAGTGAAAGCAGCAACGCGGCCTCAGTTCCGAAAGAGGAGACGAGGGCGATTTTGTCTTTGAACACGTCGTTGATCATGATGTCGAGTAGCTCAAGGCTCTTTTTCTCACCATGCTGTGCGTTGAGCGCCGTGGTGAGGTCATCAAGTTCTTTAACCCGTTGTGGGTCTGCGGGGGCGCCGGTTGGCGCTAAATCCATTGCTTGTGGCATATTATAGCCAGCCTTCCTTTTTTATCATATCGATGGTTTGGCGGAGGACTGTTCGCCCTGGTAATCCATCGGATCGCCATTTCTGACGGTTTTCTGCGAGAATTTCAAGTCTTTCTGCCCATTCGGGGCCGAATTTATTTGATATATGTTTTTTTATCTCGATGCCAAGTCCCGGGGATTTGCCGTTGGTGGAGATGGAAAAGAGCAGATCGCCACGGCGGACTATGGATGGGGTGTGGAAGTCGCAGTAGGGGATGACGTCTTCGATGTTCACGAGGATGTGCTTTTTGCGGCAATGGTCGGCGAGTGTTTTGGCGTAATCAATGTCGATATCAACGATATAGACGATGTGTGCTTTGTTCAGGTCGCGTTTTTTTGGGAGGCGGCTATGGATTGTTGTGCCGAGGGTTTTCATGTCCTCGATCAACTCGCCCATGCAATGACACGGGGCAGGGGCGTATATCGTGAGGTTTTTTGCGATGTTTGCATCGCGCAATCCCACGAGCCGCTTTTGCGTCAGGAATTCATTGCCGATGAGGACAATGTTTGTGAATTCGGGATTTAGGATTATCGGGAACATAATTAGCCAATTAAACGTTTGAAAATTACATAGATTATATAAAGTAATATGGTTGCTAGTATAAATTCATACAAATTAGCTACTATTTTTGCTCCTTGTAATGCATTGTTTCCAAGCTTTAGAAAGGCCAAGGCACCTAAGATAGATAGAGCATTTTTTCTCCAAAGGTAAAGAGAAACATAAATATATTTAAGTTGTCTGGGGAGTCTTCTAAAAAGGTGTCCCCATTTTGAAATTTTAGCATGCCTAACTTCTAATAAAAACCCGTGGTTTTTTGTATATTCTGGTTCTATTCGACCACGTATTAACTTCATGCGTTCAATTATACTTAGTGCTTCTGCGATGTTTTTGTTATGCCTGTAGTCATCTTTTCCTTCCTGTGTATTTGAAGAGGTTTTTGCGAAAACTTTTTTGGCAGTAATTGTCTCTTTGCTATTTTCAATCTCAAAACAAATTTCGAATATTTTGTTTATAAATTTTGAATTTTCAAACACACTACAGCTTCTTCGCTGCACCTGAGCTTGCGGCTAGTTCTTTTCTTCGATCTTCACCGATGCGTTCACAGAAATCGCCGAAGCCTTCGTTGTCATTTGTGCGCTCGTTTTTGAATGCGACGAAGAAGGGTTCCAGGAAATTGCCGATTTGGTCGACTTTTACCATGTCTGCGACTTTGTGGTTGAGGCGGGTGCCTTCGAAATCTCCGCCAATATACATGGCGTAGAGATTTGGGGCGCGTCCGACGATGCCGATATCGCCGACATAGGGGCGTGAACAGCCATTGGGGCAGCCGGTGATACGCACGGCCATGCGTTCTTGTTCTAGGCCATGTTTTTTGAGGGTTTCTGTTACGGTTGAGATGATTGGCACGCGGGCGCGCTCACCTTCGGTTAGAGCTTTTCCGCAAGTGGGCAGTGCGACACAAGACATGGCCCAAAGCTCAACGGGAAGGTGGTCTTCGGCGAGTTCTACGTGGTTGTCGCGGAGGATTTTCTCGATCTCTGCTTTTTCGCTCTCTTTGATGTCACAGAAAATGACGTCTTCTGTGGGCATGAGGATCATGGGTTTGTCGAATTTATGTGCGAGTTGGCGGAAGGCTTTGCGCATTTGAAATTCTGGAGTGTCCTTGATGCGGCCAGAGGTTACGGGCACGCCGAGATAACAATTGCCGTCGCCTTGCTCTTGCCAGCCGAGGTGGTTCTTTACTTCGAGTTTGCCGAAATCTTTGATAGGGGCGAATTTTTTGCCGAAATATTCTTCGATTTTTTCAGTGCAAAATTCCATGCCGTTTTCTTCGACGACGTATTTTAGGCGGGCGTGTTGGCGATCGCCGCGATCGCCGTGGTCGCGTTGGAATTTAATTACGGCTTTACAGGCGTCGAGCACATCTGCGCTGTCGACATATCCTAATGCAGTGGCGACGCGGGGGTATGTGTCGGCATTGTTGTGTTTCATGCCAAAGCCACCGCCGATATAGACGTTATATCCTTGGACGCCGTTATCATCATATATGGCGATGAGGCCGACATCATTGGTGAGCGCGTCTACTGTGTTGTCTTCGGGGACTGCGATTGCGATTTTGAATTTGCGGGGCATCCATTGCGTGCCGTAGAGCGGGTCGACATCGTCAGTTTTTTCCCAGCGTACATTTTCGCCTTCGCGATCTTGGGCGTCTTCGGGGCGTGGAGTTGCGGGTTCGTATTTTTTACCTTCGACCCACATTTCATGATAGCCAGTGGTGGTTGGTAATGTGGCGTCGGAGATTATTTGCGCCATGTCTTCGATTTCTTTATAGGCGGCAATTTTTAGCGGGCTTGGCACGGCCATAACGTTACGTACCACGTCACCGCATCCACCAAGCGTTGTCATCATGGCTTCGTTGATTTCTTGGATGAGTGGATGGATGTCGCCTTTAAGGACGCAGTGAAATTGTAAGCCTTGGCGTGATGTAACGCGTAAAGTCTCGTTTGAGAATTTTTCGGCGAGAATGTCGAGTGCGAGGTATTGTTCTGCTTTGATGCGGCCACCGGGCAGCTTCGTGCGGAGCATCATTTCCCATTCTTTATCGAGGCCTTGTTTTTTGCGTGGTGTCGCAGTGTCGCGGTTGTATCCTTGGTAAAAGCCGTGGAATTTCGTCAGCTGCTCATCGTCTTCGTCGAATTTTTCGATTGAGTCATCGGCAACGACTTTTGCAATTTTACCACGTAGGCCGCGTGAGGCGATCTTTACGTGTTCAACATGTGAGAGTTTTTGCTCATCTGACATTATGGCTTCCTTTGGTGCATATTTGTTATAATGAAGTAATCTTTTTAAGGGTGGTTTTCAAGGAAATTATGTGGGAAAAGAATGTATTGCCTGATTTTTTAGGTGTCGCTTTATACCATTCATTCTCTAGAAAAGGGATTAACATGCCTTCAGATTTTAACGTGGATAACCTTAAGCAAATTAAAGAGCTTATGGGGGATAAGTTTGACCACTTGGTTGAGGTTTACTCGCGGACAAATCGTAAGCATGTTGAAAATATTCGGGCGGGGTATGCAAGTGATGATGTGATTATCATTTTGAATTCAGCACATTCGATGAAATCATCAGCAGGCAATTTAGGGCTTTCGGGGTTGTCGGCCTCGACAGAGGCGTTGGAAGTTGGCGCTAAATCTGTTTCTGAAGGGGCGGAATCATTGTCATCTTATGAAGAATTGATTGCGAAAATTGAAGAGCAGTTTGAGGCTGGTTTGATTTTTTTGAACAAACAGCAAGATTAGTTTAGTCTTCGAACCCAATTGTTAATGGCAATATTTTTTGCAATCGCGAGATGAGCGTTTCTTCATCGAATGGTTTTACCATGTAATCACTTGCTCCCATAGATAGGCATTCCGATACATCCGCAATTGCGGTTACGCCTGTTAACATTAATACGGGTGTATCTTTGATTTTTGGTGTTTGCTTAATATGTTTTAATGTTTCGTGCCCATCCATTTCGGGCATGATGATATCAAGGATAACGCCGTCGATTTTTTCGTCTTTGTTGAGGATATCGAGGCCAGCTTTTCCGTTTAAGGCCATTTCATGCTCGAAACCATTTTTCGCGAGTATTTGCTGAAGCATTAAAACTGTTGTTTCGTCGTCATCAATAATTAATATTTTTTGTTTGGACATTCTGTCAGCCTTTTAATTAGTGAATCATATTATACATGTTATTATGGGGTATTACGATTGTGTTTTTATAAAAATTACTATTATAAGATGCGCCTAATATTGTTTCTAAAACCAGTTAAGGGGTTTTAGCCGTTTCTAGCAGTAATTTTTTTAGTGTTTTTAAGCGTTTCTCATCTGTTACTTTTTTGCCTTTAAGTGTTGTGACATAGAAGATGTCCACAGCTTTTAAGCCGAGGGTGCCTACTTTTGCATGTGCGATGATGAGGTTTTGTTTGCTTAATGTTTGGGCGACGTTGAAGAGGAAGCCTTGGCGATCACGGCCATAGATTTCAATATATGTGGCGTCTTTACTGGCGTTATTGTTGATGACGACACCTTCGGGTATGTCGAATACAAGTTCTTTTGTTTTTGGTTTTTTGACTGTTTTGGCGACTTTCTTTTCTAAATCGGTGTTGTCATCCAATGCGGCAAGGATTGATTTCTTGATCTCTTCGCAGCGGAATTGTTTTGTGATTTGTTGGTGGCTGGCGCTTTGGATGGTGAAGATGTCTTCGGCTATACCGCCGTCATGGGTGTTGATGCGGGCTTCGATGATGTTGACGTTTGCGGCGGCGAGTGCGCCGCTGAGTGTTGCGAAGAGGCCGATTTTGTCTTGGGTGATGATGCGCAGGGTTGTGGCGTTTTTGGTGTCGTCTTGGGTGAATGTGATGACGGCTTTTTCATCGCCAAGATCTGGCGTGGCTTCAGGTTTTGATTTTTGTTGCGGTTTTTTGCCTGATAGGCGGTCTTCAGCCAGAATATATAATTCGGTGAGGAGTGAGTCTTTCCAGCTTGTCCAGCGGTCCGGGCCAACGGCCATGATGTCGCATGTTGTCAAGATTGTGAGTAGCTTTAAGCGTTCTATATCGTGAATGCGAAAGAGGAAATCTTCGAGTGTTTTAGAGTCTTCGAGGTCACGTTTAAAGGCGATTTCCGACATAAATAGATGGTCGAAAATGAGCCATGAGACGAGGCGTGTTCCTTGGTCGCTGAGTTGGAGACGTGGGGCGAGTTTTAGGGCGAGTTCTGCGCCGAGGGTTGAGTGGTCTTGACCCATTTTTTTGTTTTCGCGCCCTTTGCAAATATCGTGCAGGAGGATTGCGACATAGAGTGTTTTGCGGTTTTCGATGGTTTGGATCAGGGTGCTTGCGAGAGGGGCTTGTTCTTTTAGCGCGCCGCTTTCGAGTTTGTGCATGATGTCAACGGCATTAAGGGTATGTTCGTCAACGGTATAGACATGATAGCGATCAAATTGCATGAGGCCTTTGATCTTTTGAAATTCGGGGATGAAGCGTTCCAAAACGCCAGCTTCGTTCATGCGGCGCAGTGTGAGGGCGGCGTTTTTGTCGTCGGTGAGAATCTCAAGAAAGAGCGCGTTTGCGGTGTGGTTGTGGCACAACATGTTATCAATAAGTTTGATGTTACGGCGTATTTTTTGGAGCGCCTTGGGGTGGATGTCGATATCGGCTTCTTGGGCGACGCGAAAAAAGCGAAGGATGTTGATAGGGTCGTCTTTTAGCTTCTGATTGGGGGCGAAGTTTAGGCGGTTATTGATTGTTTCAAAACCAAGAAAGCTTTTTGCACGTTGTGGGACGAGGCGGTTTTTTTGCTCTTCTTCTTCTTCGATTGCGGCGACGAGAATGCGGGTGAGGTCGCCGATATCTTTTGTGACGAGGAAGTAATGCTTCATGAAGCGTTCAACGGATTTGGCGTTGTTGCGGTGTTGATAATTCAGGCGTTGGGCAAGTTGGGGTTGGATATCGAAATGCAGGCGTTCTTCACCGCGTCCGGCAATATCGTGTAAATGGCAGCGCACGGTGAGGAGAAATTCGTAATCTTTTTCAAAGCGTTGTTGTTCTTTGCTGGTGATTATTTTTAAGTCTTTGAGTGTCTTTGGTGTTGGCGCATTATAGATAACGCGGGCGATCCAGAAGAGGGTTTGATAGTCACGGAGGCCACCTTTGCCGTCTTTTATGGTTGGCTCAAGCACATATCGCGAGTCGCCGAGGCGCATGTGGCGGGCGTCGCGTTCGTCTAATTTTCCTTCGACATATGCTTTCTTTGTTCTTGGTTTAAGGCTTTTTTCGAGTTCAGTTTCAAAGTCTTGGAAGAGGTTTTTGTCACCAGATATGATGCGTGCGTCCAGAAGGGAGGATAAGACTTTCGGGTCTTCTTGGCTGACGGTGATGCATTCTTTGATTGTACGGACGGAATGTCCGATTTTGATGCCTGAATCCCATATTTGGTAGAGGAATTTTTCGATGTCGTCATTGAGTGTTTTTGGTGTTTTATTCGAGGTGAGGAATAGGAGGTCGATGTCGGAATAGGGGCAGAGCTCTTCGCGTCCATATCCGCCGGTAGCGATGATTGCGATGTCTTGTGGGATGTGGCTGGTGAGGGATTTGATGTGTTTGTCCATGGCACGGCTGTGACGGTGGCAAAATTCTAAGCCGCTGATGCGGTTGTTGCGAAGGTCTTTGAGGGCTGAGGTGAGGGCGCGTTGCATTGTTTATGAGCCGTTTGCGAGAGATTTGAGGGTGTAGATCAATTCATGTGCGTCGCGCGGCGTCAGGGCATCGGGGTCGATGTCGTTGAGGGCGTTTGTTAATGCGGTGTTTTGTGGTGATGCTTTTTGCGGGGCTACGGATGAGAATAGCGGTAGGTCATCGGCGAGCTTTGTAAGGTTTCCTGATTGCTCGCCGGTTTGGAGCAGTTCGAGGATGACTCCCGCGCGTTCAATGACGGCGTCGGGGAGGCCTGCGAGTTTTGCGACATGAATACCGTAGGAGCGATCCGCTGCCCCTTTTTTGATTTGGTGCATAAAGATGATCTCACCTTTCCATTCCTTTACGGCCATGGAATAGCAGGTGAGCGCATCGAGTTTTGAGGTGAGGGCGGTGAGCTCGTGGTAATGGGTTGCAAATAAGGATCGGCAGCGGTTCACTTCATGCAGATTTTCAACGCAGGCCCATGCGATGGATAGGCCGTCAAAGGTCGCGGTTCCGCGCCCGATTTCGTCCAAGATAACCAGTGATCGCTCTGTTGCTTGGTTAAGGATTGTAGCGGTTTCAACCATTTCCACCATGAATGTGGAGCGTCCACGGGCGAGGTCATCAGATGCGCCGACGCGTGAAAAGACACGGTCAATGACGCCAATATGCGCCGATTTTGCAGGGACGAATGAGCCAATTTGCGCGAGAATTGCGATGAGTGCGTTTTGACGTAGGTAGGTTGATTTACCCGCCATGTTCGGGCCAGTGAGAAGCCAGAGGCGTTGATCGCCGCTGAGGTCGCAATCATTGGGGACGAAATTTTGCGTGTCTTTTCTAAGGGCTGCTTCGACAACGGGGTGGCGGCCGCCCTGGATGTTGAAATTGAGCGATGTGTCGAGGATGGGGCGTGTGTATTGCATGTCTGCGGCGAGTGTGGCGAGCCCTGCGATGCAGTCAATGCTGGCGAGGGCGCGGGCGCGAGTGCCGATGTCAGAAGCATAGGCGATGCATGCGTCGACGATTTTATCGAATATTTCCAGCTCAAGCGCGAGAGATTTTTCGCCAGCGGATGTGATGTCGCGCTCTAATTCTGTTAATTCGGGTGTGGTGAAGCGGGCGGCGTTGGCCATGGTTTGGCGATGGATGAAATCTGTATTGCCCATCATGGCGTCGGCGTGTTTTGACGTGACTTCGATGAAATAGCCAAGGACATTGTTGAATTTTATTTTGAGTGTCTCGATCCCTGATTTGGCTTGGTACTCGCCCTGAAGCTTTGCGATGACTTTGCGGCTTTGGGTTTTGAGGGCTTTTAGCTCGTCTAGGCGGCGGTCATATCCGTGTGCAATAAATCCGCCCTCGCGCAATAAAGCGGGGCAATCTTGGTCGATTGCGTTTTTGAGAGTGTCGTGAAAATCGCTTAAATGGGGGAGCGATTTGAGGTCATTGACTGTGTCGGAAAAGACGCTGCGGGCGGTTTCGTTGGCCTGGATTGTGCTGCGAATGATCTCTATGCTTTTGAGGCCGTCGGAGAGCATCAGGAGGTCACGTGGGCCGCCTCTGCCGACGGTAAGGCGTGCGAGGCTGCGCTCCATATCGGGTGTGGATTTGAGTTGCTCGCGCAAAGTGTCGTTAAAATGCGGATCATTGGTGAGGCATGTTATACGATCAAGGCGGGCGTTTATGGCTTTGATATCGGTTAGGGGAGCGGCAAGATATGATTGGAGGAGGCGTGCGCCGGGGCCGGTGACTGTGCGGTCTATGCAATCAAGGAGGCTGCCTTTGCGTGATCCGGACAGGGTGCGTGTGAGTTCCAGATTGGCGCGTGTTGCGGCGTCGATTTCGAGTGTGTCGCCATGCGAGATTTGGCGGGGTTTTTCGAGATAGGGCATTTTGCCGATTTGTGTGCGCTCGACGTAATCAATTAAAGCCCCAGCGGCGGCGATCTCTGCGCGTGAGAATGCGCCAAAGGATTCAAGGGTGTCGACGCCGAACATGGATTCTAAGCGTTTTTTTGCGTTATCGGCGTTGAAGGTGGATTGGGGCTGGATTGTTTTGTTTGAAATATCACTAAAGGATTCTTGCAGCCGGTCGGAGAGCAGGGTCTCTCGTGCGTCGATGCGGCCAATGGCGGCGTTGATGTTATTTTTTGACACGGATTGAACCGAAAATGCACCTGTCGATAGTTCCACCCATGCGAGACCGTATTGGCCGCCGATTTCGGTGAGGGCGCTTAAATAGTTGTTTTCGCGGGCGTTGAGGAGGGTGTCTTCGGTCAGGGTTCCTTGTGTGACGAGGCGAACAACGTCACGGTTCACGAGTGCTTTTGATGCTGGGCGGCCTTCGGCTTTCGCGCGGACTTTTGCTTCTGCTGGGGTTTCGGTTTGTTCGCAGATGGCGACTTTGAACCCTGCGCGGATGAGTTTCGCGAGATAGGGTTCATAGGCATGGAATGGCACGCCACACATAGGTGTGTCGGTTCCGTCTTTTTTGCCGCGTTTTGTCAGGGTAATATCGAGGGTTTCGGCGGCCTTGATTGCATCGTTGTTGAAGAGTTCGTAAAAATCACCCATGCGGTAGAAGAGGAGGGCATCGGGATAGCGATCTTTGAGCGCGAGATATTGCGCCATCATGGGGGTGTTTCCCGCGGCGAGATATGCATCGGCGGGGCTTTCGGTTGGTTGAACCGTTTCTTTTAACGCGGGGTTTGACATGGTTAGAATCTAGACGTAGGGCGCGTAAAGGTCACGCAGAAAATGCCTGCGCGAGGATGTTGTTTGTGGATTTAGTTTGAGCGCTGCTTACTTCGTTCCTGTGGAGCCGAAGCCTCCCTCGGCGCGGGTGGATTCGTCAAGCTCGGTCACGACTTCCCAGCCAACGGTTTCGTAGCGTTCTACAACCATTTGTGCGATACGCATGCCGCGTTCGATTGTGAATGATGTTTGACCGTGATTGATGAGGATCACTTTGATTTCACCGCGATAATCAGCGTCGATCGTTCCGGGGGAGTTGAGGACAGTAATTCCGTTTTTGATAGCAAGACCAGAGCGCGGACGAATTTGAGCTTCATATCCGGGGGGGAGGGCGATTGATAGCCCGGTCGGAACAAGTGCGCGTTCGCCAGAGCCGAGTTCGATGGCTTCTTCAAGTGCGGCGGAGAGATCCATCCCTGCGGATTGTTCGGTCGCGTAGGTAGGGAGTTGAAGCCCGACGGCATGTTCAAGGGGGAGGAGTTTGACTTTTACTTCTGGCATTTGTGATCTTTCGTCTATTCGTCTGAATGTCGCATATTTTAATGATGGTGTATTATTAATACAGTTCTGTGTTTCTGCCTAGCCTCACTGTGAGGGATGGGGTTATTTTTTTTGATTTTCGAAATGGTTTTGAATTTTGTTGGTGAGTTTATCGGCAATCGCGATTTTGCTCATTGTTTGCCAATCTTCTTGTGTCTCGTTGGTGATGAGGTGGATGTGATTGTTGTCACCGCCAAAGACATTGTGTTCGTTTGCGGGGGACACGTCATTGGCTAAAATCCAGTCGCATGATTTTCGCTTGAGTTTTGCCGCTGCGTTTTCGATAAGGTTTTCGGTTTCGGCGGCGAAACCGATGACAAGGGTGGGGCGGTTATGAGCCGTGGCAATGGTTTTGAGGATGTCGGGGTTTTCGGTGAATGTTATTTGCGGTTCACCTGACCCTTTTTTGATTTTTTGGTTGGAGAATGTGGGGGCCCAATCTGCGACGGCGGCGGCGCATATCGCGATGTCTTGTTGTGATGATAAAAGGGTGTTTTGAACCGCTTTCAGCATTTGTTTTGCGGTTTCAATGCGGATCATTGTGATCCCGCTTATGTCGGGTAAATGCGTTGGGCCGGAGATGAGGGTGACGTCAAATCCGTTATCGGATAAGGATTTTGCAATTGCGTAACCTTGTTTTCCGCTAGAGCGGTTGCCGATAAAGCGGACGGGGTCAATGGGCTCATATGTTGGGCCAGCCGTTACAATTACTCTCATTTTTCTCTCGCTGCTTTGCGGATTGTTTTTTGTCACTTAATGGTCTTGTATATTTCAGCGAGGATGTCTTCGGGTTCGCTCATGCGGCCTAGTCCTTCTTCGTTACAGGCCATGGCGCCGTGTTCGGGGCCGATCAAGGTGATGGCGCGGGATTTTATTTTTGTGATGTTGTCTTGGGTCGCGGGGTTGTTCCACATGGCATGGTTCATGGCGGGTGCAATCAGGACGGGGGTGTTGTGATTGGCCAGCAGGGTGGTGGAGGCAAGGTCGTTTGCGAGCCCGTTGGCCATTTGTGCAATGATGTTCGCGCTTGCGGGGGCGATGACGATGAGGTCAGCTTCGCGTGAGAGACGGATGTGACCCATTTCGGTTTCATCTTTGAGTGACCATAGATCGGTGTGGACTTGTTCTTCGCACAGGGCGGAGACGCTTAAGGGGGTGACGAATTGTGCGCCGCCTTCGGTTAGGATGCAGCGAATGGATGCCCCTGATTTTTTGAGGAGGCGGATCAGCTCTAGTGATTTATACGCGGCGATGCCGCCGGAGATCACGAGGAGAATTGATTTGTTTTTTAAAATGTCTGTCATAGATCGTTTTATAAAACAAAAGCCCCGCTTTGTTAAGCGAGGCTTTTATAAATCTTTATATGTGAGTGTTAATTACTCAGTGATTTCTTTTGCTTTGTCCATAAGCTCTTCGCCAGAAGCTGGCTCAGAGTCTGTTGCTTCTTCAGCAGCGTCTTTAGCATCTTCTTTTGCTTCTTCCGCGGCGTTTGCAGCTTCTTCAGCAGGTGATGTTGTAACGGCATCTTTTGCTTCGGCTGCGGCTTCTTTTGCGCTTTCGATGGCTTTGCTTACTGTTGCGCCAGTTGCTTCGGCGGCATCAGATGCGGCTTCGGTTGTTGCGTCAGCAGCGTCTTTCGCCATTTCAGCAGCGTCATGGCCAACTTCTACAGCTGTTTCTTTTGTTGCTTCGGCGGCGTCAGCGGCAGTTTCTTTTGTTTCTTCATATGCACCAGCAGCAGCTTCAGTTGCGTTTGCGGACGTTGCGGAGATTGTTTCGCCAGCATCATTTGCCGCTTCTTTTGCTGAATTTGTGATGTTTGCGATACCTTCGGAAACGCCTTCAGGGGCACTTTCATTTCCTGCGGCTGGCTCGATGTAAGAGACGTCGCTTGTTCCGGAGATGTTGTTATAGATTGCGAAGATGGCAACAAGGCCAGCAGCCAAAACTACACCTGAATATACGATTGATTTAGTAAAGTTGTTCATTAGAAAAATTTCCTCTCAGTTAATCCCTACAATTTATTTTTTGGATGTGCGCTAATTTGCGACTCTTAGCGTCTTCTGTCAATAAAAATCCTTAAAGGCCTGTATTTACAGTTATATTTAATATGTAAAATTTGCGCGGTTTGGCCTAAAAATAAGCTTTAAGGCTTAAGTCCTTGGTGAATCGCTACAATTCCTGCGCTCATGTTGGTGTAATGAGTATGGGCGAAGCCAGCATCTTTCATACGGGATTCGAGTTTTCTTTGTGTTGGGAATTTGCGGATGCTCTCAACGAGGTATTGGTAGCTGTCCGAATCTTGCGTGATGATTTTTCCCATGGTTGGGATCGCGGCATATGAATAGGCGTCATATGCTTTTGCAAGCAGTGGGTTTTCTACATGGCTGAATTCGAGGCAGAAGAATTTTCCGCCGGGCTTTAGGACGCGATGGGCTTCTGCGAGGGCTTTATCGATATGGGTGACGTTGCGCAGGCCGAATGCGATTGTGTAGATGTCGAAGTGATTATCGGGGAAGGGCAGGTCTTCGGCGTTGCCGCTGATCCAGTTAAAGCTCTCGATCCAGCCTTTGTCGATGGCACGGTCGCGGCCAACTTCCAGCATTGCGGGGGTGAGATCGCAGATGGTGATGTCGGCTTTTGGGCCGATACGTTTGCGCAGGCGGAATGCTATGTCGCCTGTGCCGCCGGCCACATCGAGGAATTTTTGATTGGGCTTCGGGCGTATCATGCGAATGAGGCGATCTTTCCAAAGGCGATGAAGGCCGCCAGACATCAGGTCATTCATGATGTCATATTTAGCCGCGACGGAATCAAATACGCCGTGGACAAGGTGTGTCTTTTCTTCGGGCGTTACAGTTTTTGTGCCAAACTGTGTTTTCTCAGGGTTCTGCATATTGTGATCTCCAATGTAACCATGTATGTCCTAATATATGAAACTTGCAAAAGCAATGGCGACGGTGGCGGGGCTCACGGGGGTATCCCGTGTGGCGGGGTTTGCGCGTGATGTTTTGACGGCGGCTGTGCTTGGTGCGGGGCCTGTTGCGGATGCTTTTTTCGTGGCGCTTAAGCTGCCTAATTTCTTTCGTAGGGTGACGGCGGAGGGAGCGTTTTCGGTGGCGTTTGTGCCGCTTTATTCGCATAAGCTTGAAGATGAAAGCCGTGAGGCGGCGGATGCGTTTGCGAATAATGCGTTTATGGTGATGCTTTTGTTGCTGTCGGCATTTACGTGTTTGGCGATGATTGGCATGCCGTATATTATGAACGTCATTGCGCCGGGGTTTGTTGATGATTCTATTCGTTATGATTTAGCGATTGAGTTGACGCGCATTACCTTTCCTTATCTTTTGCTGATGTCGCTTACAGCCTTGCTTGGTGGGGTTTTGAATGCGCTTGATCGGTTTGCGCCGTTTGCGTTTGCGCCCGTTCTTTTTAATGTGTGTTTGATTGGTTCATTGTTGATGGCGGGGCATTTTGAGAGCGCGGGGCATGCGCTGTCATATGGTGTTTTATTTGCGGGTGTGGCGCAGGTGGTCTGGCTTTTGATTGCCGCTTGGCGTGTTGGTTTGAAGTTTCGGATTATGCGTCCGAAATTTAATGGTGATATTAAGCGTGTGTTTAAATTGATGGGCCCGGGCGTTATTGGCGCGGGGGTTATGCATATCAATTTATTTGCAGATATGATTTTAGCGTCTTTTTTAACGGCGGGGTCGATTTCTTATCTTTATTATGCGGATCGTCTTAATCAGCTTCCGCTTGGTGTGGTTGGCATTGCGGTTGGCACGGCGTTGTTGCCGATGTTGTCAAAGGCAATGGCCAAGGGGAATATGCAAGAAGCACGTGATTTGTTTAACCGTGCGCTTGAGCTGTGTTTGTTGTTGGCGCTTCCAGCGGCGGCGGCGTTGTTTGTTATCCCTGATGTGTTGATTTATGTTTTGTTTGAACGTGGGGCTTTTGACGCGGGGGATACGGCGGTTACGGCGCTTGTTTTGCGGTGCTATGCGATTGGTTTGCCTGCTTATATTGCCATTAAAGTGTTTTCAACGGCGCATTGGGCGCGTCAGGATACTGTGACACCGGTTAAAATTTCGGTGGTTGCGACGATTTTGAATGTCGTGCTTTCGATTGCGTTTATACAGTTTATGGGGGTTGCAGGGATTGCGCTTGCGACCGGTTTGACGGCGTGGCTTCAATTTGGTGCGCATATTTGGTTTTTGCGCGGTATGGAGGCGGCGCATTTGGATGTACGGTTTAAGACGGCGGCGGTGAAGATTGTTTTATCGAGCATTATCATGGCTTTGGTTGTTTATGTTGGTTCTAAATTTGCGATATTTGATACGAAGCTTTTAAGCTCGTTTGCGCTTGGTGGACTTGTTGTTAGTGGGATGGTTGTTTATGCTGCTTTAATCCTTGGCAGTGGGGCGGTTGATCGTCGTGCTTTGAAGCGATACTTTAAGAAGAAGAAAATATAGGAAGTTACTGTTTTGAAACGAATATTATCATGTATGCAGCCGACGGCGAATTTGCACCTTGGGAATTATCTTGGGGCGCTTAAAAATTGGGTGGCGTTGCAGGATGAGCCAGATAGCGAATGCCTATATGGTGTTGTGGATTTGCATGCGATTACGGTGCCACAAGAGCCAGATGATTTGCGCTGGGCAACGCGTGAGATTGTTGCGGCGTATATTGCGGGGGGCATTGATCCGTCGCGCGCGGCGATATTTGTGCAATCGGCAGTGCCTCAACATTCAGAGTTGATGTGGCTTTTGGCGACAATGACTCAGATGGGTAAGCTGGAGCGTATGACGCAGTTTAAAGACAAGGCGGGCAAGAATGCGGAGCGTGCAGGGCTTGGTTTGTTTGCTTATCCTGTGTTGATGGCGGCGGATATTCTTATCTATAAGGCGACGCATGTGCCCGTTGGGGATGATCAGAAGCAGCATTTGGAATTGGCACGTGATATTGCGGCGACATTTAATACGCGATATGGCGTGGAAACCTTGGTTGCGCCGGAGCCGTATATTATGGGCGCGGCAACGCGGGTGATGTCATTGCAGGATGGTGCGAAAAAGATGAGCAAATCAGATCCATCGGAGAAGTCACGCATTAGTTTGACGGATGATGCGGATGTTATTGCCAAGAAAATCAAGAAGGCACAGACGGATCCTGATGGTATGCCTGAGACGGTTGAGGGGCTTGAAGGGCGTGTGGGTGCGAAGAATTTGGTGAATATCTATGCGGGGTTGGCGGGGATTTCACAGGCGGATGTGGTTGCGCAATACGCGGGCAAGGGATGGGGCGAGTTTAAGCCTGCGCTTGCGGAGTTGGCGGTTGAGCATTTGGCGCCGATTACGGCAAAGATGCGTGATTTGATGGATGACCCGACTTATATTGATGGTGTTTTGGCGATGGGGAATGCGAAAGCGCGTGAACTTGCGCAGCCGACATTGGATGAGGTTCGGGATATTATGGGATTTGTTAAAAGCTCTTAACTTCGTCTTTACTTTTATAGTGGCATGATAGGGCGAAATTTGGCATACTATATTCCGAGAGGTTCCTTTCATGTCTTACTATAAATCACTATTTTCGTTTGCCTTTGTTGCGATTGTGGCTTTTCCTGTGATGGCAAAGGCAGATGTTTTTGTCTGGAAAAATCAAGAAAAGGACGTTTCTTTGACGTTTCCAGATCGTTGGGGCATTGTTAGCAATATTGCTTATGATGAGGTTTTGCGTATCGCCGCGCCAGTGGTGACGGGTCAGTTTGAGGATGCGCAATGTCGTTTGCGTATTCGGGATGACGGACGTTTTAGAATGCAGCCAGTTTCCAATAGTGGTCCATTGCAGCGTGAGTATTTTGGCTTGGAGTTTTGGGATGGTTATACCGATGAATACAAGCATGCAGCGGTTAATCATGTGGAAAATAACACCGGTTTTGGACGTGGTTTTGCGTCTATGGCTGATATTACCTATGAAGGGTTTGATCAGCCGAAATCTATTCGTCGTGCGATTGTGTTCGCATCTCATTATCAAAATAAGCTTTATATTTATGAGTGTAGCGCGGAGCAGGCGGCATTTGATAAATGGTATCCTTCCTTTATGAGCATATTGAAATCCGTTGATTTTAAGCCGATGGTGCCATTTAAGCGCGGGTATTATCGCGATTTCTATGATGGTGAGACGGTTATTCATGGCCGCCGTGAGATTGACGATTACACATTCTAATTTTCGGAACATCTTCCAATGTATGGCTTGCGTTTATGCGTTATATTAGTGCATTGTAAGTGCCATAAATGACGTAGCAAATTTAATAGCTTATGCAGATTCACCTACCTATTGCCGAGATGAGCGTTTCAGCGGAAATTATTTTTCTGGTGAGCGCTTTTGTTGGTTTCTTGTCTGGGGTTTTTGGCATTGGCGGCGGGTTTTTGACCACGCCGTTTCTTATTTTTACAGGCATACCACCCGGAATTGCAGTAGGGACGCAAGCTAGCCAGTTGGTGGCGAGCAGTGTTTCAGGGGCGATTGGGCATTGGCGGCGTAATAATGTTGATATCAAGATGGGGCTAGTTATGTTGACTGGCGGCATTATGGGTTCATTCGTCGGGATTATGATCTTTAAGTTGCTTGAGTTTTTTGGGCAGGTTGATTTTGCGATTTCATTGATCTACGTGGTTTTGTTGAGTTCGATCGGGATTATGATGCTGATTGAAACCGTGTTTTCAAAGTTCTTTAAAAAGAAGAATGTACGTCAGGAGTTTAACACGCTCAGGGTTTCGCCATTTATTGCGTCTTTGCCTTATAAGATGCGCTTTCCACGGTCAAAATTGTTTATCAGTGCATTGGTTCCTGGCGGGATTGGGTTTATCGGAGGGATATTGGCCTCTGTTCTGGGTATCGGTGGTGGGTTCTTGCTCGTTCCGGCGATGATTTATATTTTGGGGATGCCGACATTATTGGTGGCGGGAACGTCATTGTTTCAGATTATCTTTACCACGGCTTCGGCGACGATTATGCATGCGGTGTTTAACAACACGGTTGATATGGTGTTGGCAATCATTTTGATTTTAGGGGGCGTGATCGGTGCGCAGCTTGGTATTTCTGCGGCGCGTTTTGTCAAGCCTACACAGGCGCGTATTATTATGGCGATTATGGTTTTGTTGGTCGCAGCGCAGCTTTCCTACAAATTGTTTGTTGAACCGAGCGAGTTATTCTCAACGTTGGTGTGGCCATGATGCGTGGTTTTGTCATTTTAGTTGGCGTGTTTTTGTTGTCTGATTTTGCTGTCGCGCAGGATAAGGCCTTAACTGTTAATCTGGCGCAAGACTCGGTTGATATTTCGACGGGGTTTAACGGAGCAAAGCTTTCCTTGTTTGGGGTGAAAGAAAAACGTGGGCATGTTGCAGTTGTGATTAAGGGGCCTTTGAAAAATGTTTTGGTGCGCCAGAAAAACTCGGTTTTTGGGGTTTGGATGAATAATGTTTCTATCGCGTTTGATGATGTTCCACAATTTTACGATTACGCGCTTAGTGATAAGGAAGAGAACATTCTTGATGAGGATGCTCTTAAATCAAATGGGATTGGTTTAAGTTCACTGAAATTTAAGGCTGAGGAAAATTCATTAAAGCCGGATGAAATCGATGCGTTTG
The DNA here is from genome assembly GCA_009995045.1 of Alphaproteobacteria bacterium. GTDB lineage: Bacteria > Pseudomonadota > Alphaproteobacteria > Micavibrionales > Micavibrionaceae > TMED27. Next base: position 37,048 of record JAACQG010000011.1, read on the forward strand.
CTTCAGCGTTGGTTCGTAATAAACAGGTGGCTGGACTTTTCCCGATGGAGGCGCGGGATATCGTGTTTCTAAGCGATACGTTTTTTAAGGCCGAGTTTTATGTTCCGCCGAATGTGCCAACGGGGGATTATGTGATTGAGACATTCTTGATTAATGATGGTGACGTTTTAGATAAGAATGAAACCAGGGTTAGGGTGGCGCAGGTAGGGCTCAGCTCTAGTGTTTATCAGTTTGCGCATTCCTACTCTTTGGCGTATGGTCTTTTTATTGTATTCATCGCTGTGATAGCCGGATGGTTATCAAATGTAGTTCGCCAGAGAACGAGTTAAGGGGATTTAACCATGGCTGATACATCACAAAATCAACCAATAAGCGAAAAATATGCTGCTCATCAAACTTGGGGTGGTACGTATTTGGTTGTTGCTGACCGTACAGAAGAGTTTCCTGTGGCGCTTAAATATGCCGCGTCTATGGCGCATGCGAATAAGTGCCGTATTGGTATTTTTTACGTGATGGAGAATCAGGGGTTTACGCATTGGGGCAATATTGAAAAGCGCATGCGTGACGAGCAACGTGAAGAAGCCGAGCAGATCATCAATGAGGCGTGTACGAAGCTTAGCGATCTTTCAGATATGATGCCTACAATTTATCTTGTGGATGGTGGTCGTATGGATGCGCTAGTTGAGGTGATTGAAAATGATCCGGGTATTGCGATGTTGATTTTGGCGGGTGGGACTCAAGGTTCCGGGCCGGGGCCATTGGTTTCGCATTTCACGGGCAAGGGGCTATCGCGCCTTCGTGTTCCTGTGATGATTGTTCCTGATCATTTGGCTTTATAGCTTTTTGTCTTATTAAATACTTTCATTGCTTGAGTTTTGCCTATGTTGGGCTTATTTCTTTGTAAAGACAAGGAGCATTCATATGTTTATTCAAACACAGGCCACGCCCAACCCCGCGACGATAAAATTCATTCCAGGTCAGGTTGTTTTGGAACGTGGACTGAGAGATTATCAATCGGTTGAAGAGGCGTGTAATTCTCCACTTGCGCAGCGTTTGTTTGCTTTGCAGGGTGTTACGGGTGTGTTTTTGGCGAATGATTTTGTGTCTGTATCAAAGGCAGATGACACGGATTGGAATATGCTTAAGCCGATGGTGATGGCGGCGTTGATGGAGCATTTATCCATGGGGCAGCCGATTTTGATTGAGGCAGAGGCCGAGGATGATGGCGCCGAAGATGACGAGATCACTGCGCAGATCAAAGAGCTAATTGCGAGCCGCGTGCGTCCTATGGTTATGATGGATGGCGGCGATATTGAATTTGACCGTTTTGATGACGGGATTGTTTATTTGACAATGCGCGGCGCGTGTTCTGGATGTCCTAGTTCTACTGCGACACTAAAATCAGGGATTGAAGGGATGCTTAAGCATTTTGTTCCCGAGGTTATTGAAGTTCGTCCATCTGAGGGGTAGTGTCTTGCGGTGTGTGAAAGAGCATGCCGAGCCATCGCCATTGTTTTTCGTCACCATCGTTTTGAACGGGGAGCGTGCAGTTGAGGCGTGTTCGTTCGTCAGTAATTGGTATATGTGGAATGATTTCAACGCGATTTCCTAGTATCTCCATTCTCGGCTTTGACTGGTTCGAAACATGGCAGGACAAGTCAGAGATGTTATCTTCTAAACTTTGCGGTACGGTGAAACCGATCTGATCAAGTGGCTGTGACAATTGCCAGTTTTGAGGCTCTATGTCGATTGTAGGCAGCGGCGCTGTGTTTGTGATCATGCGGAAGCGGTCAATATCGGCATATTGTGTTGTCATGGCAAAGCGGGGGAGGGCGAGCATGTCTGATGCGCTATGCGCGGGGCCGGAATGGAGGCCGAAAGCGGCGGTGAACCCTTGTTCTTTGCTGATCTCTAGTAATGTGTTTGAAATCTCACCATAGGGGTATGAGAATAATGTTGCCTCGGTGTTCATGTGTTCTTTGAAGGCGGTGCGTGATTTATTGATGAGGCGGGCGGCTTCATTTTTACTAAGTTGAGAAATGTGTTCGTAGTTTGCGGGCATGATGCCGAAGCTGGCGTTATCGGATTTTGCGATTTTTCTTAATGTTCTCCAGTCGAGTTGGCTTGGGATTTCTGTGCTTTCGCTAGAGATGAATAGTGTGAAGGGAATGTCGTTTTGAATTAGCTTTTTTATCGCGTTATCATATGCAGATTGGAAGACGCCATCGAAGGTGATTGCGATTGTCCTTGGTGGTAATGGTGTTTTAGATTTAAGCGCGTCAACGATTTGGCTTAATGGCAAGACGTTGTAATCGCCATTCGTGATTTCCTCAATATGCGTGTCGAAAAGCTCCGTGCTTAGGTTGGTTTGTTGATGCTCAGGTTCCCCTATATGCTGGTAGGCAAGGATGACGGCTTTGCTGTTATCGTTTTCCAATACGTTCGCTACCGCTGGGGTAAGTGTGAGGAGGATCAGGATTAAGATGTGAATGTAACGCATTGTCTAGTTCTGCCACTGTTGCGGGCTGCTTGCAATAACAATTGATGCACCTGCGTTGTTCGTGTAGAGATTTGATCATGAGTGATGAACGAAAAATTTTGGTGATTGATACGGCGATGGAGGGGTGCGGCGTTGCAGTGTTTGATGCAGGGCGTGATACGGTTTTTGATGCCTATAGCGATGAAGCGCACGGGCAGGCGCAGCGATTGGTGCCGATGGTTCAAAGCGTTGTTGAAGATGCGGGGATCGGTTTTGATGCTTTAAGCGATATTGTTGTTTGCAATGGACCGGGGACGTTTACCGGTATTCGTATTGGCTTATCGAGTGCGGGCGCGCTTGGTTTGGCTGTGGGTATTCCTGTTTATAGTTATACGAGCCTTCAGGGATTGGCGATGACTGCGAAGTCGCGCGGCTTGGATGATGATTTTGTTGTTTTGGTTGAAACGCGGCGGCAGGATTTTTATGTGCAAGGGTTTGATGCCGCGGGGATTGCGTGTGATGAGCATCAGTCTTTGATGCGTGAGAATGTTGACGTTGGGGGGCGCATCCTGATTGGTAATGCGGCAAGGCGGTTTGATCATAAAGGCGTATTCGCTCATTACGATGTCGATAAAATTGATGTTGGTGTGGTGGCGCGTATGTTTGTTCGGGGTGATGTGGTTTTTGGCGACGATTGCGTGCCCATATACCTGCGTGCGCCAGATGTTAGTCAGCCCAAAAATGCACCACGGAAATTATCTGTTTGAGAATGCATAATTTTCATGCGATTTGGTCTTGTTTTTTTTACGGCTCGGTATAAGTAATTATAGTAACAAATACTAATAAAACAAAATAAACGAGGGAGTTTGAAATGACTGAGTCTGTAACCCGCGAAGAATTACTCGCTTTAACGAGTGAGATTGTTTCGTCCTACGTGTCAAATAATACGTTGCCTGCACATGAAATTCCCGCTGTGATTGAACAGGTTTTTAAGACTTTGTCTAATGTTGATCAGGAGGTTGGTGCTCATGCAGACCGTCCAAAGCCTGCGGTTCCGATTAAGAAATCTGTAACGCCGGAGTATATTATCTGTCTTGAGGATGGTAAGCAGTTGAAAATGCTGAAGCGTCATTTGAAGACGTCATATGATATGTCTCCCGAAGAATATCGTGAGCGTTGGGGGTTGCCTGCGGATTATCCGATGGTTGCGCCGGAATATGCGAAGAAGCGCAGTGCGCTCGCCAAGGATATTGGTTTGGGTAAGCGATAGTTCTCGTTTTATAATTTATCTCATACATAAAAAAAACGCTCACTTATCAATTGGATGTTAAGTGAGCGTTTTTTGTATTTGGTAGGGTAGTTGGATTATCCGCCGAGTTCTTCACCACGTTTTTTGGCTGCCTGGAGTGCTTCGTTGAGAATGTCTTGGAAGCGACCATCCATGAGCACGTTTAGCGCGGCGGCAGTTGTTCCGCCGGGGCTGGTTACGTTTTCGCGGAGTGTTGATGCGGGTGTGTCAGCTTCGCTTGCGGCGAGGGCTGCACTGCCGACGACGGTTTGGCGGGCGAGGATCATGGCTTTGTCTGCGTCTAATCCCACGTTTTCGCCTGCTTTTGCGAGGGCTTCGATGAGGTGGAAGATATAGGCAGGGCCGCTTCCTGACACTGCGGTCACTGCGTTCATGAGGTTTTCGTCATCCACCCACGCAGATTTGCCGGAGCAATCGAGCATGCGTGTTACGATCTCTTTTTGTGAGTCGGTCGGGTGTGCGTTAGCGACAGCGACGCTCATGCCTTCGCCGATTGAGGCAGGGGTGTTGGGCATGACGCGGACGATAGGCTGATTTGCGCCGAAATAGTTTTCGAAATTGCCGATGGTTTGTCCTGCGGCGACCGAGAGGATCAAGCAATCATCGGAGATGATGTGTTTGAGGGCTTCGCAGACTTCCATCATCATTTGTGGTTTTACAGCGAGGATGCAGATATCGCTCTTTGCGACGTCATCTGAAATGCTTTTTACGGTTTCGCCGAATGTGATGCGGTTATCACCTTTGGTGAAATCGGGTTGGCCGTATGGTTCGACGATGTTGTATGTGGCGTCGATGTCGGATGCGAGCCATCCTTTAAGCATTGCGCCGCCCATTCTGCCGCAGCCGATGAGTGTGATTTTGTATGAAGTGCTCATATCTTAAGATGCTCCTTGAGTTTGCATGAGTGCGAGTGGAAGGGTGTCGTTATTGGCAGCGGTGTCAGCGGAAAGAAGGCTGAAGGCTGCGTAATTGGTTTCGCATTGTGCGAGGGCGATGTCCAGGATGCTTTCAAGCTGTTCGTAAGATTGCTTGTTTTCCGGGTTTAGCAATGTGGTGTAGCGGAATGAGGGGGTATTTGTGTCGGCGGCGATTTCGAAATGGCCCATCCATGATCTTTCGTTGATTGTCATGAGGATGTTTGCGGCGTTCATGATGTTATGTGCGCTGATGATCAAATTGTATTGGACGGAAATTTGAAGGGCGGTCATGTCTGCTTGCCAGAGAAAGATGAGCTGGTAGTCGCCGTATTTTCCGGCGAGGGTTACGAGTAACTCGTTATCGCCCATGCGGTTGAAATCCCAATCATTAGCGTGGAGGATATCCTCGATATTGTCCAATGGGTTTGGGGTGTCTTTATGGAGGGTGTCGAATAGGCTTGGCATATCTACTTTTTTTTCTTCTCAAGTGTTTCGATACGCAGCTTAAGGTCTTCGTGTTCTTTGCGGGTTTCTTGGAGGATGGCTTCTAAGCGATCCAAGTCGGCGCGTGGGACGAGGTCTAAGCGGTCGACGATTTCATCGACGCGGGATTTGATTTCCGCGCGGATGTTGTGGGTGATGCCACTCGCGATACCAACGGTTCCGCCAGCAAGGCGTGCCATATCGTCCAAGATTTTTTCACGTTTTTGCATGGAAGAGAGGTAGCACGCGGGCAGGAGCGAATCAAGCGGCCTTAGGGATAATCTTCGGGATGAGTGTGGATGGTTTATTGATTGTTTGGGGTTGCTGCTTTAAACAGTTTTTTATGGTTTTAGAATTTCCGAATATTGATCCCGTTGCGCTTGCGCTTGGCCCGTTTCAGATCCGTTGGTATGCGCTTGCGTATTTAGCGGGGTTTTTGCTTGGGTGGCGCTATTGTATGCGCCTTGCCGGCTGGGATGAGGGGTATCGGCCAAACCGTGATGATATTGATGACTTTTTGACATGGGTGATTGTCGGGGTCGTGCTTGGTGGGCGTATTGGGTATGTCTTGTTTTATAATTTTGGATATTATTCACAGGCTCCTTTAGAGGCGCTTAAGATTTGGCATGGCGGTATGTCGTTTCATGGGGGGGCGCTTGGTGTGATTGCGGCGTTGTTTATTTATCCTGCGCTTAAAAAATTTCCGCCGCTTCGTCTTTGCGATATTGTCTGTGCGGCGGTGCCGATTGGGTTGTTTTTCGGGCGGATCGCGAATTTTATCAATGGGGAACTTTTTGGACGTGTGACAGATGCGCCATGGGGGATTGTATTTCCACGCGGCGGCGATTTACCGCGTCATCCTAGCCAGCTTTATGAGGCGTTGCTTGAGGGGGCGGTGCTGTTTGTAATTTTACACTTGTTGGTCCGTAATGACGCGATCCGAAACAGGCCAGGGATTGTTTCGGGGGCGTTTTTGATGGGCTATGGCGTTTTTCGTGCGTTTATTGAATTTTATCGTGAGCCGGATGAACAGATCGGGCTGTATTTTGATTTGGTGTCACAGGGGCAATTGCTCAGCATGCCGATGGTGATTGTCGGGGCAGGGGTGATTGTTTTTTCAAATCTATCACATAAAAATAAGAACGCATGAATAGCTTAGAGACGATCATTCATAACCAGATTATGCAACACGGGCCGATGGATATTGGTCAGTTTATGGCGATGGCCTTGTCACATCCAAAGCATGGATATTATGTCAGCCGTGATCCAATCGGCAGTGCAGGGGATTTTGTGACCGCGCCGGAAATTTCGCAGATGTTTGGTGAGGTCGTTGGTGCGTGGGCGGCGCATAGCTGGGTGCAGATGGGTGCGCCGGAGGCTTTTGTTTTGCTGGAATGTGGGCCGGGGCGTGGAACGCTGATGGCGGATGTGATGCGTGCTTGCGCCGGAATTGACGGGTTTTGCGATGCGGCTCAGGTGCATTTGATTGAGGTTAGTCCAGAGTTGCGGGCAAAGCAGGGGGAGGTGTTGGCGGGGTATGACCCGATATGGCATGATGGTTTAGGGGGCGTTTCTGATGATTTGCCGATCCTTGTGATTGCCAATGAGTTTATGGATGCATTGCCGTTTCGCCAGCTTATATATCTTGATGGCGCATGGCATGAGCGTGTTGTCAGTGTCAAAGAGGATGCTTTGGTGTTCACGACACGTCCTGCGCCAGAGGTGTTGTGGCCGCAATTCGGTTCGCCGCATTTCGGGGGTATATATGAGTTTTCTGCGCCGCGATTGAATTTTGTTGATGCGGTGTGTGCGCGGTTAAAGGCGCATCATGGCGCGGCTTTGTTGATTGATTATGGGCATGCGTCATCGGCGTTTGGTGATACGTTTCAGGCGGTAAAGGGTCATGAATTTGCGGATGTGTTATCCAATGTTGGTGATGTGGATTTGACGTCGCATGTTGATTTTGAACCGTTATATGAGGTGGCGAAGACCCAAGGATGCATTGCACAGCCATTGATGGAGCAGGGTGATTTTCTGCGGATTATGGGCATAGAAGCGCGGGCGGCTTACTTGGCGCAAAAGGGTGCAAAAGGGATTGAGGCGGATTTAATGCGTTTGATTGATGTCGGTGAGATGGGGGCTTTGTTTAAGGTGATGGATGTGCGCTATGGGTTCTGATTTGTATTTTAAGATGGATGGGTTTGTTGAGGGTCAAAATGAGGGCAAGGTCTTTCATGGGTTTTTTGGGCGTCAAGGCGGCGTGAGCCATGGTATATATAGCTCGCTTAATTGTGGGCCAGGGTCAGATGATGATCCGCAGGCGGTGCGTGATAATCGCCGTATTGTTGCCCAAGCCGCGGGGTGTGATGTGGAGAGTTTGCTGTCACTTCATCAGGTGCATGGGAATGCATGCGTCACTGTTGATACCTTGTATGATCCATATGAAAGGCCGAAAGCCGATGCGCATGTGACGGATCAAGTGGGAATCGCGCTTGGTGTGTTAACGGCTGATTGTACGCCGATTTTGTTTCATGGACATAAAGACAATGGCGCGCCGGTGATTGGCGCGGCGCATGCAGGATGGGGCGGTGCATTAAAGGGGGCTTCGGCCAGTGTTGTTGAGGCGATGATTGCTTTGGGCGCTTCGCCGGAGAGCATCGTTGCGTGTATTGGGCCATGTATTTCGCAGGCTTCATATGAGGTGTCGGATGATTTTCTGGCACCTTTCACTGCGGAGGATGCAGATCATAAATCGTTCTTTATACCGTCGGTGCGTAAGGGGCATATGATGTTTGATTTGGCGGGGTATAATGGGCTTAAGGCTCGTAAGGCAGGTGTGGCAAGGGTTTTGATTAAAGAATTGGACACGTATTTCAATGAAGAAGACTTCTTTAGTTATCGCCGTACAACGCATCGTAGCGAGGGTGATTATGGGCGGCAGATCTCTGTTATAAAAATTAATTAGGGTTTACGTCCTTTGGGTGGTTGATTTTTATATCGGCGTGTCCTTATATGAGGGCGTAAAAATCAAAAATAATCGCTTGAATAGGGTCTGGCACATGAAATTGATATCCGGTAATTCGAATAAGGCTCTTGCGGAGGCGATCTCTTCGTATTTGGATATTCCTCTAACGCAGGCGAGTATTAAGCGGTTTTCGGATAATGAAGTCTTTGTTGAGATCATGGAGAATGTTCGCGGCGAGGATTGTTTTTTCATTCAATCGACCTCTTACCCGGCCAATGACCATTTGATGGAATTGTTGATTTCGATAGATGCGCTTCGTCGTGGGTCGGCGCGCCGCATTACGGCTGTTATTCCTTATTTCGGGTATGCGCGTCAGGATCGCAAGACGGGCGGGCGCACGCCGATTTCTGCAAAATTGGTGGCGAATTTGATCACGGCTGCTGGTGCGGATCGTGTTTTAACCATGGAGCTTCATGCAGGTCAGATTCAGGGGTTCTTTGACATTCCCGTTGATAATTTGATTTCCGGGCCTGTGTTTACTCCGCATATTGAAGAGACATTTAATGGTGAGAAGATTTGTATCGTATCGCCGGATGTTGGCGGGGTTGTGAGGGCGCGTTCATTGGCGAAAAGAATTGGTGCGGATTTAGCGATTATTGATAAGCGCCGCGAAAAAGCCGGTGTTTCAGAGGTGATGCATGTTATTGGTGAGGTCGAGGGCAAGGTTTGTTTGCTTGTTGATGACATCGTTGATTCTGGTGGCACGCTCTGTAATGCGGCGGGCGCGTTGAAAGAAAATGGCGCGAAAGAGGTTCATGCCTATGTTGTGCATGGCGTTCTTTCGGGCGAGGCGTGTAACAAAATTCAAGCATCACCGATGGAAAAATTGGTGATTACCGACAGCATCGTGGCGACCGAAGAGGTTGCGGCTTGTGAGAAGGTTGTTCAGCTTTCTGTTGCTTCGTTGATTGGCGAGGCCGCGCGCCGCATATCGGAAGAGCGTTCGATTTCTGCTTTGTTTAAATAAAAATTCTGTGCTGTGATTTTCTTTGACAAGCTTACACCTTATTATTATGTATAACGCATGAGTTGGATGGGACGAAGAATCGCGGATGGTTTTGGTTTGGCTGCGGCTGGGCTGATTGTCTCTGGTGGCTTGGCGTATGCATCGCCCTCTGATTATGCGGATTTAGCGGCGGATCCTACGCAACATGGTGGGCGGGCGACCAAATTGGTACAGGCATTTACTATGGTTGAGCCCAATACCGCGCTGATCTTGGGGGCGGGCAGTCTCTTGCTTAGCATGTATATGCATCATCACGCCAAATAGGGCGTAAAAAAACCTTGTAATCCTTTTCGTAATCTGGTTAATTCGCGCATTGCAACGCGCCTTAATCCCCCTGGAGTTTGGCGCATATTAAAAAGGAAAATGCTATGTCAAAGAATTATGCTTTGGAAGCGGATGCGAGAGACACTGTTGGCAAGGGGGCCGCACGTACACTTCGCCGCGAAGGAAAAATCCCAGCCGTGATTTACGGTGATAAAAAAGAGCCGATTAAAATTACGCTCGATTCGAACACAATCAATGTTGTTTATAACAAGGGCCACATGTTCACAACGCTTTGTGACCTTAATGTTGGTAGCGATAAGCACCTTGTTCTTGCGCGTGATATTCAAACACACCCAGTAACAGATGTTGTTGATCATGTTGATTTCTTGCGCGTGACTGCGAAGACGAAAATTGCGGTTGATGTTCCTGTTCAGTTTATCAATGAAGACAAATCCCCTGGTATTGAAGAGAAGGGCGTATTGAACGTTGTTCGTCATACTGTTGAGCTTCGTTGTTCAGCGACGAATATCCCTGACTATCTTGAAGTTGATTTGACTGGTAAGAAGCACGGCGATTCTATCAATATTAGCGATGCTAACCTTCAAGACGGTACAACACCGGTGATTGATAATCGTGACTTCACGATTGCGACATTGCTTGCACCGAAGAAGTTGGAAGACATTGAAGCAGAAGAAGCGGCGGAAGCTGACGCGGATGCCGCAGAGGATGCTGCGGACGGTGACGATGCTGCTGAAGAGTCTAAAGAAGACGCAGGCGAGTAAGCTGCTTATCTTTATAAGATTTTTAAAAAGAGGGGTTTAGGCTCCTCTTTTTTTTACGCCTTTGTTAATGGCGGCTGTAAAAAATAAAATCGGGCGGCTATAGTTTGTTATGTTTTCAATGTTTAAAAAGAGTGATCCGAATATGTGGTTATTGGTGGGGCTTGGCAATCCAGGCGATAAGTATAAGGGCAATCGGCATAATATCGGTTTTATGGTGATTGACGCGATTGCGGATGGTGCGGTTCATTTTCCGCCCTATAAATCCAAGTTTCAAAGTCATATGAGCGAGGCAAAGGTCGGTGATAGCCGTTTTGTTTTGTTAAAGCCGCAGACATTTATGAATGAATCGGGGCAGGGGGTGCGCAAAGCTGCGCAGTTTTATAAAATACCCCCTGAGCGTATTATTATTTTTCATGACGAATTAGATTTAAAACCGGGTGATGTACGGGTGAAAAAGGATGGTGGCCTTGCGGGGCATAATGGATTGAAGTCGATTAAGGCGCATTTGGGCACGGCGGATTTTTGGCGTTTTCGCATTGGGATTGGGCACCCGGGGGATAAGAACCGTGTGAGCGATTACGTGCTGAGTGATTTCGCGAAGTCGGAAGGCGCTATCGTTGAGGCTTATGAGGATGGTTTTGCGGATTCCTATGAGATCATCGCGCGCGATGGGGTTGAGGCTTATGCTCAATCTGTTGTGGATTGCGTGCAGCGCCGTATAAAGGCATTATAAATTTAGTCTTACTATTTACTATCTATGATGGATTGGGTTAGTTTCCGGCTGGGCCAGCTTGCATCGCTTCCATTAATGCTTGATCAATAGCATTGGGTCGTGGGGCAGGTCTTATGCTTTGTGTTAGAGGGGCGTATTGAGTTGCTGCTTCTGACGTGCCTGATTGAATGGCCTCCGAGAATATTGACATTATTGTCTGGTATTTATCTTTTATGGATTGCGTGGCTCTTTCGTCAATATCTGTAAATTGAGCCGTAAAAGATAATGCTGCGGCTGTTGTGAGAGTTATGATGTAGGCATGAGCCCATTCGTCGCGTTGTACTTTACGTAGCGCTTTTTTGGGGTTTGCTGCTAAGTCACCGAAACGTTGTGCCGCGGCGTTTTCTTGCTTTATTCTTTTTAAGACTTTGGCTTCTTTCGCAGCGTCTTTGGTGGCTTTTTTTATATCTGCTTTTTTGGCAGCAAGGGTTTCTTCGCGTGTATGCACTTCATTGTTAGCTTCAGCTAGTGCTTCATCTATGGATTGTGGTGCTTCATCTTTTTTTGGTTTTCCAAATAGTCTCACGGTGCATTTCCCTATGAATGTTATTTTCACAGAGATTTAGTATAAATATTCTGTTATGTCAAATATTAATTAAAAGAGTTCGGCGACGCTTCTGGTTTGGGAGGAGAAGGCGAGGGTGCTGAATTGGATGGATTGGCGGGTTTGCAGGGCAAGCAGGTTTGCGCCTTCTTCGTTTTGATCGGCGAGGGTGAGGTCGTCGCGGCCATTTTGAAGGGTGTTGATGATGTTGCGTGTGAAGTCTTGGCGCGCGGTAACGATGGAGAGGTCGGTTTGGAGCGTTGATGTGTATTTGCGTAATGTGAGGCGGGCATTATTGATGTGTTCGCGAGATTTCTGTAAGGTGCTGAGAAGTCCGAAATCAGCGTCAATTATACCTAATCCAAGGCTTGAGGCGTCAATACCATCGCTTACCAATGTGCTTGTTCGCTGTTCGTTAAAGGCGATTGTTAGGTTTTCGTCTTCGAGCAGGTTTATGCCACGATAATTTGCATCTTTTACGATGAGGTCGATTTGTTTTAAAATCTCGTTGTAATCGGCCTCGTACTCTGCGGCGCGTTTTTTTTTGGCGATCGGAAGAACAACATCATTGCTTTCAAAGAGGGTGATATTATCAAAACGAGAGTCGCCATCATCGCCCGGGCCGTCATCGTCGTTAATTAGTGTTAAGAAATTAAAGTTGCCTTCAAAGTATTCTCCAACAGGGATTTCAATCGTTTCTACTTCGCCTGATCCGGTGTATTGAAAAGTTGGCTCAGGGGCGCTAACTGCAAACCCACCAGATTGGGTGCCGTATATATAAAATCGATTTATGCTGTTTGTCAGATTATTATCGTCTTCAAAACCAATTGATACGATTTCAGGGATGTTTGAGCTTTGATAGTCAAAACGCAATACTGTGTTTTCTGTGATCGTGTAATCAAGCTCTAGTTTTTTCCATAGATTTCCATCCAGTTTTATGGATTTTCCATCATTATCAATTGTTACTAAGCCACCAAAATCTTGTGATGGCACATAGCTGCTGAGATCGGCAAGGCTGTCTACTATGATATTTGGCAGGGGTTCGTTGTTTGGGTATAGCTCTAGTTCGGCTTCGTTTAAGAGGGCGTCTGCTTGGTTTAGAAGTTTCAGGATTGCTTCCACGCCTGTTGCGGTCTCGTCTATGGCTTTTATGCCTTGTCCGATATTGTCTAATAAGCGTGTGAGGTCAGATGCGCGGTTGTTGAGGGCGCGAGAGGTGAAGAAATTTTGAGGGTCTTGGAGGGCGTTGTTTACATCTTTGCCGGTCGCAAGATTCTGCTGCACGCGGTCGATTGTCCGTTGCGCGCTTTGTATAGCAAGCAGTTGGCTCTGTTGGGAGCCTGTTAAAATGTTTCCGACCATTCTCGTCTGTTATCTGTGCCTGCATTCCTTGCGGACACAATTCTCCTATTATTTCCATCGTACATGAAATTGGTTAGGAAACCTCTAAAACTCTTATGTTTTCCAATGGTTTTGATGTGGTTTATCTATTGTATTTAGGGGCGAAAGAATTTATTCATGTGGTTGCTTATTTTACAAAGGTGGAAGATATGAGTTTTAATTGTGGAATTGTTGGCTTGCCGAATGTCGGTAAATCTACGTTGTTTAATGCGTTGACGGCGACCCAAGCGGCGCAGGCGGCGAATTTTCCGTTTTGTACGATTGAGCCCAATACGGGGATTGTTGCCCTTCCTGATGCACGGCTTGATAAAATTGCCAAGATCGGTGGATCGGCGAAGACGGTTCCGGCGCAGTTGGAGTTTGTTGATATTGCTGGCCTTGTGAAGGGGGCATCAACGGGCGAGGGGCTTGGTAATAAATTTTTGGCCAATATTCGTGATACTGATGCGATTATTCATGTTCTGCGGTGTTTTGAAGATGATGATATCACGCATGTGGATGGATCAGTTGATCCGATTCGTGATGCGGAAACGATTGAGATGGAGTTGATTCTCGCGGATATGTCATCCATTGAAAACCAGATTAACTCGCTCGGTAAAAAGGCGCGTGGCGCGGATAAGGAAGCCAAGGCTCAGCTTGAAATGGCGGAAAAGATACAAGTGATTTTGGAGGCTGGAAAGCCTGCGCGCACATTTGAGGTTGGTGATGATCCTGATGAGAAACGCGCGTTTAAGATGCTGCAGCTTTTGTCGTCTAAACCAGTGCTTTATGTTTGTAATGTGAGCGAGGATGATGCGGCGACTGGCAATGCTCTATCTGCTAAGGTCGCGGAGATGGCGGAAAGCCAAGGCGCGCAGAGCGTGATTATTTCTGCGGCGGTGGAATCCGAGATTGCGCAGATGGACAGCCCGGAAGATCAGGCGGAATTTTTGGAATCTATGGGCTTAGAAGAAGCAGGCTTGAACAAGATTATTACGGCTGGTTTCAAGTTGCTTGGTTTGCATACATATTTCACCGTAGGGCCAAAAGAGGCGCGGGCATGGACGGTTCGTGTTGGCGCGAAGGGGCCGGAAGCCGCGGGTGTTATTCACTCTGATTTCGAGAAGGGCTACATCAAGGCGGAGACGATTGGTTTCGATGATTATGTTACCCTTGGCGGGGAAAGCGGTGCAAAAGAAGCAGGTAAAATGCGCCAAGAGGGTAAGGATTATGTTGTTAAGGATGGGGATATTATCCTATTTAGATTCAATGTTTAATCCATATGGATTGCTATGAAGGATTTGTATAAAGGGCATAATAGAGACAATAATGATGGGCAGGCGCATTCACACGCGCTTAAGCCTTATTATGTTGCCGGATTTGTGCTGTTGACCATTATCATTATAAAAACATATGCTTATGCGGTCAGTGGTTCGTCTTCGATGTTGGCCTCTTTGGTGGATAGCCTTGGCGATATTGTGATTTCGGGTTTTGCTTTTTTCAGTATACGCATGTCATTAAAGCCAGCGGATCATGAGCATCGGTTTGGGCATGGAAAGGCCGAGGGTTTTTCCGCATTAATGCAGGCGTGTTTTTTAAGCGGGGCTGCTGTGTTCCTCGTATTTGAAGCGGTTCATAAGCTTTTCACGCATGAGGTGGTGACGCATCATGGCGTTGGGGTTGCGGTTTCATTGCTGTCGATTGTTTTGACGTTGGTTATCGTGAATGCACAAAAAAAGGCTTATGCGGTGGCGCCGTCATTGGCGTTGAAGGCTGATCAGTTTCATTATACGAGTGATGTTGTTCTTAATTGCGCGGTTATTCTTGCCTTTTTGATTGATTGGTATTGCGGGTTTGTTTATGCGGATCCGTTGATCAGTATTGCGATTGCGGCCTATATATTGCGGACGGTTAAGCATATTGGCGGGGATGCGGTTAATATGTTGATGGATCGTGAGATTGAGCAAGAAGACAGGCAGAAAATTATTGATATCGCCACCGCGCGTGAAGATGTGCACGGTATTCATGATTTGCGCACGCGCAAATCGGGGATGAGTATTTACATTAGTTTTGATGTTGAGCTGGACGGAGGCTTATCTCTAGAAGATGCGCATGCGATTACACGGGAATTGGATTTGCAATTGCTCGCGGTTTTTCCGAATGCGGAAATTATCATTCATAAAGACCCTGTCGGTGATATATACGACCCGCGCCATCGTGTTGCGGGTGTGCATCATTAATCAGCATTATCCGTGGGTGAGCGCGGTGTAAGCTTCGGCTAGCTGCGCTGTAATCGGGCCCGGTGTGAACTTCATGTCATCGATTTTACCAACCGGTGTGATTTCCGCTGCTGATCCAGTGAGGAAAATCTCTTCGAAACTTTCCAATTCTTCGGGTTTAATGCGGCGTTCGTTGACGGTAATGCCCATGTTTTGAGCAATTGAGATCACTGTTTGGCGGGTTAGGCCGTTTAAAAATCTATCTGCAATCGGGGTGTGGATTGCGCCATCTTTAATCAGGAATATGTTCGCGCCCGTGCTTTCGGCGATGAAGCCTTCGTGATCAAGCATGAGGGCATCGGTATATCCGGCTTTTTTCACTTCGAGTTTAACCATGCAGCTTAGATTATAGAGCGACGCGGTTTTTGACGCGGTTGGGGCGCAGTTGGGGTTTGGTTTGCGCCAATCTGTACTTTTGAGGGAGATGCCGACTTTACGCACTTCGGGGTCGAAATAGCTGCCCCAATCCCAAGCGGCAACAGCCATGTGGGTTTTTGTGCCTTCAACGTCGATGCCCATTTGCTCGGCGCCGCGCCATGCGGCTGCGCGGATGTAGCAATTTTCGAGGTTGTTGGCTTTGATGACCTCGTATTTGATTTCGTCGATTTGTTCGGCGGTGTAATGCATATCCATGTGGATGATGTCGGCGGAGTTCAATAGGCGCTTTGAATGCTCGTTGCATTTAAAGATTTTGCCGTTATAAGCGCGTTCACCTTCAAAGACTTGTGTTCCGTAATGGAGGGCATGGGTAAGATAATGCACTTTAGCTTCGCGCCAAGGGAGCATTTCGCCATCCATCCAGATAAAGCCGTCACGATCGTCAAATGGTATCATTTTCGTCTTCTTTCACTTTTCACCGCGTTACTGCGCGTCTAAAGTATTAAATACTTGTCGTCGCTTGTGCCTAGTGAAAAGGCAAAATGAGACGAAAATGCGCAATAATAAGTTGTTCTGTTTATTATTAACTCGTTGTTGTAAAACGAAGGGATAGATTAGGTTAACAGGTTAAGAGTTGTAAATATAATCATGGAAAAAGACGCCAAAACGAAAGAAAATTACCCTGTCGGGTTAGGGCAGAAGCCGCATATTTTGGTTATTGATGATGATGCGCGGATCCGTGATTTGGTTGTGCGGTATCTGTCGGAGCATGATTTTGTTGTGATTTCGGCATGCGACGCGCGTGAGGCGCGTGAGGCATTGGCGCAGTTTGAGGTGGATGCGTTGGTTGTTGATGTGATGATGCCGGGTGAGACGGGTTTTGTGTTTTTAAAATCGTTGCGCGATGGTGGCAATGATGTGCCTGCGATCATGCTCACGGCGCGTGGGGAGGTTGATGACCGTATCGAGGGGCTTGAGGCGGGGGCGGATGATTATTTGTCAAAACCGTTTGAGCCAAGGGAATTGGTTTTGCGGCTTCATGCGATATTAAAGCGCGGCATGGCGGCGCGTGAGGATTTGTATCAACGTTTTCGTATTGGGTCGTGGGTGTTTGATGGTGAGCGTGCGTTGCTGCGAGGAGATGATGGTGATGATATGAAATTAACCGCGATGGAGGTTAGTTTGATTAAGGCATTGGGCGCGCAAGCTGGTGAGCCAGTGAGCCGTGATGATTTGGCGGCGGCGTGCGGTGTGGATGCGGGGGAGCGGACGGTCGATGTGCAGGTGACGCGATTGCGCCGTAAAATCGAAGCGGATACGAAAGCGCCGCGCTATCTACAGACGGTGCGCGGGCAAGGATATTTGTTGAGGGTGGATGGAATATGAGTAGCGAAAATAAAGATATAGGTGATTTTGTTAAGAATGAGCGTAAAGGCGGGCTTATGCGTCGATTTTTGCCACGCTCTCTTTTTGGACGGTCTTTGTTGATCTTGATCACGCCGGTAGTGTTGATCCAAATCGTGACGACTTTGTTCTTTATTGATCGACATTGGACGAAGGTAACGAGCCGTTTGAGCAATGCGGTGGCGGGCGAGGTTGCGTTGATTGCGCAATCGTATGAACAAGGGATCACGCCCGAGCGGGCTGAGCAAATTATAGCTTTGGCAAAATCACATCTCAGTTTTGATGTTGTTTTTCGCGATGGTGTTTCATTGGGCAATTTGAATAAGGAGCATTTTACCGCGCCATTAGAAGGATTGTTTATCAAGACATTACGTAGTGAGCTTGAATATGAACTTAAGCGACCATTTGTTCTGGATGTGGATTTTGAAGAAAAGCGGGTATTGGTTGAGGTTCAGCTTAGCAAAGGTGTTTTGGAGGTTAGGCTTCCTGAACGACGTTTATATTCATCTTCCGGGTATGTGTTTTTATTGTGGGTTTTTGGGTCGTCGATTCTTTTGCTGATTATTGCGGTGATTTTTATGCGCAATCAGGTGCGCCCTATTCGTAAATTGGCGGCGGCGGCTAAGCGGCTTGGTCAGGGGCGGGATGTTCCATCGTTTAAGCCAGAAGGGGCGCGGGAGGTGCGAGATGCGTCGCAGGCGTTTATTGATATGCATCGTCGTATTAAGCGACAGGTCTCACAGCGCACGGCAATGTTGGCCGGGGTTTCGCATGATTTGCGCACACCTTTGACGCGGCTTAAGCTGCAACTTGCGATGCTTGGTGATTCAGCGGATATCATTGAGATGAAAAATGATATTTCCGAGATGGAAAAGATGATTGATGGGTATCTTGATTTTGTCCGAGGGGAGGGCGGTGAGCAAACTGCGATCAGTGATTTAAATGCTATTTTCTCGCGTGTTTTTAAAGGGGTAGGGCATAAAGGCGTTGTTGTGCATCAGGATATTCATGATGATTTAAATGCGATGATTCGTCCGCGTGCCGTTGAGCGGGCTTTATCGAATGTTATTCAAAATGCGGCGAAATATGCGGGTGAAATATGGGTGCGGGCAGAGATTACTGAGGAGCGCAAGCTGCTGGTTGTGGTTGATGATAACGGGCCAGGTATTCCTGATGGTGAATTGGAGGACGTGTTTAAACCGTTTTATCGTTTGGATGAAGCGCGCGGGACAGAGGGTGTTGGTCTTGGTTTGCCGATTGCGATGGATGTTGTTCATGCGCATGGTGGGAAGATATGGCTAGAGCGGTCTGAGCGTGGCGGCCTGCGTGTGATTATTCGGATGCCAGTTTAATCAAATATCTGGTTAAAAAAAAGGCCGCGTGAAGCGACCTTTTGTATCGGTTTATATGTTTAGCGATTAGGCGGCTTTTGTGCCTTGTTTTTTAATCGCTGATTTTATTTCAGAAACACTGGCGCTTACGCGTTTGTTCAAAATACCTGTTGCTTGCTGGTTGGATTTGTTCAGCAGTTCTGACATTTCTTGAAGGCTTCCGACGTTACGTTCATATGTCTTTTTAAAGATATCTGCGTTGAGCGCCATTTTATCTTCAGGTGAACCCTCGCTTAGCGCCTGTTTAGCAATCTCTGAATTGTCTTCCACGAGTTGTGAGAGAAGTTCAGTTTGGCGTTGAGCAATTGTCTGAATGCCTTCGATTGCGGTTTTTTGTGCTTCCGATAACGCTTGGAGGTTTTTGCGCTGTGTTTCTAAAAATGCTTTCATGTCGATGGGGCCTTGGTTGTAGCCTTCGAAGTATTTTGAAAAATCATTGTTTGAAAAGAAATCAGTAAAACTATTTTTTTTGTCAGCCATGGATACATCCTTGTGAGAAAATATTGTTTCATGCGTTGGTTTCGCATATGCACAAAAGTATAGGAAACACTAGAAAATGCAAGGTTTTTACGAGGAAGAATGTTTTTGCTGCGTACTGTTGTGTGTCTTTTTAGTTTTAATATTTAAAATTAGTAACTTTTTAAGAGGTTTAGGGCATTTTAAGGAGGGGAAGAATTCTGCGTAGACTTTTATAAATGCATCGAATATTCGGGGGATTGAAATCAAAATAAAATGATGGCAGATGAAATAACAGATATAGAGATGCCTGACGGGCAGGTTAAGGTCAGCAAAACGATGCTCTCGCAAGGGGTGCATTTGGGTTTTCTGATGCTTGGCGCGCTTATTTCTTTGCTTTTATTTCTTGCTGTTCAATCTGTTGCCGTTTCGATTTTAAGTGATGACTACAAGAGAATCTCAGCAGAAACGTCACGCGCAGTTGCAAAGGAATTTACAGAGTTAGAGTTTGCGGTTCGTACGATTTCAACTTTGCTTGCTTTGTCAGATGAGAATGATAGCGGAAAAATTGTGCAAAAGCTCAATAACGTCGAAGCATCTCTGCAGCCATTTGAAAAATTGTTATGGCTTCATAAAAACGATGATGAATGGTCTTTATTGCCGTTATATGAGGATTTATTTAATGCCGAGATTGATGGTTTTACGGATGTTTTGAAAAACACAGGCGTTCAGAAAGCTATACGCAACGCGATGCGCGAGCGTGATAAATTGTTTTTGGTGCCATATTCCAGTGCCGCAACGCAAAAGGCAGTTTTTGCGTTGGTCAAGGCGACCGAGACAACATCGGGTGAGACGAGCGTTTTGTTGGCATTTACGCATTTGGATCATGTTTTTGAGACCCGTAAGCTGAATGTCAATGAGTTGGTATCCACCTTGAGTATTCGTGACATAGAAGATGGTAAGGTGTTTTTTGATTTTAAGCGGGAGAAAGTTTTACAGCAGGCGGATTATGATGCGGGGCAGAGTTTTGATTTGGATTTTGGGGCCAGAACGTTAGAAATTAATAGTCATTTTTATAAAAAAGACGATATGTTGCTGCTAGAGCTTATGCCGTATTTTGTCCTTGGGTTCTGCTTGATTTTGACTTTTACAATTACATTACATTTGCGCTCTAATCATATGCAAGCGCTCAAATTTTCTGTTGTTAACAAAAATCTGACAAATAAGAACGAGGCTTTGCAGGGAGAGATCCGTAAACGTGAGCTTTTGAATCAGACGGCGCGTCGCGCGGATCGTGAAAATCGCGTTATTATTGATTCGGTGTCGGATATTATTTTTGAAGCCGATATTGATGGGAAAATATTATTCTTAAACGCGCGGTGGCCGACGATCACAGGTTTTGATATCGAGCAATCTCTCGGTTTGGAGTTGTTTAAGATACTGCACCCGCAAGACCAGCATGATGTTCGTGACGATTTCCAGTCGCTAGTGCAGGGGCGTGTAAACTCATTTCGTAAATTTACGCGTATTCGTACGTCTGATGGCACGTTTCGTGCGGCAGAGTTATCGGTTTCGATGATTAATCAGGACGATGAGGATGGGCGTCGTCTTGTTGGGACATTTACGGATGTTGAAGAGCGCAGGCGCGCAGAGCGTGCCTTAAGTGAGGCGGAGCGTAAATATCGTAATATTGTTCAAAACGCGGCGGGCGGGATTTTTCAGATGACGCCGGAGGGGCTTTATTTGAGCGCCAACCCATCAATGGCAGATGTGTTAGGGTATGATAGCCCCGAACAGGTTTTGCGTGAGGTTAAGAACGCACATAAGGATGTTTATGTTGATACCAATGAGCGTCTTGCATTTATACGTAACCTTGAGAAGAGCGAGGTGGTTAATAACCATGAGGTTCTTGTAAAGCGCCGCGACGGAACGGAAATATGGGTGAATGAAAATATTCACACCGTTCGCGATGAAACAGGCGGAATTCTCTATTTCGAAGGCAGTATCGAAGATATTTCCGTGCGTAAACTGTCTGCGATTGCGCTGCAGGAAGCTAAGATGCATTCGGATTTGGCGAACCGGGCAAAGTCAGAGTTTCTGAGCAATATGAGCCATGAGTTGCGGACGCCATTGAATTCTATCATTGGCTTTTCTGAGATGATTAAGGGGGAGGTTCTTGGGAAATTGGAGCAGCCAGCTTATTTGGAATATGCAAAGGACATTAACGAGAGCGGTAAAACTTTGTTGAATGTTATTAATGAGATACTTGATATCTCTAAGATTGAGGCTGGTAAACAGAATTTAAATGAGAGTCAGATCAGAGTTGATGCAATTGCAGGGGCTTGTATTGATTTGTTAAGTGGTAAGATTCAGTCTTCTGGTATTACGGTGACGAATAACCTTGCGGGGATGCCTGAAATTATTGGTGAGGATTTGTCGATTAAGCAAGTGCTGATGAATTTGTTGTCGAACGCGGTGAAGTTTACCCCGAAAGGCGGACGTGTATCTTTATCATATGAGGTCGACCGTGATGGAGCGTTGCATGTATCCGTTACTGATACGGGGATTGGGCTTGATGAGAGTGAGATTCAAAAAGCGTTATCACCATTCGGGCAGGTCGATAGCGAGCTTGATCGAGGTGGGTCAGGGACAGGGCTTGGTCTTACGCTTGTTGATGCTCTGCTTAAGCTTCATGGCGCTGAGCTTGACCTTGTTTCTCAAAAGGGGATTGGCACGACGGCTACGGCAATATTCCCGAAAGATCGTGTTGTTATGCGTAAAAACTTTTCCGCTCAGTCAGAAAACCAAGTGCAAGATATTTAATACACGCGGTATCCTAATTCATAAATTTCATCCTCTGTTACATTCAATACGCGCCGAGCCGTATCGTAGCTGTATCCGTTTCTCGCTAGTATGGCTAAAGCTTTTACGTCTTCGTATTTTTCTCTCTCATCATAGGGGCCTAAGCGTTTTTTACGGGCAAAGGTGATGGCGGCAAAGAATTCGGCTTCGCTTGGGTCTTCTGTGTTTTCAGTGTCGAAATGTTCTAAGGCTTTTTCAATGTCGGATGTGGGAACGCGTTTTTGCGCGAGCTTTGCAATGATGGCTTTTTTTGATTTTCCTGCGCGGCGCAGTGAGGTAACCATGCCACGGACATATCCGTCATCATCAAGATAACCTTGTTTGAGCAGGTCTTCGGTGACCTTATCAAGCATTGCGAGGCATTCTTCGCGGTCTTGGTCTTTATGGTGGTAGCATGATTTGTTGATTTTGCGTGCCATGACAGTTTTGAAATGACCAGAGCTTGCGGTGAAGCGTTCGAGGTAATACATGCCGGAATTGCGCAAGTATCGCTCGCTGATTTTCTTAGGCGGGCGTTTTTCGCGTTTTTTATACGGCTTTTTTTTGGTTTTGTATGGTTCGGGGTTGCTATCGTCCATAGGATGCTTAATTTCTTATACTCAGTTAATAGGATATATAAATGAGCACGAATACAGAACTCTCGGTTAAATTGATAAAAGGCATGAATATGATCGGCCTGCTTACGCTTATTAAACGCGAAGTTGGTAGATTTCTCAATGTTTATACGCAGACAATTGTCGCGCCGGTGATTACGACATTATTGTTTTACACGGTCTTCGCGCTTGCGTTTGGCGGAATACAGCGCAGCGTGGGGGATGTTTCCTTTATGGCGTTTTTGGCGCCTGGTTTGATTATTATGACGATGGTGCAAAATGCGTTTGCCAATACGTCATCGTCGCTTGTGATATCGAAAGTGCAGGGCAATATTGTTGATGTGCTGATGCCGCCATTATCGCCGTTGGAGATTTTTGTCGGGTTTGTGTCTGGATCTGTTATACGCGGTGTTGTTGTTGGGTTTGTGACGGTTTGTGTGGTGCAGGTTTTTGTTCCTTTGAGCTTTCATCATATTGGTTTGATCGTTTTATATGCGCTTTTAGGGACATATATGATGGGATCGCTTGGTATTGCGGCGGGGATTTGGTCGGAGAAATTTGATCATATCGCGGCGGTAACGAATTTCATTGTGACGCCGCTCACGTTTTTATCGGGGACATTTTATTCGATCAATCAATTGCCGGGGATTTGGCGTGAGGTTGCGCTTTTTAACCCGTTCTTTTATATGATTGATGGGTTCCGATACTCATTTATCGGCCAAGCGGATGGCAATATTGTTATTGGCATATTGGTTTTAATTGGCATTAATGTGTTTTTGACCACGCTATGTCTTTGGATGTTACGCACCGGTTATAAGATAAAAGCTTGATTTGATGGTATAATATAAAATTATGAGCGATATTTCCGACATTACATATCCTGCTATTTTGCCTGCCAATGACCTTTCTGATGAGGTTGGGGATAATGTTGTGCAGACATTTCAATTGGAATCCAATGCGCTGCGCGGTCGTTGTGTGCGCATGGGGGATGTTTTGGATGAGGTGCTCAATGCGCATGATTATCCGCCTGTTGTTGCGCAATTGGTCGCGGAGACGATGACGTTGACTGTGCTGCTTGCGTCTATGTTGAAATATGATGGTATTTTTACATTGCAGACCAAGGGCGATGGGCCCATTTCGATGTTGGTTGCGGATATGAAATCCAACGGGGATTTGCGCGGTTGCGCGGCTTTTGATGTGGAGCGGCTTGAGGCGTTGGTGAGCGTCGAGGGCGATGATATTGCTTTGTCTAAGGCTTTGGGCACTGGCTACATGGCCTTTACGGTGGATCAGGAGCAGGGCGAGCGCTATCAAGGGATTGTTGATTTGGCTGGAGAGAGCTTGATTGATTGCGCGCAGCATTATTTTAACCAATCTGAACAGATTAATACTGGTGTTAAAATGGTTGTCGGCAAGCGCGATGGTGTGTGGCGGGCAGGCGGCCTTATGATACAGGAACTGCCCGATGAGGGTGGTAAAGATGCGCATGATATTGATGATGATGCATGGACACGCGCAATCGCATTTTTAGAGAGTGCGAGCGATGACGAGATGCTTGATGCGGATTTGGATGCGAATGCTTTGCTGCATCGCTTGTATCACGAGGAAGGTGTGCGTGTATTTGAGCCGCTTAATCTTCAGCATAAATGCCGATGTGACGAGGAGCGTGTGCGTAATGTTTTGTCGAGTATGTCAGAAGAAGACATGCATGATATCGCTGTTGATGGTATGATCGAGATGCGCTGCGAATTTTGTAGCCATGTTTATCGTTTTAATCCTGATGATCTGCAATCTCTCTAATTCCTTTAATCTTTTTGGTTGGTTCTTTATATGAAATATTATTTTGCTGTTCCTCTTTGTTTGTTGGCTTTGACGGCGTGTGAGCGTCCGCTTGGCAAGGTGCGTCATGGTATGCCGATGCCGGTTCAAACATTTGCGCATATTCAGCGTTTACCCATTGCTGTGCAATCGGTTGATGTTGTCGTTGAGGATGACCGAGGCGATGATTATAGCGCGGATTTCCCTGTCTCTTTGGATGATAAGGTAAAGGCTTATTTTGGGAATAAGCTGGATGTGATTGGTGGTAACGGTCGGTTGGTCGTGCGTGTTGAGGATTCTTATGTTGAGCATGAGTTGATAGAAGCGAGCAGCCGCATCTGGCAAAAAGTCGGCGTGGGCCATGTGAACCGTTATGCGATGAACCTTGTTGTGCGTTTGGAGCATGTTGATGCTTCGGGGCGTGTCATTTATGGACGCGTTTTAAAGGCACAGAAGGTCGTGAATATATCCGAGCATGATTCTTTGGTTGAGCGGGATCAACAGCGGTTTGATGCGATTGAGGATATGTTCAATATTCTTGATCCTGAAGTGACGCGGATCGTGCGTGATGAAATGAACCTTTAACGGTTTTATTCCTTTGAACTATATCATTATTTTATGATTTCCAGAAATGCGGTGAAAGCATCACGAGAACCGTGAATATCTCAAGGCGGCCAATCAGCATGCCAAATGAGAGGATCCATTTTGCGCTGTCTGGAAGGGATTGGAATGTGCCGCTTGGGCCAATGATTTCGCCTAAACCCGGGCCGACATTAGAGATTGATGTCACTGCGCCGGACATTGCGGTGATGAAATCAAGCCCAACGAATGATAGCGCGATAGCAAGCATCGCGAATGACAGCGCATAGAGGAACAGGAAGCTCATTACTGACATGGGGACATCCGATGCAATGGGTCTGCCGTTATAATTGGCGATGAATACGCCGTTGGGGTAGATGAGTTTTTGAACTTGTACTTTTGCGACGGCGTAGAACACCTGAAAGCGGAAAATTTTGATGCCGCATGATGTTGATCCCGCGCATCCGCCGACAACCATAAGCATGAAAAATAATGCTACGACAAATCCACCCCATTGGCCGTAATCGTAATTGGCGAACCCTGTGCCTGTGACCAGTGAGATGATGTTGAATGCGGAGTGTAATACGGCATCACCTGGTGTCATGATGTTGTTTATGACGAGGTAGATTGATGTTGCGGTTATGCTTGCGATAAGCATGCCGATGAACCCTTGCACTTGTGTGTCGGTGAACATGGGGCGGATGTTGCCTTGGGCGGCTTTGAGATAAAGCACGAATGGCAGGCCGCCAGCGACCATGAAGATGATGGCCACGATTTCGGTCGACATGTTTTCGTAATGCGCGAAAGAGGAGTCATATGTCGAAAAACCGCCAGTTGAAATTGTGGTGAGTGCATGCGCCAGTGCATCAAAGGTCTGCATCCCGCTCATCATATAGGCGATGATGCACATAAGGGTCAAAAAGAGATAGATTAGTCCGATTGAACTAGCGAGTTGTGCGGTTCTGGGGAGGACTTTTTCGCTTTCGGAGAGTTCGGTGCGGAAAATTTGCATGCCGCCGACATTGAGGAAGGGGAGCACGGACATTGCCATGATGATGATTCCAATCCCGCCAAGCCATTGCAGGATCGCGCGCCAGAGGAGGATTCCTGGTGGGGCTGTGTCTAAGCCTGTGATAACGGTTGATCCGGTTGTGGTGATGCCTGACATCGCCTCAAAGAAGGAGTCTGTGAAGGAAAGATCCATTGCGCTTAATTTGAACGGTAAAGCGGAAATCAGAGACAGTGATAACCATACTGACGAGATCAGGATGAATGCCTGCTTTACACTGATCTTATGGGCAAGGCTAGCATTGCTAAGGATTAGTGATCCACCAAAAAAGGCTGTGATGACGATGCAGAGTAAGAAGACTTTCCAGTCAGGGTTGCCAAAGTAAAGGTCAGCAAGCATGGGCAGAAACATGCTTATCACTAGAATAGAGATCAATAATCCATTCACGTATAATATGGGTCTTAAATCCATTTTATAGTCGCTTTCTCTTGGCTTGGCGCTCGTTTAGCTTTGGTAGTGTACTGCAAAAACAAAACCGGAGCACATGGTTTAATATGCACTCCGGTTTAAATTTGATTATTTCGTGTTGCCTTAGTTGAACGAGATGTTCACACGGCGGTTTGCTGGTTCACGGACATTGTCAGGTGTTGCAACAAGAAGGTCGCTTTCACCCATTGCGCCAGTTTGGATCATTTCAGCAGGTACGCCGCGCTCCATCAAGGCTGCTTTAACTTTGTCTGCACGTCGAACAGCCAAGCGCTCGTTATAAGCGGTTGAACCAGATGTGTCAGTATGACCCGTTACATTGATTGATGTTGGTGGGTTCGCGGCGACTTCTTCTGCCACTGCGTCAAGAACATTTAATGCACCGGAACCAAGTTGTGATGAGTCCCAGTTGAAGAATACAAGATACATCGCGTTTTCAACGGCCATTGGCGCATTTGCATCAACGTCAAACGGGCTGAGCTCTGCTACTGGTTCTGCGACAGGCATAGGAGCAGCCGGCGCAAGTGAACCTTCAAGTTGGTTGATGGCTTCTAAGAATTCATTCTTACAAGCGTTGATGTTATCATTTTGCCAATTTTCTTCCTGGTTTTCGATCCAGCAGTCGAATTTCGCTTGAGCGCGTGCGGAAAGCTCAGGTGCAACTTCGCGTGCGCCGAGGTCGTATGCAAGGATCAAGCGGCCACGTGCGGCGCCAAGTTCCAAAAGATGCGCTTCGCTCAGGTTCCAGTCACTAACTGGTTCTGGCAATACGGTGTCACCAGATGCAGCGGCAAGGCCTTTGCGTGCAAAGTGAAGTGCATCGGGATAGTCGAACATGTCTTTTAATTCGGAATTTGCGAAGGTGCGGTATTCGTTAGCTAGTGCTTGTGTGAATGGGCTACCAACTGCTTGTGCTTCGTTGAGTGCGTCAACTTCACTAAAGCTGTTAAATGCGGTACAACCTGATGTTACGGACATTGCCAACAATCCTGCGACCAATGTGAATTTGCGTATCGTCTTCATATAATTTTGCTCCTTACACAAGCGTATAAATTCTGATTAATAATAGGGTTTTAATAGGCTCTTTGAGTATTGTAAAGAAGCTTTAGGTAAATTCTGTTTATTTTGTGAATAAATATGAATAGTCATTCTATTTATTGCTTTAACAGGTGTGATTGACGTTTAATTGGCGGCGTTATTCATAAAAAAGTCTTGACTCTTTTTGTTGCGGGGCAATATACCGTTGCAACTATCTTTCACAAAAAAGCAATAATAATTGAAAACAGGAGTACTCTCAATATGCAAAAACCTCTTCTTGGACACAAAGTAGCATTTCTTGCCGCTAATGGATTGAATGAAACAGATTTGATCGGCGCGCAAAAAATTGTTCAGGCATTAGGTGGGGATACGCGTATTATAGGGATGGATCAAGGATTGGTGAGTTCGCTCAATGAGCATGGCTGGGGGCTTAACTTTGCCGCTGATCAGGCGCTTAATCAATCTTTGGCGGTGGATTATTCGGCGGTGGTTGTGCCTGGTGGTAAGCGAAGCATTGAGAAATTACAATTGACTGCGCATACACGTCGTTTCTTGCGTGGTTTTTATGAGAGCAATAAGCCGGTTTGTTTGGTGAATGAAGCCTCTGAGCTTTTGGCATTTGCCGAGATTGCGGCCGAAGAGGGGCGTGATAACCTTTTGGTGCTTGATGGTGATCTTGAGCCTATGACTGAATTTTTAAAGACTTTATTGCTTGAAGAACAGGCCGTTGCCGCGTAAAAGTTTTTTATGCGTGCAGATATTCAAAACATTGTAGATCAGATAGAGGCATCTTTGGTGCTTCTGAGGAGGCATCTTTGACTGGGATGTGTCTTTGCATCGTCTTGAGGAGCTTAATGCGTTAAGCGAAGATCCTGATTTATGGAATGATCCTGAAAAAGCGCAGAAAATTATGCGAGAGCGCAACCGATTAGATGCGCAAATTTCCGAGATAAAAGGCATTGAGCAATCGCTTGCCGATCATATTGACCTTATTGATATGGGTGAAGAAGAGGGTGATCAGGAGATTGTTGCCGAGTCTGAAGCTGTTCTCAAGGGATTACAGGTTAAAGCCGAGAAGCAGAATTTGAAGAGTTTATTGTCGGGTGAGGTTGACGGCAATGATGCGTATCTTCAGGTGAATGCGGGGGCAGGTGGAACCGAGGCTCAGGACTGGGCCGAGATGATCTTGCGGATGTATACAAGATGGGCGGAGCAGCGCGGATATAAAGTTTCGGTTCTAGAGCGTAGCGACGGTGAAGAGGCGGGGATTAAATCCACGACGTTGAGTATTGAAGGGGATCAGGCTTATGGCTGGTTGAAATCTGAAAACGGGGTGCATCGTTTGGTTCGGATTTCACCGTTTGATTCCAGTGCGCGGCGCCATACTTCTTTTGCTTCAGTTGCGGTTTCTCCTGTCTTGGATGATACGGTGGAAGTGGATTTAGAGGATAAAGATTTACGGGTCGATACGTATCGTTCTAGCGGTGCGGGCGGTCAGCATGTGAACACGACAGACAGCGCGGTGCGCATCACGCATATCCCGACAGGTATTGTGGCAGCGGTGCAGAGTGAGCGCTCACAACATCAAAACCGGGCGAACGCGATGGCGCTTTTGAAGGCTAAAATTTATGAGGCCGAGATGCAAAAGCGTGAGCAAGATGCTGCCGCGGCGCATGGAGAAAAAACGGATATTGGGTGGGGGCATCAAATTCGCTCTTATGTATTGCATCCATATCAGATGATCAAAGATTTGCGCACGGCAGCGGAGACAACGAATTCGGCAGCTGTCCTTGATGGGGACTTGGATATGTTCCTTGAGGCGGCGCTTGCGCATAAGCTTGAAACATCTGAATAGTGTCGTTTGGTGTAAAACTCTCATAAGTATTTACTCTGCGCTTGAATTCTTGTGTCGTTTGTTTAAGCTCCAATTAGTTTCGAGAATTTAAGGGATATAATATGTCACGTGTTTTGATTTCAACGCTCGCATTTGGTGCGGCCAGTCTTCTATCAACGACGTCTCATGCCCAGCCTCTTAATATCAATCCTTATCCCATGCAAAAGGCGGGCACGTTGAGTGTTCAAGAGCCTCAGGTAGTGACGCCGGAGCCGGTTGAAGTTTTTGCGAAAGAAGCGGAAGAGGACATTATTCGGCTTGAGCGCGAAAAGGAAGCCTTAGCGGCGGAGCGTGAACGCGCGGAAAAAGTCAGACGAGATGCGCAAGCGCGGGCGCTTGAATTGACGCAAGAAAAAGAGCGTTTAAGCGCGATGGAACGTGCCGCGAATGAAGAGGCTGTGCGTCTTCAGCGTGAGTATGAAGCGCTTGCAGCAGAGCGCGAGGCGCAATTAGCCGCGGAGCGAGAGCGTTCACAGGCGTTAGAGGCGCAGGCCAAGGCTGAGGCGGCGCGTCTTCAGCAAGAAAAAGAATTAGAATTTGAACGCGCACAAGCCATTGAGGCGCAAGCTAAAGCGGACACGCTTCGCCTGCAAAAAGAAAAGGCAGAATTAGAGCAGGCATTGGCTGCGCGCGCGGAAAAAGATGCGGCGCAGGCGCAGGCATTGGCGCAAGATATGGAGCGCCTGAAGGTTGAAAACGAGATATTGTCTGAAAAACTGAAGCAGCGTGAGGTTGCGGAGGCAGCGCAAGCGCTTGAAAAACAGAAGATGCAAGAGGCGCTTAAGATTAAACAGCAGCGTGAAGATGCGGCGGCTTTAGAGCGTGAGAATGCAATATTGGCAGCAAAGTTAGAAGCTCAGCGTTTGGAAGATGAGCGCATTGCAGCGGTTCAGGCAGAGAATGAGGCAAAGGCTCGTGAGCAGGCACAGGTTGAGGCGTTAAAAGAGCAGAATATTGAATTGGCGCAAAAGCTAAAGGCGATTGAAGAAGAAAAGCGTAAGCAGGCTGAACTGGCTCTAGCAAAAGATGCGTTGGATCAGCAGACCAAGACCAAGTCGCAGGCGGCTCTTGATGGTCTTAATGATGCAGATGTACTTTTAGAGACTGAAATTTCTAATGTTGATCCTCTTTTTGAATCTGCATCTGCTGAAAATAATCCAGTTGGTATGACACCTTTGCCGTCTTCAGAGGATGGTGAGGTTCTTGAAGTGCGCGCATCTGATTTGGGTTTGGTTAAATCAAACGCGGTGATTTTAAATGATGAAACACAGGTTAAGCCAGTTGAACCATCGCGCGAGCGCAAAGTGTCGCGTCAAGTTGATTACGAGGCAGCGGGGTTGACGGTTATTCCATATCCTGTTCAGCAAAATATGCAAGGGGCTAATCCTTCTGCCTCGATTCAGCGTCATGCTCCTAGCCAGGCTTCTGCGCAGGCAGGAGAATCGCTCGAAGATGTTTTGCGTAGCTGGTCTCGCGCGGAGGGCGTTGGATTTTTATGGAAGACGACACAGAATTTTAACCTTCAGGCGCCGATCTCTATGAATGGTAATTATGCGGCTTCTGTTGAGGCATTGTTGGCGCAGTATGATGGGGATGCAATTCGTCCGGTTGGTAAACTAACAACCGACCCTGTGACAGGTACGCGCATATTGAGCATCCTTACCGAGTAAGACCCTTGTTAAATTAGGGTTTTCTTATTTAGGTTTCATTTTTTCATAAAGAGGCATGTCTTGAGGAATGTCGGGATATGTGGCATGATTCGTGTTGTGATTCTGCTTTATATTTCCTTTCTTTGAATCGCGGCAATAATTAAAAAATTTCCAGTTCGGAGTCTCCTTATGCAAATGCGTTATATCCTTTTAACATCCGCGGCTAGCGTTGGTCTTTTTTTTACGGCATCGCATGTGCCAGAGGCGTTCGCACAAAAGGGAGTTTTTCTCAGTCCTTCTTCTCAGTGGGCAGTCACAAAGGTTGCGGGCAGCCCGTCATCGGGGGAGGCAGGATATTGCGCGGTTGCTAAGCGGTATGAAGGCAATGCGATTTTAACAATTGCACGCAATCAAGGCACGGAGACGTCTTTCGCACTCGATTTGCAAAAACCTATATTTAATACGGCTAACCTGATGAAGGTTACGCTTGATCCGGGTGCAGGTGAGCAGAGAGATTATTCAATTAGTCCTGCATCACAGCAAGCATTTGTCATCCGTTTAGGGCGTGATGAAGCTTTTTTTAGTGCTATTGACCGTACTGGTATGTTGCGTGTTGAGGCTGCGGGTAAATCATATGTTTTCAATATCTCAGATATAGCAGACGGGCAGACCAAATTAAATTCATGTTTGGCATCATCCGTGCAACCAGCCGCAGGTTCAGAGGCACCGGTGTCATTTGAGACCAAAGTTGAAAGTCATAGTAACCAAGAATTTATTGCGCAGTTGAATGATCGTATTCGTTCACTTGAAAATCAAAATACGTCTCTTCAGGCGAAAATAGTGGATGTGGAGCGCGAGGAATTGCCTATTGCGCGTGCAGATACACCTCCTTCTCTGTCCGATAGTTCTTTACGCGTTGAAAAATTGCAAGCCCAGAACCTTAAGCTTAAGGCCGAGCTTCAAGCGGGTGAGATGGAACTGCGCAATGATAAATTGGCTCTTTTGGCTGCGGATAATGCGCGGCTTAGCAAGGAGCTAGCGCGCAAATCAAACGTGTCACAAGAGGTTGGGCAACTTCAAGAGCGCGTCAATGCGTTATTGGCGGAAAATAACCGTTTGAAAGAGGCAAAGGCCGGATTGGCCAGTGCTGAAGTTTCATCATATGAGAGTAATATTGAGCAGCTGCAGGCAGAAAACAAATCATTGAAGGTCGCGCTGACTAATGAGGCACAAAATTCAGACCTTACCCAACAGCTTCGTTCGCGTATCGAGCAAATTGAAAGTGAAAATCGCTCTCTTAAAGAGCAAGTGAGCGTTGGTGAACAAGCGGCGCTTCGTTTGGATCATGAGAAAATAGCAGAGATTCAAGCCGGGCATTTGCGTGAGGTTGCGATGTTGCGTTCTAAAATTGATGATTTGCGTTTGGCGCAAACTGCGGATGAGCGAGATGCTCAGAAAATTGATGTTTTGACGGAGCAATTGGCCTCGTTGCGTGGCGATAATCTTCTTCTTAAGCAGGAGCTTCAAGAAAAAGAAGAAAAAATTGCGAGTGCTCTTCCTGCGTTTGATGAGCAGGATCTTGCTGCGCTTGAGAATGAAAATCAGCAATTGCAATCAAAATTAAATAAGGCACAGAAGACAGCGTCTTTGCAAAGCAAGGCAATCTCTGTATTAGAGAGTGAAAACGCGTCTATAAAGGGGCAGCTTGATGCTGTTGATTTGGCCTCTGTTGATGGTTTGAGCGAAAAATTGGACGCATTGAACGAGGCTTTGGCGGAGAGTCAATCCGAACAAGCCGCGCAACAAGAACAGCTTGCCGCTTTGATGGCGGAAAATACAGAGTTAAAGTCTTCTTTAGATGCGAAGATTTCTGAAAATCTATCTCTTGCGAGCGTCTTAGATGATGTTAGTGCGTTAAAAGAAGAGATTGCGTCCAAAGATGAAAAAATTGCTGCGTTTGATGGTGTTCCTGAGCGTTTGCAATCGTTGATTGGTGATTACAATGCTTTGAAGGATGAAAAGGCGAAGCTTGAACGTGATAACGCTCTTATGGCGCAGGCAAATGAGTCTAATGCGGAACTTTTGGCTAAACTTGAAGACGCTCAAGCGCTTAATGATAGTTTTGAGGTGAAGTTAGCCGAGGTTCAGGGGAAGGTTACTGAAATGTCCGCGTTAAGCGGTGAGGTAGAGAGTTTGAAAGCTGCTTTAACTGATAAAGAAGATAAGTTGCAGGAGCTTGCGTCTTTGCGCGATGAATTGTCGCAGGTGGTGGCGGAGAATGCTGCGCTTAAACAGGAAGCGACAACACTTGCGTCAGCACAGGATGCTGCACAGATGAGCGTCAACAAGGATTTGGCGAAAGAGAATATTGCTCTGAGACGAAGCTTGTCATCTGTTATTGCCAAGGCTGAAGACCAACAAGCCTATATTAAAGAACAAGAGAGTACAGTTGAGCGTGTGCTTGCGAAGAATGTAGCGTTAAAGGGGCAGTTGGATTTGGCGGCGCAATTGATGGCTTCGAATACCTCAGGTGCTGCAGATGAGCCGATGAAAATTGCGAAAGCTGAAGCTGATGTACATCAAGAGCCAGACGCTAAGGTTATTTTAGCGTCTGCTTCTGCGGTTGCTGCGCCTAAGCCGCGCTCTAAGCCTGTTGCTGCGAATGTGAAAAAGAGCGTTCAAGAGGATGTTTCTTTCGCAGAAACTTTGGCGCAAATGGAGCCCGCGGCGGGCGACGAGGTTGGCCCAGTTGAAGAGAAAGTTGCGCAAGTTGAAGTTATAGAGACGCCAGATATTGTTGAAGATGCGCAGGAATTTATGGATCGTGATCTCAATCAGGCGCAGATATATGAAGAACAGCTTAAGCGTAGCCTCAACAATAAAGAAGACGTTGCCGTTATCAATGAGCCGCCTGTTGATGTTGAGGTCTTGAATGATCCTGTTTCGGAAGATGCTGATATTGATGCTGTGATTAGTCGTACGCAGGCGCTAGACGAGTTGCCTTCGCTTGACGATGATGTTGAGCAAGAGATTGCCAATGATAATGCGGTTGATGATGCAAAGGAATTTGTTGCTGCGCGTGATGGCAAAGATGAAGATGTCGAGATGAAAATGAGCCAAGACCCGTTTGAGGGGATTGCTGTTGAAGGGGAAGATGCTGCACGCGACGTTGCGACGGCTGACGCTCAAGAGAGCTTTGATGATATTGCTGCGATGCCGAGATCGATTAAGCAGCCTATGAGTAGCCCTGTTGCGATTGAAGAACCAATGATGGCGGATGCGGGGCAAGGCGGTAATGCGGTTGAGCGCGTGTTGTCTATGGCGCATATCTCTGGCGTTAGTAAGGTCACGGCGGTTGCTGATAAGGATGGCGCGTATCAATGGCGCACTGGTGGTTTATATGGATCAGGTGAGCAGCGTTCTATTTCCAACTCCGCTCAATTTGATGAGTATGTTAAAGACTATCTCATGAAAACAGAGGCACGTTGCCCGGGTGATTTTGCGATTTTCCCAGATGATTCTACGGAGAGTGGTGCGATGCGTGTTGATAGTTACGAGATCGCATGTGTTGGTGCGAATATTAGCTCTAGTGCTTCATTGGTGTTTTATAATGAAGGCGATACATTCACCGTTCTTGCCCACGAAACCGAAGCAGATAAAATGGGGCAGGCGATGTCGGTGCGCGATAAGATTTTTGCAAGCCTTGCGCGGTGGAGAGATTCCTAAAAAAAGATTTTTTGATATATACAAAAACGCCCTGACTTTTATGGAAGCAGGGCGTTTTTTATTGGAGGGATTTCTTTTTAGAAAATCTTAGTTTTCGTTTTCTTTGGCGTTGTATGAAGGGTTGAACATTTTCATTGTGCGCTCAAACATTTCTATGTTTTTGCGGTTCATTTCTTCAATGGCTTCACCACCTGGCATGGCGGTCATTTTTGGAACGCCGGGCACTTTTGGAAACATGCTTTGCATGCTGCTCATGTGCTCTTTCATTTGTTCTTGGTTTTTGACGAAGATGTCCATTGTTTGCTCAAGATAATTTGGAATCATGCTGCCGTTTTCGCCGCCATAAAAACCAATAAGGTTGCGCAAGAAATCAGTGGGAAGAAGATTTTCTTCGCCTTTGGATTCTTGATCAACGATGATTTGTGTTAGCACAGAGCGCGTTAAATCTTCGCCTGATTTTGCATCTTGAACGACGAAGTCATGGCCTTCTTTTACCATGTCGCATAGATCGTCGAGTGTTACATAGCTACTCCGCCCCGTGTCATATAGACGTCGGTTCGCATATTTTTTAATGATAGTTGGATCGTTAGGTCCGCGTTTTGTCTTGGCCATTTTCATGTCCTCTTTTCTAAAATTTGCTGCGTAGAATTGTTGGTAATATTACATACTAAAACGGGTTTGAAAAGAAACAATTGTTGCGCTGCGAATTTTTAATTTTTTAACGTGCTGGCTGGCGTGATTTTTTTGCGGTATAAATAGGCATGCGAACGACACCGAGAATTTTATCATTGCACATGAGTATGGCGGCTTCCTATTGGCAGGAGCGGTTTGAAAATGGTGAGCAAGATGCTGCGGGTATACAGCAGGAATTTCAAGATATGTTGCGTGGCATACAGATGTATATGGCGCATGGTTATGTGCGAAAGAGTGATCATTTAAAAGCGGTGTTTGAAAAAAAGACGTCGCGCGTTTTGCAATTTGAAGGGTATCAATACGGAGGTGGCAAGCCTGTCGTTTTGCTCATTCCATCGCTTATTAATAAGTCTTATATTTTCGACATTACTGAAGGGCAATCCATGCTGCGGTATTTTTGTGCGCGCGGCATTGATGCGTATTTATTGGATTGGGGTGATTTTTTAAATGACCCAGATATGCAGGATTTTGACGGTGTTGTTTTGTCGCGTATGCGTGCATGTGTTGCGGCATTGGCGATGCATGTTGGTGGGGATATTCATGCGCTTGGGTATTGCATGGGTGGGAGTATGTTGGCGGGGCTTGCGGCGGTTGATGATGCGTATTTAAAGTCGCTGATGTTTATGGCGACGCCATGGGATTTTCATGCGGGCTCACAAGATATGTTGAACCGCGTAAAATTTTGGTCACCGTCCTTGATGACTTCATTGCAAGATGACAAACAGATGAAAGTTGATTGGTTACAGATTTTGTTTTCATCATTATACCCAGAGCAGGCGATGAAAAAATTTGCGCGGTTTTCAAAGATGGATATGGATAGTGATGCGGCGCAAACATTTGTTGCTGTTGAAGATTGGTTGAATGATGGTGTGCCACTTCCTGCGGGGGTAGGGGGCGCGGCGGTGAAGGAATGGTTTTTAGAGAATAAGCTTGTATGCAATGCGTGGGAATTGGGTGCGCAAAACGTTGATGCGCATGCGATAAATTTGCCGTCATTTATTATTGCGTCCTCGCGCGATAAATTGGTGGAGTATGATGAGGCGTTTGCTCTATATGAGGCGATCCATGGTGCAACAATTCATGATCCCAAATGTGGGCATGTTGGAATGATTGCAGGCGGTCATGCGGTCACGGATGTTTGGTCGCCGATTGCCGATTGGATTTTTAAAAACCACTAAAACGGACTCTTGCATTATATTCTACGAAGGGTATGTTGCTATCATCGAATTTTGATTTAATGGATAGGAAAATCTTATGACTGATTCAGACCCCGTAGTTATTGTTGCAGCGAAACGCACAGCGATTGGAAATCTTGGTGGCGCGTTAAGCACGTTGCAAGGACATGAATTGGGTGCGAAAGTTATTCATGCATTGTTGGAGCAATCGGGTGTCGATGCAGGCGATGTTGACGAGGTTATTTTAGGGCAGGTTTTAACCGCAGGGGCCGGACAAAACCCAGCTAGACAAGCAGCGATCGCGGCGGGCATTCCACAGGAAAAATCAGCGTATACAATTAACCAGGTTTGCGGATCAGGTTTGAAGACAATTGCACTTGGTGTGCAGGCGATTTTGAATGGTGATGCAAATATTGTTATTGCGGGCGGGCAAGAAAGTATGAGCCGTTCTGCGCATGCGACATTCATGCGTGAGGGGGTTAAGTTTGGCAATGTTGAGTTGACCGATACCATGATTAAGGATGGCCTTTGGGATGCGTTCAATGATTATCATATGGGAATCACGGCGGAGAATGTTGCGGAGAAATTCGATATCTCTCGTGAGCGTCAGGACGAATTTGCAGCGACCTCACAACAGCGTGCGGAAGCCGCGATTGGTGCGGGTAAGTTTAAGGCGGAAATTGTGCCTGTTGTTATTAAAACCCGCAAAGATGAAATTATGGTTGATGCGGATGAATTTCCACGCAGCGGTGTGACGGCAGAGGGGCTTGGTAAGTTGCGTCCTGCGTTTAAAAAAGATGGCACAGTGACGGCGGCGAATGCGTCGGGCATTAATGATGGTGCGGCGGGCGTTGTTTTGATGCGCGCATCGGAGGCATCCAAGCGTGGTCTTAAAGTGTTTGCATCGATTAAGGCGCATGCAGTTGCTGGTGTTGATCCTTCTATTATGGGGACGGGGCCAATTCCAGCGTCTCAAAAAGTTTTAGCAAAAGCGGGGTGGTCGGTTGATGATCTGGATTTGGTTGAATCTAACGAGGCATTTGCTGCGCAGGCATGTAGCGTGATGCAGGAAGTTGGGTTTGATGCAGAGAAGACTAATGTGAATGGCGGGGCGATTGCGCTTGGTCATCCGATTGGTGCATCTGGTGCGCGTGTTCTTGTGACGTTGTTGCACGAAATGGTGCGCCGTGATGCGGGTAAAGGATTAGCCACGCTCTGTATTGGCGGTGGAATGGGGATTGCGATGTGCGTTGAGCGCGGCGCGGATCTTGATTTGATTAAAACGATTTAAGAGATTTAGGAAAACGGAGAATTAAATATGTCTAAAGTAGCGATTGTAACGGGCGGTACGCGCGGAATTGGTTTGGCCATTTCACAAGGGCTTATTGCCGATGGTTATAAGGTTGCGGCGGCTTATCGCAGCGATGAAGAGTCGGCGCAAAAATTTCGTGACCTTGGCGGGTATGCTATTCAGATTGATGTCTCCGATTTCACATCGTGTCAGGATGGCGTTACGAAGATTGAAGAGGCGCTTGGGCCGGTGAATGTGCTTGTGAACAATGCGGGTATCACGCGCGATGGTGTGCTGCATAAAATGGAAGAAGATGCATGGCATGCGGTTATCGCGACGAATTTAACATCATGTTTTAGCATGAGCCGCGCCGTTGTTGGCGGGATGCGTGAGCGTGGATTTGGGCGCATTATTAACATTAGCTCCATCAATGGTGAGAAGGGGCAGTTTGGCCAGACCAATTATGCGGCGGCCAAAGCGGGTATTCTTGGTTTTACAAAAGCGCTCGCGCTTGAGACGGCGACAAAGGGGATTACGGTCAATGCAATTTGTCCCGGTTATATTGAAACCGATATGACATCCAATATTAAACCAGAAATTCTTGAAAGCATTGTGAAGTTGATCCCTGCAGGGCGTATGGGCAAGCCGGAAGAGATTGCCTCGCTTGTCGGGTTTTTGGCGTCGGATAAAGCATCGTTTATTACTGGTGCAACTCTTGATGCAAATGGTGGTCAATATATGGCATAATGGATATAGCGAAGCTTTATTGAAGTGGAATTTTATCTATGGCCAAAGAGTCAATTGTACTGGAGCGTTGTTTCGTTCCCAAAGGGAAGTTAGTCGTCAAAGAGGGCGATGAGGGTAATTGCGCGTATTTGATACAATCTGGCTCTGTTTCTGTTTTTACTTATAATGACGGCAATAAAATTGATCTTGCTAAATTTAGTGTGGGTGAGATTTTTGGTGAGTTATCATTGATCTTTGATGAGCCGAGAAGCGCATCTGTCATGGCGGATCAGGATTGTAATCTTATTGTGATTACGCGTCAGACATTAAAACAAAAGCTGAAAAACAGTGACCCGATGGTTAGCGCGATTGTCGGCATGCTGACCAAGCGAATATTGAGCGTTAATAATGCGCTTGTTACAAAGCTATCGGATGTTGATGATCTGATTGATACGAGCCGCATTATATATCAAAATGTCCTTACATCCATGCCGCGTAGCAAGCAGCGCAGTTTTCAAAACGCGGTTTTACCGAAATTAGATGATTTGCTTGATACAATCCGCGAATTTCAACTTTCTGACAAAGACGAATAACCATTAGTTTCCTTGTGTAGGGAACCTTTCCTGTCGTATAAGCATTTACATCACTGCACGATACTATGAAAGGTTCTCTTGATTATGCGCTTTGTATTCGGATTCATTACAATTTTGGTTTTATTGGTTGTCGGGCTTTTGCTTGCGCCCAACTTCATTGATTTTGAAAAATATAAAGACCAAGGGCTTTCGCAGGTTAAAGCGCGCACAGGATATGATGTCGCTATTAATGGTGAATTTCAGGTTGGGTTTTTGCCTGCGCCGCATGTGAAATTGAGCGGGGTTCGTGTTGTTAATCCATCTGTTTCTAATGATCCGATTGCGACATTTGATGAATTGTCGGTTGGGGTTGCGATTGCACCGTTGTTTAAGAAGCAGGTTCAGGTCACAGATATCAGTTTGGATAAGCCTGTCTTTGATTTGCGTGTTAATCGTGAGGGCAAAGGCAATTGGTTGTCTCCTGAGGTTGAGGCTTTGCTTGCACCTAAGGATGGTGCTGCGGAGAAGCCAAAAAGCGGAGCCGGGCAGAATATTGCGTTTGATAATGTGAGCATCTCTAACGGTGCATTGCGGTTTTTTGATGCACGCTCAGGCAAGGATACACAAATTACAGATGCCAATATTGACCTTGCTGCGTCAAGTTTGAATGGGCCATTTGAGGCTAAAGGCTCACTTAAGCTAGGTGGGCAGGAGATTAAGCTCGATATTGATACAGAGGCCATGAACAAGGATGCAGGATCATTGCCGCTTAAGGCGCAGGTTCAGTATGGTTCATATGATGTTTCATTCAATGGTGTTGCGGGAATCGTTGCTCCATATGATGTGCAGGGTAAGACAGAGATTAAAATGGCGGCGGCGGCGTTGCCGATTTCCGAAGATGTTATGATCACAGGGATGTTATCAGCCAATCAAAATTCAGCGGCGATTAAAGATTCTGTTGTAAAAATTGGTCCGTCTTCATTTAAGGGGCAGGGGTTGCTTGATCTTAAACCATTGTCCATTCAGGCCGCGTATGAGGGCAGCGATGTGATTGATTTGGCGAAGTTTTTGCCGAAATCCAATGGTGCGAAAAAGTCAGATGATCCGTTATTGATGTTAACGGAGATCATGCCCAAAAGCATTACGTTGCCGCAAGATTTTGAGGCGGATATTGCGCTGAAGACGGGCGGAATTTTGTTTAATCAAATTTTGCTTAAAAATACGAGTGTGAAAGCAACAAAGAAAGATAAAGCGTTTCAGTTTTCTTTGCGTGCAGCGGATATTCCCGGCACTGGCCCTGCGTCAGTTGAGGGGGATTTAAACTTTGCGTCACGCTCAACATCCAAAAATGGGGCGCAGGTTTATTCTGATCCAACGCTTTCATTTACGGTGCAGGCCAATACTCAAAATACTGGTGATCTTGTGAAGGCATTGACGGGTCAGTCTAATATCCCTGTTGCGAGCAGTGCCCGTATTGGGAAATTTTATATTAAAGGGGATGCAAAACCGGGGCGTTTTGCGCTCAAAGACAGTGTCGTGAACCTTGATGATCTTAAGGTGTTAATGAGTGGTAATGTCAAGCAGGGCGCGGCAAAGCCGGAGATTGATTTTTCGGTTACGTCGTCTGTTGACGATCCATATGCATTTGCGCAGAGTTTAAATGTAAAGACCGAGAGCTGGCCGCAGAATTTGGGCGGTGTTACAATTGGCGCTGACCTAAAGGGGACGATGGATAATCTTTCGACTGATGCGACGGTGAAAGCATTCGGCGCGGATTTCACGGTTAGCGGTAAATTGGACGAGCTTATGGCCGCGTCTGGTGTTGATAATTTAAAGGTGCGTGTGGCGCATCCTAATTTGGCAAAATTCCTTGAGAGTTTCGGTGCGTCTGCACCTGACTTTGCGGCGATGTCTAAACCCATTGATGCGAGCGCGGTTGTAAAGATGGATGGCAAAGTCATTACGCTTAGCGGTATTAACGCAAAAATGCTTGGTACAACAATGGCGGGGTCATTGCGTTATGATGGCGGTGCGGGAAAGCCGGATGCGTCTGGTGATCTAACATTTGGCACTCTTGAGCTTAAGAGCAATAAGGGAGCAGCCAAGAGCGGCGGCGGTTCAG
The DNA here is from genome assembly GCA_009995045.1 of Alphaproteobacteria bacterium. Taxonomy (GTDB): domain Bacteria; phylum Pseudomonadota; class Alphaproteobacteria; order Micavibrionales; family Micavibrionaceae; genus TMED27. The sequence goes on from JAACQG010000011.1 coordinate 78,150, forward strand.
GAAATTCATCGGGTGGTAAGTGGTCAAATGCGCCGATGAACTCTGGCTGGTTGCATGCGGCGAATGCGGATTTTTCTATCGCGGCGGATCGCCTTATATATGAAACATGGGATGTTACGAAACCGTCGCTTAAGATTATGATGCAAAATGGTGCATTGGATATTAAAGACCTTAAAGGTGGCTTGTTTGATGGTCAGGTTGCATTGCAGAGCAAGATTTCATCTGCGTCACCAACCGCGCCGATGAGCATGTCTACGGATGCGAATATTGATAATGTGAATATCGGCAAACTGGCCGAGACATTATCCGGATCTCGTAAGCTTCAGGGGGATGGGCGCGTTTCTCTCTCCATGAGTGTGGCGGGGAATGGTGTATCACAAAAGGCATTGGTGAGCAGTTTGAATGGATCGGCTAAGCTTGACGGAACGAATGTTGTTTTGAAAGGGTTTGATTTGGCTGGCCTTGCTTCGGCGTTGCTTGAGAGCAATAAACCATTGCCGCGTGTTCAACAGCTTGTGAATGCTTCATCTTCAGGCGGGGAGACTGCGTTTGATACGGTGAAGGGTGATTATGGCATTGCGAATGGTGTTGTCAGCATTAATTCCATGGCGCTTGATGGCCCTGCGGCGGAAATCGTGTCGACGGGGAATGCAGATTTGCCACGGTGGTATATTGATACCAAGCACACGATTACGCTTAAGAAAGCCAAAGAGGTTGATCCGTTTGATGTTGTGATTAAAGGGCCGCTTGATAATCCTGGTAATACCTTTGGTAAGGGGATATTCGATACTTATCTCAACGAAAAGCTTGGTGAGAAGTTGAATGAGCTTATTGGTGATAAGGTTGGCAGCGATGTGAGTGATGCTTTGCAGAAATTTGGTATCTTGCCGCCGAGCAAAAAGAAAGCCGCTCCCGCGCCAGTTAACGATAATACAACGGGTGAGGCTGCACCGGTAGAGCAGCCGGTTCAACAAGAACAACAAGCCCCTGCTCAAAAAACACCAGAGCAGGAAGCGCAAGAGGCGATTGAAGGCGTGATTAAAGGCTTGTTTCAGTAAGAGACGTCCATCGTTTCATTCTGGCGGCTCATTATTATAGCCGGACTAAAGAGCTGTTTGCTCTTGGAGTTTTCTTAAAATATAGACGCGCACGGCGCTCGAGAGGTTATACCCCTCTCGGGCGTCGTCTATATTTGCGATGAGTTTATTGATTGAGATGTCTTGTTTGTCCGCAATCATTTTTAGGGCGCTCCAGAACTCTTCTTCCATCGAGATGCTGGTTTGGTGCCCTAAAATATTGACGGATCGCTTTTTAATCATTTGATCAAAGCTTTTATCAATCGCGTGGCTTAATCATGGTGAGTGGATCAACCCATTCATCAAATTGTTCTGCGGTTAGCAGGTCAAGTTCAATGGCGGCTTCTTTTAATGTTGAGCCGTCGGCATAAGCTTTTTTCGCGATCTTTGCCGCGTTATCGTAGCCGATATGCGGGTTTAGCGCGGTGACCAGCATGAGAGAGTTTTCCATCATCGCGGTGATGCGCTTTTCATCGGCTTCTATACCCACCACACAATTATCCGTAAAGCTTTTCGCACTGTCGGCGATGAGGCGGATCGATTGGAGGAGGTTATAGATCATGACGGGTTTAAACACGTTGAGTTCGAAATGGCCATTTGATCCAGCGACGGACACGGTTGTGTGGTTACCCATGATTTGTGCGCAGACCATTGTGAGGGCTTCGCATTGTGTTGGATTGACCTTGCCCGGCATGATGGATGAGCCTGGCTCATTGGCGGGGAGGATGATTTCACCGATGCCAGAGCGTGGGCCAGAGCCGAGCAGGCGGATGTCATTGGCGATTTTCATCAGGCTCACCGCGAGTGTGTTGAGCGCGCCTGAGCTTTCGACAATTGCGTCATGTGCGGCGAGGGCCTCGAATTTGTTTTCGGCGGTGACGAAGGACAGCTTTGTAATTTCTGCGACTTGTTTCGCAAATTCTACGTCAAAGCCCACCTTCGAGTTGATCCCTGTGCCGACGGCTGTGCCGCCTTGGGCGAGTTGGTAGAGGCGCGGAAGGGTGTCTTTTACGCGGGCGATACCATATTCGATTTGCTTGGCGTAGCCTGAGAATTCTTGGCCGAGTGTTAATGGTGTTGCATCCTGTAAGTGTGTGCGACCATTTTTTACGATTTTGGCGAATTTCTGTGCTTTTGCGTCTAATGCCTTATGGAGAGTTTCTAATGCGGGCAGCAAACGATGGTGGATTTCTTCGACTGCGGCGATGTGCATTACGGTCGGGAATGTATCATTCGAGCTTTGCCCCATGTTGCAATGGTCATTGGGGTGGATTGGGTCTTTGCCGCCGCGTGTGCCCGTGAGTGCTTCGTTAGCGCGGCCTGCGATGACTTCGTTTGCGTTCATGTTGGATTGTGTGCCAGAACCGGTT
>JAACQG010000011.1:80674-96828 GCA_009995045.1 Alphaproteobacteria bacterium
TTTTATCATCCATTGAGCCTTGCGCCATGTTGGTCATTGCGGCGGCTTTCTTTTGGATGCCGAGGGCGCGGACAAGCGGTGTTGGCATTTTTTCTGTGCCGATGTCGAAATTGAGCAGGCTGCGTTGTGTTTGCGCGCCGTAATAAGCGTCTGCGGGAACTTCGACTTCGCCGATTGAATCTGTTTCGATGCGTGTTTGAGACATTGTTAATCCTTCGTGTTTTAACTTCAAAATTATGACTTTAGGTGTGTGACTTCAGAATAGTCACGTGGCCCATTTTTCGACCATCGCGAATATCTTGCTTACCGTAGAGGTGAAGGCAAGTGTTTTCTTTGTTTAAATAGTGCTGGATGTTTTCGTCTTTGGCGTCATCACCGATCAGGTTGATCATTTCACAATCGCTATGACGTCCAGCGGGGGCGGCGGGGAGGCCGCAGACGGTGCGAACATGGTTTTCAAATTGGCTCACCGCGCATGCGTCAATGGTCCAGTGGCCGGAATTGTGGGTGCGTGGTGCGATTTCATTGGCTAGAATCTCGCCCTCTTTGGTCACGAAAAGTTCTAATGTCATCACGCCGATCAGATTTAGGTCATCAGCTAGTTTGAGGATGGCGTCTTTGGCTTTGTCTTGAATGCTTTTATCAAGCGGGCAGGGCATGGTTGTGCGATCAAGGATGTGGTTTTTGTGATCGTTGACCATGGGGCCGTAAATTTCGGAATTGCCGTTTATATCACGCGCAATGATGACAGAGATTTCGCAGTCAAAATCGACGATTTCTTCCATGATTAACGCTTGGTTTTTAAATTGTGACCAGACCGTTTCTAAATCTGTATCCCTTGATATGCGGGCTTGTCCTTTGCCATCATATCCGAAACGTGTCGTTTTTATTATTGCTTCGGATGAATTCCAATCTTTAAAGGCTTTTTCGATATCTTCTGTGGTTTTTATTGCCGCCCAGCGTGTAGTAGGGATTTGAGAGTTGTTGAGGTAGGTTTTTTCGACAATTCTGTCCTGAGCGACGTTTAAGAGCTTTTCATCTGGATAAACTGGTTTAAGGTTTTGTAGGAAAGTTATTGTTTCTACTGGTATATTTTCAAACTCATAAGAAATCACATCAACTGTTTCGGAAAATTCGCGTAAGGCACGCTCGTCCGTATAATCAGCAACGATTGTTTTTTGCGCGACCTGAGAGGCGGGGCTGTTTTCTTCCGGTGTGAAGATAACGCAAGAGATTCCAAGGCGTGCGGCGGCTAATGCGCTCATTCGTCCCAGTTGCCCACCGCCGAGAATTCCAAGAGTTTTCGTTTTCATCATCGTTCTTCTTTCGTCATTGCGAGCATAGCGAAGCAATCCATGGTGCTTGTGTCAAGTGCTGGAGTTGGATTGCCGCGTCGCTTTGCTCCTCGCAATGACGTGTTTCATTATTCTGGGGTGTCGGCAACGCTGTTTGTTTGTTTTTCTCTAAACTCATCCAATGCCGCCGCGATTGTATCATCTGTTGTGGCGAGGATGGCGGCGGCGAGAAGGGCTGCATTCTTTGCGCCTGCTTTGCCGATTGCCAATGTGCCGACGGGGATGCCTCCGGGCATTTGTGCAATTGAGAGAAGGCTGTCCATGCCGCTGAGGGCTTTGCTCTCGACGGGAACGCCGAGGACGGGAAGCGGGGTCATGCTTGCCGTCATTCCGGGCAGATGCGCTGCGCCGCCTGCGCCGCCGATAATGACCTTTAGGCCGCGTGATTTTGCTGTTTTGGCGTATTCAATCAAGCGGTCAGGGGTTCTGTGTGCGGATACGATCTTGCATTCATGGGGTATGTTGAGCGTATGCAAAATGTCATGCGCTTCTTTCATTGTGTCCCAATCTGATTGGGAGCCCATGATAATGCCGATTTTTGGATTTTCGTCTGAATGTGTCATGCGTGATTTATAAAACAACCAAGAAGATTAAGCAATATCATCAGGGATGAGATCGCTTTCCATTTTTTGGATCATATCTTTCAGCCACAGCTTTTTCTTTTTGAGCTGTTGCATATGGAGTAAATTGATTGGCTGATCGCTGTGCAATGCGCGTTCAATCATCTCGTCGAGCGCTTTATGCTCGATCCGATATTCTGTGAGCTTGGCTTCTAGGTCTTCGTCGTCAATCATGGGTGTAAAATCGCGCAATTTTGTTATACCTTAAAAATAAAGATTAACACATAATCGGTTGTTTGGTAATAATAAAAATAGATCTTTGCACGTTTGTGCTCTCCCGCGCACGTTTTTCAACCTACACAATTTAAGGATAATCAGGAATCATCATGACAAAACATATTGCGATATTTACGAGTGGTGGCGATTGCGCCGGATTGAATGCGGTGATGCGGGCGGTTGTTCATCATGCGCACGGCCTTGGTTGGAAGGTGACGGGCATTGAGAATGGGACGTCGGGTTTGTTGGAAAGCCCATATAAGGTGCGGGAATTAAAGCCAGATGATTTTGACGGATTCATCATGCGCCGCGGCGGTACGATTTTGGGGACGACGAATTCGAAGAACCCATTTGAATATCCTATGGAAGATGGGAGCATTAAAGACAGGTCGCAGGAAATAATCGATGCGCTTGGCGAGCTTGGCATTGAGGCGTTGATCGGTATTGGCGGAGATGGCAGTTTTGATATTCATAGCCGTATTGCGGAGCAGGGCGGATTGAATTTTGTTGGTGTGCCAAAGACGATTGATAATGATTTGGATATGACAGATGTGTCGGTCGGGTTTGATACAGCGGTTGCGGTTGCGACAGAGGCGCTTGATCGCTTGCAGCCAACGGCGGCGTCGCATGACCGTGTGATGATTCTGGAAGTTATGGGGCGTGATGCGGGGCATATCGCATTGAATGCGGGGATTGCCGGTGGCGCGGATGTGATTTTGATTCCTGAAATCGCGTATTCGATTGATAAGGTGGCGGAGAAGATTAAGGCCGTAAAGGCGGCGGGGCGTAATTTTGCGTTGATGGTTGTTTCCGAAGCCGTCAGAACGCCAAGCGGTGATAAGCATCAGGTTGTTTATCATGGCGGTGAAACGCGATATGGCGGCATTGGCGAATATCTTGGCCCGAAAGTGGCGGAAGCTACGGGCTTTGAAACGCGGGTGACTGTTCTTGGGCATGTGCAGCGCGGCGGGGCGCCAAATTGGAATGATCGCTTATTGGCTTTAGCGCTTGGTGTGAAGGCGGTGGATTTGATTGATGAGGGAAAATTCGGTCACATGGTCGCATGGCAAAACCGTTCGGCGGTTTCCGTGCCGATTAAAGATGCGATTAAGCGGTGCCGCATTGTTGATCCGAAAAGCGATCTTGTGCACACGGCGAAGGCGCTCGGTATTTCTTTTGGGGATTAAGGGGCTTTAAATTAATAATTCATGGTTCATTGATTGTACTAAAAGAAAAGCTGTATTGCGCGTTGCTTTAAGTCACGCTAAGCTAATATTCGTTTAATTTTTCTGGATACTTACCTTTATGTTATATGTTCAACAATCACTTGGCCCTGATGAAGAGCTTATTTATGTCGGGCATTTTCATTGGATGTATACAGTGAATGCATTTATGTCGATTGTGTTTGGTATGATTATTAGCGTGTTTGTTGTTATAGGCGGCATTTATGCGCAAAAATTCCTCGGGCATTTTCCTGATGATGTTCCAATCAATGTTGCGATCCCTGCGCTGCCTGTATACGTTAAGGGGGGCGCGTTTTTGATGTTTGTTATGGGCGTTTATGCTTTTGCGATTAAGATGGTGCATAAAGCAACGACGGAAATAGCGATTACGGATACGCGCCTTATATATAAGACGGGCGTGGTTGCGCGTAATGTTGGTGAGATGAGCATTGACCGTATTGAAGGGGTGAATGTTTTGCAGACAGTCTTGGGGCGTATTTTTAATTATGGGCGGCTTGCTGTGCGCGGTATGGGGATTGGTGAGGTTATTTTGCCGCCGATTGAAAACCCGATAGCGTTTAGACAAGCCATTGAGAAGGCTCGTTCTGTATAGGGGGATAAGATGTCAGATACACAAAAAAATGATGGCGCGCAGAAGAAGGCGCAAAGCGCTTCGAGAAAAAGACGAAGCTCGGGCGCCAAAGCTAAGGCATCTAGCCGGTTTAGTGTCGATGTTAACAGTATGCTTGTTGATGGCGAGACAGTCATTGAGCAAGGCGTTATTAGCGGCGGGATATATTGGAAGGCTATTGCGGTTTTGATTGTATCAATCCTGGTTGCGCTTTTTGTTGTTATTGAGATTGGTATTTTATTGGCCGTTGTTTCGATTTTGATGTTTGTTCATGCGACAATCATGAGAGAGATTTTATTGTTTGTGCTGACTGATCGTCGGGTTTTTGTTCGCTATGGCATATTACAAGTTGACGTTGTTGATATTCGCTTTAGTAAGATTGAAAGCGTTGAATTGGAACGTATGTTGCCAGGGTATATTCTTGGCTATGCCAATTTGGTTGTGATGGGAACAGGGAATCGTTACATCGTTATTCCATTTATTGCTAACGGTGTTCAAATACGCCGTAGATATAACGAGATGACTTTGGCGGAAGACGATCCAAAAGAGGTTGTTGTCGTTAATGAGAAGAAGGCTAAAACAGACGATTAGGTTTTTACCTGTTTTCATTCGCTTTTATCTATGCTTAAAAACTCTGACATAATTTGAAGGATATATACTCATGTTTGATGAAAAACGCGCACACCCTAATGGTTGGGATAAGGAAAAATTGGTTTCACGGTATGTGACCGAGGGGCCGGAAAGCGCGCCGCATCGTGCGTATTATTATGCGATGGGTATGACGGAAGAAGAAATTCATCAGCCTTTTATTGGTGTTGCGACATGTTGGAATGAGGCGGCGCCATGTAACATCGCGCTGTCGCGTCAGGCACAATCGGTGAAGATTGGTGTTAAGAACAATAAGGGCACGCCGCGCGAATTTACGACGATTACCGTGACGGATGGGATTGCGATGGGGCATGAGGGCATGCGCTCGTCTTTGGCTTCACGTGAGGTGATTGCGGATTCAGTTGAGCTTACGATGCGCGGGCATTGTTATGACGGGCTTGTTGGCTTGGCGGGGTGTGATAAATCCTTGCCGGGGATGATGATGGTGATGCTTCGCTTGAATGTGCCGTCTGTCTTTATGTATGGCGGGACGATTTTGCCGGGGAAATTCCGTGGTGATGATGTTGACATTGTGAATGTGTTCGAAGGTGTTGGTAAGCACGCTTGTGGTGATTTTTCGGATGCGGATTTGAAAGAGCTTGAAGAGGTGGCTTGTCCGTCTGCGGGGGCTTGCGGTGGACAATTTACGGCCAATACCATGGCCTGTGTTTCCGAGGCGATTGGGTTGGCTGTTCCGCATTCTGCTGGTGCGCCTGCGCCATATGAATCGCGTGATGAATACGCGGTTGCGGCGGGTGAGACGGTTATGAATTTGATTAAAGCCGGTGGGCCATATCCGCGTGATATCGTGACGTTAAAATCATTAGAGAACGCGGCGGCGATTGTGGCGGCGACGGGTGGCTCTACGAATGCTGGGCTTCATCTTCCGGCGATGGCGCATGAGGCGGGCATTGATTTCCCGCTTGAAGCAGTGGCTGAAATTTTCAAGAAAACACCATTGATTGCGAATTTGCGCCCTGGTGGGAAGTATGTTGCCAAGGATCTGTTTGATGTTGGCGGTGTTGGTGTTGTGATTAAAGAGCTGTTGGATAATGGCTTTATGCATGGTGATTGTATTACGGTCACAGGTAAGACATTGGCAGAAAATTACGCGAATGTTGAATTTCCTGAGGATCAAGATGTTGTATTTCGTTGTTCAAACCCAATCCGTCCAACAGGCGGTGTTGTTGGTTTGAAAGGGAATTTGGCGCCAGAGGGGGCGATTGTTAAGATTGCCGGCCTTGAGGAGCTACAATTTACCGGCCCCGCGCGTGTTTTTGACGGTGAGCAAGCGGCGTTTGACGCGGTTCAGGCGGGCAAGTATGAGGATGGCGATGTGATTGTCATTCGTCATGAAGGTCCAAAAGGCGGGCCAGGTATGCGGGAGATGCTCTCGACAACGGCGGCGCTTTATGGACAGGGCGCGAAGGTTGCCTTGATTACTGATGGTCGCTTTTCTGGTGGGACACGCGGTTTTTGTATTGGTCATGTCGGGCCGGAGGCTGCCGTTGGTGGGCCGATTGGTTTGCTTAAAGATGGTGATGTGATCTCCATTGACGCGGATGTTGGTTCGTTAAGCGTTGATTTATCTGATGATGAATTGGCGAAGCGTAGGGCGATGTGGAAGCCACGTAAGACAGATTACAACTCTGGTGCGTTGTACAAATATGCGCAGCTTGTCGGGTCGGCGCAAAAAGGTGCAGTGACCCATCCTGGCGCGTCGGAAGAGACGCATACTTTTGTTGATATCTAACGTTTTAGGCGGAAATTAAGGTGTCGTGTGGCTTAACTGTGTTAAGCTAGACCTTCATTATGCGCGATTGTTTTCGCGCTGCTCTAGCACGAAGTCAATTTATATGAAGTTCTCTCGTTTTATTTGCCTATCCTTGTTTTTCTCTGTTGGTGTTTTTGCATTAGAGGGACGTGCTGATGCCTGTAATTCAGATCAATATTGCCCGGAAAAAGGGCAGCGTCCTAACATTGATGTTTTTTCTCTTATCTCAGGCAATGATGGTCAGGTCGATGAACCTGCAGGCTATGTCAATGAAGAGATTGTGGTCAATAATGATGGTATTTTTGATGTGTTGCAGAGTGAGGTTGTGCTCGGGCATAAGATTCAAAACCTTGAGGCTTTACGGACGTTTTATACTGCGCGTAATTTTCAGCCGTATTGGATTGGGCGCGATGGCCCAAATGATGATGCGCAGGCGCTTTTGGAGATGTTAAAAGAGTCGTGGACGCATGGGCTTAACCCGTATAGCTATCAGATTGAAACCACTGGACAATTGTTTCAGCAGGATGATGCGGCATCGTTGTCGGCGTTTGATGTGTTGATGAGCGATGCTTACATTGAATACGGGCAAGATTTAACGGGAATTCGTGTTGATCCTAAAAATTTAAAAAGCGATAAACGCTTTTGGCAACAACCCCTTACGGGGGAATATTTGCTTGGTTTGTTAGGGCGCTACGATATTGGTGCAGTTGTTGAATCTATCGCGCCACGCGGGGCGACTTATCATCGGTTGCGTAAAGAATTGGTTCGTCTTGTCAGTGAAAAGCCTGAAGCCTATGAGGCGGTTTTACCCATTGATGTGAACGGTGCTATTCGCCCTTATGATGAGCATAAAGCGGTTGGAGATTTGCGTGTTCGCCTTGGTGTTGGTGGGAATTCTGATGTTTATGATGACCAATTGGCGGCGAGGGTTATTCAGTTTCAAAAAGATAACGGACTTGACGCGGATGGCATTATTGGCAGTGCGACTTTGTCGGTTTTAAACAAAACGCGTCGTCAGAAAATTCATCAGGTGATCGCGAATTTGGAACGTTTGCGGTGGGTGCCAGAGGCAAAGCCGGATAAATTTGTGATTGTGAATGTGCCATCGGCGATGTTGTGGGCGGTTGAAGACGGCAAAGTGGCGTTTGATATGCCCGTTATTGTTGGCCGAAAGAAGCGTCCAACGAATATTTTTATTACAGATATCACGGGCATCCGCATTAATCCGACATGGACTGTTCCGCCGACGATTAAGAAGGAGGATATTCTTCCTAAACTTGTTGATGATGCGAATTATCTTGAGAGCAAGGGGATGGAGCTTGTTTATGGGCGTGGGGAGGATGCGTTAACGCTTGATCCTGCGGCGATTGATTGGACGACGGTTACCGAAGATGAGCTTAAGACGTTGCGCATGGTGCAAATCCCTGGGGCGCATAATCCGCTTGGTTATTATCGTGTGCTTATGCCAAATAGCTATAATATTTATCTGCATGATACGAATGAGCCGCATTATTTTAATAAAGCGGGGCGGGCGGTTTCCTCTGGATGTGTGCGGATGAAAAACCCGCGCAAGATGGCTGATTTTATTTTACGTGAAAAGCGCGGCTGGACCACTGAAAAGACGCAGGAAGTCTTGGAAAAAGGGACGTTGAAGGATTTGTACGTTCAAAACACGATCCCGGTTTACATTGTTTATTATACGGCATGGGTGGATGATCGTGACGGTGTTGTGTTGAGCAATGATCTCTATGGGTATGATGATGAGATAATTAAAATGCTAACTAATCTTGACGAAATATTCATTCCTGTGGATAATACTTAAATGGTTGGGAACTCCTGATCGTTATCTGAGGTTTCTCTCAACAATAATTATTAATAAAAAAGTTATTGAGTCTTTACCAAAAATTAAAATCTGTTAGGCATGTTCAAGCTGTTCTTGAATTTATCTCAAACAGGAATCTACTATTATTAAATGCGAAGTGGGGCATGAAGAATATGATTAATATGCGTGATGTTTTAAACGTTGATAAAGATGGTTTTGTTGATCGTCGTAGTGTTTTGAAGGCAGGTCTTATGGGCGTTGCTGCGGCAGCTGTTCCATTCATTGGGGCACATGAGGCACAGGCAAAGACAGGGCATGACACATGGCGCGTTTCTTTTAAACAGGCTCATACCGGCGAGACATTTAGCGGTGTTTACCGTGTTGGTAATCGTTATCTTCCTGAGGCGTTTGAGCGTTTGAATTATGTTTTGCGTGATTTCCGAACAGGCGAGGTGTTCCCCATGGATCCGCGCGTTGTGGATGTGTTGAGCATGGTTCAATCACGCTCGCAGACGCCTGAACCTTATCAGATTTTATCCGCCTATCGCAGTCCACAGACCAATAACAATCTTCGTAAGGCGTCCGGTGGTGTTGCAAAGAATTCATTCCATATGTACGGGCAGGCGCTTGATATTCGTAATCCAAATATTAGCACAAAACGTGTTCGCAACATCGCGCAGGGCTTGAAAGCCGGTGGTGTTGGGTATTATGCGCGCAGTGGTTTTGTGCATATTGATACTGGCACGGTGCGGACTTGGTCATAATTTTTCTTTAAATCTTGCGCTTGGGCGCATATGGTGCAGCCTTCTTATCTTTTAGGGAGGCTGTTTTGATTCTGATTGCTTTGGGCGCAAATTTGCCGAGTGAATATGGGGATCCGCTTAAGACATTGCATGCTGCGATAGTGCGTATTGATGCGCATGAGGGTGTGCATGTGGTTGCGCGTTCTCATGTGTATAAAAGCGCGCCTGTGCCGCTCTCTGACCAGCCTTGGTATCATAACGCTGTTATTGCGGTGGAAACGGATTTGACGCCGTTACCCTTGCTTTTGATGTTACAGGAGATTGAGGTTGATTTTGGTCGGCGGCGTGATGATGGCGACCGTAATGCGGCGCGAACATTGGATTTGGACATTGTTGCTTATCATGATGTTGTGATGGATGAGGCCGGGTTGGAAATTCCGCACCCGAGGATGGCCGACAGAGCGTTTGTTTTGCTTCCGATAAGGGATGTGTCGCCGCGATGGCAACATCCTGTTTCTGAGGCCTTTATAGCGGATATGATTGATGGTTTGCCCGACGGGCAGGATTTACACAAAATTGAGGATGATGCGCATGGTTAACAATAGCAGTGGTTCAGCTAAGGATCATTTTATGGCTGGGTCACATATTATGGGTGTTGTGAATGTAACGCCGGATAGTTTTAGCGATGGCGGGCAATTTTATAATGCTGACAACGCAATAGCGCATGGCCTTCAATTGATAGAAGAGGGTGCGGACATTTTGGATGTTGGCGGCGAGTCGACACGGCCAGGTGCGCAAGTTGTTGATATTGATGAAGAAATTTCCCGCGTTGTGCCTGTGATTGAAGGGTTGCAAGGGCGGGTCAGGCATATTTCTATTGATACACGTAATGCGCGCACCATGGATGCGGCGTTAAAAGCGGGGGCAACTATTATTAATGATGTCAGTGGTTTATCTTATGATAGTGAAAGCGTTAATGTAGCATCAAAGGCGGGGTGCATGGTTATGGTTATGCATAGTCAGGGAACGCCTCAGGATATGCAGGATAATCCTCAATATAACAATGTTTTAGATGATGTGTATGCATATTTAAAATCAAGAATTGAATTTTGTAACACGCACCGTATTGATACAGGAAATCTGATTATTGACCCGGGTATTGGTTTTGGGAAAACGCTTGAGCACAACCTGTTACTGCTCAGAAATATAAGCATATTTCATGATTTTGGTGTGCCTGTCATGCTGGGTACGTCGCGCAAGAGCTTTATTTCGGCGTTGTCGCAGGGTGAACCGCCAGATGAGCGGATCGGCGGGTCATTGTCGTCGGCGCTTTGGGGATTGTCACAGGGCGTGCAGATTGTCCGCGTGCATGATGTGAAGGCGACGAAACAGGCATTTCGTGTTTTTTCTGCTATTGCGGATTCTGAAGGGGGTGTACGTATAAATGGCCAGTGAAGGCTATTTATTTTTCATATATTAATTACACGTTTTGATATATTTGAGACACATTCTTTTTTAGAATTTCCGTTTCTGAGCAAATTTCATAATCATATACAGCCCATGGAAATGCATTGTCATTGTCTTGTCTGTTGATCGGTTTGAACTCATAGAGATGTGCATTGCGGAACAATGCTGGTGCATCTGCGTCATGGATTGCGCCGAATGCGCGCATAACGCCGCCGTGACAAACGATTAGCGGTGACCCGTCTTGCGTTTCATTGAGGGCGCGTGTTTTGGCACGTTTAATACGGGCGAAGAAATCATTGGGATGTTCGCCGCCCGGTGTTTGTACCCATCCGTCAAAAATATCCATGCATTCCGACCATGGGCGTCCTTCCATATCTCCGGCGCAAATTTCCGCTAAATCTGGGTCTTCAACCATTTCGACATTTAGGAACTCATTAATGATCGCCGCGGTGTCGCGGGCGCGAGAGAGGTTGCTGTGGAATATTTTTACGGGAAGCGGGGCAATTTTCTGAATGATCTTTTGCGCCGCTAAAGCTTGCTCACGGCCAAGATTGGTAAGGGGGGAATCTGTGCTTCCTGCCATTAACTCGGCGGCGTTATGTTCGGTTTGGCCGTGGCGCATCATATAGAATGGTTTTGCGGGGAGTATCATGTGTCAATTTTTCTCTTACTTATAGGATAACCAATGCTGAGTTTAAATCTTCGAGCGCGGCAATGATGCTTTGCGCGGCGAGCATTGAGCTTTTCGGATTTGCCGGATCGGGCATGTTTTCGACGGTGCATTTTATGGTGCTGAATTCACCCGTTACGATCATGGCGTGGCTGTTACCAACAGCATCTGGATCGGCCCAAATTTCTACGGTTGTTTCTTCCGGTCCGATGCCCGCCAAGGAGAGTGTCGCGGCAACATTTACGTTCGCGGGGAAGCCTTTTGCGGCTTCAATTGCGTTGCCTTCGAAGATTTTGGTTCTGGTCTTAATCTGCGTCAAATCTATCCCCATTTCATCCACATAGGGGGCGCCAGTGAAACCGGATGGTTTCTTGTTTGACGCGATTGTGCTTTTTTTGATGCCAAGCTTTTTCAGTGCTTTAACGCCGTCCAATCCGGTTAATGCGCCAGATGGAACGATGATGCGACTGTTAGTATCTTTGTGGATATCTAAAATTTCTGGATAAATGATCAAAGCGCAAGATGAGATCAAAACAAGGGTCTTTTGGGCATTCAACGTAATTTTTGCCAATTCGGGTACGACTTTTGGCGGGAGGGCTTCTATGACGATATCGCATTGCTCGGCAAGCTCTTCAAAGCTGACCAATGGGATGTCAAATTCTGGGTTTGGGGTGATGTCGGATGCGGCGATCCAGTCGAGGCCATCAATGCCATTTTGAAGCGCGCGTGCAACGGCAGAACCGATTGCACCCAGTCCCGCAATGCCAACTGTCTGTGTTTGCTTTTGTGTATTGTTCATGTTTCATGCTTTCGCGTGGGGGGTGTCTTAGGGTAGTTTTATCTCATGGAAAGCTTTCAAGATCAAGGAATTGTGCTGTCTGTGCGGGCGCATGGAGAGAATGGCGGGATCGTCTCTCTCATGACCGAGGAGCACGGGCGTTGCGCGGGATATGTTCGCGGGGCACGTGGCACGAAGATGCGCGGCACGCTTGAGCTGGCGAATATTGTCGATGCGAATTGGTCGAGCCGCGTTGAAGATGGGCTTGGCACGTATCAATTGGAATTATCGAAAAGCTATGCGGCGGTGTTTATGCAAGACCCGCTTAAGCTGGGCGCGTTGCAATCGGCGTGTGCGTTGGTTGAAAATGCGTTGCCTGAGCGTGAGGTGCATGCGGGGATTTATCATGGGCTGGCGGCGTTGTTTGATGTGTTGCAGAGCGATATTTGGGGCGAAGCCTATGTGATGTGGGAGATTGCGTTTTTAAAAGAACTTGGCTTCTCGCTTGATTTGACCACATGTGCGGCGGGCGGCGAGGGGCCGCTTATTTACGTGTCCCCAAAGACAGGGCGAGCGGTGAGCAAGGCGGCGGGCATGCCGTATAAGGGCAAGTTATTGCCTTTGCCATCGTTTTTAAGCGGTGCGCAGGGCGTTGCGAGCGCGGTTGAGGATGTTTATGATGGTTTGAAAATGACCGGATATTTTTTAGAGCATTGGGTTTTCAACCATCATTCGCGGGGTGTTCCCGATGCACGCTTGCTATTTGCGGAGCGTTTTGCCAAAACAATTGATAAACCTATTACTACAGAGTTGAGTGAGCATGTCAGCGGATAATACAGCACCAGATGAAAATATTATAGATCAACCGTTTGGGGATATATTATCCGAGCGGTATTTGAGCTATGCGCTTTCGACGATTATGTCGCGGTCATTGCCCGATGTGCGGGACGGGATGAAGCCGGTGCATCGTCGTCTTATGTATGCGATGTATCAGCTTAAGCTTAATCCAACCACGCCGCCGAAGAAATCTGCGCGGGTTGTTGGTGATGTGATTGGTAAATATCACCCGCATGGCGATACTGCCGTGTATGACGCGATGGTGCGTTTGGCGCAGGATTTTGCGCAGAGATATCCTTTGGTCGATGGGCAGGGGAATTTCGGGAATATTGACGGTGATAACCCCGCGGCAATGCGATATACAGAGGCGCGCTTGACGGAGGTTGCGCTGCTGCTTCTTGATGGGATTGAAGAAAATGCGGTTGATTTTCGAAGCAATTACGATGGCTCAGAGAGCGAGCCGGTTGTGCTTCCTGGTGGGTTTCCTAACTTGCTTGCCAATGGTGCGACGGGGATTGCGGTTGGTATGGCCACATCCATTCCGCCGCATAATGTTGAAGAGCTTTGTGATGCCATGCTTGGTATGCTTGAGAAAGACTTAAGCGTTGCGGAGATTGCGGGCATTGTGAAGGGGCCAGATTTCCCTACGGGTGGGACTTTGGTTGAGGATTCACAGGATATCATCAATGCGTATCAAACGGGGCGCGGGTCATTTCGTGTTCGTGCGAAATGGGAGAAGGAAGACCTTGGGCGCGGCATGTATCAGATTGTTGTGACGGAAATTCCTTATCAGGTTCAAAAATCCAAATTGATTGAGAAGATTGCGGATCTTGTGATGAGCAAGAAATTGCCGATGCTTGATGATGTGCGCGATGAATCGGCGGAGGATATTCGTCTTATTCTTGTGCCAAAGAGCAAGAATGTTGAGCCGGAATTGTTGATGGAAGCGCTTTATCGTAATTGCGATTTGGAAAACCGTTTCAGTTTGAATATGAATGTCCTTGATAACGGCACGGTTCCGCGTGTGATGAATATCAAAGAAGTGCTTCAGGCGTGGATGAACCATCAGCAAGAAGTTTTGGTGCGTCGTTCAAAATTCCGCCTTGAGAAGGTTTTGCATCGTTTGGAGGTTTTGGCCGGTTATCTGACTGTTTACATGAATATTGACGAAGTTATTCGGATTATTCGTTTTGAGGATGATCCAAAGGCGGAATTGATTAAGAAGTTTGGTTTATCCGAGGTTCAGGTTGAGGCTGTTTTGAACCTTCGTTTGCGTCGCTTGCATAAGCTTGAAGAGATGGAGATCAAGGGTGAGCATGACAAATTATCCGAAGAGCGTGATGCGCTAGAGAAGCTCATCAAGTCAGAGGCGCGCCAATGGACGCGGATCAAAAAGCAGATTACCGCGCTTAAAACGCAATTCGGTTCGGACACTTTGCTTGGCAAACGTCGTACGGTGATTGGGGATGTTCCCACGCCGATTACGATTGATCTTGATGAGGCGATGATCGAGAAAGAGCCAATCACGATTGTGTGCTCCAACAAAGGTTGGATCAAGGCGATGAAGGGGCATGGTGTTAATCATAGCGACCTTAAATATAAAGACGGTGATCGCGGTGCGTTTATCATTGAGGGGCAGACGACCGATAAGCTGCTTGTTTTTGGTACCAATGGACGTTTTTACACGATTGGATGCGATAAATTGCCTCCAGGGCGTGGTTTTGGTGAGCCGCTTCGGATTATGGTTGATTTGCCTAATGATGCGGACATCGCGCATATGCGCCTGCATCGTGAGGGGCAAAAGCTTCTTGTTGCGGCGACGTCTGGGCATGGGTTTATCGTGAAAAGCGATGATGTATTGGCGCAGACGAAATCCGGTAAGCAGGTTTTGAATGTGAGCGGTAGTGTTCAGGCTAAATTATGTAAGGTTATTGCTGAGGGTGATGATCATGTTGCTGTCATTGGGCAAAACCGCAAGATGCTTGTCTTTGCGATTGATGAGCTGCCCGAAATGGGGCGCGGTAAAGGCGTTATCTTGCAGAAATATAAAGACGGCGGTGTAAGCGATGTGAGATCGTTTAACCTTGAGAGCGGATTGGAGTTCAAATACGGTTCAGGCTCAACGCAGGTTGATGATATTTCACCATGGGTCGGCAAGCGCGCATCGGCAGGGCGTTTACCGCCGAATGGTTTCCCTAAGAATAATCGATTTGATTAATTGGCGCGGTTCTAAATCGGATAAGCGCAGCGGCTTAAATCACATAATCTTTTAAGGAAATTGAACGTTACCTTCGGTTTGGTTGAAGCTTCCACTTTTCGGTTTTGGAATGCGCGGTGCGCCATTGCCGTCAACGGTTGGGTCGCTTGTGGGGAGGTTAGGAGCGTCACCATTGCTTGTTTCACGCTGCTGTGCGCGCTTTTTGCTGGCCAATGCTTCTACGCGTTTTTTGAAACCTTCTGGGTCAGTGACTTGTTCTTTTAAGAGCATGATGCTGATGCGGCGGTTGCGGGCATTTGTCGGGTCATCGGGCAGGAGATGCTCTGTATCGGCTTTTCCTACGACATTATTCAGGCGGTTGGCAGGAATGCCTGAATCTTGCAGGACGCGGCGGCTCGCGTTGGCGCGGTCGGTTGATAATTCCCAGTTTGTATAGCTTGCGGATGAGCCGTATGGGATGCTGTCTGTATGTCCGCGTATGGAGATTTCATTGGGGACAGATTTGATGGCTTCGCCGACCTGCATCATCAACTCGCGTGTTTTTTGATACATGCGCGCCGAGCCGGAGGGGAACATTGGTTTGCCTTTTGAATCGACAACTTGAATGCGTAATCCTTCGGGGGTCATGTCAACGATGAGGTTGTTCATGAGCTGCGATAATTCTGGGTTTTGGGATATAGCTGATTCTATTTGTGCTTTGACGGCTTCAAGCTTTGCGTCTTCCTCGGCCTGCAGCTGCTCTGCGGCGTCTTCGTTCAAGGACACGCTTTGTGAAGATTTTTCTTCATCTGCGCCGCCTTTGCCGGTGGCTTTTTGTCTGGTGAGCTCTTGGATGTTGGTGGCCATTGCCCCTTCGGTGGCAACGCTAAGGCCGCCCATAACACCGCCTGCACCGCTTTCTGATTGGGATACGGTGGGGTGAGAAGGGGAGAAGTAATTGGAGATTGCGTTTTTTTGTTCAACATCGGTGACGTTGAGAAGCCACATGAGGAGGAAGAAGGCCATCATCGCTGTTACGAAATCGGCATAGGCAACTTTCCACGCGCCGCCATGATGACCGCCGCCTTTTACAATTTTCTTGATGACGATCGGTGTGTCATCACCGCCACTCTCATCAGCCATTTGTTTTGCGTCCTTTTGGTTGTGCGTGCG